>JARGPO010000015.1 GCA_029213075.1 Legionellaceae bacterium | reverse complement strand
GTGTTTTTATCACAACCTCCATTTTTACATTTATATCGCTGTTTACCAGCTGCATTTGTACCGAACTTAATGACATTATCTTCTTTACATGAAGGACATTTTACGAAAACCACCGCCACTTATTTCATTCCTTTGAAAAATTTTAAAATGTTAAGTTTACATTAACAACCAATTTGAGTCACTACCAATTTTATTATTATTTAAAATCTTAGGGTCTGTTGACAATTGGGTGCGCGAGTCAAAAGTCAGGATAATTTAGCACAAATTTTAACTTGATTGAGGCGAATAGCCATCTCTATTTAACGAACTCAAGCTGAAATTTGGGCAAATTAGCATGGTTTTTGGCCGTGACACCAATTGTCAACAGACCCTAATAAGAGCGTAGGTTTTTTAAGATAAAAAACTCTAGTGACTCGACTATCTTATTGGTTTTTTCTTTTTTTAATAAAGAAATATTAATGTTATTTAGAGTTGGTAGGAATTTTGATTCTAGTATCTCTAAATAGCTAGGGGTCATGCTTTTTTGTATGGCTGTGATTCCTAATCCTGCTCTTACAGCAGCCATTTTACCTGTATAACTTGGACTGCTGTACACTTGTCGCCAACGGATATTATGTTTATTAAGGGAATCAATAGCGTTACCACGATAAACACAAGGTGAGGGTGATAATACTAGAGGGATTGTTTTGTCTTCATTCAAATGGTTTAGTAAGTCTTTTGTTCCAATCCAATGGACAGGTTCATCCCAAACATTAATTCCTTTAGATGTTTTCATGGGTTTATTATTTCTAATTAATATTAAGTCAAGACTCCCTTCATTAAAACTATCAATCAAGTTTAAAGTTAAGTCACATTCAACATTTAATTTTACTCGTGGATGAAGCCTTGAAAAGTCGACTAGGACATCAGATAAGATAATGCTTGCATAATCCTCCGGTAGACCAAAATGTAGCTCTCCCTCTAATTCAGGAGCCTTAAATAGGTCGAGAGACTCTCTATGTAATTCATAAATTCTTTTTGCATAACCTAAAAATATTTCTCCGTCGGAGGTTAGACTTAATTCACGGCCTCGATTAAATAAGGGTTTTTCAATTATTCCTTCAAGTTTTGATATTTGCTGACTAATAGCCGACTGTGTCCGACCAACTCGATGGGCTGCTTTTGTAAAACTTAGTGTATCTGAAACAGCTAAAAAACATTGTAGAGTAATTGTATCAAGAGACATAAGAAACCCTAATGTAAGAAATAAATATTTTTAATTTTACTTATATCATTTTTTTTAATAAATTACACTAAATTAGCTAGAAGGGAGGTGGATAGTAGCTAAATATCCTATACTATTTAAATTGATAATGATTTAAGGTCAAAAATGAAAAAAAATGATGGAAGCCAAGCTAGAACTAAATATTTCTATTTTTTTATATGTATAGTAGCTTTCCAGGCTATTGGATATGTTATGGGCCTTATTACAAAGGCTAACATTGATCCTTGGTATCATAACTTAATAAAATCATCACTAACTCCACCAGATATATATTTTGGTATAGTGTGGACTGTTTTGTATATACTGCTTGCTATTATAGGAGTAAATATTTTCACAACCGAAGGTCATTCCAAGATATTGCAACGAACAACTTATAGTTCCCAGATGGTTCTAAATTGGTTATGGTCCCCAGTGTTTTTTAGCTTCCATTGGGTGGGGGTGGGCTTCACAATTATTATTTTGATGACAATCTTAACTACTGTTTTAATTTATAGTCTATATAATGGCAACAAAAAAATGGCTTTTTTACTTCTGCCATATTTATTGTGGATATTGTTTGCAACTTATTTAAATGGTTTTATTTGGATCTATGCATGATGGTTAGCAAATATTTTTTGATACTTGGCGTATTTTTTTCAGGATTATCTATGAGTCAAACAATTATTAACTTTCAGGATCCTCTTAAAACTCATTATGTGGTGACAGATTCAACGGAGAGGTCACAAGGTAAGTCTCATGGTGACTTAAGTTACCAGGTAGGCATCAAAGAAAGAAAACATTATTTTTTTGCTTTTCTTGAACCACAACCTAATGGAGCTGCCTTTGTTAGTGTGTATATACCTATAAAAATAAGTTTAGATTCGAATCAAACCCTATGTTTAACAGCTATGGGCCTTCAAGAAAGTCCCGTTGTATTTCAATTAATTATTGAAACTTCCACTTCTAGAGAAGAAAAATTCACATACCAACAAAAATTTACTACTGGTAATAAAAAAACAACTTATAAATTTCCTCTGCAAAACTTCACATCTACTTATCGAGGGCAACACTTTCCCGATTCCCCTAAAATTGATGCAAGTGATATACAAGCTATTGGAATTAGAATTATTGGTCGCGAAACAACTCATGACAATTCATTTCAAAAAGGTTTATATGGATTATCCTTATTTAATTTATCAGTTTGTGAATAATAAATATCGTACTAACAATATTCTCTCATCCCCTATGTGTAATTAAATCCTATACCACATGGTACTATGGCTTATTCCACATTGTACTAAAGCCTACACCACACGGTTCATCCGGGTGGTCCATAAGCGTGATTTTGTAAATTAAGAGCCCTAAACAAGGTCAACATGATGAATCTTTTGTTTTTATGTATTTTAAACTATACTTGAAGAATATAATTAAATAAACACGTATAGCACCACCCATTAGTCAGCGGACATATTTTTTGTAGAGTAACCAACATATGTCCCTGCCTACGTGGCCCGATTTATTCGGGCCATCCAGTAGTTTAAACATCAATTTGACTGGATGCCCTGAACAAGTCAGGGCAA
>JARGPO010000014.1 GCA_029213075.1 Legionellaceae bacterium | reverse complement strand
CGGTGGTTCCTTTAGATCCGGTTGCGCCAGTTGAACCTGTGATTCCGGTGGTTCCTTTAGATCCGGTTGCGCCAGTTGAACCTGTGATTCCGGTGGTTCCTTTAGATCCGGTTGCGCCAGTTGAACCTGTGATTCCAGTTGCACCTGTGGTTCCAGTAGTTCCTTGAGCTCCGGTTGAACCAGTCGCACCTGTGATTCCAGTTGCACCTGTGGTTCCAGTGGCCCCCTGAGATCCGGTCGCGCCAGTTGAACCTGTAATTCCGGTTGTGCCTTGAGCTCCGGTTGAACCAGTTGTACCTGTAATTCCAGTTGTTCCTTGAGCTCCGGTTGAACCAGTTGCACCTGTGATTCCGGTGGTTCCTTGAGCTCCGGTTGCGCCAGTTGAACCTGTAACTCCGGTGTTACCTTGAGTTCCGGTTGCGCCAGTTGCACCTGTGATTCCAGTTGTTCCTTGAGTTCCGGTTGTGCCAGTCGCACCTGTGATTCCAGTTGTTCCTTTAGATCCGGTTACGCCAGTTGCACCTGTAACTCCGGTGTTACCTTGAGTTCCGGTTGCGCCAGTCGAACCTGTGATTCCGGTGGTTCCTTTAGATCCGGTTGAGCCAGTTGCACCTGTAATTCCAGTTGTGCCTTGAGCTCCGGTTGAACCAGTTGCACCTGTGATTCCAGTTGTTCCTTGAGCTCCGGTTGCGCCAGTTGCACCTGTGATTCCAGTTGTTCCTTGAGCTCCGGTTGAGCCAGTAGCACCTGTGATTCCAGTTGTTCCTTGAGCTCCGGTTGAACCAGTTGCACCTGTGATTCCGGTGGTTCCTTTAGATCCGGTTACGCCAGTTGCACCTGTGATTCCGGTGGTTCCTTTAGATCCGGTTGCGCCAGTTGCACCTGTGATTCCAGTTGTTCCTTGAGTTCCGGTTGTGCCAGTCGCACCTGTGATTCCAGTTGTGCCTTGAGATCCGGTTACGCCAGTTGCACCTGTAATTCCGGTTGTTCCTTGAGCTCCGGTTGAACCAGTTGCACCTGTGACTCCAGTAGTTCCCTGAGCTCCAGTTGAGCCAGTTGCACCTGTAATTCCAGTTGTTCCTTGAGATCCGGTTGCGCCAGTTGCACCTGTAACTCCGGTTGTGCCTTGAGATCCGGTTGCGCCAGTTGCACCTGTAACTCCGGTTGTGCCTTGAGTTCCGGTTACGCCAGTCGAACCTGTGATTCCGGTTGTTCCTTTAGATCCGGTTGCGCCAGTTGCACCTGTGATTCCAGTTGTTCCTTGAGTTCCAGTTGCGCCAGTTGCACCAGTAATTCCCACTCCTGTTGCACCAGTTGCTCCTGTTATACCTATTTTACTTGTTATTAAACAGTTTAGAACTTTCCTTAATTCAGCTCCACTAACTCCGTTTTTACCAATGGGTAAAGTTCTTAGGCAGTCGGCTGGATCAATGGGGGCTGAGTATATTGCCTTACTTGTTAGTATTGTAAATGATAAGGCTAGTAATTTATTTAGTTTATTTGGTTTCATTATAAAGTTATTTCAGCAGTTAATAAGATGGCTTGCATAGTGGGTGAATTATTTAAGTAGGAAACACCAGTCGATTCATCTAGATTAGTTAATATTGGTTTCTTCCCAAAAAATCTCTGATAATAAATAGAGAGCCTGCTCTTTGATGAAATATTTAATCCCATTCCTAGTTGGGCTTCTGGTATCCAGATATGACTTGTAGTCACATCTGCGCCATTCACAGATAAGCTTTGATGTGCATACCCACCTTTGGCTTGTATGAAAACCGGACCATAAGCTACGACTTTCATTGTTAATAGAAGATCAACTGGTGGTGCTACATGCAAGGTTACCGGAAGAATACCAGGCCCTAAAATTGCTGTGCTTTCATCAGTTAGTAACATTTGTGTTCCTGTTTGAAAGCCAAGCTCACTGCCAAATTGAAGTTTCTCATTAAAATTCCAACTTGAACCTATACCAAGTCTTATTAATCCATTTTGACCGGTGTTGTTATCAGCATCTTGTAATTGACTATAACCACCAGATAATGCTAAATCTATGGTTATATTTTCTTTTATAAATTTTATGCTTGATTTAATTAGCTCAATGGGTGCTGCGTCAGAGGAATTTATAATTGAAAAAAAACATAGCGTAACAAAGAGTGAATTCTTTAGATATTCTTTGATAGTTAAATTTATATTGTTCTCTGAAGTACGCTGACTTACTGTCATTTTTTAAATATGTCCCTATTAATATCAAGAGTTAAAATAACAAAGCTAAAATTGAATATCAATTGTATTTCAAATATATAATTTGTTTGAGCATGCTAAATGCAAATATTTAAAGAACTCGGTGTTATTTGTTTATCAACGCATGGTAAGATTAGAGCTAGTTGAGATTAATAATCTAAGAATGAGATTAATTTTGTGTTGATATTTAGGTATTTGGCTAAAGAAGTTTTTATTACGTTAATAGCTCTGACTAGTATTTTACTCTTAATATTTATGAGTAATCAGGTGGTCATCTATTTGAATCGTGCTGCGACTGGGATTATTCCTGGAATGTTGGTTATGAAACTTATGGTACTTGAGTTGCCAAATTTATTGAGTCTTCTACTTCCTCTTGGCTTTTATTTTGCTCTTATTTTAGCCTATGGTCGTTTGTATGCTGATAGTGAAATGACTGTAATGCGTGCATGTGGTTTTGGAACAGGTAAGCTTTTGCTATATAGCCTGATTATGGCTTTATTTGTAGCCATTTTTACTGCTGGTATGATTTGGACAAACCCCAGTATTGCCTACAAAAGAGCAAAGTTGTTACAAACAAGCGGCGTTAAAACTATGATTAAAACTATAGTGCCAGGAAGGTTTAGAGCGATTAGTGGTGGTAGGGATGTTTTTTATGTGGAATCGATGAATCCTAAGCATACTAAGGCAGAGAATATTTTTGTTGCTCGCTCGATGCTAGTGCAAGGAAAACAGCAGTGGGATATCATTTGGGCTGATAAAGCTTCCATTGAGTCAATAAAAAACACTGATACAGATTATTTAATTTTACATCAAGGGAAAAAGTATCAGGGCGTACCAGGTCAAGCCAATTATCAAGTTGCTAAATTTAAAAGTTATCGTTCTAGGCTACCAAATCCAAATGTGGTTGTTAAAAATGATATAAGAACTGTTCCTTTATCAAAATTATGGCCATTGAATAATCCCGATTTAAAAAAAGCAGCTGAATTACAGTGGAGAATTTCAATTCCTTTAATGATTTTTGCTCTTACACTAGTTGGAGTTCCATTAAGTAGGGTTAATCCTCGTGGTGGAAAATATGCAAAAATATTACCAGCAATTATTATTTGTGTCATTTACGCAAACTTTATGTTTATTGCTAGAGACTGGATTATTGCAGGAAAAGTTCCGCTCTGGATAGGGATGTGGTGGTTGCATTTGTTAGTTGCTTTTTTAGGGCTTGGGTTAATCTGGAGAAATAGAGGTGTGTAAATGCTGTTGATTGATCGATATATTACTAAAACAGTTGTGTCCTCTATTGTGATGGTCATTTGTATGTTGACAGGTCTACAAATATTTATCTTATTTGTTAATGAGCTAGGGGATCTTGGTCGAGGTGATTATGGAGTATTACAAGCATTAACATTTGTATTAATGACGATGCCTTATCAGGTGTATCTTTTTTTCCCAATGGCGAGCTTGTTAGGTTGTTTAATAGGTCTTGGTATTATGGCAAGCAACAATGAGCTTGTTGTTATTAGAGCTGCAAGCATGTCTATTGGTCAAATAACACTGACTATACTGAAAGTAGCATTGGTTCTAATTTTAATAGTAACGGTCCTTGGTGAGTCTATTTTTCCTAAGCTCGTTCTATTGGCAAATGATAATAAAATGCAATCTATAACAGCAGGTCAAAGCTTACGTACATCTAGAGGTACTTGGATGAGATATCATAACGACTTCATTGCTATTGAAAACGTTGTTCCTGGTAAGAAATTAAGAGTGGAGAACGTTCATCAATTTCACTTTGACTCACAGAACAATCTGACATTTGTGCGGCATATAGGTCATGCAAACTTTATTAATAACATTTGGGAAGCTTGTGATATTGATCAAACAAATATTAATGATGACTCTACAAGTGTTAGCTATAAAGATAAAATAAAGTGGGATGTTTATATAAACCCAAGGATGTTGAACATGAGCGCAAATGAGCCTGATGAAATGACATTCTTACAATTAGAAAGTTTTTTGAAAAATCAAAAATTAACTCATCAAACAACTTTAAATTATCAGCTAATTTATTGGCAGAGAATAGTTCAGCCATTTACGACAGTTGTAATGATGATGCTAGCTATCCCTTTTATTTTTGGACCTTTGCGTTCCTCTACAATGGGATCCAAACTCTTGTTAGGAGCAACAGTTGGTTTCGGATTCTATATTGCTAATAGGTTTTTTGGATCATTAAGTCAGATATATCAATTTTCATCTATCATTGCCGCGATTGGGCCAACTTCTTTATGTGCTTTGCTCGGTATCTATTTGATGGGTAAAATCAGATAGCACAACAGTACTTAGGGAGCGTTACAGGGTATCTTATTAATTGTGAGCTCCCTTACTATATCTAGTTATGTCATGTTGTGCTTGATTACAAATATTAATTTTCTGGTGGGGTTTCAATCCAGCCACTTAATGCCTCGATTATTTTTTTTGCTTGAGCTTCGCTAGAGATATTAAATTTTGATTTTTGCCAGAACTGATCATTACGTTTTTGGTAGCGTCGAATAGAATATTTTATTGGTCCAAAGCATTGATTGCTATTATCCCAGTCCTGATAGCAAAACATTATTGTGGTCCAGGCTCCTTTAGAAAGAATGCATTTATCTAGTTCACGAGTTTTTTCAACATCATCTTCAGAAAAGGCGATGGTTAGATCATCTATTGTTTCGCTCATAGGTGTTTTACCCTTATAGAATTATTAATTTATGGATTGTAATATTCCATTAACAAATGTCAAGGTAAATCCTGGTTGGTAGTTAGCACTTTGGTACTCCCACACTTCAGGTTTTACACTTTTGGGTAATGATTTATTTACATATGTGTTGTTTATGTTGTCTGGTGGGCCGCAAGCATTGTAAACTTTAGTTAGGTCGTCACCGATTTGTACCGTTCCATCTTTACAGACACTAAGAGCATTACTGCTTGTACCATTGATCTTAATAGAAGACACTTGGTTTTTAATAATGTCAATTTCAACTGTATTACCAACTGAACCACTAGGTAAACTAAACATAGTATACAATGGGTCAATTCCTGGATAGAAAAAAACGGCACCTTTATTTAAGCTTGTATACATTACTTGAGTTACGGGTATTTGCCTCACAACAGCATTACCAGATGCTTTAATCATTGAAGGTTTTCCACATGCAGACATAACTTGGTATTTAGTCATACCAACTTCGATATAGGCATGATTCCTCGCGCAATAAAAATTGTCATCTGCGTGAGCAATGGTAGATATTACGAATAGGATGTTGATTGTAGCACAAACTAGGAGCCGCATAGTTAACCTAAACAATTTTCACTTATAATAAAAGTATAGTACTAAATATCTATTTGTAGCGCAAAACGAAATATTAATCTATATAAATCATTATTTACAACAAAAATAACATAACTAGTTGGCTCTTTGGGTAAATAGATAGTACAATTTGGAGTTAAAAATTTGTAGTAGATAAAGTCATCTAATGAAATCTAAAAAAACTAAACCACCTGGAAAAGCCTTTTCTCTATACCGACGGTTATTTAAATATGTCAGACCATTTTGGCCTGTTTTATTGCTAGGTATTTTTGCCAATATTATTTATTCAGGAATTGATGCAGGTCTAACCTACATGTTGCGGCCATTTCTTGATAGAGGACTTATCAATATTGATATGGACTTTGTTGGTAGTATTCCACTGATAATATTGTTTGGTATTTCAGGACGTGGTTTAGTTAGTTCTACTGGTAGCTACTGCATGACCTGGGTTGCTCGCTCAGTGGTTAATGTACTACGTCAGAGAGTGTTTCAACACATAATTCAATTGCCATCTGATTACTATGATGAGGCAACTTCTGGACAACTTCTTTCTAAAATTTTGTATGACGTTGAACAAGTAGCTCAAGTAAGCGCTGACGCTTTGACTGACTTTATTCAAAATCTTTGCTTGGTGATCGGCTTATTAACGGTAATGATGGTTATTTGCTGGCAGTTATCCTTGATGTTTTTAATTACCATACCTTTCATTGGTATAGTTGTAAATTTCACTAATAAGAGAGTACGTCGAGTTAGTCATAGAGTACAAAAAACCATGGGCAAGGTTACTGAAATAGCTGCTGAAGTTATTGAAGGATATCGAGTAGTACGTATTTTTGGTGGTGAGAAGTATGAAGTAGATAAATTCCAAAAAGCTACGGAAGAGTCTCGACGCAATGATATGAAAGTAGCCGTTAGCAAAGCAATAAATGTTTCTTCAGTTCAAGCTATTATTGCTATTGGTATAGCGTTAATTATATTTGTATCTATTAAGTTATCAACAGTTATTGTGGTAACAGCTGGCTCATTTTTAGCTATAATTGCCGCAATGTTACAATTGATCAAACCTTTAAAAACTCTAACTACTTTAAACGCCACTATTCAGCGTGGTTTGGCTGGTGCGGAAAGTGTATTTCTACTCCTAGATCATGAGTTAGAATCTGCTCATGGTAAAACCATGCCTAATAAGCTCTCTTCTTCGGTTTCTTTTGAGGGGGTTACTTTTGCATATAGAAACGGCCAACAAGTCTTATCTGATATAAATTTTCATATTAACGCTGGTGAAACAGTGGCGTTAGTAGGTCACTCTGGAAGCGGGAAAACCACAATTGCAAGTCTGCTCCCGCGTTTCTATGATATAAAGTCTGGTAGTATTAAAATAGATAACGTAGATATATGTGAGTTTTCCATAGCAAGCTTGCGCAAAAACCTCGCTATGGTTACTCAAAATGTTACTTTGTTTAATGATAGCATTGCGAATAACATATCTTACGGAAATTTTAATGCAAGTCGAGAAAGTGTTATAAAAGCAGCTAAATTAGCCTATGCTCATGACTTTATTGAAAAACTTGAAAATGGCTATGATACTGTTGTAGGAGAAAATGGAGTTTTACTCTCTGGCGGACAAAGACAACGAATTGCCATTGCACGCGCTATCTTGAAGGATGCGCCAATTTTAATCCTGGATGAGGCAACCTCTGCCCTAGATAATGAATCGGAGAGATATATTCAAGCTGCCTTAGAGCATGTAATGAAAAACCGCACAACATTGGTAATAGCTCATAGACTTTCCACTATTAAGGGAGCAGATAAGATTGTTGTTCTCCAACATGGAAAGATAGTTGAAGTAGGTACTCATCAGCAATTATTGAAAAAAGGTGGGCATTACACACAGCTGTATCAAGTGCAAAATATGTCACTGGAGGATGAAGGCGCTTTTGCCTGAATACCTAGTAATTTTAGCAGGTAATTTATGCATAAATCGAAACAGTTTTTCGTGAAAATCATAGATTCATTATGGTATAGAAAAAATCCCTTACGGTGGTTGTTGTGGCCTTTTTCAATCATATATCAGTTTGTTGCTTTTTCTAGGGGCATGTATTTACAAAAATTTCAGCATAGTCAATTTCCTGTTCCAGTGATAGTTGTTGGAAATATTTCAGTCGGGGGAGTTGGTAAAACTCCTGTTGTAATGGCAATAGCAAAAGAACTAATGAATAGGGGGCTTTTGGTAGGTATTGTCAGCCGTGGATATGGCTCTAAAATAAAAAAATTTCCTCACGAAGTTTCGGCTGATGATACCCCGGCATTAGTAGGGGACGAACCGTTTTTATTATCATCGCGGTTAGGTTGTAAAGTAGTTATTTCACCTAATCGATCTGAGGCAGTACAATATTTGCTTGATAACGGCAATGTTTCGGTGGTTATTAGTGATGATGGTTTACAGCATCATGCAATGGGGCGTACACTGGAGATTGCTGTTGTAGATGGATCTAGAGTATTTGGGAATGGATTATGCCTACCAGCTGGACCACTTCGAGAAAATCCTCGTCGTTTGAAAAAGGTGGATTTTGTTATTAGTAATGGTGCACTTATAAAAAACATTGATAATTCTTATCCTATTTATCAAATGGACCTGGTGCCAAGTGATCCAATAAATATTACAAGTGGCAAGAGTGTGTCGTGGGACAGTATTAATAGTCCTATTGCTGCAGTGGCGGGAATAGGTAATCCAGAGAGATTTTTCACAACTTTGAAAACCTTAGATATATCTTTTCAAACATATAAATTCCCGGACCATTATTTGTTTCAAAAAAAAGATTTCATCAATATTGAAAAAAATGTGGTTATGACTGAAAAAGATGCTGTAAAGTGTAAGAGCTTTGCGACTGAGAGTATGTATTATCTACCGGTAGATGCGATACTTAGTGATGCCTTTTGGGATAGTCTTCTAAACAAATTGGACATACGGAGAAATTAATAGTGATTATAATTTTAAAAAATATCTTGAAAAATATTATATTTTTTTCAATTATTATTACTTCCTCTAACATATATGCATCAGATGTGAGGCAAGATAAAAATGAACATATCCCTACAAACTTAAAGCACGCCAGTTGGGTTTTTTCTGGAATGGTAGAAAATGAGTTTGGTGAGTTTTATAATTATTTGTTTCAAATGCAACGTAATGAAAACGATTTTCTAGCGATAGTAGCCATTTTTGATTTTCAAACAAAAAAAATTATTTTTCATGAAGAGAGTACTTCTAAAATACAAAACCCTGAAGAATTTCCTTGGGTGGTAGGTAATACATTTCTTAGGTTTAATAATATTACAAATAGCTGGGTATTTGGTTATAAAGGAAACAACTCCTATAATTTTAACTTTAAAGTGAATATGTTGAAACGTCCTGAAGAAGCACCGGTTACTAATTTTTTTCGTGATGGCCTATCTTTTGAGGTTGTGCAAGCCGGTCAATTGAATGGTCATATTAGAGTTCAAAAGGATGGGAAAGATCAATTTGTAACAGCTAAGAATACTTGGTTTCGACAAGTCTGGGTAACGCATCCAAACTCTTTGCAGCATTTAAAAGGATTGCTTTGTACGCTTGATGATGGAAAAGGTCTTTATGCAATGAGAGTTTTTGACTCATCATCTCTTCAAGACACTATTGCTGGATTATTTGACTCGGAAGGCAAATCATTTGCGGTTTCGCAGTTTATTAGCGTAGATAAAAATAACGATGACGCATGGAAAATAAATATTCCCACACCAAAAATGGACTTTTTTTTGAAAGTTGCATACCAAAAAAGTGACTTGATAGCGGGTTTTATATCAAATGATAATACCCGTGGATTTTGTTTATTAAGTCAGGATGAAACAGATCCCACATCAGCTACTATTGCAAGCATAAAGTAAAACATCTTGGCGAAACCTTTATCTTTTTAAATAATATTGAAATATTTGTGTCTTTGACGTGTGTAAGATGAGTAAATCTGTCCTATATACTAGATAAATATATATTTTGTATATATCTTGAAGTTTTATCTTCAATAGTGCTAGAGTTGTTATGAAAACTTTTTTTTGATGATATATTGATTAATATTCAGATGTGTAGACGGATAGCTTGCTTCTAGTATTTGAGTTATCTTCTATTAAAGATATAAGCATAAGGGAGTGTCATGAAAAGGACTATTGTACAGTTAATATGTATGCTTACCCCAATTGGGGCCATTGCTTCATCTGCAGAATATATGGCAGATTACTATAGTGGGAACTATATTAAAGCAAGCAAGGCCTTGCAAGTTTTAGTTAATCAGCAAGATAAGCAAGCTATGTTTTACCTAGGTAAAATGTATATGAATGGCTATGGTGTTAGTAGAAATCAAAAAGATGGCTTATCGTTAATTAAAAAATCTGGCGCTGAAGGTTATGAACCTGCACAAATATATCTTGCCAAATATTATCTTAATCAAAAAAATGGTTCTTCTATAGCGCTCGAATGGTTCAAAAAATCAGCTGAGCAAGGAAATATTGACGCACAATTATACAGCGGCTATGCATATATATATGGATATGGTGTACATAAGGATGATTCACAAGCTATATATTGGTTAGAAAAAGCGGCTAAGAATCAAAACTCACAGGCACAGTATCAACTGGCGGTCTTATATTTAAAAAGTGGTGGTCTAGAGAAAACCGCAGATGCTATACGTTGGTTAGAAAAATCCGCATTAAGTGGTAATAGTAAAGCTCAGTATAAACTTGGTAAAATCTACTATGATGGGGAAAGAACTCAAAAAGATCTTTCTAAGGCTTTACGTTGGCTTGAGTCCGCTTCTAAATCCATGGCAAGTAACCAAAAAATAAAACTAGAACTGGCAATGTTGTATATAGCCAATCATGCTTCTGTTGCAGATATACAAAAAGCGGTGGAATGGTTAACCGCAGCCGCAAACGAAGGAAATCTTGAAGCTCAATACAATCTTGGTAGGTTGTATGAAGGTAATTTTGGCGTTAAACATAATTTGTCTGAATCAATAGCTTGGTACACCAAATCAGCAGACCAAGGTTACATTAAGTCTCAGCAAGCATTAGCCCAATTATATCTACAATATGACAATAAAGAATATCGAGAGCTAGCTATTTCATGGTTGAAAAAAGCGGCACAAAATGGCGATGTTTTATCTAAAGAGCAACTTGACTCTTTACTTGTTAGCCAGCAAAAAAGTAATTATGAAGGTGAAGAAGTACAATTAATTACTCCAAAAAAACCTGTTATATCTAAACATGAAATTTTCAATACTAAATACTCATTAGAAAATCCACAAAAACTATCTGTTGCAGATTTGATTTCTGAGAGTGAATCTCGAAAGAAACGTAAACTAGGTACCATACCATCTAGTGAAAAAGTAACTTTAAAGTATTCTTTGGCAAGTGAGTCACACGATATTAACAAGGCACAGTCAGTTTTTAAATGGACTATGAAAGAAGCTGAGCATGGTTATGCAAAACCACAATTTAAAATTGCCCAAATGTATGAGGCCGGTCAGGGTGTGGCTCAAGACAAAAGAATGGCCGCTGATTGGTATTTAAGTGCTGCTAAGCAAGATTATAATAGGGCTAAATTCAATTTGGCTACTATGTATTTAAATGGAGATGGAGTTAAACAGAATGTTAAAGAGGGTCTATATTGGTTAAATTCCGCAGCAGTTGGAGGTGACGCATATGCTGAATATGTGTTGGCCTCCTTCTATGAGCGAGGATATAAAGGGCATGGTTCATCTGAAACCATACCTAAAGATCGTGTGAAAGCCGAACAGTTCTATTTGCAAGCCGCTAATAAAGAGGTTGCAGGAGCTCAATATAACTTAGCACAAATGTATGCAGAAGATGCTCAAGATTCAGCTGATAATGCGGTAATAAGTGAGTTGCTAAGCAAGTCTTTTCAGCTATATCAAAAAGCATCACTACAAGGACACTCTAAAGCCCAAAAAGTTTTAGCTACTCATTATTTACAAAGGAGTAGAAATAGAGAAATTTTAGCTAAGGCATTTAGAATTGCAAATGAAGCAGCATACAAAGGTGATGCGGACTCATGTTTGTTAGTAGCACTTATGTATGATAAAGGCCTTGGAACTCAACAAAATACAACCCAAGCTATATCATGGTATGAAAAGTCTGCTGATGCTAAAAACCCGGTAGCTGAATTTGTTCTTGGAACCTACATGTATCTCGGGAGAGGGGTTACTAAAAACAAAGAGCATGGTCTTAAGCTTATTAAAGAATCAGCACAGCAAGGATATTCTCTGGCTGAGTATAATTTAGCTTTGTTAACTAAGAGTAGTAAAGGGAATAGCGATACAATTGAACTGATTAAAAAAGCTGCTAAGGGTAATAATATAAGAGCTAAATCATACTTGGCTGATTATTATGTGACTACCAATAAGTCTTCTTCTCTTATAGCAGCGGCTGCAAATTTATATCAAAAGGCAGCTGAACAAGGAAGTGTATCTTCGCAAGTGAAAATTGGTTATATGTATCAGCATGGCCTTGGGGTAGTCCGCGATGAGGTCGCAGCTAAGGCATGGTATGATAGAGCTGCAGCACAAAATAATCCATTCGCACAATATTTGCTTGGTAATGCATATCAACTGGGTATTGGTGTTAATCGTGATATAGCAGAAGCTATTAAATGGTATGAAAAGTCTGCCGACCTAGGAAATGTTACAGCTAAAGCAGCTCTTGGCTTTATCTATGAAGCTGATGATGAGGCTGAAAATAACCTTGAAAAAGCAGACCGGTTATATACAAGTGCTGCTGAATCTGGAAATGCAATAGCGGCATATAACCTTGGTTTAATGTATAAATATGGCAAAGGTGTTAAAAAAGATAGTTTAAAAGCATTTGATTGGCATTTGTTGGCTGCAAAAGAGGGACAAAATGATGCTCAGTATAGTTTGGCCGTTATGTATCAAAATGGCATTGGAGTTAAAAAATCTACTGAGAAGGCTGTATCTTGGTTTGAAAAAGCTGCTGCAGGTGGAAATGTCTACGCTGAATATGAGATGGGTCTATTTAACGAAACTGGCATAGGCATGCCAATAAATAACGCAGCTGCTTTCAAATATTATAAGAAAGCATATGATAATGGTTATTCATCATTAGGTAATGGCCAGATTAAAGCAGAGCTAGCATTAGCCCGCTTATATGATGCTGGTCTTGGTACATCTGCTAACCCAGAAATGGCGGCAAAATTGTATCAGCAAGCAGCTCGTAGTGGTAGTTTATTTGCTAAATATAAACTAGCGAGAAAATATGAAGTTGGTGACGGTGTAACTAAGAACTTTGCAAAAGCTTTTGAGATTTATCAAATTCTTGGTGAGAAGGGCAATGCTAATGTTCAATATAAACTTGGAAGTTATTATTTAGAGGGTACCTCTCTTCCTAAGGATATTAATAAGGCCCTATATTGGTTAAACAAGTCAGTTGCAAATAATAATGAAAAAGCTGCTTATGTTATGGCTGATATGTACCTAAATGGTAAAGGGGTAAAGCGTAACGATCAAAAAGCAGCTCAATTATTTGAGAAGTCAGCAAGCAATGGTAATATGATTTCCCAATATATGTTGGCTGAAATGTATAGTGCTGGGAAAGGTGTAGATAGAGACTATAGTAAAGCTGCAAGCTGGAATATAAAAGCGGCTACTAATGGTTATAAAGATGCTCAATCAAAACTTGCTCTAATGTATGATTCTGGAATTGGGGTAAATCAAAATCCGTCGGAAGCTTTCAAATGGTACATTAAAGCAGCGGAGCAAGGTGATACTAATTCCCAGTACCATGTTGGTCTAATGTATTTTAACGGTACAGGCACAAGTCTTGATTATTCTAAAGCATTTTACTGGTTAGATAACGCTTATAAAAATGGTAATATGTTAGCTAGGTCACAGCTTGCTACGATGTATAAAAATGGATATGGCGTTAAAAAAGACCTTAATAAAGCATATGATCTATATGTTAATGGAATAGCCAAAAATAAATAGCAGGGAGATGCATATGTATCAGGATTATTTTAACTTAAGTGATTTTCCATTTAATCAGTTTCCTAATACAGAATATTATTATAGTCTGGAAAATCATCAGCAATCACTTGATGTTTTGAATGTAGGATTGCAGATTAATGATGGGATAATCAAGATTACGGGGCAGACAGGTACCGGAAAGAGCCTGTTGTGTCGCCTATTTATGGAAAAAATATCTGATAACTATCATCCAGTATATTTATTAAATCCATACTTTACTTATAACGAGTTATTACAGACAATTTTGTCAGAGTTAGGGGTTGAATACCAAGAAAGTGATCAAAACAATCATCTTTCAAAGCAGTTGTATGATAAATCCCTAGAACTCAAGCAAAAGGGTAAAAAACTTGTGTTGATATTTGATGAAGCTCAGTATATTAGTCCAGAAGGGCTTGAGGTAATTCAAATACTTAGTAACTTTGAGTGTGCGAATGAAAAGCTATGTCAAATAATCTTAGTGGGTGGTTTATCTCTTAATGAAAAACTTGAGGGGTTCCATCATTTTCTACAGAGAATTTCATTTTCATATACATTACTACCTATTCCTAAAGAGGATATAGAAAACTATATACTCCATCGCCTAGCTAAGGCGACTAAAGATAATTGCGAGCATGGCATTACCTTTTCTCCGAAAGCGCTTAAAGTTTTATATAAAAAATCCAGGGGAATTCCACGTCTTGTGAATATTACTTGTCATAAAGCTTTGTTGCTTGCTTACTCACTAGGAGTGAAGCATATAACTAAGGATATAATGAAGAAGGCCGCCTTAGATACAGAGTCTATTGTTCAGCAGTCCTCTTGGAAAAAATTCATTAAATTATTTTCTAAATCAAAGAACCAATTAACAGTTCACTCAGAATAGCTTATCACAGGATTTTGTAGTATATATTATTAAAACATGGCACAAAAGTCGAGGTTTGAAATGAGTCTAATAAATGAGACATTGAGCAACTTAGAAAATTCAAGAACAAAAAACATGCATTCCGCTAAGGGTAGAAGTGGTGCTGTTGATGACTCAGGTGTTTTAAACCCATCATCATCACGAGCAAACTCAAAACATACAGCTACAAACAAATCTTCACATAACCTTTTAATAGTTGTTATTTCTTTTGGTATTTTAATCTCCCTACTATATGTAGCATACCATTTTCAATTATCACAACACTTAAATTCTACTAAGCAGTATTTAACAAACAAGACAGCTTGGTTAGCAGATAATGCCTCAACTTTACGTAATAAATTGACACTTACATCTGCCAGGTCACCAGTAAATAACAGAACACACAAACCTGTTGAGCGTCAGCCTGTAGAAGTTGTACAAATTAAATATTACAACGCTATGAATTTATTAAATGAAGGCAAAGAAGAGCAAGCTAAAAGAGATTTAATGGATATTTTGGTTGATCATCCTGATTTTGAACCAGCAAAGAAAGCTTATGCTATGCTAAATGCTCGTTGATTTTTTACTAGATTACATATATAAAGCTCTTTTACATTAGGATTTTATCTATGTACTCAGGTATCACCCAAGGTCTATTTCCAGTTATCTCGTTGAATAGGAGTAATAATTTTCTTGATTACTCAGTTCAATTATCCCCTGAATTAATCAATAAATTAAAAGTTGGAGATAGTGTATCTGTAGACGGAGTTTGTCAAACAGTAGTATCCATTAACGGAGAGAATGTTCAATTTCATGCCATTTGGGAGACTCTATCTAGAACGACTTTGAATGATTTAACTTTAAAATCTATGGTTAGCATTGAGAGAAGCATGTGCCTTGGTGATGAAATAGGTGGGCATGAGGTTTCTGGTCATATTTTTGGTACTGGTGTTATATCACAGGTATTGAAAAGCAATGAAAATCTTAGCTTAGTTATACATTGTGATGAGCTATGGATGAAGTATATATTGCCCAAAGGTTTTATTGCAATTGATGGTTCCAGTCTAACAATTGGCGAAACAGATCCAAAGCGCGGACTCTTTTCTATACATCTAATACCAGAAACACAACGTGTAACTAATTTTAAAACCAAACAAATTAATGACAAGGTTAATATAGAGTTTGATCATAAAACTAAAACAATTGTAGATACAGTTGAGAGGGTTTTATCTCAGTTAGATATTTAGAAGAAGATGGCTTAAATAAATAGTAAATCAGTTTTTATCATAATAATATTATGGTGGTTATATGGATATAGAAAACACTAAAAGTGAGAAGGTGTGTGATTATCTTGGGATACAGCACCCAATTATTCAAGCTCCAATGGCTGGAGGTGCGACTACTGACGAGTTAGTTGCCGCTGTCTCAAATGCTGGTGGCCTTGGGTCTCTCGGTGCAGCCTACATGTCTCCTTTGGAAATACGAAAATCAATACAAAAGATACGTACACTTACAAATATGCCATTTGCTGTTAATTTATTTATTCCTAATCGGTATCAAGTAAGCCCAGATGAAATGCACAGGGCATGCATAGATATTGATAACTCTTGCCAAGAGCTAAATATTACAATGAAAGGAGTGTCAGAACCTTATGCACCTTTATTTGAGGAACAAATCAAGGTTGTGTTAGAGGAAAATGTACCTGTTTTTAGCACTACATTTGGTGTGATACCGTCACACTGGATAGACAAGTTTAAAAAGATCAACACTATTTTGATTGGCACAGCCACCAATACAAATGAGGCTCGTCTTTTAGAGGATAGCGGTTTAGACATTATTATCGCTCAAGGACGGGAAGCGGGTGGTCACAGAGGTACCTTTGTTGGAAGTTATGAAAGTGGCCTTCTGAAGCTATCTACTCTTCTAGATGATATAACCAACGAGGTAGCAGTACCCGTTTTTGCTGCTGGTGGCATTATGGATGGTAAGGGGATAGTTGATGCTTTGTCTTCATCAGCATCTGGGGTTCAAATGGGTACAGCTTTTTTAACTAGTACTGAGTCTGGAGTTGATCCTTTGTATAAAAAATCCCTATTAAACAGTTCTAGTGATTGTACAGTTTTAACTAAGTCTTTTTCAGGGAGACTCGCTCGAGCTATGAATAATAAATTTATTTCGAGGATGGAAAGTAAACAAGATAATATCCTCGATTTTCCTATTCAAAATGCACTAACTAAAATTATGAAAGCTAGGGCTAGGGAGCTTGGAAATATAGAGTTTATGTCTATGTGGGCAGGACAGTCTTTGAATCTTTGTAGAGATATTAGTGCAGCTGATTTACTACTTGCATTAGTTAAAGAAACTGAGCATGTATACAAAAACTTAAGATAGACAAGCGTTTGTTTGAAATTGCAATAAAACCACCTTGAACTATACTTAAATTGTTCTCTACAACCTGAGTAGTGCATAATCAACACATATTATTATTTTACAGGCAATATCATGGGGTTTATATGAGCGGAAATGATTTTCTAGCTAAGGAACTTTCAATATTACGTGCAGAAGTTGAGAATATTCGTCTGCAACAAGAAATTGATTCGAAGAATACACAAGAAGAATCATTAACGTCGCATACCAAGGCTGACGATAAGAGCCATGTTAAGAAGAATGCAGATGAAACAGTAGTAATATTAAATTCTATATTAGATCAGCTTAAGAACGAGTATGAGAACTTATCACCGGTGTCATCATTATTAATTTTTTCATTAGGAGTTGTTCTAGGTAGTTTGATATCTAAAAGAAATGGAGCAAAATTATGAACAATAATTTTGAAAGTAAATTGAATTTATATTTACGTAGTGAGAAAGCGTTACTTACTTTACTTGTTCGTGAAAAATCAAGACAAATTGTGTTTATTGTCTTAGCTATATTTGCCTTATTGTCGACTTTGATTTTGTTAAATGTAAGTGCTTATTATGCCTTACTAGGATACTTAACCCCACAAATTAGCACCTTAGTATTAGCCGGGGCAAATGTTATTATTTCAATAGTTATGTTGTTGATAGCAAATAAAAAAACCAATCAAGTACAAGCAGCAGGATTAGTTGAAGTGCGAGACTTTGCAAAATCACAAGTAGCGGAAGAGCTTTTACAATCTAAAAATGAAATCATGGCAGTTATCTATTCAATAAAGCATGTAACCGACGATGTTGGTGAATTTTTTAGTGGAAAACTGCTATGGCTAGAGAGTATTTTACCATTGATAAGCAATTTTCTTAGTTCTAAGAAGAGCAAGTAACATTAAAGTAATATGCTGCTATACAATAATTAATAGGTGAGTTTGTTTCTACTTAATATCATGAAAACTTTAGTAGTATGACAGACACTTAATCAGGATGATTCTATGCCGTCCCAAAAAAAATAATTAACATGATTGATGAAAAAAATCACAAGGAGCCAAACTTTATAGTTGCAGTAGGAGCTTCTGCTGGTGTTTTAGAGGTCATCCAAGATTTTTTGATGATATGCAAACAAATACAGGTGCATCATTCGTTGTAATTCATCATTTATCCCCAGATTTTAAGAGCTTAATGGATCAACTTTTATCACGAAATACGGATATGAAAATATTGTTCGTAGAAGATAATATGCTGATAGAGCCAAACACTATTTATCATTATTTAATGAGCAATAGTTAGACTTATTATATAGAATGCGAATCTAAAGCTTAAAAATTAAGCTGTTGTCATTTTTTCTCGCATGAGGAATAAGGCAGCAGCCAATCTTCCAAATACATGAACCATTAACCCTTTGTAAGATCTGACTTTACTCGCAAGCTGAATACCAGTTTTTTCATTAATCCAATTGAAAAAAGACTCGATAGGTTGGCGGACTCGTGAAATGGCTGTTGATAACCATTGATCTGCTGCATCTAAATAAGTCTGTCCCTTGTCTTTTTTGACCGGTGTGAACAACATGACATGATATTCCTGATGAGCAGGCTCATTTTCAACCTGATATGCTTTATCAGCGTAACAAGCCTGCATGTTTTCTGGCAAAAATGGGAGAATTTGTTCAAATGCTTTCCTATCATGCATCCCCGCATTTGTAAGTCCCAAACACACTGGGATGGGTAAAGTTCCTTTTTTTCGGCTAGCAACTGCATGTAATTTTACACCATAGTAATGCAGTTTTTTTGTGGCACAATATCCATTTTTTGTAGCAATTTCTGGTGCGACTTTTGCATGAAAACGTCTACCACGCTGCGCCATAATAATCGGCATGGCATCTGTAAGACCCACCAGTTGCTCTGAGACTTCTATGTTCATGAGCTGTTCGCAAATAAGCGCTACTAACGGTGAGAAAATATCATGCACTTGATTTATTCTGTGGTCAAATGCTTTGTAATTAGGCAAATGAGGAAACCATGCCATAAGATGTTTTTGTGCATATCGATGTATCGCTGTTATTGTATGATGGCCCTCAATAATACCTTATAGATAAAGGGTTATGACCTCTTCGTCGCTAAACGTTAAATCCGCATAACGTGTCAACCTTTCGCAGTAATTTGCTAGATTTTTCCGATAATGTTTGCAGACAAACAAATATAATGATATTAACTCAACTTCCCAGTCCACTATTGAATCCTTATTAATTTTGGTCGGTTAAAAAGACTCGATTATAGGCGGACTGGGCACTCTTTCAATATAATTAATTGCTATTGCTTATTTACATCTTTAAGGGATATAACACTTTATGTTAAAATCAGCTTAATTTAAATCTATGAGTTTAGAATTATGCGTTATGTTGTATTCTCTATTGGACAATTTTTTTCCTCAGATATTTCGACTCTAAAAACCAATCTAACCGAATTTTACGCAAAGTATGGTCACAGTAATATTACAGGTGATGATATCTGGAAATTTTTAGCAAGCGTCAAAGATGAAAGTGGTAAAACACATCTACACGATTTGAGAATGGGTGGTGATTTATTTGATTTTTGGAAAGAAACGATACAAGTACAGTTTCCCATTAATACGGCAGGTTTACCTGAAGAACATGAGCTTCTTAATGAATTTAAAGTGGCGTGGAACTCAATGTGTAAAATCAAGCCAGAAACAGTGGTACGAGTAAATGATTTTATTTCTTATCTTAATGAGCATCCAGATACAACGTTTGTCTTGATCTCGCATACAAATCATGCTCATTTTGAAAATATTCAAGAGCAAATTCAAACCCACTTTGGAGATATATTTCCACATGATCAAATTAAATTTATTACTTCAATGACCTCTCAACAAGAAACACATCCCAATACTTTGCGCTATGCTTTTGAAAATCAAATAATTCTCCTTGAATCAGGTGATGAAGTAATTTCTTGCTTGAACACAATTCCAGATGACACTTTGTCCGAATATGTTGATTCGAGCAAAGAATTATCAAGCAACTTTGATTTGACTGAATTTGAAAGTTGTATTTCTACTACAAATTTAACTCGACGGTAGACTATAAAACAACACCTTATATTTAAGACTGGTCGTTGATCACATATTACAATCTATTCTGCGCTTAATTTTTAAGCTTTAGATTCGCATTAGAGATCTGTTAATAGGAGTAACAAGCTTTTTTAGAGATGAAGTAGCATTTAAATTACTAAGAGAGCAGGTAATACCCCAGCTAATTGACCGTCACGAGCTTTATAGAAAAAACAAAGAGATTGAGGTTCTTAAGAATAAATAAGTGATTATCTTGTGCAATTTTTTGTATTAGACTCTATTGTGCACTGGATAATCTACACCTGGCAAGTAGGGCAAAAGCACGTTGTGCGTTGACCTATTTTTAGAGACTCTAGAATGGTTGAACATTTAAAGCACTCTAATCCTGTTCTCCCATAAACTTGGAGGTTTTGAACAAAATATCCTGGCTTGCCATCACTTCCTAAAAAGTCTTTAAGAGTTGTTCCTCCTTGTGATATGGCAACTTTGAGGATGCGCCGTATTTCTTTGACTAATAAGTCCATTTGTTCGAGCTTTATTAATTTAGTAGAAGTTTCGGGGTGGATATTAGTTTGAAAAAGAGCTTCAGTGGCATAAATATTACCAACTCCTACTACAGTTTTATTTTCCATAATAAATGATTTGATTGGAAGAGAGCGAGTTTTTGCGAGTTTGAAAAGGTAGTCGCCTGTAAATTCGTCATCAAATGGCTCAATACCTAAATTTTTAATAAGGGGGTGAGAAAATCCATCACCATCATCCCAAAGAATAGACCCAAAACGTCTTGGATCTGTGTATCTTAAAATAACATTCCCACTAAATACTATGTCAACATGGTCGTGCTTTTCAGGTGGAATATAATCATGCAAAATACGAAGGCGTCCTGACATGCCTAGGTGAATAATAAATGTCCCGCCTTGTACTTGAAACAATAAATATTTTCCACGGCGAATTATGTTGATGATACTCTTATCTACTAAGTTATCTTGCATATTATCTGGAATAGGCCAGCGTAACTTTTTCTGTCGGGTGATAAATTGCTTAATCATTCTGTCTTGAATATGAGGTTTAATTCCATGGAGAGTAGTTTCTACTTCAGGTAATTCAGGCATAAAAGTCGTTTTATTTTCGGAAATATTGTAGGTATAATATCATCCAAATGATTATATTAATACCTTAAATAAATAACGAGCATTAAGAGTTTCTGATTCTAATTTTTTAAACTATGGGATTTCTATGCAAGACTGTTTTTGTGGTTCGAAAAGTTCATTTCATAGCTGTTGTGAACCTTATATCTTAGGTGAGAAAGCAGCATCCACGCCTGAAAAGTTAATGCGATCTAGATATAGTGCATATGCAATTGCAAATACTGAGTATATAAAACAAACTATGCAAGGTAAGGCTTTGCTTGGTTATAATGTAGAAGATTCAAAAAAATGGGCCAGCAAAGTTATTTGGTTGGGATTGCAAGTTCACAATGCATACTTTGAGACCAAAGAAAAAGGCTTCGTTGAGTTTAGCGCTAAACTCATTGATGATGGGAGACTGCATGAAATCCATGAGCTTAGTGAGTTTTCTTTGATAGATGGGTTGTGGTTTTATATCCAAGGAACTATGCTCCCGGCATCCGACAAACTTGTTGGATCAAAAATATCTAGAAATAGTCTTTGTCTATGTGGCAGCAAGAAAAAGTTCAAGTCTTGTCATGGTCGAGCACAGAATAATTAATTAAGATTTTTTGCGACCCATGAATCTAAGGCATTAGCAAAGCGCTGCACCTCTTTTGCGCCAAGTTTACTGGGCCCCCCAACCATCTGACCACTTGATCTTAGCGATTCATTCATGTTTCTATTTCCTAAAAGCTGTTTAATATTGTTTTCAGTATACAATTCTCCTCGTGGGTTTAGCGCAAAAGCTCCCTTACTTACAACTTCATCTGCAAAAGGTATATCTGCTGTGATAACTAAGTCTTTAGCTTGCAGGTGTTCAACTATATATTTATCCACCACATCAAATCCAGAGCCAACCTGTACTTTTGTTATATATGGGGATGGAGGTATGGTTATAGAGTGATTTGCAACAATAACTATTGGTGCCTTTGTCCTTTTTGCAACTCTGAAGATTATTTCTTTAATAGCTTTTGGACAAGCGTCACCATCAATCCATATTTGCATGTTTTAAAGCCTAGTTAGAGTATGTGGTATATCGTTTTCTTGCCCTTCAAATGTTACAATATTTGAGTGCTCAAGGATAGCACTTATAGCCAATAAGTATCCTTTATTTGGAGTAGGTGAAAAATCAATGACCTCGCCTATTTCTGACTTGCTGTTTGCGTCAAATATTTTTTGTCCAGAATGCAGCTGCGAGCTAGTTATGGTTGTGTACAAAAACCTATCATGCTTTAACTTGGATCGGTAGTGCATTCGAGCAATAATCTCTTGGCCAATATAACATCCTTTATTAAAACTAATATGTTTGGTTTTTTGTAAACCTAATCTATGTGGAAGAAAAACACCTGATGAGTCCGAGTATATTTCTATGCCTCCATCATTAAGATACAAGTGATGCCAAGCAAGATCACCACGAGTTTTTTCCGTTGAAAATCCCTCTTGGAAATTAACAGCATTTGATTTATTGGTTATAAATATATATAAATTATCAGTAACTTTATAGCAGCAATATAGTTCGTGACTAGTAAAATCATACTGTGAGTTAGGAAGTTTTGCTGATAGAGGAATTTTATCATCAGGATTTTGCAGGTAAAATCCGAATACGACCAGAGAAGAGTCCTTTGCAACTTTCACCTTAGAAAACATAGCGGTTCTATTTAACACTTTTTGAACTTTAGAGGATAGGTCATTTGGGAGAAGTAAATGGTATTTTTTCCATAAAAAGACGTCAATTAATGCTGTTACTCGTCCTTGCAAATTACACATCGTGCTCGGGCGCATTTGATTATTGTTAACTTCCATAACATCGCAACTGAGTTGCCCCTGCAGAAAATCAGACGCGTTTTCACCGACAACATTTAAGCAGTCTAAATATTCAAGCTTAAAGATGTAGTTTTCTCCTTCTTTAAGAGAAAGATCAGTTTCAATGTCTGAGTTATATATGAAGTTCCGATTGTTTATTAAAAAATGGCTTGATTGCATGTAATTATCTCTTAGATTATGACATTGCATAGTATAATATGATAAGCTGCATGTTACATAAACATATTTTAAAATTTACGATGCTTTCAGATATAAAAAAAGCCAAAGTTAAATGGCACTGTCGTCGAGGAATGCTCGAATTAGATTTGTTTTTTGAGAAGTTTCTAGCAAATCACCTTAACTCCATGACTGATGATGAGTGTGATAAATTTGAATTGTTTCTACAAAATCCTGATCCTGATTTGTATGCGTGGTTTATGGGATATGAAAAACCAACTGATAAATTGAGCCTACATTTTGTTGATATCATCCAATCTAACAATAAATTTACATAGATCTAGAGATTATTTAATCTTTGGTGTGGCTGTTAATTTATTTGTGTTGGTATTAATGTATTGTGCTGAAATACCATTCAAATATATCTTTGGCTCTATATGTCTACAAGCTTGGCCAATGTTAGACATATGTCAAACTAAACTCCCACACTCGAATATTCTAAAATTAGCTTATTATCAGAAGCATTGGTTTTTATATCATAAAAATGGTCAGGAGTTAGAATATGAAAAAGTACAAATTCGCCTTGATACTGGTTTGTTTATGTTGATTTCCTTATCAGGAATTAATAAAAGAAAAAACTTAATAATATTTTATGATCAAATTTGCGATGATGAACGAAGAAGGCTAAATATTATTGAAAAAATCAGTTAGATTATTTCATGATATTTTTAATGGCATTATATCTTCTACGAGTTACGTATAGTAATAACTATGTTAATATATTTATACCTTCCACCTTGTGTTATCAAATATGTTAGAAAGTGATCGTATCGTTAGTATGCAGCCCGCTCCATCTGAAGAAGCACAAGATAGAGCTATTCGTCCTTTAAGCTTGCATGAGTATATTGGTCAAGAAAATGTTTGCATGCAAATGCGTATTTTTATTGATGCGGCAATTGGTCGAAACGAGCCACTTGATCATGTTCTTATATTTGGCCCACCAGGTCTTGGAAAAACGACACTCGCAAATATTATTGCCCATGAGATGGGCGTCAACCTTCGACAGACATCTGGACCAGTTTTAGAAAAAGCCGGAGATATTGCAGCAATTTTAACTAATCTTCAAGAAAATGACGTGCTGTTTATTGATGAGATACATCGGCTAAGTCCTGTGATAGAAGAAATTCTTTATCCGGCAATGGAAGATTACAAATTGGATATCATGATAGGGGAAGGTCCATCGGCCAGATCTATCAAATTGGAGCTACCACCATTTACTTTAATTGGAGCTACAACTCGAGCCGGATCTCTTACTTCACCACTTAGAGATAGATTTGGAATTGTTCAACGATTAGAATTTTATTCGGTTGAGTCCTTAACTCAAATAGTTGATAGGTCAGCACGTCTTTTGAAGGTTGAGGCTCAGCCTGAAGGCTCCAATTCAATAGCTCTTCGCTCTCGCGGTACTCCGAGAATTGCTAATCGATTATTAAGAAGAGTTCGAGATTTTGCAGAGGTAAAAGGTGAGGGAATTATAACTCAGGAAATAGCTGCTGAAGCACTAGATATGCTTAGTGTAGATGAGC
This sequence comes from Legionellaceae bacterium, assembly GCA_029213075.1. Lineage (GTDB taxonomy): Bacteria > Pseudomonadota > Gammaproteobacteria > Legionellales > Legionellaceae > 2-12-FULL-35-11. The sequence continues at coordinate 6,829 of JARGPO010000014.1, read as the reverse complement.
ATGGATTTGATATAATGGATAGGAAGCTTCTGCTGGCAGTTATTGAGCGCTTTGCAGGTGGCCCTGTTGGGGTTGATAGTATTGCCGCAGCAATTGGAGAAGAGAAAGGTACCATAGAAGATGTTATTGAGCCCTATTTGATTCAACAAGGATTTTTAATGCGGACATCTCGAGGGAGAGTTGCAACACCAATGGCATATCAACATTTTGGTTTAACAATGGATTCAGTTGAAGTATGAGTAATAAAGAATTTTTAAGTTCATATCGAGTATATGTAGAAGATACAGACTTGATGGGTATAATCTATCATGGAAAATATTTATATTTTTTTGAGAGGGCGCGGACAGATTTACTTCGAGAAATGGGGATTTCTTTAACAACCATGGCTAAATATGACACTTTTTTTGCTATTAGAGATGTTCACGTACGTTATATTTCTCCTGGTCGGTTAGATGATATGTTGACAATTAAGACCTATATCGAAAAAATGAAAGGATGCACCTTGCAATTAGTGCAAAAAATGTTTAATCAGGATAACACCTTATTAGCAGAAGCAAGGGTTCAGGCTGTTACGGTGGATAAATTATTAAAACCTAAACGGGCATTGAGTGAAATTATGGGAGGGATTAAGAATGGGTAATCATGCGGGATTTATGAGCTACTTTTTGGATGCAGGATTTGTAGTTAAGTTTGTGATGTTAGTTTTAATAATTACCTCTGTGGCCTCTTGGACTTTGATTATCCAAAGAGCTATCTTCTTTAAAAAAGCTAAGAATAAATATGATGAATTTTCTAAAGAGTTTTGGCAAAGCAAAGATCTTAATAAACTATTCTCAGACATAGATTCAAGTCGCGAGAAAATTGACGGATTAACGGCTATTTTTCATGCAGGTTTTAAAGAGTTTACTCGTATGCGTAATCACGGCAAAGTTATTCTTGAGCCGATGCAACGCTGTATGCAAATTATTCATGCGAAAGAATCAGAAGTGTTAGAGCAACACTTGCCTGTTTTTGCATCGGTTGGGTCACTAGCTCCATTCGTAGGTCTTTTTGGTACAGTTTGGGGAATAATGACATCTTTTCAGGCTTTAGGACAAGCGCAGCAAGCGACAATTGCTATGGTTGCCCCTGGTATCTCGGAGGCATTAATAGCAACCGCTCTAGGTTTGTTTACGGCAATTCCTGCTGTAGTTGCTTATAACAGATACACAACAAAAGCAAATGGTTTACTAAATCGCTATGATTTATTCCAAGAAGAGTTGGTTGCCTTAGTATCAGAACAGACTGATTATTCGGAGTAATTTATGTTAAAGAATAAAGCAAGACGTAAGTCTCCTATATCAGAGATAAATGTAGTTCCATATATCGATGTTATGTTGGTTTTACTGGTCATTTTTATGATAACGGCGCCTATATTGACACAGGGTGTTACGGTTGATTTGCCGAGAGCAGCTAGCGATTCCTTAAAAGGAGCTGATAGAGAGCCAATTATTGTCTCAGTAAATTTTGCGGGAGAATATTTTTTAAATATTGGTGATACACCAGATAAACCAATTGCAGCTGATGATTTATTAGTTAGAGTTGCGGCTGAGATTGCGATTTCTAAAGAGTCTGGTCAAGATATCAATGTTTTAGTTAAAGGTGACCAAGGTGTTTCCTATGGCAAAGTAGTAACTGCTATGAGCATGCTAAAGCAGGCTGGTGCAGAGCAGGTTGGGTTGATAACTGATTCTACAAATTTGGCTACGGAGAATATAGGATGATTCTTTCAAAAAGCTATAGAGTGCCTTTGTTGTTAGCAATAGGATTGCATTTTGCCATCCTTTTTTTCTCAATATCTGAGAAAATTAATGAAAGACCAGTGGTGGATAATTCAGAAAGAAATAAAGTAGCTAAGAGTGTTTCTGTAGAAGTTGCTGAAAAAAAACAACAAGCCATTAAGGCTGTAACTATTGATAGTAGTGAGGTCTTGGAAGAAATAAATAGATTAAAAGATATTAAAGCTCGGAAGAAACAGGCTGACTTGGATATTCAAAAAGAGATTAAGCGTAAAGCCGCTCTATCACGACAAAAATTATTAGCTGAACAGAAAAGGGTTGAAGCACTAAAGCGTGAAGCTTTAAAATTAGCCTTGGCAAAGAAAAGACAGTTAGCTGAAGAGCAGAAGCTGAAAAAGGAAATGGCAGAAAGAAAGAAGCAACATGAAAAAGATTTAGCAGAAATGAAGGCAAAGCAAGAGGAAATAAAAAAACAGCAAGAGCTTGAAGTTAAGAAAATAGCTGAGATAAAAAATAAAGAAATAGAAGAGCTGGCTAAAATCGAACGAGCCAAAGAAGAACAAATCAAAGCGGAAATTGCTAAAAAGCAACAAGAGAAAATAGAACGGGAAATTGCTAAAAATGCGCTAGAGAAGGCCAAAATGGCAGGAGTGGTTGATAAGTATAAAGCTCTTATTATCAATGCAATTAGTCAGCAATGGATTTTACCTGAAAATGCAAATAGTAGAATGTCGAGTGAGTTTCGTATAAGATTGGCGCCAAATGGGGCTGTTTTAGAAGTTAGCCTAATTAGAAGTAGTGGCGACAATATTCTCGATCGCTCAGCTGAAGCAGCAATATATAAGGCATCACCATTGCCAGTACCAGCGGAGTCAGATGCGTTTAATTTATTTAGAAATATTAGCTTAACTGTTAGACCAGGTAATGCAAGGGGGTAAGAGAAGTGTTCACTAGATTGATTATAATATTTACAATCGCAGTTAGTGTTATGAGTAATTCATTTGCAGTAAATCTTGAGCTAACCCAAGGGGTAAATACTGCCTTGCCAATTGGGATAAACCCCTTTGGAACGAATAATGAAGCGCAGGAAATGGTCGATGTAATTGGGCATGACTTAGAAATGTCCGGTCAATTTAATGTAACTAAATCCACTGTTAAAAAGGGTGAGCAACCGATTGATGCATGGAGAAGAACCGGTGCTGATAATGTACTATCTGGTCGAGTTATCCCCGTTGGTGATAATAACTTTGAAGTATCAGTTCAACTTGTAGACTCCGTATCCCAGGGCCGGGTACTATTTGCTAAGAAGTATCAAGTTGTATCAAGTCAACTCCGTGCTCTATCTCATTATATTTCTGATGAAGTATATTTAAAGTTGATAGGAGAAAGGGGAGTTTTTTCCACTCATATTGCTTATGTACTAGTTAAACGAGGTGGATCACAGGCGAAATACTCTCTAGAAGTAGCTGATATGGATGGCCATAATGCCCAAAGCCTTCTACTGTCGTCAAGTCCAATTATGTCGCCTGTGTGGTCTCCAGACGGCAAAAAAATTGCATATGTTACTTTTGAGAAGAAGCGATCCCAAGTTTTTGTGGTGACAATTGCAACAGGTCACCGGCGGCTAATTACTGATTTTCCAGGTATAAACGGTGCCCCAGCTTGGTCTCCAGATGGTAAAAATCTAGCTGTAGTTTTATCTAAAAGTGGTAGCCCTAAAATTTACTCGGTTAACTTAGAGTCTGGCAATATGCGACAATTAACCTTTGGAGAGTCTATTGATACAGAACCATCATTTGCCCCAGATGGTAAGTCAATCTTATTTACATCTGGTAGAGGTGGCGCGCCGCAAATTTATAGTTTAACTTTAGCTAGTGGCAAAATATCGAGAGTTAGTTTTGATGGCAATTATAATGCTAGAGCCTCATATACTCCGAATCAAAAATCTATTGTAATGCTGCATAGAGAGGACCGACAATTTAATATTGGCGTGCAAAATATAGCAAGTGGAATGGTAACAGTTATAACTGATTCAGATATGGATGAGTCACCATCAGTTTCTCCAAATGGTCGCTTAGTGTTATATGCGACTACAATTAAACATAAAGGAATATTGGCTATTTCATCTGTGGATGGTCGAATAAGAATAATGTTACCTTCACGAGAAGGGGATGTTCAAGAGCCAGCCTGGTCGCCATTTCTAAGTTGATAAAAATGTAGGTGATTAAAAGAATATGATTGTTGATTTATGGGCGCATTAATTTAGACTCTTGACTGTCTGAATCACTGAGCCCTAAATCAGAAATGCAATCATTATAGCGATGTTGTGCCGCCTCTAAACTAAAGGTTGGAGGGATATATAAATCTATATATCCAAGCAACTCTAAATAATGGCCTTTTATTTTATGAGCCTGGGTCAAAATTTCTTTGTAGGCCTTGTTTTTATAATCAATATCATCAGAATAAGAGATAACTTTATTCTGCTGTTGTTGTATATGAAATCTGATTCTTTCATCAGATTTATCATCAAACATTTCTCGTTCAGATAGTTTGATTAATAAGTCATACCGCAGAGCTCCTACTTCACTATCTTCATTAGCCATGTTTGTTTCCTAAAGTATTTTACAAATATTTATATGCAACAAGATATTGAATATATTAAACGCATATTGAGATAAATGCAAACCAAATATATTCTGCTATATTTAATCATATATATAAATAAAAACACATTATGGAAAATAAATTTAGTAATATCTCCGATTATTATCAACGTCAGGTCCGATTCGAAGAAATTGTGACGGATAGTGATTTTAATCAAGATCTTACAAGAAGATATCCAGGAATACAGAGATTAACAATTCTAGGAAACAATTATTATACTATTCCCGCTAATGGAGAAGAGACAGCACGGATGGGGGCTTCTGATAAAGTCTTATTAGTTTCCGAGAATAAGGTTAGGTCAGAACTTGCAGGTAAGACGGATGATGAAAAGGTAAAACTAACACCAGATTCTATGATTAAATTAGAAAAGCCATTAAATGAAATTATGGCGCTCGGTCTTTCAAAAAATGTTTTTGGATTGAAAACGGCAACAGCTACAATGATTTCATATGAAGGTGCTCCAGCTTTGTTTATACCATTTGACGATATGAAGGAGCTAAGTACGGTATCTTGCGGGGTTGAAAGTGTACGAAGTGATGGCAAGGTTGTTCACAATGACTCCAGTGTAAAACCGATAGGGGAAGGGCTACAGTCGAATTTATTTATTGATGATTTTGGTGACTCTTTTGGGCTGATGTATTTGTGTGGCGATGCTGACGCAGTTGGAGGTTATAGCCAAAATAAAGGTTTGCAGGGACGTTCTCTCTATGTTTTTGATCAGGCAATTATCACTCATGATTTTCCATATGTTCGCGACCTATTTAACATTGATTCAAGTTTTAGACAAACGCCATCTACAGCAATAGGTGCAAGAATTAGACATACAAACGGAAGAAACTTTTCTTTAATTGAAGATGCATCTTTGAGAAGTAAATATGATTCCTTAAGTGAGGAGAGGCTTCAGTCAGCGCAGCAATATTGTGATGACGTTTTAAAAGATCTTAAAAGTAAAACGACCTCTGTTCCAAGAGAATCACTACAGGCACACTATACTCTCATTAATTCAGCAAAAAATATTAAGGGTATTATTAAAGGAAGAATTGATAAGTTTAACAAGGCGGTTCCAAGGTTTGGTGATGAAAACCAAGATATGGTGAAAAATATCTTGGTTTTAGAAGGGGCCTTAAATAAACCCAGGTTATTTACTAAAGATGGTCGTCCAAGTCGGCATCCAGTTACAACTGGACCACATAAACTTAAAGTATTAAAGATTGAGAAAATAGCAGGTGGATATAAACTAAAGTTCAATAAAGCTTTGTCTAAAGAACAAACACACTCTTTAGTTCTAAAACTTGGGAGAGATAATGTTAAGCCGACTAGCAGAACTTGGGGTTCAGGGGCACGAGACTTTTTACAAATATCAGATAAACAGCTTGAAAATATAGATGAGCTTCTTTATCCGGAACAAAATTGTACATTTAAAGTTACTAATAAGTATTTTGAATATTCTAGATTGCAAAATATTGCTCAAAATTATGGAGTAAGTAATCAAGTATTTAAGAATGTTACTAGTGGGTATAGATCTAGGGAAGTAGAGGCTGTAACCAATATGGAAATAATGTCTAACTTAGAGACTACAAGAAGAGAATTTAATGAACTATTAGTCGATGGAGGTGAGGATGATAGAGGGTATATTTGTCATAATATTAAACTTCTTGAGCTTGAAACTCAAAAGCAGTTACAGTTTATGTTGATGGATAAGTTAGATTATAGTCAAATTGAAACACTAGGATATGCTTTCGATACTGCGGTTAAACTCGATTGTATGCGTGAGTTCAACTATTTTACTCAGACGTTAATTAAGCAAATACAAAGTGATAATATTCCTGAAAATATTACAGAGTTTTTAGATAAATATAGTAGTCTTGATGAGACCACTATGACTTTAGATGAAGCTAAAAAGTTTAGACGAGAAATGTTAAATGACATACGTGAAATTATTACCGCTAGCTTAAATTCTGAAAATTACCTTGTTAAATCACATGACTCATCTAGTGAGCACAAGAAGGAGTTCAAAGCTAGATACAATGATCTCTTGGGCCGTGATGAGGACCCCAATAATACAAAAGATGATGAAGATATCGCGAAAATACGACCTAGTAATTAAGAGTAAATTTCATAACTGCGCAATATGCTGACAGGGCAAGATCATTAAAGTTAAACTATCTAATTGTTAGACTGAAAAATTTATAGGTTGGGTCTTGGCCTAATAGCGCTGCATTAAGCGACGTCATTACCCCCTCCCCCTAGATGGTCCGAACAAGTCGGACCAAGTAGGCGGAGGTAGGGGAATATTGTGTTTTCAGCTGGTGGTAACAATTCACTAAAATTCTTGTTAGAGGATACCCCTACTATCCAATCCACTTTATTTAATATTGATCAAATGG
>JARGPO010000012.1 GCA_029213075.1 Legionellaceae bacterium | reverse complement strand
AGATTTGAGATTTGAGATTTGAGATTTGAGATTTGAGATTTGAGATTTGAGATTTGAGATTTGAGATTTGAGATTTGAGATTTGAGATTTGAGATTTGAGATTTGAGATTTGAGATTTGAGATTTGAGATTTGAGACAATCATAATTATTGAGATCCTCAGGGCAAGAGGATCTCAAATAAAATAAATTAATAGTTATCTGACAATACCACGAGTGGAGTTATTTAAGACATCCATCATTGGAATCACTTCCGGACATTCATTTTGCGCTATTTCTAATTCCGCAATAGCTTGTTGAACAGTTAAACCTTTACGAAAAATAGTTTTATAAGCTCTTCGTAAGTTATCAATAGCCTCTGATGAGAATCCACCTCTTCGAAGACCAACGGTATTTATACCACAGGCATTTGTCGAATGCCCAGCTATCATTACATAAGGTAATACGTCTTTTGTTACATAAGTAGCTCTAGCTATAAAAGCATATGCACCTACGTAGCAAAATTGATGTACAGCAGCATAAGCGCCAATATTTACAAAGTCATCAACAATAACATGACCAGACAAGGCTGAGTAGCTAACCATAACAACATGATTGCCTACAACGCAGTCATGACCAACGTGAGCATAAGCCATGAAGAAGTTATCATTACCTATCTTGGTAACTCCATTACCTTTCGCGGTTCCACGGCTTATCATACAAAACTCACGAATAATATTATCATCACCGATTTCAAGTTTAGTTAGCTCACCGTGATAAGTTTTATCTTGTGGATCATTGCCAATTGAAGAAAACTGGAATATCTTGTTTCTCTCACCAATTACTGTTGGTCCTTGAATCACAACATGGGGACCTATCCAAGTCCCAGCTCCAATCTCAACTCCAGCACCAATTATAGTACCTGAACCAATCGAAACACCTTCAGCTATCTTGGCCGAAGGATCTATTATTGCATGCTCGCTAATCACTTATTTATCTTCCTTTGGAATTTCTTTTGCAGCACTCATTAAATCTGCAGAGCAGGCAACTTTATCACCAACATAAACAGTACCTTTCATTCTCCAGAAATCCCTTTTCTTACCGACAAGAGTTACTTCAAGACGAAGTTGATCACCTGGCACTACAATTTGCTTGAATTTAGCATTATCAATGCCTGCAAAAAAGTACATGAACTCATGACCCTCTTTAGGTGTTCTAGATAAATTAGATAAAATCGCACTAGCCTGAGCTAAAGATTCTAACATTAATACACCGGGCATAATGGGGCTACCAGGAAAATGTCCTTGAAAAAAAGGCTCATTAATCGTCACATTTTTTATTGCTGTTAAAAAATCATATTCTTTATAATCTAAAACTCTATCAACGAGAATAAAAGGATAACGATGTGGTAATAAATCAAGTATTTTATTGATATCTATTGGTTCATTCATAAATCATGTCTCTATATAAATAAATTGTCTAAGTGCTAATTTTACTGGTATTAATAATACTTAAATACCCCAACATCCACGAGCATAAGCCTTAGAAGTCGGGGTACGTGGTTATAAAATTCATATAATTCCAAGCATTAGTTTAAACACCCAAAACAATAAATATTAAACCTAAACAAATCGCCAGTAAAAGGCTCTACATAATTTCTTTCATTACTTTGGCAGTAACATCCAGAGATTCAACACTAAATGGCGCTGCATCTTTCTGGAATACTAAATCATATTTTTCTGTTTCTGCTACCTTTGAAATGGCTACTCTAATTTTATTATAAAAACCTTCCATAGCTTCATTATTAGCGGCACTTAATTCTTGTTGGTATTGTTGGCCATCACGCTCAAACTTCTGCTGCGCTTCTACTATTTTTGCTTCTTGATCTTTACGCTTTGCAGCACTTAAAACTGTGGAGTCTCTTTTAAAAGCTTCCATATCTTTCTTCAAGCTATCTTCCATAGCCACTAACACGTCACGACGTGGCTTAAATCTCTTTTCTAGTTCAGCTTGAATTTCTTTCATATGCGGAGAAGTTTGCATGATTTTTTGCAAGTCAACTACGCCAATTTTTGTATTGCCAGCCATAGCAAATGTGCTACTCAAGGCAAATACTACTGCTATTATAATACCACTGATTTTCCTCATTTTTTCACTCCTATTTATACGCTATAAAATTAAAACTCAGTCTTATAAAGACCAATAGATCTCCGCCAGCATTTAGTTGCTTTATCCTAATATAAGAACAGCAAATAATGCAAGCCAACTGAGAAGTTATGCATAATCAACTCTCAACAGACAAGCTAGTATACTCTATAATGCTCTAAAGTCGTAACAAATTTAACATGCAAATCAGATAACAGCGATATAATTGAAACAAAAGGTTCATATAAACAACAAAAAATCACGCCTATGATTCAGTAATTTGTTATATATACTGTCCATAATTAGAATCCTGAAGACATCGTAAACTGGAAGTACTGAGCCTGATCTGTTAATTGCTTATTCATAGGATATGCTGCACTAAACGATAATGGACCGAATGGTGATCGCCATTCTAAGGATACACCACCTGAGAATCTTAATGTACCTGATTTAGTACCGGTTAAATCAGCAGGTGTTCCTTGTGAAAAAACGTTACCGCCATCCACAAACAAAGTTGTTCTAAACGTTTCTCGGCTTAACGGATAAGGTAGTATCACCCCACCCATTCCACTAACTAACAAGTTAGCACCAATAGCATGGCCTGTAGAATCTTGTGGCCCTAGAGAATAACTTTCATAACCACGAACTTGCCCAGGTTGCGCAATACCCCCTGCAAAAAAGTTCTCGAAAAACGGTAGGCCTTGACCATTATAACTACTACCATAACCGAAGCTTCCTAATGCCGTCAGGATAAAACCCTTCACAACAGGATAGTATACTTTCGCTTGATAAGTTGCTTTATAGTAGTTAAGGGCTTTAGATGTAGCTGGTAGAGCAAATAATGCTGCTGCCTGCTGGTTCACACCTTTTTTAGGATATGGCATTTGATCATATGTATTTTTACTGGCGCCAAGAGTAAAGCGAATTTCATTAAATTCTCGACCGTTTCGTGTTACGAAATTTTGAATTTGCTGAACCATACCAACTGATTGAACTTTAATACCCTGAAAACCATAACCCGCTTGAAAACTGTATGGCTCACCAATGTGAAGATTATAATTAACATCACCACCAAAACGATCCGAGCTATACGCACTAACATCTAAATGTCTAGGATCAATTGTTTGATAATACATATTCACACCACGACCTATACCAGTCTTAGTGTAAAAAGGATTATAATAGTTGAAAGAATAATCTTGTCCCCAATAACTTGCATTAAAACCTAGACCAACGGTGCGGCCTGTCCCCATAAAGTTATATTGGTTGAATGCAGCGTTAAACTGCGGACCAGTTGTACCATAACCAAGCGATGCACTTGCTTCTGCAGATGGGGCCTCTTCAATATTCACATCAAGGTCAACCTGATTATTAGCGCCTGGAATAGGAGTTGTCTTGACGTCAATATCTTTAATATAACTTATCAGACGCATTTGCCTTTCCGATTCTTTAATATTGTGTAGAGATAACAGTCCGCCTTCATTTTGTCGAATTACATTTCTCAAAACATAATCAGCAGTTTTAGTATTACCATGGAAATTTATCCTGCGAACATAAACATGTCTGCCAGGATCAATTACAAAACTTATAAAAACAGTTTTATCTTTCTCATTTACATTTGGTTCTGCGTTTATAACCGGGAAACCATAACCTATATCACCTAGTGCTAGGCCAATTGCTTTTATAGTTTCAGTTATTTTTTTACGTGAAAAAACTTCGCCTTTTTCAACTTCAACTAACTCACTAATTTTCTCTTTAGGAAGAACTGTTTTTCCGACCAGGTCATAACCTGAGAATTTGTATTGTGGACCTTCTTCAATATGAATATTGATAAACACATCTTTTCTGTCAGGAGCAAGTAAAACTTGTGAGGATATTATTTTAAACTTCAAATACCCATGATCTAGATAAAATGATCTTAAAGATTCAAGTGATGCATCCATTGCCGCTTTTGAATATTGATCTTTCTTAGAAAAGTAGGTGAGAATATTACTAGAAGATAAAACCAAACGACGTTTCAACTCAGAATCCGTGAAATCATGATTGCCTAGAATTTTAATATCTTTAATTCTTGATACTCGCCCCTCGGATACAGTTACGCTTATCGCAACTCTATTTTCAGTTAGTGGCGTAACTTTGCCGGTAATCCTTGCGTTATACTTTCCTCGAGCGTTATATGCTTGCTTTAGCTCTTTTTGCAATCTTTCAAGAGATGCTTTTTGAAAAACTTGGCCCTTGACCAAACCTAGGTCCTTGAGGATATCTTTCATTTTATCAGCAGGGATTTCACTATTTCCAACTACATTTACGGAGCCAATTGTTGAGCGTTCAACGACTTGAATGATTAAAGTATTTCTCTTTCGCTCTAAAACAACAGATTGAAAGAACCCTGTATCATACAGCGCTCTAATTATTTTAGGCGTTGAATGGTTATCAACTTCTTCACCGACTTGAACAGGAAGATAATTTAAAACCGTACCCTTGCTTACCCGATGTAAACCAACGATTTTAATATCTTGAACAATAAATCCATTTGAAGCCTCAGACTGAGCTGAAAAAACCAACATCAAAGAACAAAAAGTAGCTAAAATAAATTGTTTACTGACTATTTTCATAATTATTATTTTTTTTCCCAAACAAAATGCACGTATTCAAAAATAGAAATCACGCAACAATTGCCAACGTTTTATATGAACTCACAACCACTGTCAACATTAAAATGATTTCTCGCTCAAGCTCCAACCATCTTGGTGAGATCATTAGTCAATGCGACCACAGTCAAAACAAGCAACAAAAGCATACCAAAGTATGCACCTTTTATCTTAAATTCATTTGAAAGAGGTCGCCCTCTCAAACCTTCAATCAAGTAGTAAAACAAATGTCCACCATCTAACAAAGGGATAGGTAATAAATTTAAAACTCCCAAACTAATACTTAATAATGCTAAAAACGCCAAATAAGGAGCAAACCCACTGCGAGCAGAATCACCTGCTCCTTTTGCTATCCCAACCGGACCGCCAATATTTTGAATAGATAGCCGACCATTTATCATTCGACCAATCAGAACAAATGTTCCTTTAGTAAGTTCATATGTTTCTGACAAGGCTACAGACAAAGCCGATATCGGACCGGAACGTTCAACACGTAATATCCCCTTAGGAAAATGAATAGGCTTTGATTGCAAACCTAAAAATCCTTGCACTTTACCCTTTTTTGTAATGTGTCCGGTATTTATATTAATAGGAATTATCTGACCCGCACGATTCACTGTTAAGGTAATTAACTTATCTGGGTTATTTCTAACAAAATTAACCAAGTCCAACCAATTATCAACAGGCTTATCATCCAAGGTTAAAATAACATCATCAGCTGCAAGACCAGAGGCATAAGCTGCAGAATCAGGCATTACTTCACCAATAACTGGTAGTATTTTAGGTATGTATGGAGTTATTCCCAAGCTATCTAAAATATCTGGTGACTTGGGATTTAGCTTCCAACTAACCAATGGCATGTGTAGAGTTTGTAATTTATTATCTTCAGTTGATTTTACTTTAATTAATACTTCGCTATCAGAACCTATTAAAGGCATAATTGCATACTGAAACTGGCGCCAGCTATAAATATTTTTTCCATTAAAGGACACGATTTCATTTTTGGGAGTTAAGCCGGCATTCTCAGAAATACTTCCCGCACGAACATCTGATATAATAGGGGCAATAGATTTAACCCCGATTACTGCGACAAACCAGAGAAGTACAAATGCCAACAAAAAATTAAACAAAGGCCCTGCAATAACAACGGCTGTTCTAACTAATAATGATTGATTATTAAATGCTAAATGACGCTCAAAATCTTGAACTTCTCCCTCGTTTTCATCAAGCATTTTGACATAACCACCAAATGGCAATAAAGACCATGCATATTCGGTGTTTTGTTTGTCACGCCATGATGCAATAACTCTACCAAACCCAAAAGAAAATTTAAGAACTTTAACTCCACACATTCTTGCAACCAAAAAATGTCCGGACTCATGAACAATTATTAGAATTAGCAATGCAATAATGAAATACATCCCTGTATAGAGCATTATTAAAAAATCTCTTGAAATAAATAGAAAAATGGTAGGGCTGCAATTAAACTATCGAGCCTATCTAATACACCACCATGTCCGGGCAAGATTTGTCCTGTATCTTTTAATTTGCATCTACGCTTTAACATGCTAATGAACAAATCACCTAAAATGGAAATAGCCACGGTGAAAAACGCTAAGAAGAACCAAAGTAGAACGGATGAAGGCTCGAAATAGAAATATCCAAGGGCTGCAATCAGCATCGCAATAAAAAATCCACCTGCTGTTCCTTCAATTGTTTTACCAGGGCTAACGGCTGGAATAAGTTTATGCTTACCCAAAGACTTGCCAAAGAAATAGCCGCCAATATCCGTTGCCCAAACCAGTAGAAGTAAATATACAAAGGCGTCTGCTGATCCTTTGCTTTGTAAAACAATGTATAGGCTGCTTAAGAATGTTGGCATTATTAATAAGCACGCTATGCAAACAACATATTTATTTCCCCAGATCTTTTCTGATTTAGGGTACATACAAACTGCAATTAATATACTTGCCCAGATAAAAAAGTTTACTCGCAGGAAGATATCCAATAAATTTATTGATGCCATAAAAGTCATCAGCAACAGTATCATGAAGAAAATTTTAGTCATCAATTTATTAATTGGTATTAAAGATAACCACTCCCATCCTAGGGTTACAAACAGCAATATAACTGCACCACTGCGCGTCCAGGTGTTACCATAGTAAATCGTTAAAAAAACTAGTGGAACTAAAATTAAACAGGTAAGGATTCTTTGTTTAAGCATTATTTTCGCCTATTAATTGATTAGAAGTTCTACCAAAGCGCCGCTCCCGCGTGCCAAAACTTTCTAATGCCGTTTCAAATTCTTCAACAGTAAAATCAGGCCAAGCAGTTTCAGTAAAATACATTTCGGTATATGCTAGCTGCCAGAGAAAAAAGTTACTAATACGTTTTTCACCACTCGTTCTAATAAATAAATCTGGATCCGGTAACTCCTTAGTACTTAACCTATTTGCAAATACACTTTCAGTAATATCAGCGACTTGCATATCACCATTAACAACATCTTGAGCAATTTTTTTAGTGGCTTCGACTAAATCCCATCTACCGGTGTAGTTAATGACAACATTAAGGGTCGTTGTTTCATTTTTTGCAGTGAGGTTCTCAGATTTCTGCATAGCCTCACATAGTGCATCAGATAAGTTAGAGCGATCGCCTGTAAATCTTAAGCGAATACCATTTTGATGAAGCTCATCAACCTCTTTTTCTAATGACTGAATAAACAACTGCAACAAGAAATCAACTTCGCTATCAGGGCGAGACCAATTATCTTGACTAAAAGCCCACACACTCAATGCGCTAATTTTTTTCTCAGCACAAGATTGCAAAATAGGTTTAATCGCTTTTACGCCGGCTTGATGTCCGTCTGTTCTTGGCAATCCTTTTTCTTGTGCCCATCGACCATTACCATCCATAATGATCACAACATGTTTAGGTATTTTTTGACTCAACCCACTTCTTCCATCTACAAAAATGTCCTATAGTCTACCCTACACTTAACAAAAAATTAAGAGAAATTATGCAACAAAGAATTCCCACAATCCTAATAGTCCTTGATGGCTGGGGGTATAACGACAATTTATCCCATAATGCAATTAAAAATGCTCGTACCCCCCAGTGGGATTCTTGGTGGGACAATTGCCCTCATATTCTACTTGATGCATCAGGAGGGTCAGTTGGACTTCCAAATGACCAGATGGGGAATTCAGAGGTTGGTCACATGCATATAGGTTCTGGTCGAACTATTTTACAAAATTACACATACATAAATAATGCTATCGACAATGGTGAGTTTGATAATAATTCAGTGTTTTTACAAGCAATTTCCAACTGCAAAAATACTAACAAAGCAATTCATATAATGGGATTACTTTCTGATGGTGGAGTTCATAGCCATCAACAACATCTCTTTGCATTTCTAAAACTTTGTGCAAAAAAGGATTTTCAAAATGTATTTTTACATCTTTTTTTAGATGGTCGAGATACCCCGCCACAAAGTGCTAAAAAATACTTATATGATTTACAAGAAGTTATATGCAAGTACAAAGTTGGAAAAATTTGTAGTTTATCAGGAAGATACTTCGCCATGGATAGAGATAAAAAATGGCAAAGAATAGAAAAGGTCTACAACTTATTAGTTAATGGTCAAAGTGAAAAACATTATAAAACAGCAGAAAGCGCCCTAGATGAATTTTATAAAAACGGTATCTTTGATGAGTTTATCCCGCCTACACAAATAGGGGAAAACACAAGTATAGAGGAAGGTGACGCGGTTTTTTTTATCAATTTCCGTGCCGATCGAGCACGCCAACTTACTCGAGCGTTTATAGATGATGACTTCGCTGATTTTACAAGACAAAAAACTTTTAATTCTTTATTCTTTATCAGCATGACCAAATATGATGAAAATCTTAAAACAAAAGTCGCATTTCAACAACCACCAATAAATAACACTCTAGGTGAAATTATAGCCAATAACAATCTCAAACAACTTCGTATTGCTGAAACAGAAAAATACGCCCACGTCACTTTTTTTCTAAATGGCGGCAGTGAGATTGAATTTAACCTAGAAGACCGAGCTCTTATTCCTTCTCCTAATGTTGCAACCTACGATATCAAGCCAGAAATGAGTGCCGACATAATAACCAATACAATTGTTGATGCTATTGATAATAATTTATATGATGTAATAATTTGCAACTTCGCGAATGCTGATATGGTTGGGCATTCTGGTATTTTTGAGGCCACAGTTAAAGCGATTGAATGTTTGGATAGAGCGATGCAAACGATAGGTAAAAAAGTACTCGACAAAAATGGGCAGATGCTAATAACAGCTGACCATGGCAATGCTGAATTAATGTTTAACGATACAACAAGTCAACCTCATACGGCCCATACATCTATGCCTGTCCCACTACTCTATGTTGGCAGTAAAAAACGAGAGTTCAAACAAATAACAGCGAGCCTAGTTGATATAGCCCCAACCTTCTTAGCCATGCTAGATATAAAACCACCCAAGGAGATGACAGGAAAGATATTGTGGGCATAAAACGCCAATTAACCGCTAGACTCTTGTATAATTTAGAAGGACAACATGAATATATTTAAAATAGTATTACTTTTAATCTTAACAATAGCAATCAACCCGGTTTTTTCAAAAACAGATTCTATTGTTGAAACCCAAAAAAAGTTAAATAAGTTAGAAATTAAAATTGCTGATTTAGAAAAAAAACTTAGCAAGGCAAACGATAAAAAACAGTTTTTAACAACTGAACTCGATAAAACAAACAAGAATATTAATTATTATATAATTAAATTAAAAAAGATTGATCAAAACATAACAATCAAAGAAGAGGAAATTAAAAACTCTCAAAATGAGATTAATGACCTAAATGCAAAATTACATACTATGCAAGAATCAATGGCCAAATACCTTGCGGCACGTTATAAATTAGGTGAGAAAGAACCTTTAAAATGGCTAATTAATCAAGATAACATTCAAAATGCTGAACGCCTATTAACATATTACAAATATTTAGTTACAACCAATAAAAAACTTATTGACGATCTAAAGTCGACTCAAGACGAACTGGCAGTTAAAAACGCCAAATTAGATAAAGATTTATCGCAATTAAATAGTTTACAAAAACAATGGAAAAAAACACTACGGACACTGAACAATGATAAACAATATCAAGCAAACCTTATTTCCAGACAAGGACGGGATATAAAAAAGAAGAAAAAAACCTTAGTATCATATAAAGAAAATAAAACTGATTTAACAAAATTAATTACATCTCTCACCAAAAAAAGTGTTTTACAGACAAAAAATCCACTCACAAAAATGAAAAAAAGATTAAATAAACCGATTAATGTGAGTTCAAAAGATCTAGAAAAAATGAATCAAGGCCTTGTATTTTATAGTCCTGAAGGAACTTCTGTACAAGCAATTTCATCTGGCAAAGTTGTTTTTTCTGACTGGTTAAATGGCTATGGATTACTACTTATTGTTGATCACGGATGGGGCTTTATGAGTCTTTATGGGAATAACAGCTCTCTATTTAAGCGACTTGGGGATGGTGTTAAGCAAGGTGAAGAGATAGCAAAAGTTGGACATAGCGGTGTTTTACCTAAAAATGGTCTATATTTTGAGATACGACATCACGGAAAAGCAATCCCACCTTTGGAGTGGTTGCAGTAATGGAGAACATCATGAACTATAAAATAATAACAACGACGTTGATTAGCTTCATTATTTATATAGCCATACCTGGTAATGCCATGGCACTTCCAGAAAGAAATTCAATAAGCACCAATAATCAAGAACAACAAATTCCTATGGAAGATGTGCAAAGATTCTCTAACGCATTAAGCTTAATAAAAAAATATTATGTGAAAGAAGTCGATGACAGTGTTCTTTTTGATAACGCTATTAGGGGCATGCTGAGTGGACTTGACGCACACTCAGCCTACTTAGACGAAAGTGACTTTAAAGAGTTACAAACTAGCACCAATGGCGAGTTTGGTGGTCTTGGAATTGAGGTAACCATGGAGGGTGGTGTTGTTAAAGTTATAACCCCTCTAGTAGATACACCAGCTTTTAAAGCCGGAGTTAAAGCTGGAGATTACATAATTAAAATTGATGAAAAATCAGTACAAGGTCTCGAATTAAAAGATGCCGTATCTTTAATGCGTGGACCAGCTGGTAGCTCAATTAAACTTACTCTAGTGCGTCGAGGAGAAAATAAACCAATAGTGTTAACAATCCCAAGAGAAAAAATTGAAATTAAAAGCGTTAAAAGTCGTATGTTAGATAATAAATATGGCTATGTGCGTCTGACTCAATTTCAAACCATGACCGAAAAAGATATGTTAGCTGCAATTAAAAAACTTCAAGTTGAAGCTGGGGGAAAACTGAAAGGCTTGGTGCTAGACCTACGAAATAATCCAGGCGGTCTTCTTGACTCAGCAATCGAAGTATCTTCTTCGTTCCTAAGTAAAGATAAAAATGGTAAGAAAGAATTGGTAGTATATACTCAAGGTCGTCTACCAGGCTCTAGATTTACAGCACTTGCCCAAGCTGGGGATATTATTCATAACGCGCCAATGGTTGTTCTTATTAACAATGGTTCAGCATCTGCATCTGAAATTGTTGCCGGAGCTCTAAAAGATAACAAACGAGCCATTATTATTGGTACAAAAAGTTTTGGTAAGGGATCTGTTCAAACAGTTCTACCACTAGATGCAACTAGAGGAATAAAACTAACAACGGCTCTATATTACACTCCTTCAGGCACATCAATTCAAGCAAAAGGTATAACACCAGACATTGTAATTGAAGAAATTAATGTTCCTAAAAATGATAAGAAGTCTGATTTTAAAGGATTTTCCGAAGCAGATTTACAGGGACATATAAAAAATCCCAATAAGAAGAAAACAACAGCTAGCAAAGATAGCCAGGATGAAATAGACTTATTACATGAAGACTATCAATTGTATGCTGCATTGACTATCCTAAAAGGGTTGGCAGTTGCTAAGCATTAAGGAGTGTAAGGCATGTCGGCACAAGATGTATCTCGTACCCTAACAATAACGAGCCCAAATAAAATACCGGAGGGTTACTTTAGATCTAAATTATTTTCAACAAACTCAACTAGTAATAAGTTATTAGCTGCGGCTAGTCCACTACTGTCTTTGCTGGAAAGGTTATGTGTTAGTCCAACCCTACCGGCAATAGAGACGGTCAGAGAAAACATTGAACATGAGCTTTATGCCTTTAACTCAAGACTCTCGAACGAGCAGTACACTGAAGAGTTTATGGCTCTAGCTCATTATCTACTCTATGCGACAATTGACGAATTACTCGGCAAGAGTCACATGCGCCTATATGGCGAGCACACTGACTTCAAAGCATTTACACCTTCATCAACAGACGGAGTTGGACCAGAGCAACAATTTTTTAATATTGTTGATTACCTAAAAGACCGACCTGCTCAGTATCTTGATTTATTAGAACTAGCATATTACTGTTTAATTACAGGATTTGAGGGCTGTTATCATGTTCGTGCTGATGGGCGACAAATATTAGATAATCTTATAGAAGAAATTCATCTTCTTATTCTTGAAAGCAGGGTTAACAAACCACACCGTCTTTTTAAAGAAAAGCATGAATTTCAGCCAGTTCCACGGAACTCTAAACCGTTTGTGCTTATGTCCACAGTTGTTATTTGCGTACTAGCCATGACGTTTTTTGGAAGTCATAGCCTGCTTGAACATAAAGCAAAAACAGTGCTATACAAAACTACTCAATATGCAAGTTTGGATAATTAATTAATGGATGAATCGCTAAAAGCTCTTACAGAAGCTCTAAAAAAACTCCTTGCGCAATTAAGGCCTCAAACTAACCCTCTTTCATTTTTAATTATTACAGGCAAATCAAAGCAAGGAGTTAATACCTTACTCCTACAAAGCCGCTTTATGAATTGCCCTGTTAAAGACGATACAGCCAAAATATTCTATAATCAGCATGGTGTTATTGTAGATATAAGTGGGACTTGGTTAAATCAAAGCAACAACCAGCTTCAATATACTTTAAAAAAGTTAAATAGCTGTAATCGTCATGTAAAAATTAATGGCCTAGTATTTTGCGTAGACATTAACGAGTTAATAACATCTGATACTCATGAAATAAAAAATGTCATACAAGAGCATAGTGTTTTACTGAATAAATTTAGTCAAACTCTAGGAAGTAAAGCAAACCTTGCTATATTATTCACTAAAATGGATCTACTTGCGGGATTTTGTGATTTTTTTCAAAACGAACATGCTCTGGATATTCTCAATCCACTTGGCTTTTCTCTGCATGAACAAAAGAGCAACATAATTGATACCTTTAACCGTCAATTTGATCACTTTATAGAAGATCTTAGTCAACAAGTTATTAGTAAAATCCATCCAGTACGGTCAAGCATCAAAAGAACACTAATTCGTGAGTTTCCCCTCCAAATATCAAGCCTAAGAAACACTATAATTCCTATAATTAATAGTGCATCATCTAAATCATTTAACCTTCAAGCATTATATTTTACAAGTGGCGAACAAGGTGGGGTAAGCATTGATAGGTTAAATAAAAAAATTCAGGAAGAATTCGCTCTCACGCTACAAAACCAAATTCATAACTCATCCAATCATCGCGCCTACTTCATAGAAGGAGCTTTGCATGAGTTTCAAAGTCAGACGAAACAAATTAGCAATAAAAAGCCTTTAAGCCATAAACTAGCCATTGGGGTATTATCCAGTGTGTCCATAATTGGCTTAGTAATAATTGCTAATCAATATTTTAATTCTGCCAAACTTCTAGATAAAGCAAGCCAAGATCTTATTGCCTATGACAGCCTGGAAAAAAACAAAAATAACGGCGATCTCGCGACTCTGCATTTAGCCAAAGCATCAACAAATATCAATAAAATTACCACCAATTCATTATCACTACCAACCATTCAAAAGCTACAATTGGCATTGAAAGGAGATTTGAATAATAGTTTCCTGCCAAAGCTACAAGATGAAATAGAACAAGCGGTCAGTAATTCAAACCAGCCACATGTTGATAAGTACTTTGCCCTTCGAACATATCTAATGCTTGGCGCATCAGAGCATTACAATGAGCAGGAGGTGATTGCATGGTTTACAAAATACTGGAAAAATAATTCTTCTGATGAAGAACTTAAAAAGAAACTATCCTTACTCACAGACATTCTCCACAACCCAGCAACATCAATTAAAATTAACAAACAAATCGTAACAGATGCTAGAAACTACTTAAACGCTCTACCTACTAGCTATTTATATTATACCTTAGCAAAAACAAATTTTGATACAACAGCCAATCAAATTGAGTTCGATGGCTTTGTGATTGGAGCAGATAAAATACCAGTATATTTAACAAAACCTGGTTTTAAAGATGTAATGGAGACAATACCCAAACTGGTCCAACAATTTAAAGAAGAAAACTGGATTTTAGCCAGACAAGATCTTAAAGATTTAGATATTTTATTACAACAAGCCTATTGTTATGAGTATGTGATTTGGTGGCAACATTTTATTCAAGAATCCCATCCAATTCACGCCCAAAGTTATGAGGATGCGCATACTCTAACCAAGCTGCTTAGGCAAACTAATATTATAAAACGCCTAATAGATATTATTCAGAGTTCAACTAGCCCAATATCTGAAACAAGCACGATTAACACTGTCTTTAACAAAGAAATAGCGAGTAAATTTAGTGATATAAACTTAGTCAGCGACTCATCAATAGATCATTTAGTTGGAACGATGAATGAGCTGGAGAAATTTTTAAATACCATGTCCATCGTCAATGACCGAGGAAGAACCGCTTTTAACTTAACCAAAGCACGATTTAACGGTGATGTACTCGCCAACCCACTAAGTTCATTATATCAACAATCAGAACAACTACCTCAACCTGTTAACATTTGGGCTAAACAAATAGCTGATGATATTTGGTTTTCTCTTATCAACAATAGCCGTGCATATATTAATAATCAATGGCAAAAATTAGTATTTGAGGAGTATAAATCAAGAATAGCCGACCGCTATCCATTTAACCCAAATCAAACGGATGAGATATCTTTAAATGACTTTAATCAGTTCTTCTCTAAACAAGGGGTTCTAAATAGCTTTGTAGAAGAATATTTAATAGCATTTCTTGATACATCAAAAGCCCAATGGCAACTAAAAGAGGTTAATAACTACGTACTACCTATTTCATCAGATATGATTAACGAACTCATTCGCGCCAATGTGATTACTAACATGTTTTTTCCAAACAAAAGTGATAAAAGCAGGGTTGAGTTTAGCATCCAAAAAATAAACCTTGACCCAATAATTGCAAACTTACAGCTGAGTATTGGGGAAATTAAAATGAGAAGCAACCAACAGAGCGACGATAACATTACCGAATTTAATTGGCCCGAGGCAAATGCGCGCTTAGTTGTTAATTCAATAGAAGGTAACCAATATGAAATAGAAGAACTTGGAACTTGGGCTATATTTAAAATATTGCAAAAGTTAAATGTTCTAGTTGATGAACAAGACAGCTCTAACCTTCAGATTTTATTCGAAATTAATGGTAACGCCGGTCGTTACTTACTAAAAGCTCAAAACCCTGTGAATCCATTTATCCCAGGAGTTTTAAACGAATTTAATCTACCAAATGCGGTAGTATAATTTTACCGCAGGTGCGAAGTTTGATCCAGTACCTAAAGAACCGATTAGAGCTAATCTAGACCACCCGGAAAATCCGGGTGGCGTAGTGCTCACACCTAGCACACCCCTACCCCACACGGCTTGTCCCTGAGAGATGGACCAGAAAACATGATTAGGCAACAAAGTTCATATAATTATGAAAGCTTTATCTGCAAGTAAAGAACCGATTAGAGCTCATCTAGACCACCCGGAAAATCCGGGTGGCGTAGTAGTACTCACACCTAACACCACGCCTACCCAACACGGCTTGTCCCTGAGAGATGGTCCAGAAAACATGATTAGGCAACAAAGTTCATATAATTATGAAAGCTTTATCTGCAAGTAAAGAACCGATTAGAGCTCATCTAGACCACCCGGAAAATCCGGGTGGCGTAGTACTCACACCTAACACCACGCCTACCCAACACGGCTTGTCCCTGAGAGATGGTCAAGAAAACATGATTAGAGGCAACAAAGTTCATATAATTATGATATCTTTATCTTCAAATAAAGAGCCTACTATAGCTCATCTAGACCACCCTGAAAATCAGGGTGGCGTAGTACTCACACCTAACACACGCCTACTCCACACGGCTAGTCCCTGAGAGATGGTCAAGAAAACATGATTAGAGGCAACAAAGTTCATATAATTATGATATCTTTATCTTCAAATAAAGAGCCTAATATAGCTCATCTAGACCACCCGGAAAATCCGGGTGGCGTAGTAGTACTCACACCTAACACACGCCTACTCCACACGGCTTGTCCCTGAGAGATGGTCACAAAATTTTATAATAACCAATTGAAATTTATATTAATTTTTTTTGAATTGCATGACGATTTATGATCAAATAGTGTTCCCCAACATATATAGGATCACGTCATGCAACTTATAGAATTATTACA
>JARGPO010000001.1 GCA_029213075.1 Legionellaceae bacterium | reverse complement strand
CAAAAATCATCAATTTCGCAAAAAATAGAGACTAGCTGACTCTCCTTCAGCATACTGAAATTCCTTTTAGTCGAGAAAAATCAGCATGTTAGGGGTGTCAGCTCCTTTTTTCAATATCTATTAAACTCCGAATTGGGGTTTATAGTATGTAGAAAATTTATTGCACCAGAAGCCTCATCATAGCTCACATTCTCCAGCATAAACTGTTTTTCATCAATTGATAAATCAAATGTATTAGATAACGCCAAACCAAAATCACTATAATATATATTTTTACCATCCGTTAAAATATTTTCAAAATGTGCATCCATATGTAAGAAACTTTGTGAGCGCATAAATGCAGTAGTTTCTTTAATCTGTCTTTCTACTAATTGAGTCGCTTTTAATGCTTTATTTTCATCACTGATTAATTTTTTATTGAGCCATTCATATAAATGATTTGGTATAAACTCCATAAATAAGTAGATATGATGATTAGCAACAATAGAATCACGAATCCTTTTATGTACATTTTTATTATTTTCCCAATAAGTTGTATCTTTATCCAATGATAATTGCTCTTCATCAGAGATAGTTCTCTTACTCACATCTTTTAAAATTCTGGCATGATACATAATAGGGAAATTACAACACTTATTAGTTATCACCCAATTGGTAGTCATTTTATGGGCGGCAAGCTCGCGCCACGCACCAAAACCTGCTGATCCAATTCCGTATTGATAGCACATAGGAAGTTTGAAAATATTGGCTGTACTCATGTGGTGTTTGGGGTGCAGTTCAAGATTACTTATTGGGATTTTTTTAACAAAAATTTTTGTCCCATCTATTTCGATAAAAATAGATGAGCCGCCAATGCCTTTATGCATAGGTTTGCCACCAGCTAAAATATTTTCTATTTGCATATTACTCATGCAAGTAAGTCGGCTAGAAATATGGTTATACGAATTTATTCGCGAAGATAAATTATACATTATAATCACACATGACAAACTCCTGTTAAATTTTCACCATATTGATGTAACACTAAATAAGAGATTTCGCTTAGTTCATTTTTAAAAAAATCAATCTGAATATCCGGTATTTTTCCAAAAAAATTTGTTTTGGACTCAGGAAATAGCTTTATATTCGGTTGATCTGTTTCTTGTAGCATTAAATAGCCATTTTCTAGAGAAATATTAAGTTGCCGTGGAAGTGTCAAGCCATAAGAGCTCACATGAGGAGCAACATTGTATGTACCAACATATTGAGCAAGTAATTCAGAAGATAGTATTATTTCTTTCCTCTCAGAAGGTAATGTAACAATCCCACCATGTGCTACAAATGCCAGTTTCAAAGCAATATCTTGGGCAATATAACTTAATGCATTTAAGTTAGCTAAAACTATTATAGTGAGCATATCATCTGGAAAATAGATTAATTTAGTATTAAATCCACTAGTCCCACCAGCATGCGATATTACTTTATATCCATTTAATGAATATATTCTGACTCCAAGTCCATAATCATTTTTAAAAGGACTCATCATCTTTTTAAGGGAATCAGCCGATAAAATTTTCCCTCCAAATAAAGATTGTTCCCATAGTAGCAAATCTTTTGTGGTAGAGTATAAAGATCCTGCAGAATAAGGAATACTCATATCTAAATAATCTGCATTGCAAATTTCATTGGATCTAATTACATACCCAGCAGCACGCTGTAAAATAATTTCTGCATGAGAATCATAGCCTGAATCTTTCATCCCAAGTGGTTTAAATATATTACTTGCAACAAAATCTTGATACGTTAGACCACTGATTTTTTCAATTAAGTATCCAAGTAGCACATAACCTGAGTTGTTGTACTCAAAATTTGATCCTGGTTGAAAATTTAATGATTTATTTCGAAAAAAATCTATTTGTTGTTTTGGTGTTTTAGTGCTTTTTGCAAATTCAGAAAAATCATCAAAGCTTGTGTAGTTAGGAATTCCAGACGTATGATTTAATAAATGAAATATTGTTACCTTATCCCAGGCTTGCGGAGCATCAGGAATGTATTTATTAACAAGGTCATTTATTTTTAGCATGCCTCGCTCCTCAAGCAGCAAGATGGCTACAGCTGTAAATTGCTTGGTGAGTGAAGCGATACGAAATTTAGTGCTTGTTGTATTTGGTATTTGCCACTCAATATTGGCATAACCGTAACCTTTATCCAATATTATTTGATTTTGTTGTGCAAGAAGAATTGAGCCCATAAACTGATGGTCTTTTACGTATAACTGAATAATCTGTTCCATCCGTGATAACTTATCAAGCATGAAGATACCTTAAGAATAATTTTTGACTTTAGAAGCAGTCCTCTAATAACCACCACACAATTATACGTAACTTATTTTTCTAACTCATCAATTAAATACCATAATTTAATAATGGCTTCATTTTTTGCCCTAAAACTCGCATAAATATCCTGTTCTTTATCATCAGCGATATGATTCGCAAACACAATTATCCGGCTATTTTTTTCAATCCATCCTACAAACCATCCATGTTGAAGTTCTGTTTTAAGGAGATTATTATCTTGCTGCATACCAGTACCTGTTTTGCCGAAAAGCTTCCAGCCACCAGGTAACTCTTGTATAAACAAAATCTGTTTGGTTATAGCTTGTGATTTAGTGCTAATTGGTAATTTATTATCAATAATTTTTTGCAAAAATTCAATTTGTTCTTTAGAAGATATTTGTAATGAACTAGACAGCCATGACCTGGTTAGACCATTATTCTGACCTTTATCACCGCTAACATCTTTATTTCCATAATCCAAATTTATAACATAATTTTTAAATTTATTCATCCCAAGTCGTTTAGTCAGGACTTGAGAATACCAAACACAACTATCTCTTATCCATGTCCTAGGATTGTGCGCCTCCTTACAAATATTAATAGCAAAATCATTCGTTTTTCTAAATGCAAATGATGGCTTGGTTTCATATTCTAATATTCCTGAATCATACCCCATAAGACTAAGAGCTATTTTAAACGTAGATTCTGGTGCATAACGCGTATTACAATCACCGCCATCTTTTTTAATAACCTGGTTATTCTCATTTGCCAAAAAACATATAGACTCTGCTAAAGTTTGCACACTTAAGAATAATCCAATATATAAAACTAAAATCTTTATTTTCATAATTTGTTCTAAATTAACACTAAAAAATTTGGCATCTAAACTGTATAAAAAGTTGTGTGGAAATTTTAATTCTAATCATTATGCTTTATGGCTTTTGATGATACAACACAATTAACTCTTTGCTAGAGGAGCAGCCTAAAATTTCCATTATTTTTGCAAAATTCCAATCTACTGTTCTATGCGAAAGATATAGATCTCTAGCTATTTCCTTTGAAGATTTGCCTTGAGCCAGTAATTTCAAACATCTGGCTTGTTGTTCGGTTAAAGAAACTAGTTGATGAGTTTGTTTATGAAAAAATGCTAGATCTTTCGCCTCAAGCGAAATTTTCGTGGCGTATTGTTCTATATCCTTGTTTTGCAAAAATAAATCAATGACTGCCTGAACATGTTTTTCAAGAGCATTGTCACTGCTGTCAATAGTTATATTTGCCATTTGCTCATAGAACTCATCTCGTTCGGCATGCAGTTTTTCGAGAAAATTATTCGGTTTCGTTTTAAGTAATGGTGATGATCCTTGCGACATACGCTCAAGCTGTATGGAAAGATTCACGTGTAAAAATACAACCAAGTCATTAGATATGAGTCGACAAATTTCCTCATGTTCAACAATACTAGCATCAGTTGTGACAACAATATTCTCTTTACTCAGCAAGGAGGATATTATATTGGCTTGGCAAGCATGAAATTTTGTAACACCAGCCGAACCCATTATTTCGGTTACCGTGCGGCCGACACGACGCTCCAAACCAAGGTCTGTGTCAATAAATCCCCATCCGAGTTTTTCTGCCAAAGTTTTTGCAAACAACGCTTTACCAGCACCAAGCTGCCCGACAATAAAAATGCGTTTATAGTCATTCATTATATATACCCCGTATTTAATTATTTGCGTATTTATTAGGTACTTTGTACTTAACATTATAGAAGGATATAAAATACAAATCTATTCGTATAAATACTGGTGGTTGACATTAACGTTACGTTAACCTATATGATACTCTCTATCGGATTTAGGAGTATATCATATGCCATTTACTATCAAGCAATTAGCCAAATTATCTGGTGTCAGCACCAGAACATTGCGTTTTTACGATGAGCTTGGTCTATTAAAACCAGCGTACTATGGGGATAATCAATATCGTTATTATGAGGTAAATTATCATGTCTCAAGCTAAATTAGTTTTACAATTACCAGATGAACGTAATCTTGGATATGCAGAATATGGAGATGCAACTGGATATCCTGTGTTTTTCTTTCATGGTTTTCCAGGATCAAGGCTACAGCCTGCTGATTTTAATATTAAGGCTAAAGAACATCATTGTCGGCTCATTGGCATAGACCGCCCAGGTGCGGGAGTATCTACTATTGATAAGAGTAGAACCATCCTATCTTTTGCTAATGATATTGTATGCTTAGCTAACCATCTTAAAATAGATAAATTTGCAATTATCGGGCATTCAGGAGGTGCGCCATATGTTGGTGCATGCGCATATGCTATTCCTGAGCGTTTAACAGGAGCTGCTATTGTTTCTGGTATCGCTCCCTTAGACCTACCAGATGCAAAACTTGGTATGAATATGAGTTCCAAAATAATTAATACGCTTGCAAAAAACATACCTGGAGCAGCATTATTTTTAATGCTATTACAACGCCTGGTACTAAATTTACCAAATAAAATAACCGAAAAAATGTACAAAAAGATGATGACACAATTACCATTGCCAGATCAGAAGATTATGCAAGATCCTATAATCATGAGCTCAATGATAGCATCAATAAAAGAAGGATTTAAACAAGGTGTTGTTGGGGTAGCCGAAGATTTTAAATTAATAATCAATCCATGGGGCTTTGATTTAAAAAAAATAACTTTTCCTATTACAATTTGGCAGGGTAAACTTGACAATCAAGTACCAATATCACATGCAAATATTTATAAAAAATTAATTCCTAACTCCAAAGTGAAATTGTTTGAAGATGAAGCACATATTTCTACACTATATAACCATATTGAAGAAATCCTTGATTCTTTAATTTAAACAAAAAGACTAAAATATGCTTTTATTTTAAATAAATATACTTTTTAACGCTATTTGTTTAAAATTAGATGATTAAGAGTCCAGGCTGAAACGATATGAGAATTATTTTATTATTAGGTGCATCTAGTTCTGGCAAATCAACTTTATGCAATGGAGTACAGGCAGCGACTAATCCTCAATGGAAAATTAGAGATACAGATACTTTTGCAAATCATTGTGTAAACCAAGCAATTGCTGCTTTTTCTAAAGTTCATGACGTCCAAGGTTTATTATCTGAATTAGAAATGTCGCCAGATAAAATAGTTGATTTTGCTATGACAGGCAAACTCCAGCCCGGTAAAAACAAGGATGGTGATGATTCTCCAGCTGCACATCAATTTGGTTCTCCAGAACTAACTAACGTAGATCAGGTATTAAAAAAGTTTCACATTGAAGATGCGCGTATTCCTATTCTTGCTGATGAGCTACGTAACGGAATAAAATATCAGGCTGAATTAGTAGCTTTACTACCAGAGCCAAATCAAGAATTCCTTAATCGTTTTTTTGAAGATATATTTAATGAAACGTTTGAACCAGATGATACGCTTATAATTGATGTTAACCCTCATCCTGAGGTTGGTCCAATCATCATTTCTGAATTAATTGATCAACATATTGAGAGATTTAACTCTAAGAACGGACAATCTATAGAATCTTTTAAAGTTTTAGCTTATTGCCCTCTAGATATACTAAGTGAACGGATGCAACGACGCATTAAAAATAAAAAAGACGACGAATATATGGGTGATGGTATATTTCCATTTCAACAAGTAGCTATGTTAGTTAGCTCTGATTGCTCAGAAGAAAAAAAGCCTACTGCTCAAAAACACACTAAACGCGACAATATTGGGGATTTATCTCGAAAAAGTGTTTTTGATATAGCAAGTAGACACACCGAGCATATTGATGATGAACCTCTTGTTATTGTGGATACTACTGATCCAACTGCTTTAAAATCTCCTAAAATAGAGGACTGCGAATCGGAAATACCTGTAGTCGCACCAAAATCTGTAGTAGAGGCATATCATGATCTTACTGATAAACTTGGTTTTCATGCAAGCGACAATCGAATCAAATTATGTCTATCCAATAACGTTCAATATGATGTAATAATTGATACAAGCAAACAAGATGCAAATGATCTTGTTGATGAAATAAATAACCTTACCCAAATGAAGGCAGCCACACGCCATTTTTGGTTCTGTCGCAAAAAATCCTGATTGCTGCTAAAGTTCCGTTAGTTTAAATTAACATGGATTAAGGATGATCAGTTTCAAGTGGCGCCATTTTAAAAAAGATATTATTTTAATGCTAACGCGGTGGTACCTGGCTTATTCA
>JARGPO010000098.1 GCA_029213075.1 Legionellaceae bacterium | reverse complement strand
CCAGCTGCATTTGTACCGAATTTAATGACATTATCTTCTTTACATGAAGGACATTTTACGAAAACCACCGCCACTTATTTCATTCCTTTGAAAAATTTTAAAATGTTAAGTTTACATTAACAACCAATTTGAGTCACTACCATATTTTATAAGGCTTAATATTTTTCATAAGTTATTTAAATAAATTAATATTGGATGTGTTTTCTGTGAAACATAGTTAAAATCTAATAAATATAAGGCTTTTTAATCCATAATAATATACCTTTCGATCGGAAATATCGGTGAATATGATTATCAATTTCATAATATTTAGAATAATCTTTACGATATTTTATTGACCATCTAAATTTGGCGCCTTTTTTTGTCTCTGTAATACATTTTGGAGAAGTAGTGTCATAATTATCATCTACTTCTTCTTCCTCACATTTGTAATAATCTAAATCGACTATTTTTTTGCCAAATAATTTTAGTATATATGGACACATATTTCTTAAAGTATCTTTGATTTTTAAAATAACAGAAAAATCCATTTAAGTTTTCCATAAAGTATGGTTCTTAGTTTAATTATAGACCATGCAAGGATGATGTTCTGGTCCAAATACAGTTGTTTTTACACTACAATCATTAAATAATGACCCTAAATATTATACTTTCAAGCCAAATAATGCGTTAGATTTCGGCAGTCTAAAGAAAAGATGTAACATCACAACAGAGTAGAAGATAACTGAAATTGCCACTTGAAATTTAATCCCTAACAAAACTATGACTTAAGCCAATAAGTTGATCTCATGATTTTGTCACAAATACGCAACAGAATAAGTGCGCTTTTAAATAAATAATATTGATTGTAACATGAAAAATCCAGCTAAATAAATGTATGTAATTAGAACATAAAAACGAAGGCACCACACCTTTCGCATCATGAAGACATACACTTTATGTTTTTGATTTTAATATAATTTCAATACAATAAATAGGAGTATTTTGGTGTAATATGCGGTGAAGTTATGGTGAGCAAAGTGGTGAGCTACACCTATTTGATTATTAAGATATTTTTAACATTGTTTCACCATTTGTTCACCAGAACCTCATCATCTGGTAAACACCAAAATCAATTCTTCATAAAAACTAAATATAATCAAACAAATTCATACGCTCAATATGTTGCCAACCAATCAATAACTGCAGGGATTGTTTTATCGACAACATCCAATAATTGTTGATATAATTCTTCCAAATATTTTGTATGTCCTGCTTTATGATAACGCTCAAGATATTGGCATGCATATTTTAATTTTACAGTACCGCAATATTCAACGCCACCTTTTATTTTATGAGCTAGTTTTTCAACACCTGGCCAATCTTTTTTTGAATATGCATCGTTTATTAGTTTAATATCATCCGGCAACGTTTTATCTACAAATTCCTGCAAAATACTTTTTAGTAAGCTTTCATCATCCCCTATTATTTTTAACGCTAGATTTACGTCAAAAACCACGAAATCATCAAGCTCAAATAATTCTTTTTCTGTATCAGGTAGATCTCTGCCTAGTTTTTCTTGAGTAGAAGGTGCGTTGAGTTCTGTATCTTTATCAACACTATTATCTCTTGTGAGATAGGACCTCTTTATCATTTCAAAAAGTTTTAAATCCATTGGTTTATTAAGTACATCATTCATACCTGCATCAAGACAATCATTCTTTATTTGAGAATCAGCATGCGCAGTTAAACCAATTATAGGTATTGGTGATTTATTGTTTAATGCTTCATCTTCACGAATCGCACTTGTTAACTCAATTCCTGAAAGGTTAGGCAAACCTAAATCAGTGATGATTAAATCAAAATTATTGTTTTTAGCCAGATTAAGTCCTGTTTCACCATCTAAAGCCTTTGTCGTTTTACAAAGTGATTTTGTTACTAGGCTATCTAATATACTAAGCGCAATATCATTATCTTCTATTAGTAATATATTTGGTGCGTCTTTGGGTAGGTCTTTCATGGGTTCTATAATATCTAATGGAGAAAATGAATGTTTTTTATGCTCTTTGTGGTTGGCAGTAATTTTTGGGGGATGCTTTGTTATTTGTTCTACATCACCAATTTTTAATGACAAATCAAAAGTGAAGGTCGTGCCATGATTTAGCTCACTTGATAATTTAATTTCACCACCTAGTAAATGAGTATATGTTTGCGCTATATGTAATCCGACTCCATGACCAGTATGAATACTTTTATATGATGGACTTACTCTAAAAAAACGGTCAAAAACTTTATCTTGTAATTCTGGTTCAATTCCAATACCTGTATCTGATACCTCAAACCTAATAATTGCTCTTTTAGAATTCTCCTTTAATAAGGATACTTTAACTGTAACACTACCCTTATTAGTAAACTTAATCGCGTTGCCTAATAAATTTAGTAAAATACGCTGTAACTTAGTATGATCACCATCAAGGCAAGGCGGAATTTTATCATCTAAACTTAATATTAAATCTATATCTTTGACTATTGTTGATGGGTGCTCAAGCTTATATATATCTTGAAGTAATTCATTTAGTTTAAATGGCTCTTCATGTAAATCAGAATCATTAACGTTATCAGCAGATATTACATCTAGCACATCATTTAACATATGCAAAAGTGAATCCCCACTTTCCCCTAACCAGTGCGCATATTCTTTCTGTTTTAGATCTTTTGCATTATCCTCAAGCATTTTTGACATCCCTATTACACCGGTTAGTGGTGTGCGGATATCATGACTCATGTTCGCTATGAATTCGGTTTTTGCGTGGTTGGCGGCTTCGGATTTTTCTTTTGCAATAGTTAATTCTTCTTGTAAGTTTTCTTGCTCTGTTATATCAATAGAAATACCAAGTAAACCTATAATTTCATTCTTACTATTTTTAAGGGGAACCTTATTAGATAAATATACAGATGGTACTCCATTAATAATAGATGATTCTTTAATAGAATAGTGTTTGTCATTCTTAATAACATTATCATTAGTTCTATTTACTATATCTGCCTTGTCTCTCCATGGCATATCAAAGTTTGTTTTTCCAACAATATCACTTTTGTCATTAAGGCCCACTTTTTGTGCATGTTCTAAGTTGCAACCAATATAAGTATTATTAAGATCTAGCCAATAGACATGTCCAGGAATATGATTCATAATATCACTAAACAAATTTTTCTCTGATTTTAATTTAGATATTTCTTTTAATAGATCTTTAATAATCGAATCTTTTGATTTTATTATGCTTTTCTTCATACTAAACCACAAGAAGTTATGTATACTTAATTATAGAATATTTTTTAAGTAGTTGCAGAGGTTACATTAACTTTAGTAAAGTTATTCCTACTGATAATTGTTCTGTCTTTATCTAATTGCATGAACCTGCTAGTCATCTCGCAATAAATATGGTTTAAAAATAGAAGACTAGGGTTCTCAATACAACAACCAATTTTTTTTGAAATATCTTTCATTTCTGTATAATGAAAATATTCTTTAAGCACTAAATCAAGCTCTTGTTTCTTCTTCTCTTCTGTTAAAAGTACTATTTTTTCTTCATAAATACAGTTTTGAAAACGAAGATTTCCTGAAAATTGCGGGTGCGCCGCAAGATTAGATAATATAACAGATAATATGGAGTTTTGTTCCAAGCGATACTTATATTTATCTTGAGTCTCAGGAATTCCTTCATAATTACATACACCAGAAAAAACAACACATGGCTTCACTTCTGAAAGACTAGATATAGAACAAAAATCTGTCTTGTCTTGGTTAGGCTCATACGCACAAATAATAGTATCTAAAAATTGATTACGAATATATCGGTTAACTTTAATGATAATCACCTGATTATGACCAAGTATACTTTGCATAATCACTTTAGCTGTAATAAGTTGCGGTAAATAACTACGTAAATGGCTATCTTGCTTGATATCAAGCAAGATACTAATGCCTGCGTTGTTAATAATAGAAGCTTTTTCCTTAATATATTGACAAGACATTGCTGATAATTCTTTTTGTGTTGAAGATACTAAACATTTTACCTTACTATGTACTAAACCTGTTTCAAGTATTTTTGTATGACAAGTTTTTTCATTAAGAGCAAAATTATCTGATGGTAGCTCAATCTTAGTAAGCGTTAGAATGTAAGAATAAATAATAAACTTCAAATCAAATATCATTGACTCATCAATATCAAAAAACAAACTTTCTTTATTCAAATATGATTCAATCGATTCATCTTTTTCTTTTATATTAACATTCAAAGTTTTTGTTACTAGATAATCAATAGAATCAACGTAAGTAATAAACCGACAAATTTTATTATCACGACTGTACTTTTGTAGCAAATCATTAAGTACAAATGCACGAATATGACAGGCATTTTCACAAACTAAAGGATCAATATCAATCATATTTTTTGATGTAAAGCTTATGATTGCTTGCTTCCATAATAGGAAAACTTTAGTTAATGTAATATTACTAAAATTAGCTTGTTTAGTTAAAAACTTATTAGGAAATAATTGATTGCTATTAATTGTTGTCATATGAAACTTCTATAATTCGATGAAAACCAGACTTGTTGTGAGCCAACTATACACTTAATTGTCTTTATTGTAAACATCTAGTGTTATTTCCTAGCCGTTAAATATAAATGATTATACATGATGACTCAGTATTCACTGAGTTACATTTATAATCATTTATATTTAATCATCTATCTCTCGAAGTAATGGTAGAAGAATTATCAAAAACCATATAAGACTTGATATCACCAAAGCAGTTATAAAATCACCAAGTTCTTCTATTATTTGGTTTTTTATAGGTTCGTAATGTGCTAACAAAACTTGTCTTTGACATATAGTACTTAGTTTACTATTTTCTTGAGCCACACAAAGTCCATTATTAATATCATTATCGGCAAGTAATTCTAAATAATTAAACTTACCTATATTCAATTTGTCTATTTTCTTATTAGTTTCAGTAATAAATTCTGCTTTACGCCCTTCTAAAGAGGATTTGGAACTATCAATATCTTTTTTTCCGTGATAGTGTACGCCAACCCAAATAACTGGAGACTGATAATTTCGTGAAAAAACTGGAAATACAAAGTACCTATCCAAAACAACCGACGCATGCCCTCTTTTTGGACCATATTCTGCTACTGCAGAAAAATAATGACCAAAATCTGATATATTTATTCTATATGTATCAACTCTAAAAAACTTTGCGGCTTTCTGTTCGTAAATTTCAGATACATCTCCTAGATGGGTTCTGTCGCAAAAAATCCTGATTGCTGCTAAAGTTCCGTTAGTTTAAATTAACATGGATTAAGGATGATCAGTTTCAAGTGGCGCCATTTTAAAAAAGATATTATTTTAATGCTAACGCGGTGGTACCTGGCTTATTCA
>JARGPO010000088.1 GCA_029213075.1 Legionellaceae bacterium | reverse complement strand
ATGTAATAATTCTATAAGTTGCATGACGTGATCCTATATATGTTGGGGAACACTATTTGATCATAAATCGTCATGCAATTCAAAAAAAATTAATATAAATTTCAATTGGTTATTATAAAATTTTGTGACCATCTCTCAGGGTTTATCCGGGTGGTCTAGATGTTAGTACGATATAACTAGAAGTTAAACTACACGACCTTCCATAGCGTATGATTAAAGATCGTGGGCGTGGGCGTTAGTAGTGTCTAAGTTTGAAATTTACTATGGCCATAGGTGGGTGATGGAAGATAAACTAAAACTTTAAATTTATACTACTCCACACGGTTTATCCGGGTGGTCTAGATGTTAGTACGATATAACTGGAAGTTAAACTACACGACCTTCCATAGCGTATGATTAAAGATATAGAAACGGGTAGGTTACTAATCTTTAATACAAGTCAAATCTAACTGTTGTTCCATTGATACTATGCTTAGGTTTTACAAGTGGTGCCACTTTTTGTGGCCATTTTACAACTACTCTTTTCTTGGCACGACCTATTGCAAGTTGAATCAACTCTGCAGCGTCATCATCAGGACCAAGCAAACTTTGAAGAGCCTGCATATCTTTTTTAACTAATGCTGACTTTTCTCTAGCAGGATGCATCGGATCTATATAAATAATATCTGGATATTTATCTTCCTCTAAATTACCTAAATAAGATTTTGCATCTACATGCAGTAAATTTAAAGAGCCATCACCGAGTACATCATTATCAAGACGTTCTAACCCATCTTCCAGTAAAGATGCCATGATAGCATTACGTTCAAGCATCAATACCTCGGCGCCAAGACTTGCCAAAAGTGCAGCATCCCTACCCCATCCAGCAGTAACATCAACAATAGTTAGGTTATGAACTGGTTTACATGCTCTAACTATACCTTGTTTTTTAGCGCTTATTTTTCGATTTAGAATTACTTTACTCGAAAAGTCTACAAAAATCGGGCTAAAACCAGGCATTAAGAGTTCTAGTTGTGATGCATTTAAATTAAGACGAGGAAGAGTTTTATTGTCTATTGGAAATTCATAAGTATTAGCTATAGATTTTGCCCTCTTTTCATTACCTACTGTAAATCCAAGAGGGATACTCATTAAATTGATAACAAAGATATATCAGCTACATTTTTAATTAACTTTTGTAGCCTGTTTAACAAACATAAACGATTAAGTTTAACAGCCTCAACTTCAGACATAACCATAACCTGCTCAAAAAAATTATCCAAAGGTGTTTTGAAGCCAGCAAGACAATTTAAAATATTTGCGTAATCTCGAGCTAAATAATATGATTTAACTAAATCTTCAGCCTCCTCTATTTTACAAAGGATATCTTTTTCTGCCGACTCCGAAAACAATACCGGATCAACTTCCATCTCGCTTAGTTCAGCTGTTTTGTGAGATAATAAATTTGTAACTCTCTTACATGCTTGTGCAAGTGATGCAGCTTCTGGTATTTGAATAAAAGTTTTAAGAGCCTGAACTCGACTATCTACATCGTATAAGCAATCATTTTGAACTGGTTTAACAGCATTTAAAAACTGCTGGTCAATACCCTTTGCTTGATAATATGACTGCATTCTCTCGAAAATAAAAGTGCGTAGAGGTTCTAGAAACTCATTACCAGCAGGCACTAAATCTCCATAGGATTCTTTTGATTTTCCAAGTAGGGCACTTAAAGATAAATTAACTGGTAACTCAATTAAAATTCTAACTACCGCTAGCGCATGCCGGCGTAATTTGAATGGATCTTTAACTCCTGTTGGCTTTTTACCAATTGCAAATAACCCTACCAAAGTATCTATCCTATCTGCTAAAGATAAAGCCTTGCTTAAAGTAGAAGCCGGTAATTCATCGGCAGAAAATCTAGGTAAATAATGATCTCTGATTGCAAGTGCCACTTCTTGCTGTTCACCATCATTCGTTGAATAATAATACCCCATCAATCCTTGCAATTCTGGAAACTCTGAGACCATACCAGTTAACAAATCGCACTTAGATAGCTCAGATGCTCGTTTCGCCCGACCAGCATCTAAATCAAGAGCTTTAGCCAAGTACTCTATCAAAACATTCATTCTCTTTGTTTTGTCAGCCAAGCTACCTAATTGAGCATGAAAAACCACCCTATCTAAATCTTTAATATGATTAGATAAGGGCGCACTTTTATCTTGCTCAAAGAAAAAAGCGCCATCACTAAGCCTTGCTTTCATGACTTTTTCATTACCATGCACAACTTGCTCAGGCTTTTTGCTTTCTATATTTGTAACCGTAATAAAATGAGGGGAAAGATTATTGCTTTTATCACGCATCGCAAAACACTTTTGATGATGCTGCATTGACTCAATTAATGCCTCTTCTGGAACTTTAAGAAATTCCTCATCAAACTTAGCCAAAATTGCATTTGGCCATTCAACTATTGATGTGACCTCATCTAATAAATTATCCGGGATGATTGCAAATAGTTGACTTTGAGATGCAATATCCTCTATTTGCGAGCGTATTATGGACCGTCTTTTGTCAAAGTCTGCAATTACTTTAGCTTCATGCAGTAGTTTTTCATAATCAGATGGAGCTGTTATTTTAACTTCTTCTGGACAATGAAAGCGGTGGCCGTAACTACAATCGCCAGACTTTACTCCAAAAACATCTCCAGATATAACTTCATCGCCATATTTCATAACAATCCAGTGGATTGGTCTACTATATTGAAAATCCCCAACACCCCAGGTCATCAATTTGGCAATTGGTAAGTTTAAAGCTGCTTCTTTAGATATTTCTGATAATAAGTCTTTAGAAGCCACGGCTTTTTGCACAGACTCATACATCCACCATTCACCTTTATCAGTTTTAACTTTCGTTAAATTCTCTATATCTGCGCCACAAGATTTAGCAAATCCAATGAGAGCCTTAAGCGGCTTACCAGAATCATCTAGCGAGGCTTTAACTGAAGGGCCACGACGAGAGATAGTCTGGCTTGCTTGCATTTCTGCAAGATCTGAAACAAGAACAGCTATTCGTCTTGGTGTGCCAAAGGATTGTATTTCACCGTGAGAGATTTTAGCCTTATCTAATCCATCTTCAATATTTTTGGCCAGAGCTTCAGACAATAGTTTAACCGCGTGAGAAGGCAGCTCTTCTGTGCCTATTTCTAATAAGTAATCATTCAATTTCACAATTCACCTGTTGGCAATGGACTTCAAAATAAGTTTTCGCAACCGCTCTAGATAAATCACGTACTCGTAGAATATATCTTTGGCGCTCAGTAACAGAAATGGCTTGCCTTGCATCAAGCAAATTAAATGTATGCGAGGCTTTTAATACCATTTCGTAAGCTGGTAGTGGTAGTTTTAACTTAACTAATTTGTTAGCTTCTTTTTCATAAAAATTAAATTGCTGTAGAGAGTTTTCAACATCAGCATGTTCAAAATTAAAGGCTGACTGCTGAACTTCATTTTGATAGAAAACATCTCCATAAGTTACCAATCCATGAGGGGTTTTAGCCCAAGGCATATCAAACATACTGTCTACATTTAGCAAGGCCATTGCCAGGCGTTCTAGACCATATGTTAACTCACCTGTAACTGGTTTACATGGCAAACCACCTACTTGTTGAAAATATGTAAACTGCGAAACTTCCATACCATTTTGCCAAACTTCCCAACCTAAACCCCAAGCTCCAAGAGTCGGCGACTCCCAGTTATCTTCAACAAAACGAATATCATCAATTAAAGGGTCAACACCTAAGGCCCGTAATGAATCTAAATATAACTCTTGAATATTAATTGGAGATGGCTTTAGCACAACTTGAAATTGATAATAGTGCTGAACTCGATTTGGGTTTTGACCATATCTGCCATCAGTTGGTCTTCTTGATGGTTGGACATAAGCACTGGCCCAAGGTTCTGGACCAATAGCTCGAAGAAATGTTGCCGGATGAAAAGTACCAGCACCTACTTCCATATCCAAGGGTTGTACAATAACACAACCCTTGTCAGCCCAGAATTGTTGCAAAGTTAATATGATATCTTGAAACGTACTAGGCTTTTTCATTTACAACTTTCCACATCTAATTTATTTTTCAAAATAGAATTTAAATAACTATTTTGCCTTATTGATTAATGCTTGCAAAGAATCTTCACTTGCAGCACCAGGAACAAACGCTGTTTCGCCATTATTATATTTGCCATTTGGTGTAGCTATAACAACAAAAGCAGGCGTGCCCATCAAATGAATTTTATCGGCTAATTCTCTAGTATCTTTTAATGTATCAGATACTTTTTTGCCACTCATATCTTTTTTAAGTTTTTCCATGTCAAGACCAGACTCTTTCGCTGTGTCCATAATTTTCTTTTCATTCAAACGACCTTTAGATTTGAAAAGTGCGTTTTGAAGTTTTAAGTATTTACCTTGCATTGCCGCAGCCATCGCAACTCTTGAAGCAAGTTCAGAGTCTTTACCAAATATTGGGAACTCTTTATATACTACACGTAAGTCTTTATTTTTCTTAACAAGAGCGTCAACAACTACTTCCATTTTCTTGCAATGAATACATTGATAGTCAAAGAACTCAACTAAAGTAACATCTCCTTTTTCATTACCTGCAACAGATAGGTCACCGGTTAACAATTGAGTAGTATTTTTAGCAATAGCTGATTTAGCATCTTTTTGCATTGATTCTTGTTGCTTTTGTTGAAGAACTTGTGATGCCTCAACCAAAATTTCAGGATTGGTGATTATATAATCATGAATTATCTGCTCAAATTGTTTTTTTTGTGCTGGTGTTACAGGGGCTGTTTCTGCTTTGGCCGCTGTAGCACTCATTGTTGCAACTAATGCACCTACAGTTAATAAACTAGTTAATTTCACAATACTCTCCAATTATTTTTATAATGATGAACCCTAGCACTTGATGCTATAAATTTCAAGCATCCACTTCAAGGTTTGCGTAGGCAAGCACCAACCACTTCAGTCCGTGTTCTGAAAATTTAATTTGCACCCGAGCATTTGGCCCACTTCCTTCTATAGCGAGCACAACCCCACTG
Source organism: Legionellaceae bacterium (assembly GCA_029213075.1). GTDB lineage: Bacteria > Pseudomonadota > Gammaproteobacteria > Legionellales > Legionellaceae > 2-12-FULL-35-11. Next base: position 2,766 of record JARGPO010000088.1, on the reverse strand, counting down.
CCAAATTTAGCGTGACAAACATTCATTCCAAGCGCGAAACCAGTGTCATTTTCTGATGGTATGGATTGTGGTTTAACTTTTGCTTTAACTCGAACCTCATCTATTAACTCTGCCGGTAACTCACGTATAAATCTTGACGGACGGTGATACTCTTCTCGTCCATATTGGCGGCGAATTTCAGCATAACTTAAAGTAAGTTTATACATTGCTCTAGTCATTCCAACATAACATAAACGACGTTCTTCTTCCATTCTATCCGGATCATTTCTTGATTGTTTACCAGGAAACAAACCTTCTTCCATTCCAACTAAAAATACAACCGGGAATTCTAATCCTTTTGCGGCATGAATTGTCATCATATGAACATGTTGCTCATGCTCTTCAGCCTGCATTTCGCCTGCCTCTAATGACGCATGTGTTAAAAAAGCAGCTAATGATGGCAACTCTAACTCCTCACTTTCTTCATAACGAAACTCTTTTGCTGCATTAACTAACTCCTGGAGATTTTGTAGTTTAGACTCAGCTAAGTTATTTTTACTTTTCAAAAAGTTATCATGTATACCGCTAGAATGAATAATCGTGTTAATTTGCTCATCAAGTTCAAGACCTACAATTTGTTGTTCTAGTTCAGCAACTAATTCTAAAAAACTATTTAAAGCCTTTGAAGCTCTTTGTGTAAGCAAAGATGATGACACCATTTCTTGTGCGGCCTGCCATAATGAGAGTTGTTTTTCTCCTGCAAGTTCACGCACCGCATCCATGGTTTTATCACCTACTCCACGAGTTGGAAAATTAACAACTCTCTCAAAGGCTTCAGAGTCATGACGATTAAGTAGTAGGCGTAAATATCCAAGAGTATCTTTAATTTCAGCTCGTTCATAAAAACGCATTCCACCATGGATTTTATATGCAATTCCCATTTGCAAAAAAGCCTCCTCAATAACTCGAGACTGAGCATTGGATCTATATAAAATTGCAATTTCACTAAGTGGACAACCATCTCTAACTTCTTTTTGAACTCTTTCTGCTACGAATCGCGCTTCTTCTAACTCATTAAAAGCAGAAAACAAAACTATAGGATCGCCCTTTTCACCATTAGTCCAAAGGTTTTTACCCATTCGTGATTGATTGTTTGTTATTAGAACATTTGCCGCGTCTAGTATTGTTGCGCTAGAACGATAGTTTTGCTCAAGACGAATAACGCTACTATTTTTAAAGTCTTTAGAAAATTTCGCAATGTTTTCAATTTTAGCTCCGCGCCAACCGTAGATAGATTGATCATCATCTCCAACAGCCATAACAGCAGAGTCAGAGCTTGCAAGTAATCTAATCCACGCATATTGAATAGTATTTGTATCTTGAAACTCATCCACTAAAATAGCTTTAAAACGAGCTTGATAATGAGCGAGTAAGTCTTGATTGTCTCGGAGTAATTCATGCGCGCGCAGCATAAGCTCAGCAAAATCTACAACACCTGCAGCTATACATGCTTTTTCATATTCTGTATATATTTGATGAAGAACCTGCCCATGCTCTCTTGGGTTAATTAAAATATGTTTTGCTCGTAACCCCTCATCCTTTTTACCATTAATATAAGATTGAGCCATTTTCACTGGCCATTGTTCTATATCTACGTTCAGATTATTAATAACTCTTTTTATTATTCTCGCCTGATCATCGCTATCTAGAATATGAAATTGCTCTGGCAAATTGGCAAGCTGATAATGTTTGCGTAAAAGTCTGTGACATAGGCCATGAAAAGTACCAACCCACATGCCAGAAATAGGACAGTCTAACATTGCATGTAATCTATTTTTCATTTCTTTTGCGGCTTTGTTAGTAAATGTAACAGCTAAGATTTCGTTTGGGGAAATATTTAGTGATGAAATTAAATATGCTATTCTGCTAACTAATACGCGCGTTTTACCACTACCAGCCCCAGCCAAAACCAAACTATTGCCTATGGGCATAATAACCGCTTGTTTTTGCTCTTTGTTAAGACCGTTCAGCCAATCATCACTCATCTTTAATTCCTAAATATTAGTTATGCATAAGATACCAGGTATGAGGATAACTAAAAATAGCATTTTAAGATAAACCGTGTTTTAGAGATTCAATAATAAACAAGAAGGGCTTTTTATGGCAGTAAAGGAAGTGTTTTTACCATAGCAAAAACATAAATAATGTAAATGTAATTACTAACTAGATAGGAATTTACTACTAGAAATGGAATGTATTTAGACTACTTACAATTATTGATTGGGGCGAGTTTCCACGCCCCAATCAATATCTTCTGTCTTATTAATAATAAGAAGAAACAGCAGCACTAGCAAAAGAGGGATTAATTTCATCTTCTTCACCACCACTTCTCAAAGCAGCAGGTATACCAAAAAGGCCAAGCATAGCGCAAGTACCACCAACAGCTACTGTAGCTACAAATGCAGCAGCAGGTATAGAAATCACAGAAAACACACTCAACAATGCAACAGCTATTGCCGCAGCAGTTAGAACTTGCATAGCTAGAAGAACTTTCAATGCTAAGTTGGATGTAACTGGATCAAGAGTTTTACTTGATGATCTAGGGGTTAGTTTATCAACACCTATAGCACTGCTAGCAGCCTCTTCTCTAGCAGCCTCTTCTCTAGTCGCCTCTTCTCTAGCAGCCTCTTCTCTAGCAGCCTCTTCTCTAGCAGCCTCTTCTCTAGCAGCCTCTTCTCTAGCAGCCTCTTCTCTAGCAGCCTCTTCTCTAGCAGCCTCTTCTCTAGC
>JARGPO010000084.1 GCA_029213075.1 Legionellaceae bacterium | reverse complement strand
TCACAGCAGCGATCTTTGCAACAATCCCAACGTCAATCACAGCAGCGATCTTTGCAACAATCCCAACATCAATCACAGCAGCGATCTTTGCAACAATCCCAACATCAAGCACAGCAGCGATCTTTGCAACAATCCCAACATCAAGCACAGCAGCGATCTTTGCAGCAATCCCAACATCAAGCACAGCAGCGATCTTTGCAGCAATCACAGCAGCGATCTTTGCAACAATCCCAACATCAAGCACAGCAGCGATCTTTGCAGCAATCACAGCAGCGATCTTTGCAACAATCCCAACAACGTGCGCAACAAGCACAAAAAGCGGCAGCACAAAAAGCGGCAGAACAAAAAGCGGCAGCACAACAAGCGGCGGCACAAAAAGCGGCGGCACAAAAAGCGGCGGAACAAAAAGCGGCAGCACAAAAAGCGGCAGAACAAAAAGCGGCAGCACAACAAGCGGCGGCACAAAAAGCGGCGGCACAACAAGCGGCAGCACAAAAAGCGGCAGCACAAAAAGCGGCAGCACAAAGGTCGTATCGTCGTTAAATTAAATGTTAAGTTGAGATCGTATATTTTATAAGTGTCAACTTATACTTGTTAGTGAGTTTCGTATAATAAATTTCAAGTTAATAGCTAAAATAATCATATCATCCTAGACAATTATTGATAAATCAGTTATTGATTTTTATCACAAAATTCTACCTACGATAGGTAGGTTTTACTGGTTGAGGTAAGCAGTGATATTAAAGTATAATTGACTAGTGAAGAAGTGGAATTGTTATCAAGAATATTGAAATGAGGTTAATATGTTGACAGAAAATATAGATGCTAAGGCAATAAAAACACGTTCTGAAAAAATCATCCTTAATTTTGGAGGAGAGGTTTTAGATTGGCTTCCAACTATAGAGTATACTGAGGCAAGAACAAAAACAGACGTAATTAATCGCGCATTAATAATGAATGCACTTTATCAAATTCATATAGGTGCTCCTAAACCGTATATAAATAATTGGATTAATAAAAATGGATTAACTTCTTATTTAACCTCGAGAGAATTAGCTATACTTACATCCGAGCGGGAATTAGCTGATGAAGAGCATTTTGAACTTCATTTATCTTTAGAGGCTTTATGGGCTATATCATGGGCAACCAACTTAATTGACACATTACCTTTTGATCAAGAAGTTGGCAGTGAACTGGCATCTTTAAGCCCAAATCTGCAATTAAATGAAGATGGTTTTAAGTATACAAATAATATGAATCTTCGATCTAAAAAAACAATTTATGAAATGTTAGATCTTTATTATAGATTACATTGGTGGGTTAATAATGCATTAATAGCTGGTAAATCAACAGGTGATATTTCTTTCGGTGTTATTAGAGAGAGAAGGAAAGCATTAGAGTGGATTTTGAATAAAAATACAACTTGGGATAATATAGATTTAAGTCTATAGTGCATAACTGTCATTACCAAGGGAAATTGTCGGATTAATTACCGAGCGACTTTGTCGTAGTACAATATCAGCCCCTCAATAAATCAGCAATGAAATATTCATTTCTAAGCGATTTTTAGCAATAATTTTGAACGTTGAATTCGCAGTGCGGTTGTAATCATATTTTCTCGTAGCCATATATACCGTTTAATTTCTTAAATTTTAAAGAACGTTTTATGCCAACATCATAACACAGCCTGGTAGAATTTCTCTCGACAAGTGTTCACTAAAAACAGTGCTTTTTGAACCATGCCCAAAATTTAAAATCCGAACTAAGGTTAAAAAAAAGGAACCTGCTAGACGCGGTCATTAAAAATAATTGTTAATATAAATTTACTACTTTGAATTTTCAAAGTTGGTAGTTCCTATCGAGTTGTTGATTCATGTTTACCGTTCAAACTTCAAGAGATTTATTAATAATCCAATGATTAAGTTAGCTGTTTTCGTTAGGCACTACTTGTTATCTTTTGCGTATTGTGACAGCCATGCACTTAAGGTAGAGGTTGTTTCATTATTGACAGTTAGAAGCTGATGGTAGAGTTTATCCAAAAGCTCACGATGACCGGCTTTATGGTAGCGCTCCAGGTATTGGCAAGCATAACGCATGCGAATAACACCAATATTTAGAGCACCACCTTTGATTTTATGTGCCAATCGCTCTATTTCAGGCCAGTTATGATTTGAGTAGGCATCTTCGATTTGGAAAATATCTTGTTTAATCTCAATGAACCAGTAATCATTTAACAATTCAACTAAGAATGGTAAATCTAAGGTATATTTTAAGCTTTCTTCAAGATCAAACAATGGAAATTTATCCAGTAAAAACAATTCATCTATAGTATTTGGTAAGTCTGGTCCTAATGGTTCTTTAGTTTGCGGTGATTTTTGCCAGATGTACTGGTCTGCTATTTTTTTTAAAATCTCACTACTCATGGGTTTGCTGAACACGTTGTTCATACCAGAGGCTATGCATTCTGGCCTTGCAGTATCGTATGCATGGCCAGTTAATCCAATGACTGGCGTAGGATTACTATTATGGTGTTTTTCAAAAATTCGCAATTGTCTTGCAAACTCATTTCCAGATATTCCTGGTAAACCAATATCGCAGATAATTAATTCGAATTCATTGTTTTGCGTAATTTGTATGGCATCTTCACCACTAGTAGCTGATAAAAAGCGCAAGCCTGCTTTTGTAACTATGGTTTCAAGAACTTTCAGAGCCAATTCATTGTCTTCAACTAACAGGAGCATAGGTGCATTTTTGCTCGCCAGGGGAGCTATTTTTCTTGATGGTATTGTTGACTTAGTAGTAGATGTTTTTCGAGCCACAGAAATGTCGAGCGGATTAGTTTGAGTATCTTCTTTTTTGGCAATCTGACAACGTAAGTCAAAATGAAATGTTGTACCGTTATTTTCATTGCTTGTTAAGGTAACATGTCCACCTAATAAACTAACGTAGGTTTGCACAATATGCAATCCAAGCCCATAACCGCTGTAGCGACCTTTATAAGCTGGGTCAACTCGAAAAAAACGTTCAAATACTTTTTTTTGCAAGGATTTTGGAATTCCAATCCCTGTATCGGCAACACTGAATTCAAGATGTGCATCTGTTTCTGTGCGATCCAAGCATTTGACATTAATGGTAATGTGGCCTTTTTTGGTAAATTTGACGGCGTTACCAAGTAAATTAAGTAAAACATGATGGATTTTTTTACGATCATTGATGATAAACTGAGGTACATCTGGTTCAATAATGTATTCTAATCCCAAATTCTTAGATGTTGTGGTTGGTGATTCGAGCTTCACTAGATCGGAAATACATTTATATAAATCAAAATGTTCTTCCTGCAGATCCGTCTCGGTAAGATTATCTGCTCGTACATCTTCTAAAATTTCATTAAGCATTATTAACAACTGTTGCCCACTTTCAGCCAACATCTCAGCATCATGTTTATGCTCAGGATTTTCTACCTCATCACGTAGTATTTCTGACATACCAATAACACCAGTAAGAGGGGTGCGGATATCGTGACTCATGTTGGCGATGAATTCAGTTTTGGCATTGACTGCGGCTTCAGCAGCTTCTTTGGCCAGACGTAGGTCTTCTAAAAGTTTTTTTTGCTCCGTAATATCGGTTGAAATACCAAGTATACCAATAATATCGCCATCATTATTGCGTAGAGGAGTTTTGCTGGTTAATAGTATTTTTGTAACACCATTGTCCGGAATTAGATCTTCTACTATATTACTGATACCTTTTTCTATAATCATTTTATCTATTTCAAGAAGCGAGTTTATTCTCTCTTTACTCCAAGAAAAATCATAGTCTGTTTTTCCAATAATATCTTTAGGAGAGTTTATCTTTAATAAGTTTGAAACATGTTTATTACATCCTTGATACTTATAGTTTATATCTTTCCAATATACTAACTGTGGTAATTGTTCAATTATATTATTCAAATATGTTTTCTCGTTTTCTTTTGAGCATGGAAGATCTACCTCTTTCCCAATAATCAGGTAATTTGTTTGTTTTTTTTGATTTAAAAATTCAATAGACTTTGCATTTAAAGTACATTTGTGTTGTTTTGTAGAAGTGATATGCATTTCGAATTTTGTTTTTTGCTGTGCATTTTCCTTTACGTCATTTAAGTCAAAAGAAAGTGATACACCCAATTCCTTACACATAATAAAAAAATTCAGTCCTGTTGATTGTGACAGTGATGTTTCACACATAGTCTCAGAAACAGGGTTCATTTCAATCATAAGTCCATCTTGGTTAAGTACGATAATAAACTCATCACAATTATTTAATAGTATTTCCGATATTTCCATGCTTACCTCATGTAATTCATCAAAAAATAATTTTCTTAATTAAGTATAGTATATTTTTACTGTTTTCCTCATTAAGAATTGTGTCATGATTGCCATTGATATGGTGGCACATGATCTTGCCTGTATTGTAATTAGACCAACCATTAGTAGGATGATCTATATCTTGATAATCATCGAGTAATTGAGAGGCCTTGAACAGTATCATGTCCTGTTGCATTACAGTAGGTTTGTGCTGAAGTAATAGTTGCTCTCTTTTCCAAGATAATTCTATTAAGGACTTAGACAAGGTTTTATCTAAATTAAGAAACTGTTGTTTAAAATGATATTCCGATGAATCTTGAGTATTAATGGCCCAGCTGTCTATCATGGCTAACATGCTGATCTGTTGCCCTTGTTGCTGAAGAATATGGGCTACTTCATACATGAGACTGCCGCCAAAAGAATATCCCATTAAAAAATATGGTCCATTTGGTTGAATGGTTTGAATTGCCAATAGATATTCTTTTGCCATATCTGATAGGCTCTTGTATAGCATCTTATTCATCTCAATGCTGGGGTCTTGTAAGCCATAGATAGATAATGGTAATCCACTGTTTGAAACAAGTGTATTAAAACAATATACCAAGCCACTAATTGGATGACAAAGAAATAGATAGGGTGGTTTGTCTTCAATTTGTTTTAGTTTGACAACAATATTGGCTTCTCGTGTCTTAGCACCATAGCTTATGGTTTTACTCAACTCTTTGATAGTAGGGGTTCGATATAGATGAGTTACTGAGATTTGACAATTAAATGCTTCGTTGATTTTTTCAATTAGGCTTAGTGCTTTCAATGAGTGACCACCTAATGTAAAGAAATCATCATTTACACCGACCTCATCAATACCTAGACTATCTTGCCATAATTGCGCAAGATGAGATTCAACTTTGTTCATAGGTTTTGCGTAGGTGGTTCCTACATTAACTTGTTGGCGTGAAATTTTAATGATTGGAGATGAAGGTAATTTTAATGGTGTTTGCTTCTGAAGATCATGGTTTGAAACAGCCACACGGGATTCACAACTTTGTATTACATCAAGAAATAAAGACTTCCCTTCTTTAGAGGAAATGTCATTGCCTTGCCCTATAAAATGAGACTCTCCTTTTTTAGCCGCCATGGCTGCTATACCAACATCACGCCAGGTATTCCAATTGATACTAATAGTACAGTCTGCCGAGGTAAATAACCCACCATCTGCAAAGGCATCTAAACAGGCATTGGCTGCACAATAATCAACTTGACGAAGTCCACCAAGTAAGACGGCCAATGAAGAGGTGAGCACAACAAAATCTAGTGGTATCTGATTGAAAATTTTGATGAGATTATATGTGCCATAAACCTTCGGCGCTAATACATGCTGTGCAGTCTCTTTGGATATAAACTGTGCCAACTCTGGTTGTGATATACCGGCAGTATGAATTAAACCATTAATGGCTCCTAAACTGGTTATGCATTGCTTGGTGACAGATTCTATTTCAGTATATTTTGTAATATCTACTTTAAAAAACAAGCATGTTGCCCCAAGTTCTTTAAGTTTTTTTATTTTTTTGAGCTTGTTATGAAACTGGTGAGCTGAATTTTTTAGAATAGCACTCCATTCAGAGATTGTAGGAACTTGGCTACGCGACAATAAAATGAATGTAGGCTTTGAGATTGCACGTGCGATAGCTTCGGCGCAAGTTAAAGCAATTCCGCCAAGACCTCCTGTTAGTATATAGATACCATTATCTTTGAGTCGATTTAGTTTATTAGAAATCTCAGGGAGAGGTATATAAGCTACATTCCATTGATATCCTTGTCGGTAAGATACATGGTAATCAATTTCTTGCCATGGCTTATCAACACAAATATGTAGGATGTGTTGTAATAGATTGATGTTGGTTTGTGGCTCTTCAGTACAATTTAGATCAATCAAGCGAAACCGTATATTTGGATGCTCTTGCATGATAATACGACAAGGTCCAATTAATGTTGTATTTAAAGGATTTGTTGCCTCTGATCCCAATGGGGACTGTGTTTCTGAGGTGATGACAGCAACCTTCAATGGGTTTTGATCTCCTGTTTCGCTTAGATAAGCTTGTGACAAATACAAAAGACTATAAAATCCTCTATCTAATTGTGCGTTTATTTCTGTATCAGATGGTAGCACCTTAGATGAATTAGCATAGGATGCTAAGTGCAGAATAATAGGGGTTTTGATTTTGTGTTGAATGGATTGAATGAATAAATTATAGTGTTCTTTTTTAGCAGGGTTAATTTGAAAAAAATTATTTTTTTCTTGTTTATATTTAACATTAAATTTCACAACAATTGGAGAAATTTGATGTTTTTCTAGCAAGTCAATAAATTGATTGCCTAAGTTGAGTTTATCTATAAAGACTATCCAAGTATGTTGACTCAATAACTCTTTGGAAAGCACAACGTTTTTTATATAGGCTTTTTGTCGCGACCACACTGGCTTATACAGCTGAGGTTTATTAGATTGTAAAACGGATTCCTTATCGGCATCGACCCAATATCGTTGTCGTTGAAATGGGTAAGTAGGTAAAGGTATAAGTTGTTTTGGTAGATTTTCGCGTAAGGTTTCGAGATTGATAGGTATACCTTTAGCCCAGATTTCTCCGCACGCAGTTAATAATTGCGTTAAATCAGTGGTGCTTTGATGACGATTTGGTAAGGTGTTAGTTACGTGAACAGGCTTCTTGGCGGTGGCTTTTACAAAACCACACAAACTCTGCCCAGGACCTATTTCTACAAACATCGGATGTTTATCATGTAGTATACACCCTATTCCTTCGCTAAACTTCACAGTATGACGTAGATGCCTATACCAATAGTCTGCACACATCGCATCAGTTTCAGATAACCAGCTGCCAGTGACATTAGAAACTATTGGTATGGTTGGTGGGGATAGGGCGACATTGGTAAACATAGATTTAAAAGCACGTTCTAGAGGCTCCATAAGGCGGCTGTGAAAAGCGTTTTGTACTTTAAGAGATTGGAAAGGTTGCTTGTTGTTTTCTAAATACTTGGCTAATTTAGCTACGTTTTTTGGCGCTCCAGCTAATACCCAATGGTTAGTTGCATTATGGAGAGCTAGTTCAAGTTTGAATTTTTTTTGATAATCTACACAAGCATCGATAGAGCACTCTAATGCCAGCATGGCACCAGGTTCTGCATGTGCCATTAATAAACCACGTTCACAAACAAGGGCTACGCCATCTTCAAAAGAAAATACGCCAGCTACACAAGCAGCCACATATTCACCAAGACTGTGCCCCATTAACGCACTTGGTTGTATTTTGCAATCAATTAAAAGTTTGGCTATGGCATATTCAATAATAAATAAAGTGGGTTGTGCATATTCAGTGCGCATCCATTGTTCATGGTCACCATTTTTAAGCAATGAAAGTAAATCAATATTTAAATAGGATTTGGCGATGCTCACACCTTTTTCAATATACGTTTTAAAACGAGGTACTTTTTCCATCAAGTCCAAAGCCATACCAGGATATTGAGTACCTTGGCCACTAAATAAAAATACAATGCTGAGGGTTATATCTTCATCTACAAAAACTGTTGGGATTTGTTTGGTTAAGTTTGGGGTGTCAATCACAGTATATGAACGCCAAGAGAAGTCCTCTCGTCCGGCTTGTAAGGTATATGCAACATCGGATAATGGATTCTTGGTTAATATATCTCTTGATTGTTGTTGGCGTGCCAATAAGGCTGGCTCTGATTTAGCAGATAGTAACAATAATTCTTCACGTGGTTTTTTATCATCATCAGCGGATTGTTTTGGCGCATATTCTCCCAATACCACATGAACATTAGTCCCGCCAACCCCAAAAGAACTAACACCAGCATAACGCGGTTCATTATGCTCCCAATCTTGTAGTGTGGTATTTACATAAAAAGGACTGCTCTCTAAAGCCAAGTCTGGATTTGGGGATTTGAAATGCAAAAGGGGTGGAATTTGTTTGTGATACAAACACAATACAGTCTTTATCAAGCCAATAATTCCAGCTGCAGCATCTGTGTGGCCAATATTGGCTTTTACTGAGCCTAAAGCACAATAATTTTTTTTATCGGTTTTCTCACGATATACAGAAGATAATGCCTTGACTTCAATTACATCTCCTAAAGAAGTTGCTGTGCCATGTGCTTCAACATAAGAAATATCTTCGGGAGTTAGTTCTGCCTCATTTAATGCATCGCGAATACAAGTCATTTGCCCGTGAACACTTGGAGCAGTGAATCCTAGTTTATCTGCACCATCGTTGTTAACTCCACAACCTTTAATCACGGCATAAATGGTATCATTATCTTGTATGGCATCTTCTAGTCGTTTTAAGGCAATAACTCCAACACCATTAGAAAACACGGTTCCATTGGCATTTTCTGCAAAAGGGCGGCAAAAACCATCTGGAGAAACAATGCTTCCAGGCTGGTAACGGTAGCCACGTTCTTGAGGTAGTACAATAGAGCTTGCGCCAGCTAAAGCAATGTCACTGCGACCAAGCAATAAATCTTGACAAGCTTGTTCAACCACCATCAATCCAGTTGAGCATGCTGTGTTTATATTTACACTTTTACCCTTAAGATTTAGGCGATAAGATGTTTGGGTGCTTAACATACTTGTGCTGGTGGCGATTCGTTGTTGAATGGCGTCTTGCTCTTGGCAAAACCAACAGCTTTTCAGTAGATTCTCATGTAAATAGGAGCTATCTGTCATACCGGAAAAGACACTTATAACATTTGTGGGTAATTTACTAGGAGCAACCCCTGCATTTTCTAAGGCTTCCCATGCACATTCTAAAAACAGGCGATGTGCTGGGTCTGTGATGCTTGCATCTGCTGGGCTAAATCCAAAAAAAGATGCATCAAATTGCTCAACCCCATCTAAAATACCGCGTACTGGTACCAATTCATCATCGTCATCAAAACGCGTTAAGCCATCTATTCCTTGGCATAGAACATTCCAAAACTCCTCAAGAGTATTGGCCTTGGGTGTTCGGCAAGACATGCCAACAATAGCAATATCTGATGCAATAACTGCATGTCGTTTGCGAATGATTGGAGCATCCACATCACCCTCAATAAAGCGACTTAATTTATGAATGGTTGGATGAGTCAATATATCTGATATAAGTAAATCGGTATGCAAGGTTTGGTTGATTCGCGCACAGGCCTCAGTTATGAGCAAGGAATTGGCGCCTAGTTCAAATAGATTTTTATGGGTTTCGATACTTTTGTGGTTTAACAAGTGTTTCCATGTTTTTTTAATGGCCTCCTCAATGTCACTTTCTGATGAGGTATCTACATGAAAAGATAAATCAGTGTGGGCCATTTTATCCAAACTTCTTTTATCCACTTTACCAACAGACGTTAGAGGAAATTTATCTATCATTACGTATTTAGATGGTAACATGTAAGGTGGCAAAGACTGCGCCAAAAACTCCCGGATTTCTTCTGCCTTTAAAATTGTGTCAGTTGATGTAAATATTAAATAAGCAGTTAAGAGCTTATGCATACCTCCACCAAGCTCAACGTTAACCGCTGCCAAACTAATCGCCTCATGTTGCATCAAGTTTTGTTCTATTTCACTTAGATGAACACGAAATCCTCCTACTTTTACTTGATCGTCAAGGCGGCCGAGACAAAGTAGCTCGCCAGTTGGTAACCTGCGGACTTTATCTCCTGTACGGTAGATAAGATTGTATGGTTCGTCATTGCGAAAAGGATTTTTTAAGAATTTATCGTCATGATCTGGAGAAGCATTGTGATAACCTAGGGCTAAGTTTGCACCGCTAATGTAGAGCTCGCCTTCGGAAACTTCATGCATGCTTGCATCTAAAACATAGGTTTGTACATTTTGTATGGCAGAGCCAATGCTCATAATTTGATTGTCACTCAGAAAGCTATTTTCATTTATGATATGTCTGCATGTAAATACTGTTGCTTCAGTTGGTCCATATCCATTAATGAGTATTACCGAACACTTCTGTAATCTTCTATATTCCAGAAATTGCTTTATTAATAAGTGGTTTACTTGTTCTCCACCAAACACTATGGTTTTTACGCCATCTAGTGTATCAGGCGAAGATTTAAGCAACTGATGGAAATAACCAGATGGTAAAAATAGGCAGTCCACTTTGATGACTTGCAAGTAATGTTTTAATTCATTGTGGTTTGTTCTTATGTTCTCAGGAATAATTGAAAGATTAGCCCTATTTAATAAAGCGCTCCAAATTTCAAATGAACTACCATCAAATGCAAGGCTGCTGAACTGAGCAATACGTGAGTACTTTTTTATTGCAGCATAGTTTATGGTTACAACCAAATTTACAACTGCTCTATGTGGTACAATAACACCTTTGGGCTTACCAGTTGACCCTGAAGTATACATCATATAAATTGGTGACGCAGGGGAAATACTAATGTTTAGGTTATCCACTGGATAACTAAGAGACTCCATGTGCAGCTGTTTGATAGTCAAAGTGTTATTGGTTATTTTCTTGAGTTGTGAGAAGTTGTCATTGAGGTAAATAACTAGTTTTGGTGAGGCGTCATCAAGGATATCTTGCAATCGTGATTTTGGTGCTAAGGTATCTAGTGGAACATAAGCTGCGCCCACTTTTAATATAGCAAGTATAGACAAAATATAATCTGCACTAGGCTCTAATAAAATTGCGACTAAATCACCAGCTCCAACGGATTTCTTTTGTAAACATCGTGCAAATTGATTAACTATTTTATTCATTTCAGCATAAGTATAGCTGATGTGTTGATCTTGCAATGCGACAGCAGTTGGGTACTGTACGACCTGCTCTTCAAATATTTCTACCGCCTGTCTATTGTAGTTGGGATCGGACTTACTCATTATTCAACCTTTTCATTTGATTTATCGCGCATCAATATAACCAGAAACCGCTGTAGATTATAGCATAAAAATAGACCATAAGTTAGGTGAGAGTGATGGTTAGTATTTTCCGAGATACAAAAAAGTGATGAACTAATGCCGCCAAGATGGTGAAGATCATGCATAAATCTATTAATAATCAATAGATTGCTGAGCACCAATTCATTCATCATTCATTCATCGTACTTTTTGATTTGATATTTCCATAATAATCATAAAAACACTTTTAAATCAAATAGATATGGTGTTTGGCGCCAGCATGCGAAAGGTGTGTGTATGTTGGGTTTTATTATATTAATTCTCTAATTTAGGAGTTAATATTTACTCTTGTTTTAAGAGTTAACTTTTAAAGCGCATGCTAATTGCGCGCTTGTGATTTGAGCTTTGTGTACAATGAAGTTAGTTGCGTAACACCTATTAATTAATTTGTCAGCTTAACCTTATGTTTGTGTAAACAAATAAAGTAATCACATTCATTTCTTCAACCATTTTCTAAGCACAATAAGCGTATCATCGGCTACAATCTTCATTTGTTCGTATAATTTGTCTAGCTTATCTTTGAGCCCAGCTTTTCTATATCTTTCTAGATATTGGCAGGCATGAGCGAGTCTTGATGTACCACAGTACAATAATCCTCCTTTCATGCGATGAGCAATTCGTTCTACTGAGTCCCAATCATTATTTACATAACATTGTTCGATTTCATTTAAGTCTTTAGGTAATTCTATTTCCACCATTGATGTTAGTATTTCATTTAAGAGGGAAACATTGTCACCTATATCAGACAAGGCTTGGGTTGTATCTAATAATGGGAAATCTTCCAGTTCAAATAATTCTTCTTCTGTGTTGGGTAAGTCAGCACCTAAAGGTTTAGGTTCATTGCGTTTATCAGATAATTTCTCCGAGTTTTCAGTCTTAGATTTAAAATAAGTTTGCTTAATATCTTTTAAGCGACTAGATGTCATCGGTTTTGCTAAATCTTCATTCATTCCAGCATCAATGCATTCTTGTTTTATTTCGTTATCAGCATGTGCTGTGAGGCCAATAACTGGAATATGACATAGATTGTTGATATCTTCAAATTCTCGAAATTTACGAGTAAAATCTATTCCAGATAAGATTGGTAACCCTATATCAGTAATAATCAAATCGAATTTTTGTGTGGTCGCTAGTTTTAATGCTTTATCACCATCTATAGCACTAATGAAATTAAATCCCATTTTTTTTGTAAGGCATTCCAGCATTTTCAATGCTATTGCATTATCTTCAACTAAGAGACAAGTAGGGGTGCTAATTACACCTGATTCCACTTGTGCATTGACTTCATCACGTACCTCAGGTTTAGGTGATTGTTTTATTGTATCTTCGTCATTACAAGGGAATTCGATTGGCATGGATGACTCATCACTAATTTCTAGCGATAGATCAAAATAAAAAGTTGTACCTACACCAGGTTTACTAGTTAGTAAAATATTTCCACCTAATAGGTGAGCATATGATTGAGCAATATGAAGACCTATTCCATGTCCAGTGTATATACCTTTATAAGAAGGAGAGACACGGAAGAATCTGTCAAAAATTTTGTCTTGCAATTCTGTTGATATACCAACACCTGTGTCAGCCACACTAAATTGCACTATAGCTTTGTTTTTGTTTTTGCTTTGAAGAACAACATTTACTTCAACCGACCCCATACTTGTAAACTTTATTGCATTTCCAATTAGATTTAATAATATACGATGGATTTTAGTCTTATCACTTATTAAGTATTTGGGGATGCTTTCATCTACATATGTTAAAAGTTCAATACCTTTTATAACGGTAGTTGGGTGTTCAAGTTCATAAATATCATTAACCATGCTTCGTACATCAAATATATCTTGATGTAGGTCAGAATCGCTAGCATTATCAGCTGAAACAACATTTAAAATTCCATTAAGCATGTATAGAAGCTGATCGCCACTTTCGCCAAGCATATGGGCGTACATTTTTTGGTTTTCATCTGTTACAGAATCTTCTAATATATGTGACATACCAACAACACCAGTTAAAGGTGTACGAATATCGTGGCTCATATTTGCAATAAATTCAGTTTTAGCATGATTCGCAGATTCTGCAGCAATTTTTGACTCATTTAGTTTTATTTCCATATTTTTTCTTTCAGAAATATCATAGAAAATACCAAGTATTCCCATAACTTTTCCTGTTGAAGAAATTAATGGCATTTTATTGGTTAATAAAAAGATTTCCGATCCATCACTTGACGTTAGTTTTTCTTCTATATTTAGTTTTGGTTTTTTATTTGCAATGACTTCTTTATCGTCAGTTATATATAACTCGGCCTGATTCTTACCCCAGGGCATTTCGTAATCACTTTTACCAACTATATCTTGTGTAGATGATAATTTTGCGATGTCAGCGAATCTTTGATTACATCCCATAAATATACTTTCTGTATTTTTCCAAAATATAGCAGTGGGAAGAAGATTAAGTAAATACTCTACAAACTGATTTTCCTTCCAATACTTATCCATGTTTTGTTTAAATGATTTTATATAAGCATGTTTATTATTTTAGCACACTTTGTATAGATTGATTGTTATTTATAATATCAGATTTTATTTTTGATTCTTGCCAAAATTTAAAATGTTCTTTAGCATAAAAAGTTTTTGATACTGTTCTAACTATGCTATCTATATTTTCTATAGAAATATTAGATGGTTCATATTTTTCAAGATTTTCTATAATTAATCGTTGTATTCTTTTATCAACAATTAGCCCATTATGCTCTAATTCATCCTTTATTAAAAACAAACATCTTCTAATAATATTTGTTGCGGATATATGTTCATCAATTAATCTACCAACTAAATGGGCATTATCAATGAAATAAAATAATTTCATGCATGGGTTAGATATAAGACCTATTTGCTCTGTTGTCACACAATGGTCATCTCTTTTGTTGAATGAGTGAGATGCATTAGATAGATCTGATAGAGATAGCTCACCTTTTGTTTGAACGATACCAAACTTAACACCAATAATTTTTGCTTCTTTCATTTTAGGAATGTACTTAGTTAAGCCGGTGAGCATTTGTTGAGAAATTATATCAACTTCCTTACTTGTTGCTTCACCATTTAAGAGTCTCTCAGTATTTGTACTTAATTCTAATCCTGTAGATGACTCCAAGTTAGTTACATGTGCGTATGTCGCCATCGCTCTTCTATTACCTAGGTTCGAGATCATGCAATGTTGACCCATGCAAAAAAACATAGAATTCACATGCTCTAAAGATTCTGGAAGTTCAACCTCTAATAATGTTTTGAGACGATTTGTTCTACTGCTTGGTACCATTGTTATCCCTAGTTTATCATTTAACTTGTGAATATCTTGCCAAGTTGAGTTAATTATGTAGTCAGTCATAAAAGATTTTCTTTCGCCACTTATCAAATCAGTCGCTTTAATAGTAAAACGTGGCATTCCAAAATCATTTCTTGATAAGTCATTAACTTCAGTATATTCATTTAAGCTAATATTAGGATGCGCCATTAGTAATTCTTTAAAGTTTAAAACAAAAGATTTCCAATTGAATAAATGCTCTGATGTCTCAATGCCGATATCGACAATGTCCATATTAACATCATCTTGGTATTCAGATGGATCAAGAATTCTATAAAATGATTGTACGGGACCAAACACTTCATTACCTGGATCTAATTCAACTAGTCGCTTATATTCTTCTTTGATTTCTTCATATACTCTTAGAATATTTTCTTTAGATGGGTTTGAATCTTTAGTTATAAAGTATCTTCCATGCCTAAGAGGAGAACTAAAAGGTTCATCTTGAGCAATAAGAAAACCAGGATGAGTTTTTTGAACAAGTATGCTTGCTTGTAGATAAGCCTTTGCTGTATCTAAATCGTAATAATGGAATCCGTGTCCCATACGACCTGGATTTCGACCACTTGCTCCTGAACCAATGGTGTTTTTTTCAAGTACAACTACCTTATGCCCATTATTAGCTAGTTCAATTGCTGTTGCAATCCCAGCGGCTCCAGCACCGATGATAAAAACACATGGTTTCAAGCCTTCTACATTCTCTTGCATGACTTTTCTTAATTAGTGAATTAAGTTTAATTATATACCAAACATAGGTTATATAAAACAACTTAGTTTGTTGAAAGAACAACAAGTAAAATATTTAATGCCATCAGTATGGTAAAAAATACGGTTATTGCAAATATTATAGATCCTAAACTTGCTTTGAAAGGAAAGGATCTGTCGAAAGGGCACCATCAACTTGTTATTTAAAGCTGAAAAACTTGGTCTTTATTTCTCTTTAGGCGCAGGAAATCTGTGATGCTGCATTTTGCCAAGCTCCCAAAGCTTTCTTCAATTTCAAGCGGCGAACATCAGCCGTATTTTTATACCGACCTACATCAATAGAAAAATAATTTCTGAGCGTACCCATCAAACTAAGCATGGTTTGTGCTGAGGTTACTGACTTCATTTTTATCATGGATTTTTCTCGACGTCTTGTTGGTTGGTGAGCATTCTCTACCAGATTATTTAAGCCTTTATGGCATTGATGCTCTGCATTAGGACACAAGATTTTTACAGGTTTCAAATAGCTTCTGAGTTTATATGTAACATCACTCTAGGCTCTGGTTGGGAGCCTAAAAAACGTATCGCAGCTCTCTTATTTTTGCGTTTTTGAATAAGAATATCTAGCTCATAACCTTTACTATCAACAGCTCTCCATAAAATATATTTTTCACCATTAATCCGATTAGACATCTCATCTAAATGCCATTTATCAGCTCTAGAATGTTCTTTCTTTTTAAGAGCATCATTAAAGTAGCTTGCAAATTTAAGGCACCATTTGCGAATTAATTCATAAGAAATGCTTATCCCTCGATAAAGCATCATCTCTTCTATATCACGATAACTAAGACTAAACCTATGATAGAGGTAAACACTAAAGCTTATAATTGACCAAGGGTATCGATAACATTTTAACTTTGGGAGAATGATTTATCCAAAAGACAGAATTGTAACAAAGTTAGAGAATTAAGTTGATGATGCCTTTTATTCTAATGATATAAATAACCATACAAATTGCCATACAGATCTAGAGTTGTAATTTAATCCTGCGTTAAAGGATCTGCTTTATTCTTCTTCTGTGCCAATATTATGAGCAGTCATTAAATGATGGTATTTCCTGCAAATTACTTTTGTTGATTGCACGCAACTACTGGTTTATGGTATTTGCGCAAATACTGGTATTATTTTTCAGTTTTTTTAGGATGGAGGTTGATTAAAAATTCAACCTCCATATTTACTTGGTATTGCTTTAATTTATCAACTTTATCTCAGAGCTGCCATTAGATAATTCGTCTATAAGGCTGTCTGAGTTTTCTTTTATTTCCTTGGATTTACTCCAAAGTGGCTTTGTTTGATAGCTCATTAATCACACATATCTGTTTACAAAGGTGATGATGCTTTATAATTGAAAATCTTTCAAATCATCCTATTTAAGACGCGACAAATGCCTAATAAATATCCAAGCAAAAAAGGTTGGGACGTTCCCAAACAAAAGTATAAAGTTAAAAACTGGCCAGAATACAACGCAGCACTCAAAAGCCGTGGTGACATTACAGTTTGGATTTCAAATGATGTGATTTCACAATGGTATGAAAAAGACCGCATTTACGATGGCACAGGGACGCCACAATATTATACTGACTTGGCTATCATCATTTGCCATGAAATACGCCAGGTCTATCGCTTGGCTCTGCGTCAAACGGAAGGTTTTATTAATTCACTATTTTCGTTGATGAACATACCGCTTTTTTGCCCAAGCTACAGCACATTAAGCACACGGTTATCAGCATTAAATATACTCTCACCTCGTTACACAAAAAAAGATAATCCTGATAGTAACGTTCATGCGATAGCCATTGATTCTACCGGACTAAAGCGCTTTGGACGAGGTGAGTGGCATGAGCAAAAATACAAACTATCGAACAGAGCAAGCTGGAGAAAATTACATATGGCGGTGAATGAAGAACACTATATTGAAGGCTGTGCTTTAACCGATAGATTCAGCCATGATGCTCGTCAAGTGACACCACTTTTAGAGCAAATAACAACGCATATTGATCACTTTACAGCTGATGGTGCTTACGATAAAACGCCAGTTTATCATGCTGTAACTGATCACTCACCTGATGCCGATGTTGTTATTCCGCCTCAATCTGATGCTATTTTAAGCGCTAATGCAGCATCACTTCGAAATAGAAACATCGAAGAAATTAAAAATAACGGGCGTATGAATTGGCAAAAAACAAGGAATTATGGCCAAAGAAATACCTCTGAATTAGCTATGTTCCGTTATCAAAAAATACTCAGTGACTCATTGCATGCTAGAGAGCTTTCTCGTCAAAAACAAGAAGCCATGATCGGCTGTGGTGTAATCAACAAAATGACATCACTTGGGATGCCAGTAACCTGCCGTGTCGCCTAAATTTTATGAATTGCTAGCCAGATAGGGCTATCAAACAAAGCCATTTTCCTTGTAAATTATTATATTATTGTGCCTTGATGAAAACCTATTTGCCAAGTATTATTAATATTTTTCCAAATAGAAGAACGTAAGGCAGTATTTGACTGTTCTGTTGTTTTGTAATTTATAAGAACAACATCTGGTGATAATTCTATGGTTTCAAAATTTGTTGCTATAAATTTGTTAGACAATTCAGATGGTAGTGTACCTAGGATATCTTGTTTTGTATAAATTTTTCCAGACTTGGAGAATTATTTGAACTCATCTGCTAAAAGTAAGTTAAGTTTCTTTTTGGATTTTCTTGTTGCTGTTTGTAACAATTCTTGTTCAAGACCTTCAAGTAAGTTAATTATTTGATTAGATTTTAGCATGCATCTCATTGATTTTACTTTCATCTCATTGATTTTTTTAAATCCCACGTTTTGAAAACAGCGAATAGCAGCTTTATTTTTATCATTTGG
>JARGPO010000041.1 GCA_029213075.1 Legionellaceae bacterium | reverse complement strand
TTTAGGTATGGGGTTGAGAAAACCAACTATCCATTGACATTTGTTTTTTATGAGCATGATAATACACTTAATTTACGTTTGAGTTATGACAGTGATTTGTTGGAGAAGAGCAAGGCTTATAAATTGCTTGACCACATCAAGCTAATCTTAAGTCAAATACCATTGATGATTGATAAGCCCCACTATAAACTAAGATTATTAAGTGATTCAGATTATAGTAAGATCTTATATAAATGGAATATGACTACTGCTCATGAAAAAGATAAATTAATACATGATCTGTTTGCAGAGCAAGTAAAAAGAGTGCCGAATCGTATCGCTATAATTTATGAGAATAAACATCTTACTTATGAATCTCTTCATTACGAATCCAATAAATTAGCACGATATATTAGAAGTAAATATAAACAAAAGTTTGGTTCTGAAATGGTGTCAGATACTTTGATTTCTTTATGTGTTGAGCGATCACTTGATACTGTAATTGGTATTCTTGGTATTTTAAAAGCAGGAGGAGCTTATGTAGCAATTGATCCTCAGTGCCCAGCTTCCAGGATGCGTTATATACTAAATGATGCTGGTTGTCCTTTGTTATTAACACAAGACCATATATTGGAATCAATTGAATCATTTCTACCTGAGTCTACACAGGCTATTTTAATAGATCATACAAATTATAAAGATGAAAGCATAAAAGATTTATCTGTGTGTGTGAAGCCGACAGATTTAGCGTACGTTATTTATACATCAGGAACTACTGGGGAGCCTAAAGGAGTAATGCAACCTCATACAAATGTAATTCGTTTATTTACTTCTACGGATGAATTTTTTGGTTTTAATTTACATGATGTCTGGACCCTATATCATTCGTACGCTTTTGATTTTTCCGTATGGGAAATTTGGGGTGCTCTTTTTTATGGTGGTAAATTAGTGATTCCTAGTTATAAGGATACAAGAGATATCCCAAGGTTTTACTCTCTTTGCTGTAAACATGGTGTTAGTGTTTTAAATCAGACTCCTACTGCATTTCAAGTTTTATCAGATCATATTATAAGAAGTAAAATCGATGATCTTACATTTCGTTATGTGATTTTTGGCGGAGAGGCGTTTCATTCTTCACAGCTATATGATTGGTGGAGGGTATTTGGTGATTCAAATCCTATATTAGTAAATATGTATGGTGTTACAGAGACAACAGTTCATGTGACATACAATAAGATTAATGAGTGTAAAACCGATCATTCCCATATTGGAAAAGCTATTTCAGATTTAAAAGTATATATCTTGGATCCGTATTTTAATATACTTCCTGTTGGTGTAACTGGTGAATTGTATGTTAGTGGGGCAGGTTTGGCTAGAGGATATCTTAATCAACCAGAGATAACAAAAGAAAAATTTATATCTAATCCTTTTGCAAGTTCTTCAGATATTAAAAATGGCTATACTCGTCTTTATAAAACAGGCGATTTAGCTTGTTATTCTCAGGATGGTAATATTGAATATAAAGGTCGTAATGATCGGCAAGTTAAAATTCGTGGTTTTAGAATAGAATTAGAGGAAATAGAAAAAGTTTTGGGGCGATATGATGGTGTTGAGCAGTGTGTGATTGTATGTTACGAAGAACCTCACCCTTATATGGCTGCATTTTATACTTGTAAAACAACAAATATAGTAGATAAGAATTTAGTAATGGAATATTTGTGTGAAATTTTACCAGAATATATGTTGCCGAGCACGTTAATACGTTTAGAACAAATGCCATTAACAGTTAATGGTAAGTTAGATACAAGCGCATTGCCATTGCCTGAATTTACTGGTGATATTTATACACCTCCTCGGGATGAATTGGAAAAGAACTTATGTGATATATGGGAAAAATCCTTGAGTATAAATAAGGTCGGTATAACAGATAACTTTTTTAGATTAGGTGGTGACTCAATAATAAGCATTAGAGTTGTTGCGCAAATGAAAATGATTGGTGTAAATATATCTGTAATAGATTTATATACATACAAAACTATTAAGAAATTAATGGACTCATTACATGAAATTGTTGAATCTTCCTCTATGTCCTCTAACTATAAGCCTTATAAACTAATTGACAATGATACTAAAAACTCGGTTGTTGCTCGGTTATCTAACAGAAAAGACACGATAGAAGATATTTATCCAGCAAGTTATTTACAAATGGGTATGCTTTTTGAGTCTGAAAGAGATGTTTATGGAGAGACCTATCATAATGTTTCTAGTTGTATTATAAAATACAGTTTTAATGAGTATAAATTTCTTAGAGTCTTTAGGGAGCTTACAGAAAAGCACCCATTGCTAAGAACTTTTTATCTTCAGGACGAGAAATATGGGTACTTATCGATTCAGAACAAGATAATAAATGTTGCTGATAGATATCGTATTATTGAGTCAATTGATGTTGATGACTTTCTTAGTCAAGAAAGTAAAAGACATATTGTTTTAGATGAGGCGTGCTTACTTACATTAATTGTATTAAATCCAGTGGAAAATGAGTTTACGCTTGTTCTTTCTAGGCATCATGCTATTGAGGATGGGTGGAGTTTAATGGGATTTATTTCTGAGTTTATTTTGAACTATGCAAATAATACATCAGTGATTCAAGAATCTTTACCTGTATATCCAAAGTTTATTGAAAAGGAAAGAACGGCTATTTCTTCATACGAGCATAAGTCTTTCTGGATGGAATATTTAGCTGGATATGACGGGTGGGATGTGTTTTTAAACAAATCTCACTATAAAGAAAAAAATTCATATCATCTTATGAATGGAAATCAGTTGCTAGATGAAGAAATGGGTACAAAGTTAATTTCTTTGGCTAATGAGCTAGGGGTTTCTCCAGACGTAGTGTTTTTGTCTGTTTATATATTAGTTATTTCACTACTTGTTAATACAGAGGATCTAGTTATTGGATTAACTATGAATACACGTTTAGAAGAGATGGGAGGGGCTGATGTTTTTGGTTTGCATTTAAATATATTGCCTCTAAGATATTCTGTAGATAAAGATAACTATATCGATATGAAAAGTTTTATTTTGGATATAGCTAAAGAAAAGCAAAAAATTCACAGGTATAATAGATATCCATATGGAAAAATAAAATCTGATTTTAATTCTGATAATAACTTGTACTTTTCTTCATTTAATTATCTTCACTTTGCCGTGCTTGAGGAGCATAGAGAATCGGGAGAAGTGGTTTGGGGAGAAAGAATAGAAAAAAGTAGCATCCCTTTAATTTTTAATATTTCTAGATACCATAATGAGTTTTGGCTCGAGTTACAGGTATCTAATGATTTTATTGATAATTATATAAGCAACAGAATATTGTCCTATTTTACTTATTATCTAAGTAGTCTAGTTAATTTTTCTGGTTGCAAAAATTCAAACTTGCTTCCAAGTGACTACCAATCTATTATTTATGACTGGAATAATCAGGGTCATATATATACCAAGGATAAAAGTTTTCATGAGTTATTTGTTGAGCAAGTAAAAAGAACACCAAATAAGGTTGCGGTTGTTTCGTGCGAACAGAGCCTAACTTATAGTGAGCTAAATAAGAAGTCTAATCAATTAGCTCACTTTATTTTGAACCATAAAGATGTTCATTCAAACAAACTAATATGTCTATGTCTTGACCGAAATTTAGATATGATAATAGCTATTTTAGGTGTGATGAAATCTGGTAAGGCATTTGTACCAGTAGACTCTACCTATCCTGAAGAACGTATTAGTTATATATTTGATGATACTAAAACTCAAATAATACTAACTAATAAGACAATCTCCTTAACATTAGTTAGTATTTTAGAGTCAAAATCAGTTATATTATTAGATGATGAGCCATATAAAGATGAAAAATCAACAAATTTAAATATATCTTCTTCAATAGATTTAGCATATGTAATTTACACTTCAGGTACTACTGGGAGTCCTAAAGGTGTCATGATCACGCACCAATCCTTTTCTTCATTTATATTGATGCTTGGTAAACAATCGTTATTATCTGAAGTGATTAATCAATCTTTATGTACATTAAGCCTAACAAATTATACCTTTGATATTTTTGGTTTAGAGTACGGATTATGTTTGTTAAATGGAGGTACATTAGTTTTATCTAATCTTGTGATGGCAGAGAAAGACTTTTCAAACAATAATATTACCCTGATTCAGCAAACTCCATCTGTTTGGCGTCAGTTATTGGATGTTTTTTCAAAGAAAGATCTTTCTTGCGTGACATGTTTTATTGGTGGTGAGGCAAGTGATGGAGCTTTGCTAAAAAAAATAGATAAAATTTGTAAGAAAGTGTTTGTTTTTTATGGTCCAACAGAAACCACTATTTGGAGTACAATGCATGTTTATAATAATGAAAGTGAATATAAGCTCATTGGTAAACCATTATTAAATGAAAAAGCATATATATTAGGCCACAATAGCGAACCGGTTCCAGTATGTGTAGTTGGGGAACTTTACCTTAGTGGATCTAGCTTAGCTAGAGGTTATCTAAACTTAGATGATTTAACTGAGGAAAAGTTCATCGAAAATCCTTTTGCAACAGAAGTTGATAGAGAGAATGGATATTCTCGTTTATATAAGACTGGAGATCTAGTTAGATGGTTGCCTGATGGAAATATTGAATTTATGGGGAGAGAGGACACACAAGTAAAGATACAAGGATATAGAATTGAGCTTGAAGAAATCGAGCAGGCATTATCCGAGTATTCTAATATAAATCAATGCGTGGCTGTTGCTAATATTAATTATATAATAGCTTATTATATTGGCAAAGAAAATATTGTAGAAACTAAATTAGTTCAGTATTTGAGGAGAAAATTACCTTTGTATATGATTCCAAGTTCTTTTGTTAGATTGGACTCGTTTCCATTGACTCATAGTGGAAAAATAAATCGTAGTGTATTATCTACTATTGATGTGCAGCAGAACGTTATTTCTTATACTACAGCCAGAAGTGAACTAGAGGTTAATCTTTGTGGTTTTTTGCAAGAGATCTTAAATGTTTCCAACGTGGCTTTAGAGGATGATTTTTTTGAATTAGGGGGCGACTCTTTTTCAGCTGTACAGTTTATAGCAAAAATAAATCATAATTTAAATATTAATTTAAGTCTTTTTGATCTTTTTAGAAACAAAACCATTTCAAAGTTAGTGGTAATGATTTTAGACAGAAAATCACAGGATTATGAGCTTATAAAAGTATTAACTGATAATATTTGTGGTGAGAAAATTATTTTTATACATCCTGGATATCGAGGATGTGAGGTATATGAGGAATTGGCAAGTGAGTTATCAGTAAAGTTTAGTTCAATAGGAATAGATAATTATATTATAAACTCTGACATTGATATTAGCTTGTTTGATATTGCTAAATATTACATAGATCAATTAAGAAAACATTATGATTTATCTTCTAGTGTGAAATTAGTGGGCTGGTCTTTAGGTGGTAATATTGCTCTGGAGATGGCTTGTCAGTTGGAAAGGAAAGGGATTAAAAATATACAAGTTTTTCTTCTAGATAGTGCAATATTAAATAAAAATAGAGATAATATAGCGTTGTCACGAAATGAAATATCTGAAGAAAAGAAAAATAGAAAAATGGAGTTGATTCGTGATGGAGTTAAAGATGAGAATTATATAGAAGGCGTAGTTAGATCAGTTGATATTGTGACATCTTTGATTCTAACCCCACTATCAAGCGTTCTAATGTATTCGGATATATTTTTGTTTAAAGCTATGGACTGTACAGATAACATTCCTAAAGATAATGGCATACAAATCTTTTCGGAAAATAAAATTCAAATAACTCCAATGAATTGTGATCATAATGATATTATAAAGAATAGTAAAGAGATCAGTAAAGTAATTTTGTCAGTTGTATCTCATACTTGATCTGACACAGTTCGTTGAACACTCTCTGGTTAAAAGTATTGATGGACAATCATCCTGTGTGTCGCTAATTGTTAATTTAGTGATCTAAATTAGGAATTAGCAACACACAGCTTGAAATTAATCGATCGAATCAAGTTTGGAGCACCGACATCACGTACGTTTGCGTTGACGGAGGTTTTATGTATATAGCCGCGGTATTTGACTGGCATTCCAAAGCCATCCTTTCCCATAAGCTTTCAAATACAATGGATAGCACCTTGGTTCTTGAGGTTTTAAAAAAGGCGATTGAGACTCATGGAAAGCCTGAGATATTTAATACCGATCAGGTTAGCCAGTATACCTCACAGTCTCATACTCAGTTATTGATCGAACAAGACATTAAAATTTCTATGGATGGTAAGGGTCGAGCTACTGATAATATTGCGATTGAACGATTTTGGAGAAGCGCTAAATATGAGAATATTTAATTGAATGAGTACAAATATGTGAGAGCTCTTAAAACAGGAATTTCAGAATATATTAACTTTTACAATCACCGACGTTTTCATCAAACTTTGGATTATCAGAAACCTATGGAGGTATATCAAAAAAGTATAACTAAGCAATATGAAATATGCGCTTAAGTAGGGAATTAAAAAAATGGAGATGTTGTCTTGATAAGTAGTGGCACTATATGCTCTTGACTCCTAATTATTTAGACTCCATAATTAATATTATATAAAGCTTAGGTGGTATTTGTTTTGATAGATTCTATTGCTATTTTTATTACAAATTCATTACGTGCATTTATAATGATGGACTTAAACTATTTTAAAAAGAGTTTTCATTCCAATCTGCGTATAACAGCTATAGTTAATAAAACATTGCAACTGAATTTTTCTTGCTATGAAGAGTTATTTGATCAGGTATATTATATTGGGGTAACGCATTATAATCAGTGGTTTATAAAATCATTTTCTAGAGATATCAATGAAATTATTAAGCGAGAGCAGTCAATAAGTAGCAATCTAATATTATTAAATTTTTCTGAAGGAGATGTTGAGCCTGTAGCGGAGTTACGAGATATATTTCATATTAATGGTTTGAGATATAATGAGGCTCAAAAATACCGCAATAAACTTTTGATGAAGAAAACTGTGGCTTCAAATGGCTTGTTAGTCCCTAAAGGGTTTCCGCTAAATCTTAAATTATCTGCGCAGACTCTTTTTAATCAGTGCCATGAATTATTAGGGTTACCATTCATTGTAAAACCAACCCACTTGGGTGGAGCTATGGGAATTTCCCATATAGAATCATTTAAAGAGTTCGAGTATTTTTATTTGCACCATCTTAAAACAGTTTATATGGCTGAAGAGAAAATAATAGGTGAAATGTTTCATTTGGATTTAATTGTTAGTAGTAGTAAGGTGAAATGGATTGGATGCTCACAATATAACATTCCAGAAATAGAATTTATTCATGGTCGCCCGATTGGTAGTATTCCTTTAATTTCTAAGCATAATACAAAAAATCACATACAAAATAATAACAGTTTATATGACACTCTTATAAATTACGCGATGAGTGTATATGATTGCTTTGAGCTTGTAGATGGAATATTGCACATAGAGTTGTTTAAAAAAGAGACTGATTTATACTTTCTTGAAATAGCGTGCAGGGCTGGAGGTGGATTAATCACGAATACATACAATAAAATGTTTGGAGTTAATTTAATTCAAGCTCAGTTACACTATCAAGTTGGGTTAGAGTACTTACCGCAGATTCAAAATGAATCATCGTATTTTTGGATGACTTTCCCGAATACATATCCTTTAGAAAATAAATTGTTAAAATTAAATTCATCGTATGAGTATTTTTTTTGTAATAATTCAGTTAAGAAAATACCGAATAGTCTTATAGGACATTTTGAAGAAATTTTAGTTTCCAATAAAGATTATGGGATCTTATATGAAGATTTTTTTTCTTTTAATTAAACATCTTTGAAAAATAGTTGTAACGAGTTTCCGAAGATGTTTATCGATTATGGCCCCCCAAAAGGTTAATGATATGGCATTTTTATGGATAAGAAATGAAGTAAAACCCTTAGAAAGAAGAACTAACTTTCTACCTAAGTGTGCTGATATGTTAATTGGTATGGGACATGATATTGTTGTTGAAAGTTCAAAATTAAGAATTATTCCTGATATAGAATATGCTAAAGTTGGCTGTCGTCTTGTCGAACCTGGTACATGGTTAGATGCAGAAGCTAAATATTATATACTTGGGCTTAAAAACTTACCTGATGAACCCAATTTACTAAAACATAAACATATCTATTATGCCCATTGCTATAAGGGACAAACTGGTGCTACACAGTTATTAACTCGTTTTAAAAATGGTGGTGGTGAGTTATTTGATTGTGAGTATTTAACTGATAAAAATGGCAAGTCTATAATTGTATCTGAAATTAGTGAATTAACAGGTTATATTGGAGCAGCTATTGCAATACAAACATACGTACAAAAAAAATTACAAAAAACGATGATAGTAAAGCCATATTACGAAGATAAAGAACAAATGCTTCAATATACACTGAATATGCTAAAAAACTTAGAGATTAATCCATCAATCATAATTTTAGGGCACAAAGGTAATACAGGGCGAGGCGCAAAAAAGTTTTTTGAAGATATTAATATGTTTATAAACTGTTGGGGCAGGGAAGAAACATCTTGCGTTAGCAAATTATCAACCCTTAACCAGTTTGAAATAATAATTAATTGTACTAAATCATCTAATAAAGAAAAACCATTCTTAGTAGAAAAAGATCTCTACGCCGATAAGAAAATTTCCATTTTAATGGACGTTACGTGTGATGCAGGAGGAGAGACTAATAAATTTCCTTTTTACCACAGGACTACAACTTTCGATGAGCCATTTTTAAGAATTGGGCCCAATGATAAACCTGTAGATATAATAGCGATTGATCACTTAACGAATTGTTTGCCACTAGAAGCCAGTCATGCTTTAGCTAATCCTTTTTTTACTTATCTCAAAGAGTTACTAAATAGTAATCAAACGGATCTACCTAATGCTTGGTTAAAAACTAAAAACGAATTTTATAGGCATATCAATGGATAAAAAATTATATATTGTTATTGTCGATGCTTTTGCATCTGGCGCATTACTTGCGCCAGAATTTAAAAAATTAGGTTATACAATTTTGCATATTAAAACTGCAAAGGATTTTTCTTTGAGATTGTCTAACAGTTTCATACCAACCGATTTTGAATATTGTTTTAATGCTTATGATTTTTATAATACATTAGATCTCGTTAAAAAGTTATCTGAATATGAAATAGAATGTGTTTTGCCTGGATGTGATGCTGGTGTCATATTGGCTGAAAAACTATCTTATTATTTGGGTCTAAGTAAAAATAACTTAGACACATTATTATCTAAGAGAAGTAAGTTTTTTATGCATGAAATGTTACATAAAAATAATTTATTAGCGGCAAAGCAAATAAAATCTAGTTCAATAGAGGAAATTTTGACCTGGTACGATAAGCAAAGTTTTATTTATGTTGTTGTTAAGCCTGAATATGGTGCATCATCAGAAGGCGTATTTTTTTGTAAAAATAAAGATGATATTATTTTTGCTTTTAACAAAAATGTTAACTTGAAAAATATTTTTGGATTAATAAATTTTGAATTGGTTGTGCAAGAATATTTATTTGGACCTGAATATATTGTTAATAGCATTAGTATTAAAGGGGAGCATTATATTACGGATATATGGTTAGGGGTTGATGATGATGAGGAAAAGATTTCTGCTGACTTATATGCGGAGTTAATTCAAAATGACAATCATGTATACAAAGAATTATCATATTATGTTAAGAAGGTATTATCTTGTACAGGTGTAAGTAAAGGACCTGCTCATACTGAGGTACGCTATACCCCAAGAGGTCCCGCTTTAATTGAAATAGGAGCAAGGCTTGCAGGTTATGTTTCACCAAAGTCAGTTTTTTCTGCTATTGGACTAAATCCTATTACATTAGCCGTAAACTCATATGTAAGACAAAATATAGCTTTAGATACACTCAAAAAAATGCGAAAGCCAAAACATGCATTGTTTGTATATTTTTATTCAACTGTCGACGGAGTCATACAAAACGATCCTGATTTATCTAAAATGTACAGCCTTGCATCCACGCAAGAGGTATTTTTTCCACTTAATATTGGTGATCTTTTATATAAGACGGATGACATTTCTGGAAGGCAAGGTTATGCTTACTTAGTGAATGATAGTAAGCTACAATTAAAGAAGGATTATAATCAATTCATACAATTAGAGAAAGAGTTGTACCACAATATTTTGATAAGCAGAGATTAGTAGATGCTTGATATTTAGGAATTTGAAAACTCGGAAATAATCGCGCTACATTCTCTATTAATAAATAATCTGTACGTACTCTTACGCATGGATAATGTAGCTCATCAAAATGATTTATTAAACTGCATGATATAAAATAGATGTTAATTAAAAAATTTTGGTGATCTTGTCATGTTCTATTTAGTCACTACTTTTTCTTTCTCGCACGACGAATAGCTTGTCGTCTTTTTCGAACACGCTGTAGTGCTATCAAAGTTTTAACTGGCCCTGAAGATGCATAAGGGAGTATAAGAAGAATAAAGCGTATCATTTAACGCAGGATTAAATTACAACTCTAGATCTGTATGGCAATTATTGTGGTTATTTGTTGAAATTAACGTTGATTATCATGTAACTGGACTTGAAAAGGCATTTGGCAGTATTTTGGCTTGATTTTTTAATCTGTTTTGATTTTCAAGATGAGCGTATTCCTGCGGTACTAAGACAACATTAAAGTAATTAGCCTGTTCTATTCGATGTTATCAGTGAAACAAGTTCCGGTGGGACCCGGATCGCAAATAGTTTTGAGTGTGCTGGTTGAGCCCCATACAAAAGATTTACATGATGATGGAGAGATATGTAGTAAAAATCGCGTTGCTAGAAGAATAAAAAGTCTTGGATTAAAAGCTAAAACCAAGAAAAAATTTAAACTAACAAGCGAATCAAGACATAATTTACCAATTGCAGATAATATTTTAGGCCGCAATTTTAAATCTAGTGCTCCTAATCAGAAGTGGTGTGGAGACATAAGTTATGTTTGGACTAAAGAAGGATGGATGTATTTGTCTGTAGTAATAGACCTTTATTCCAGAGCGGTTATAGGTTGGTCAATACAGTCTACAATGACACGTCAGTTAGTATGTGATGCTCTAATGATGGCTTTAAAGAGAAGAGGTTTTCCTAGAAATGTGCTTTTTCATTCAGATCGAGGCAGCCAATATTGTTCATATGATTACCAAAATATAATGCGGAAATATGGATTAATCAGCAGTATGAGTCGCAAAGGAAATTGTTGGGATAACTCTGTTGCTGAAAGCTTTTTTCATAGTATAAAAACAGTGCTAATATATCATGAAAAATATGCCTCAAGAAAAATTGCAAAACAAAGTATTTTCCAATATATAGAAATATATTATAATCGGTTGCGACGACATTCTACTGTTGGTTTAATTGCTACAATGGTTTTTGAGTCTAGGTACAAATCTGTCGAATAGGTTGTCTATTAAATTAGGAAAAGATCAATATTGCACTTCCCCCCATGAACTGAGGATTTACTAATGCCTACAAAAAATAGAAAAGAACCAAGCAGAGATCCCCATAACAACTTGGAACCATTTAGAACACCTAGTGATGCTTTACGCACAGGTGATTCGGAGTTTAATCACTTTCGCTCAAGTATTTATAATGAGATTGCTCAAAATGAACACAGCGGCTATATTTTAAGTGCTATTGAGAAGAAAAAGTATTTCAGAAAGTCCAACCCAAATTATGCTACTCAAGCATATAGGTTTTTCTCTTGTTCAAATAATCCTTACTTTAGAGAGTCTTGCAATTTCCAATTATCAGACAACCGTTTGAAAGTAACCTTATATTATGATTACAGATCTGATACTAGATATGCCAGAAATTTCAAAAGATCATTAAATCTAGAGATACCGACAGAAAATGTTTTAGAGAAAATACATTCATCAAAAGTCAATAGTAAAAATCAGGTAACACTCTCTTTTTCAACAACTAAAGATTATCCTCTTGAAGAATATTACTCTTCGAGTAAGTTATTAATTACACGCTCAGTTGAAAGTAATTGTATTGGGGGCTCAATTAATAAACTAGGTTTATATAATGAAGATCTGCATTTAGTCTTTCAAAAAGATGAGGATAAATTTCAATTATCAAGTGTTAGAGCTAGTGTATATACTAGCACCAAGAAATACTTTAACCTTCACCATAAAAACCTCTACTCACAAGAAAAATATAATGCAGAAGTAGAACCGTATGAAAGCTGTCAAAGACGAGCTGAATTAGAACAATTTTCGGATTATGCACTTCAGGGGAGTATAAGGAGTATAAGAAGAAGGTAGTGCCTCTAACGTGTTGATGTGATATATTAAGCCAATTTTATAAGTCATTTACAGAAATACATGAATATTGGAAATGTGGCGCGGCATACTCCCCTGCTGCTGATTTACTGGATTATAAAAAATATTACGCAGATTGGATAAGAGTTATTGATTCAGTGCGTAAAGGTATGTGTGTTTGAAGTTATATTTCCAATCAAATGATCTGTCAATACAAAAAAGGATCACTACTAGCAATTGGGTCAACCTAAACCGCACACATTTAATTTAGATTTTTCAAATTCAATTGGCTAAACATCTCCAATTGTTGCATGTATCCTCACACCATTGCAATAACGGATATAAGACTTAATATCTTTTTTCATATCATCTAATTTTAAAGGATAAAGATTATGTGATATGAAATTTAAAAATCAAAGGAGTTAATAATGAATAAAGCAATGATATTACTTTTAGTGCTATTAGGAACTTCTTGTATTGGAATAACATCAACCGCTATTGCGGCTAATGTTAAACTTGCAGATTCTAGTAGGGTTGTAAATGGAGCCGTCGAAGCAACAGTTCTTGCAATAGATGGTGCTGGCGAAGTGAGGAAAGGAGCTGGTGGCAATGGTGAGCAATAGTTACAAAAACTTATAATGACAAGTTACTTTAAATTGTTGTTTTGGTAAGTCCAGTCTACTTACCAATAAAGCTATAAATACCTTTGTCTAGCGTGCAACGACTGATTTAAATTATTGATCGAAGTTTTAAGCATACCCCGCAATATTAATTTATTTGTGCTATTTTTAATATAGACTCATTGTAGCTAAAAATGATTATTTCTAAGTGTTTATATATTTTTTTATACTACTTAAGATTATTTGCTTTAGCATAGAACTTATGGGAGATATTATTTGTATATTAATCATAAAAAAACAGGTGTTTATTTTGTTTTACTTGTGATTTTTTTTATGGTTACTATTGATTATATCGTTGCTATTCAAGAAAAAAATCAGGTTTTTTCTGAAATTCATGAAAAACTAGAATTAGAAATAACACGAGAGTCTCGATCCTTATCAAGACAAATTAGTCAATATTGTAAAAATGCTATATTTTTATCAGAAACGCCACCAATACAGGGAATTGCTAGAGCAAGTAAAAATGGTGGTGTTGATTCTGTAGGTAATTCAGATATGGTGCAATGGAAAGAGCGCTTAGCAAAAATTTTTTCTGCTTATATAAAAAGTAACCCTGATGTCAGACAGGTTCGCT
Organism: Legionellaceae bacterium; assembly: GCA_029213075.1. Taxonomy (GTDB): domain Bacteria; phylum Pseudomonadota; class Gammaproteobacteria; order Legionellales; family Legionellaceae; genus 2-12-FULL-35-11. Next base: position 28,363 of record JARGPO010000041.1, on the reverse strand, counting down.
ATATAGGTATTGCCAATCATGGAAAAGAATTGGTACGAGTTGAGTTGAAAAATAATAATATTGTAATAGTTCCTGATTCTAGACTTCAGAGCAAAGACTCCAATCTTTATTTTAAAAAAACGGCTCATATGTTGCAGGGAGATACTTATGTATCAGAAATAAATCTAAATAGGGAATTTGGACGTGTTGAAATACCTTCGTGGCCTACTTTACGTATTTCAACACCAATTTTTGATGCTAATGGAAAACTTTTTGGTTTAATAGTAATCAATACTGATGCGCAAACCATATTGAACAGCATTGTACCTATTAAGAACGATCGTTTTACGAGTTATCTTTTAAATTCACAGGGAGAATATATCTGGCATCCTGATAAGTCAAAAGCATTTGGTTTTGACCTAGGTAAAAATTGGCGATGGAATGATGAGTTTAAGTTATTATCTGATAGCTATGTCAAAGGTGGTCTCGAGCTTTATGAAAAATCAGATCAAATATTTTATGTTTTAAAGAAAAAATTGGTCTTGGGAACTAAGAAAAATAATCATGAATATATCACGCTGGTGACGCTTACCCCAAAGTCAATTTTAAATAACGCCGTTAAGAAAGTTGTTATTGGCACCACCTTGATTTGTATTGCATTAATTGGTGTTATTTTAGGCGTATTTTTTTTATTTTATTATCAGAGTAGGAAGATTGATAGTCAACAAATTAATTTAGTGGCTATTCTCAATAGTACTCAGGATATAATAATAAGTAGGAGTTTAGATGGTTCTATTGATATGTGGAATAAAGCTGCTGAAAAGATGTTTGGTTATACCCTTAATATGGTAGTGGGAAGATCTTTTCATGATTTAAATTTTTCAGCAGAAATATTAGAAAAAGATGAGCATGCTTTAGCGTTTATTATGCAGGGTGCTCATGCTGATAGCGTAGATATTAAAGTGAACGATGAGAATGAAAATGCTATTATTTTGTCAATGAATTTGCTCCCAATTAAAGATAAAAATAATGTGTTAGTTGGTATTGTAAGTATTTTTTATAATGTGAGTATTGAACGTGAGGCGGCAAGTAAATCTAAGGCCTTAAACCGCTTACTTGAAAAGAAGGTTCAAGAGCGCGCTCTTGAGATAAATCGGATTAGTTCGCTACAAAAAGCAATTGTTGATAATGCTGCTTATGCCATTATTGCAACTGATAAAGAAGGCGTTGTGACTCTATTTAACGCTGCAGCAGAGCGTATGCTTGGTTATTGCGCTAAAGATGTCATTCAAAAACAAACACCATCCTTGTGGCATGATCCTAAAGAAGTGGAAGAGCGTGCACTTTCTTTCTCCAAAGAATTAAATGAGCCTATAGCTCCTGGATTTGATGTCTTTGTAGCTAAATCGCGTCGAAAAATGTTAAATCAACATGAATGGAGTTATATTCGTCAAGATGGAACAAGATTTCCAGTAATGTTAGGAATTAGTATGTTGCTTGGTGAGGATGGTATCTACGACGGATACATTGGTATTGCATCTGATATCTCATCACGAAAACAAGCAGAAGAAGACTTGGTTTTATTGCGAGATGAGCTGACTGCCGCTGCTGAAATTGCAGAGCTTGGGGTTTGGTCATGGTATCCAGAAGATAACATTCTAGAGTGGAATGATAAAATGTACGCAATGTATGAACAACCACTGTTATTGCGTGGTGGAGGGTTAAGTTTTAAACATTGGAGTGAGCGACTTCATCCTGAAGATAGTGAAAAAACAATAGCTGAGCTGATGAATGCAGTTGAGGGGCAAGGAGAATTTCATCCTGTGTTTCGCATTATTTTGCCTGATGGACGTATCCGTTATATTTTGGCGGGTGCTAAAATGCAGTTTGACAAGCTTGGCAAATTAATTCGTGTAACTGGTTTTAATCGAGATATCACAGAACAACACGAATATGAGTCATTGTTACTTCAAGCCAAAGAAAAATCAGAAGCGGCAAATATTGCAAAGTCGTCTTTTATTGCGAATATGAGCCATGAAATTCGAACTCCTATGAATGCCATTATTGGTTTCCTACAATTATTAAAAAATAGTCAACTCAATATAACTCAGCAAGATTATTTGAGTAAGTTAGATATGTCTAGCAAAGTATTACTTGCAATTGTTAATGATATTCTTGATTTTTCTAAAATTGAATCGGGAAATTTGACTCTTAACTGTCAGCCTATCAACCTAGAAAGTATTATTATTAGTTTATCCCCTATTTTATCGATTAATATTGGTAAAAAAGATTTGGAGGTTTTATTTGATATAGATAAAGAACTCCCAAATCTTATACTGGCTGATGAACTTCGACTACAACAAATACTCCTTAATTTATCTAGTAATGCGCTGAAATTTACAGAAAGCGGTGAGGTTATTATTAAGATTAAAAAAATAAGCGAGAAGAATCATAAAGTGATGATTAATTTTACGGTTAAAGATACAGGAATTGGAATTTCTCCAGATCAAAGTAAAAATATCTTTAATTCTTTTTCTCAGGCAGAAGTTGGTACCACTCGTAAATATGGAGGTACAGGTTTAGGACTTGCCATTAGCCAAAAATTAGTAAAATTAATGGGGGGGGAGTTATTAGTCAAAAGTAAGCTTGGTGAAGGAAGTAAGTTTTATTTTGCGCTTGAATTTGCAGTGGCTAAGTCAGATAAAAAATCTAGTTTAACTAACTATGGTTTGCATTCTCTTAGATTTTTGGTTGTAGATGACAATAGTGATGCAAGGACTATTATTAGTGAGATGCTGTGTTCATTTGGTTGGACTGTTGATACAGCTTCTAGTGGGAAGGAGGCTATCTCTAAAGTTATTGAAGACAACAGACGCGGGCTATTTGATGTGATTTTTATGGATTGGAGAATGCCAGATATGAATGGCTGGGAGACAAGCAAGCGTATTCGTGAATTAAGTACAGGTAGACGTTCACCGATTGTTATAATGGTTACTGCTTATCATACGGATATTATATCTCAATACCGAAAAAAAATATCGACAGTTTTAGATGATGTTATATTAAAACCTATTACCCCATCTACTATTTTTGACTGTGTAGCTAACCTTTGCTTACCATTGAATAAAAAAATAACTAATATTGACTCGAGTCCACTAGTGAAAAGAGATCGTCTATTCGGCTTACGGATACTAGTTGTTGAAGATAATCCTAGTAATCAGATGGTAGCGCATGATTTGCTAGTTAATGAAGGGGCTTTAGTTCAGATAGCTGATAGTGGTCTTGCAGCTATAGAGGCGATAAATAAAGATAAGGCATTATTTGATGTGGTTTTAATGGATATTCAAATGCCGGATATGGATGGTTATGAAACTACAGAGAAAATTCGTAAGCTTTATGATTTTAAAAAGTTGCCTATCATTGCCATGACAGCTAATGCATTAGTTGATCATCAAGAAAATCTGAGTTCCTGTCATATGAATGGCTTTATATCTAAACCATTTGATTTAGATGAACTAGTTAGTATTATTAGAAATAATACAGACAAAGGATTATCTAAAAATATTAAGAAAGTAATAGATTCCCAATTGATATCATCCGCATCTAACATCTTAAATACAACAGCGGCTATCGCTCGCCTCGGAGGCAATAAGAAGGTTTTTTATAAGGCTTTGGCAAATTTTGTTACAGACACGCAACGAGAACTAGAAAATCTACCTGAAGTGCTTGGTGATTCACTTGAGAAAGAATTGGCAATCATTCATTCATTAAAAGGTTTAACTAGTACTTTTGGTGCAGAAAATATGAATAAGATAGTTAATCATGCTTATAAAAAATTGCATAAAGATAATATGCCTACAAAAAGTACTTGGGCTAAAATACGTAGTTCATTGATTAATTCAGGTAATGAGACTGTTGCTGAGGCGTTACGTATTTTAGAGTCTATTGAAATAGAGAACTCTCCAAAAGTAATAGGTAGTGGTTATGATGTTGAGTTTTTTGAAAAAGAACTGACGTTATTGCTTCGCTTACTCAAGACTAATAATATGGAAGCGCTAAAAATATATGATCAATTAAAAAAAGAAAATAGCAGTGGATTACCTAAAGAGTTCGAAAGCCTTGGACAATCTATAGATAACCTTGATTTTTCTAAAGCAGTTAAATATTGTCAGATATTATTAACCTTTATTAGAGGTGGAGAAAAATAATGGAGTTAATTTTAAAACATTTAATATATGATAGATCCAATCGTCGATCTCGCGTATTAATTGTTGATGATCAACCAGCAAGCATTAAATTGCTTAATGGATTTTTTGCAGAAGAATATGAAGTGTTTATGGCTACCAGTGGTAAACAGGCCCTGGAAATTTGTGAGAAATCTCTACCAGATATTATTTTGTTAGATGTTGTTATGCCAGATATGGATGGACTGCAATTGTGTATGTTATTAAGAAAAAACACCAAGACAAAGGATATACCTGTTATTTTCATTACTTCACTTCAATCAACAGATGATGAAACAGCTTGCTGGGAGGCTGGAGGGGTTGACTTTGTTAACAAACCAATAAATCCAACAACGTTACGTAACCGAATTAAATCACATTTAACCTTAAAATTTCAATCGGAGTATTTAAAGAAGTTAGCATTGAGTGATGCTCTAACAATGATTGCTAATCGGCGTTGTTTTGATGAAAGGTTGGACTTAGATTTTCGTCGAGCAAAACGTAACAACCAATCTATGGCGTTGCTTTTGATCGATGTGGATAATTTCAAGACCTTTAATGATGAGTATGGTCATCAGACTGGGGATGAGTGTCTTAGAAAGATTGCTAGCACATTAACTTCTAGCTTGAATAGGCCTGCTGATTTAGCTGCACGTTATGGTGGTGAGGAGTTTGTTTGCTTACTTCCTGAGACAGAGGAACGAGGAGCATATTTCATTGCGGAAAAAATATTAAAAAAAGTGCGAGAATTGCGAATTAACACTTTGACAAAAGAGGTCGTTAACTCACCAACCGTGAGTATTGGCGTTGCCATTTATCCCTCATTGGGGTTGACATCAATTGAGTCTTTTATAAAAGAGGCTGATGCTCGTTTATATTTAGCCAAAAAACATGGCCGTAATTGTATTATTTTACCTTGACAGCATATCATATGCCTCATAAATACGATTTTTGTAACATATAATGCCTTAATTTTTTCAGACAAAAAGATTTAGCATCTATTTCCTAACCTGTTAAATAATCAATATTATTTAGGAAAAGAATCTTTGATATCAGCAACTAATATGCAAACATATGAGGCAACGAATCTAAAATTTCCTGCTTTGGGCATTACTCATCACCAGGCAATTCTTGATCCAGTTGCCTCATAAGTAATGTTACCCAAGAGACAATAGTTAATATAAAATTAATACCCTCTATAAATATCCTAGCGGGGTGAATTGTCGCAAAGCGACAAGAGGGGCCAGCAATGCGGCCCCAAAATACCCTCATGGACATCGCCGTCCCCGGCTGTTCCATACTTTTATATAGCGGCTCTTTTTGAATCAACTTTAACATTTACCATGGAAAAAACTCTTTTCAATTTTCTTTGGATTGTTTTTTGTAGGAGGAAAGGATTAAGTTGTTCATATAATTGTGTTAGCTCTTGTTTCTTACTATCAGCAATATGATCTGATTGTATCAAACGTTGATATGGTCTAGCTGGTTTACTATGCTTTTTAATTACTTTTGATTGTATTCGTTGCTTTTCTAGAAGTTTGAAATTAGGAAGAAAAAAATTATTCATTTGTGATACTTCATTTGTATAAAGATCATTCATTAATGCAACAAGTTTAGAATTATCAAATCGATGATAGCCAAATAGTTGTCTTACATGAGTCCAATTTTTCTGCGTTATCATCGCTGTGGTAAGGCCTTGAACGTGTGAAATGAACGCGATAAGAGCCTTTTTCATTTGAAAAATAACGGATCAAATGCCAATTTAATTTACAGACTCAATTTAAAAACTCAGAACCATTATCACAGTCAAACCCTAAAATTAGGAAAGGTAAGCAATATTCAATATTTTCTATTTGTGAAACAACACCAGCCGAACCTTTATTCCAAACAGCTCGCATCTCAGTCCATCCCGTGTTTATATCGGTCATGGTTAAACTCCAGACAAAGCTTCCGCTAAGAGAACCACCACAATGCGCAACCGTATCTGCTTCTATATAACCAAGCCTATCTTCATCCCATTGATTTGTTTTAACTGGAATATGTTTCTTTAAAATACTACCTGTCCTTGTGCCAGAGAATGAGCGTTTATATTTTACCCTTAATGGAATTAATAAACGATCGATTGTTGCTGCACTCATTGATAACAACCCATCATATATCGCTTGCTCTAAAGACCCATAAGCGTCAGCATAATAAGGCAACCATAGTGGTAGCGCCATTTTTAATCGTTTTCCATAAAGTTGGTCACTCAAAAGCCAAATGCGCTTTAAGGGCTCTAAATAAAGATTATCCGGGTACACTTTAGGGCGGCCTGTTTTCTTGCGAATTGGTTGTTTCTTTTTGCTTGTATTTAGCAAACGAATAGCATGTTTCTTGTGATAACCGCTCGCTTCGCAAAGTTCTTGTAAAATAATGCCCTTGTCGCGCTTGCTTGATGATTTATATCGTTTTGACAAATTTTTTAAGTAAAGCTCCATCGATAACTTCCCCATAAAAATGTCCCTTGTTGTTTTTCTTCTTCGGTAACATTCTTTATGAGGCAATTCGATATTAGTCGATAAGCTTGAAAATAGGCTTTAATGATGTATAATTAAACACACAAAGCATCATATTATGAATTAAGGAGAATGAATCTGACTACGCAACAAATAAATCCAATCATAGGTGCAAACAAAATACCTTACTATGGATCATCAGTCAGCTTCTCTGATACTAGAAGAGGGAATTGCTAGTACTGATACATATGCTCCCGCTTCAAGGTATATTGCTTATATTTAGTGATATCTTAGAAGGATAAAAGCTATGCCATTATCAAAACGTATACGTGCCGCTCTAAAATTACACCCATACATATGGCCAAAAGATAAGCGTATGCAACTAAGACTTTTATTCGCAGTTATTTTATTACTTACGTCCATATTTATAAATATTGGTGTTCCCTTAATTTTAAAGCAAGTCATTGATATGATCTCATCACCACAATCAATAACCATTCTTTCAATAGGACTACTAATATCCTATGGTTTTGCATGGACCATAAACAAAGTAATGAATCAATTACGTCAGATTGCGATAAACAGGGTGATAGAGCGAGGTATGCGCTTAATGTGTTTAAATATACTAGATCATCTACTTTCTTTATCTCTACGCTACCATTCCTCTCGTAAAACAGGAGGACTTATTAGTCTTATTGAACGAGCACAGGATTCATTTTGGCCTCTTTTTCTTGGGGTGTGTTTCATCATTGTCCCAACATTAATTGAAATAGTATTTGCCGCAGTTATATTAACTTATATGTATGGTTTCACATATGGGGGAATTCTTGCTCTTGTTCTAACTATTTATATGGTTTTTAGCATTTGGGGTAGCCAATGGTCCTCGCGTGCTCAAAGTATATCAAACGAAAGGTATTCGGAAGTTAGTTCCGCTGTTGTAGATAATCTATTAAATTATGAAACCATTCGCTACTTTGGAACAAGAAAACATGAACACACACGCTGCGATAAACTACTTGATAAACGCGAAGATGCGGCCACAAGACAACATTTTACAGGTGAACTCGTTCAGCTAATTCAAGGAGTTATCCTAGGTATAGGGCTTATTATATTAACATACTTAAGTGGTTCGCAAGTGATGAACGGTAGTCTTAAAGTTAGTGATTTTGTACTTATTAATGTATATCTATTACAGTTTATGAACCCTCTTGGAATTTTTGGATATATACTAAGAGATACAAATAAAGGTTTAACCAATTTTGAAGAGGTGGTACATCTTTTAAGTGAACAACCGGAAATACAAGATAAAAAAAATGCAATTTCATTAACAACAAATAATACTAATATCACTTTTGAAAATGTAACGTTTGGCTATGATGAAAATCGTCTTGTCATACAGGGGATAAGTTTCAAAATTCCAGCAAAAAAGACTGTTGCAATAGTAGGAGCTACAGGTGGGGGTAAGTCAACCATCTCAAAACTGTTGTTTCGTTACTACGATGTACTAGGCGGTAGAATTTGTATTGATAAACATGATATTCGTGATGTAACTCAAGATTCTCTGCAGTCTGCTATTGGAGTAGTACCACAAAATACCAGTCTTTTTAATGAAACTATTCTTTTTAATATTAGCTATGGCTCTCCTGAAGCAGGTATGGATGAAATACAATCTGCTATTAAAAAGGCTCATCTTGATAAGTTTATTGCCTCACTTCCAAATGGACTAGATACAATGGTTGGTGAGCATGGGTTACAACTATCTGGTGGTGAGCGACAACGCGTTGCTATTGCTCGTGTACTATTAAAAAAACCTGCCATTTTCGTCTTTGATGAAGCAACATCATCTCTTGATACCAAGACAGAACAACTAATTCAAAACAATATTTCAGAAGTTTCTAAAGACTCGACAACTCTAATAATTGCTCATCGTCTATCAACGATAATACATGCGGATGAAATAATTGTTTTAGATCACGGGAAAATTGTAGAGCAAGGTATTCATGCAGATTTAATAAAAAAAGGTGGTTTGTATGCTCATTTATGGGCTAAGCAAACAGGCATAAAAACAGATTAATATTAAAACAGTTAAACCCACGGTTTCTAATTTAACTAAAAAAAGTGATAGTATATTTTTTATCATGTTTTCAGAAGAAGCCATCGAGCGTTGGCCTCCAAAAAAGGTTCAGGTAAAACAAACTTCAGACCTCGTCTATTTAGTGCTACCTGCCAACTTCAGACAAGATTTTTTAACATACCACCCATCAAACTGGCTATGCATTTTAAATACACGCTCATAATTATTTTGTTCTAACAATTTATCTAACTTTGATTCATTATCTGAAAAATTATGCTCAACAGTTAATACTTTTGGCCCAAACCTATGAAAATCAAAACTATCCAAAATAACTAATTCACTTCCTTCAGTATCGACTGACATATAGTCAATCGGTTGGCTATTAAAATAATTTACAAACACATCGTTTAACGATACCGTTGAAACTTTCACATTATAACCACTCTTATTACGAGCATTGGAATTGCTAGTCATTGATAACTTATCACTTTCTTTAAATTCTGCCAAAGTCGATAAGACACCAATGTCCGAGATAAAAAAATCAAGGATTTTATCAGTTTCTGAATAAATACAGTCTTTAATAATTTGAGTTTTGGGTCGATTGCTTTTAAGTTTTTTATGCCATTGAGGGCTAGGTTCAGCTAAAACCCCGCGCCAGCCATAATGCTTCTCTAACATAAATGAGTTTGATAATTCAACTCCATCAGTTGCCCCAAACTCTAAAAATGTTCCACCAAGCTTTTGGTTTAAAATGAACAGTACAAAGATGTCTTGAAATAGCTGTGCTTTAGATTGATGATATTTAGATAATATAAAATTATAAAAGTGTGTGGATTGTTGTCCATTGATAGCAAACATATCAAGACCTGTTTCATCTGATTTTTTATTGACTTTTAAATTGCACATTTGAGATAAAGTTTGAATAAATTTTACTTGCGATCTTGTTGTTTTCTTTTGATTATCCAAGCAAAGAGCTTGAGAAATGTAATCTATTTTTTTCTCCTCAAGTATAATTCTATTGACCAATGACTCCAATGGATAGATTGAGGTATCATCTTTGGAAATTACAGAACTCAATGTTTTGACAAAAACCAAGAGATCTATAGGTGTTAACAGTACATAACTATTGGCAATGAGGTCTTTTTCTGGCATCGAAAACTCATTTGGGGAGATTTCTCTTATTAACGTTTCCTCCAAAATCTTAAGTGAATTTTTAGTAAATCCTACCGTATTATTTTCTTTGAGAAGCGTATGCATATGGTTACTTATACTAGTAAAAGTTATAGCGTGTCCTTTTAAATAAAGCATATCTTTATCCTAAAGAAATAATATGATAAGTTTTTATATATTGTAGTTCATACTATCTGGAAAATCATAGGCTAGCTGCTTTTATAGTTTTTTGGTATAAATTGAATAATCAAAAGTTTTAAAAAGAACTCTATACCCAGAGTTATTCAAAATATGTGTTAAATATTAAATTTATTTTTTTGCGACAAAACCTTTAAAATTACAATGGAGTTATCTATGAAAATTTTCATCTCTACAGCTCCATCGGACCAATCTAAAACAGGTGACGTAGACTACGCACATGCATTAGCTAATCAACTAAATATGGATACAACGAACAATATTGAAGTAATCCATCTCGCAAGTCGTGAAATAACCCAACAATCCATCATAAATCAAGTAATCTCAGAAAAAAAAACAAATTCACATGTTATTTTTCATCTAATAATAAATGGTGATGGCAGCTTTGAAGTTACAACCGGTGGAACCATTAAACCAGAATCCTTAGCATATATGAAAAAACATGGCGTTAGAATAATAATTACCTGCCTTGAGTTTTCTAAGTGGTCTATCTCATTACAACCTTCCGTTGTTAAAAATTGGGAAAAATATTTTTTTCAAGCAGAGCGAGTTATTTTTGTTGACGAAGAAGATAAAAAAACTGCTATTAAAAGATCAAACATTATTAGGTCGTATGAAATGGCAGGCAAGATTAGTGTTCTTTCTATTCCAACTACTCTTACACAACTTGACTTTAGTCAGCTCCTTCCTCTTCAAAGAAGAGATAAAAATTTTCTATGTTTTGGAATTATTCGACCATTTAAAGGAATTGAAAAATTCGCCTTACCACTAGCAAAAATACTAAAATCTAAAAGTAGTGATAAAAAAGTTCTTGTCGTAGGCTCTATTTCGGACTCGTATCAATCAAGTTCATCGTTATTGACCAATATGCTACAGCAATCCTATGGATCTAATGAAAGTGTTTGTAGAGAAATTGATAACATAAATACTTCAGAGAACCTTTCTGAAAATGAAAAATGTGGGTTACTTATTAAGTTATATGAAAAGAAGCTTAAATATCTAACTGCTGACATAAACGTTGAGTTTCACTTTGATGTTAGTGAAAAGAATTTAGCAGTTCTATTTAATCGTTGCAGATATGCACTAAACTTTAATTTTAAAGGAGTTTCACCACATTTTAGTAGTGTAACAAATACATTAATGGCTCAAATGAAAAATTACGGTTTGGATTTATATATGACTCCTTTATATTTTAAAGAGGAGGGAGAGTTTCTTACTCTAGCTAAAACCTTTAAAGTAAATAACGGTTATCCTGAAGAGGGAGACATTTCTTTTGATAGTATGTTAAAAATTGCCAATGAGATAATCAGAGATACTGAGTTAATTGAAGTTGATAATATCTATCCTGAAGAATTTAAATTAGCCTTATCAAAGTTTTGTCAAAAAAACCCAATAGATATTAAGGCCGTATGTAAAAAGTTACATGAAATATATGTGTCTTAGTATTAATCTATTACTCAGTTCAATAATTTAATGAAGTTGCGTTCTAATAGTGCAAGTGAACAAAGATAAAAAGTTAATATACTTTCATTAAACACCTAACCTACCTTTCGCAATAATTAATTATTACATTCATGCTCTGCGAGTAGACCTTTTTATTGCAGCACATAAATAATTACCCCTCCTAACCATTTACACCATAACAAACAATATTGCTCTCGAAAACAGAGGTGGAAAAATTTCTATAGAGATTATTTCTAAATTAGGTTTGCCTGATTTTATAAAAAACCTATCGCCGACACCGTGAAAAACTGAACCACGAAGACAAATAACTTCCGTCTTCGTGGTCAAGTTATTGTGATAATTTACTTAATAATATAACATTTTACGAGGAAGATCATCATTGTCAATATTTCCGCAGTAATTCCCGGTTAATTTGTATGCCAGTCTAAAAAACGCAGGAATGTTTTAAATTTAAACAAAACAGGTTTAACATCAATAAAATATCCTTTTAAAGCCAAACAAAATTACGCTATTTTCCATCATAATAGCGTTTGTAACCAATAAAACCCAAGAACGATGTATTTTTATATCGCTCTCTACTTTAAGCAATAATATAACCACTTCCAATAGGAGGCGGCCTCGATGCTGGATCACCAATAAACGTTAATAAATGATGCCAACTATCCCAAACAGCGAGATCGATGCGATTCTGTATTTTTTCAAAAAAACGACGCAATGTACCAACATGTTTGCGTGCTTTCTGATAGACCTGGCAGCATAGTTGCTGAACCTGGTCGATTAAAAAAGCGAGCATCATCAGCATGGTCATCACAGAGCATAAATTTTTATAACCATGACCATAATTATGCTCAAAATTGTAACCCTGATTTTTAAGTGTATTGAACGTTTCATGGAGAGTAGACCCACGGAACTTCCCCGTGAGCCTCTCAACTCACACTGCTTCCATTAGGCAAACGCACCTATCATTCCTGCTCGCCAATGCGCAAACAAGCGCGGCTGCTCATGAGATATCCGTTCCATGAACATAGCTGCTCTTGTTTTTCGATTTTTGAATGGCTTGTATTTTCTCATCGCCCACGCAACCATTGTCGTATTGAAATGCCGCCATACTGGATATAACGCAGACCGACTGTATTTCCCATAGTAGTTTAACCAACCTTGAAGTGTTGGATTATACCACCTGGCTATGTCAGAAAGACTTAAATCTGTACGGTTACGCAAGTCATACTTTCTTGTAGTTGCCCGCATTGATTTCAGTGCATCGTTGCTCACAGCCGGTGTAAAGTTCATAAACATACTATTACGCCTAGTATTCTTACATGGCCGTGCTTGAAACGTATACCCAAGAAAATCAAATGATTTATTTGGGTAATCCTTCCTGCGACTTCCGTCTTTGCAGTAAACAATCTTTGTTTTACCTGGATGTAGTTCTAATCCACACTCTTTAAATCGAATTGTTAACTCAGCAAGTAGCTGCCGTGCTTCTTCTTCAGTTTTGCAGTGTGCCAACGCATCATCTGCGTAGCGACACCATGGAGTTGTGGGATAATTCCTTCCCATCCATGCATCAAACACATAATGCAAAAATAGATTACTTAACACAGGACTGATGACTCCACCTTGCATTACGCCTCGAGTCTTCTCCTGAAGATTACCATCCGGTAGTTGCATCGGTGTGGTTAGCCATCTTTCTATATATAGTAAAACCAATTTATTGTCAGTATGCTTCTTTACCGCTTTCATTAAGAGTTGATGGTCCAGATTATCGAATAAACTTTTGATGTCATACTCTAGCACCCAGTCGTAATACCAGCATCGCTGCCGCGTTACCCCGATAGCATCTAGTGCCGATTTGTTCGGACGATAGCCATAGGAGTCTGGATGAAAGTATGGTTCAACACAAGGCTCAAATATCAATTTGACCACCATTTGGGCAATTCTATCGGATACAGTAGGTATCCCTAAAATTCTTTCCCCTCCTGATTTCTTCGGTATAGGAACGGCTTTCACAGGTGGCGGAAAATAGCTACCTGATGACATTCTGTTCCATAGTTTGTATAGATTATCTTTTAGATTCTTTGCAAAATCTTCCAGCGATTCTTGATCAACACCAGCCGCTCCAGCGTTTGCTTTTACAAGCTTATACGCCTGTACAAACAACTTCTTCGGTATGTTGAATGGTTTTGCTTTCTCCAATATCTCCTCCTGAAATGTTTCTCAGTTGAATGCTGAATACAGCTGCCTAATGCAACCCCTTCGCTCCACTTTCATTACAAAAGCTTCATCACTAATACGAGTTGCTCCGCCCCAGTGCCTTGCATTGGTACTCTCATCCTTGTGGTTTTGGCCACTTGGATTTCTCCCTTAGCATCAAGACGACTGGTTCCCGCAGTTCCGTAGAAAAGCCCAGTAAAGACTCACGCCACCTATACGCCGGACACCACCTACACAGTCTTCAGGTTACTTGTAGATTGATCCCAGGTTATGGAGACGCCCCTGGTTTTGATGTCAGTCTCTGGCTAACGACGCGTCAACAGTGGTTCAGGTTTATTCGTCTTTCTTTACCTCACCTGCTGAGTTAAAACTCACGCTTTACTCCAACGCTCATGACCGTCACTCTTAATGACAGCCACTTAGAGTGGTTTGAAACCTGCTCCTGACAGCCGATTCCGATGGGCCTACCATCATCTTCCCTACAGCTTTACAACATGTAATGATGATTCCTTTCTTCATTACTTTGTGTGCCTGCGGCACACTCTCGATTTTCCATCGAGCGCGCCCAGCACGCATGACTTCATAGACATTGTCTGATGTTAGAGCCAGCTTTGTGACCCAACTAAAATGTTGCTTGCGTCCATCTTTTTTAGTTTCCCAATACTCCAGAACATTCACACGATAATCATAGTTGGCATCATTTAATGGAACATCGGTATAGGCATGAAATTCATGTTGAGTGCCAACATCATCCGTGTATTGATGTACCATCGGCTTTGAGTCTTTAATCCAGTCAAAGAGATACTTGTGGTCGCCAGGTTTAACACCAATGACATACTGCATATTTAACGAATCTAGCAGTGATAAATGTGGGAAATTGGAGGCTAATCCATCTTCAACAATAAGTATTTTAAGATGAGGATGTTCTCGACGCAAATCAGACAATAAGCGTTTAGCTGCATTTCTTTCACAGTCATTCTTCGTATCACCATCACCTTTAACAATCGGTTCCGGTGCTAAAGGAATCACTTCACGGTGATCAGGGTGGACTAGCACGGCACCTAACATTTGATGATAGTATTCAATACGACCACTTCGGTGATGCTTTTCACAACAACATTCACAATGCACATTGTCAGAGGAAAATTGCCCGGTCCCATCGAGTGAAAAAATATAATGGCCATTGAGATAACGGTATGATTCCAATGCTTTACCACGTTGTAAATAAGCAAATATTTTTTTAAAAGGTCGCCTTAATTGTTTTGGAGAAATAGTATCTAAACGCTGGCGCATCGTCGTATCGCTCGGAGCTGCCTCAACACCATACAACGTACGTAAGTTTCGACGCAGCCAGGGTTCTGAATCTTTATCTTTTTCGAACTGTAGTAATGATGGCATTTTAAACCCAAATACGGCAAGACCTGACATAATACAGTCTTGCCAAGTATAAATTGGATTCTTTAACTCTTTGAATTTTTCTCGCAATAGACTGTGCTGCACAATTTTAACTAAGCCATCCGCAGATAAATATTTCCTAACACTCACCTTGCTACATCCTTGTGAATTATAAAACACACAAGGAGTTTACGAAAAAATAAATCTAAATGCACCTAAAACCCTTTAGTTTGCTAGAGATTTTTTAATGCCGGGAACTGCTGCATCATTGTCAATATTTCCGGCAAGACAAGCTTCAGAACCAAGAAGAACTACACCACAAATATCTACTACTCTCTCATAAAAATCAGATGAAGGAGATAACTTCTGCTGCGTAACAGCCAACTCAAGAGCCGACTTCAAATCATTTGCAGAAAATCCTTTTTCAACTAAGTGTTTAATTCCAGACCTGATGGTTTCGGTATCACTGTATAAAAGCCCATCAACCTCTTTATTAAAATAATCCAAAGCTATAGAAGCGCTTGGCTTACTCTTAAAAAAACATGCGAAACTTTTGCTAGTTGAATTTTGAGGGGATTCTGTCTGCAAGTTTGTTTGTCTATTAGGATTATATTCAGAACATAAATAATAAGGAGATGACGCTTGCAAATTACAAATTTCCGCAATTCGTTTAAAAAAACAAACATATGACTCCTCTCTTATAAGCTCAGGCATTAAAAGATCTCGATTTCTAGCCCAAATTAATGCATTTTTCAACATTTCTGGAGGGAATCCATATTCCAATTGCTTTTTCAGTGCAGTCTTAACAACCTGACTATCTCCATCGGTAAGTAAAGTAGCAATATTTTCTTCATAATATACGAAGGTATCACTTACTTCTAACATAGACTCAGCAACATCTCTGGTTTTTAACGATAATCCATGTTGGTAACTATTAGCAACTGTGGAAATTGCGGCAAGAAGCAAGAGAGCACCAGCAAGTATTCCTCCTATTGCACCGATCATAGATATTGGAAAAAGAAGCATGGAACTAATAACAATCAGGCTAACTGCAAGGCCAATAAGTAATCCTCCTATATATCTAAGTGTAAGAGTGCCACGTCCAGGAAGAGATTTTGCTAAAAACATAAGGTTGTAAGACCTGTCTAGAACCTTCAATGATAGGCATTCATCATTATTTTCATATAAATAACCTACCTGTCCTAGTATCTGCTCTAATTGATAAAGTAGTTTAGAATTATTTGTGCTTTTAAGTGCGCGAACTTCCGCTACTAATGCCCTAGCATTATCATCAAAGCTCTTCCAATAAATAGGTTCAGGCTGACAAGTTATTAAATTTTTTATCGGTCCAGATTCAAATTGCTTGTCAATGTATCTTTTTCGTAACGCAACACTTATTGGATTGTCACCGGCTAGTTTTGGATCAACATTTGCAAAATTTTCACTTCGATAAATCATATGTCACCTTTAAAATGGAAGAAAATTGATTTTGCCGATTGTAACAACTTTATGAGCTGTTTTCTACCATAAAACACTCTTTGCCTGGTAATATTTACTCTTGATGGGTTTGATATGATCATGATGCTTTACTACTATATATAATATAGTCAACTGGAAAATGTCATGCATCTGAACGTTGAGCAGTTAAATGTATTACGTAATGGCTCAATCTACTTTGAGGAGTGTGGTACTCTCGCTCAACGAATTGACTTTGCCTGGAATGTCTATTTAGATACCGATGATTACAAAGAAGATGCTTTAAAATTTCTTATATATGCCTTTGATCTTAGTGAAACGGAGGATATTAATACTCAACTAATGGTGTTGATGTCTGAAAGACAACAGTATCAAGATAAAAACCCCGACTATATTCCCAGTAAAAAACCCAACCATCTATCCTTAGACCCATCAAAGCTAAATTTGCAGATGGTGGGAGATGATGTACCAGAAGACATTCAACAAGCGATTCAATCTCGTGAGCTTTTGGATATGAAAAATATGCATAAATATATTATTGATCCAAAACACACAAAATATTTAGATGCAGAGGAGCGTGCTTATTATCGTGTGAATATAAGAAAAGGTTTATTTGAACAAGATAGACAACCTTTTAGTACGTTATCAATGGAGTCTCATGGTAGATTAGAATATGCTGCCTACACGATTAATGCTAACGGTGAACTTTCTGTGTTTCCTCATCTTGGAGGAGCAGATGGATTGTATCATTCATCGATGAATGCAGGGGCCCCTGTTGTTAGTGCTGGGGAATTGAAAATAAACGATGGAGTCTTGGTAGCAATAACTACGAGCAGCGGACATTATAACCCCTCATTATTTAATGTTCACCGAACACTAGAATATTTTGCATCTCATCATGTTGATATTAGCGAGGTTAACGTACTAACTCACTTTAATCCATCCAAGTCTATTAAAAATATAACTTCCAGCGCCATAAATCCAGGATACTCAACTCCCGCAACCCAGATTTATAAAGGTGTTAAAGAGATCATGTCTGAGGCCATTGCAAATATGGAGGGTGACCTCAAAAAATTTAATGAGGATCCACTAACAACACTATTTGGCTTTTTTACTTCGCAACGTACACATGATCGCATAAGGCTTGCCAAAGATTTTCAAAGTGAAATAAAAGCGTATACTAAAAGCTTACAAGGTTGCTCACCCAATCAATTATTTGAGATTAAACTTCCTGAATTAACAAGAATTATCAATAAGTATCAAGATAAAAACACAGCGTTATCTCAAAAATACCAAGAAAAATATTTCGGTAGTCGTCTAACGCGAACAATTGCAAATTTTAAACAGCGAATTGATGATCTCAAAGATGAGTCAGAACTTAAAACATCTAAAACAGAGCCATTAGCCACTAAAATGAAAAAATTATATTGAGATACCATATCTTCTAAAATCTTTTACCATCAAAGCTCCAATAATACCAAGCACACACCAAAATGAGATATACAATCCTGGTGCTGTTATGTCATGGAAAGAAGAAGTTAATATCGTTGCAACCATCGGTGCTGTACCTCCAAATAAAGCTGCAGAAATATTATATCCGATAGATGTCCCTGACAATCGATATTGAGTTGGATATGCATCAACCATCAAAACAGAAATGCTGGCGCAAAATCCTGCGCAAATTGCCGCCAAAAAGGATAATATAATCAAACTTAACATTGGAATATTTAACTCAAATCCAAGAAACGCCGGGTATGAAACTAATAGTAAAAAACCTGCCGACCCATAATAAACGCGTTTAGGACTAATTTTGTCTGATAATTTTGCAAACAAAGGTATGCATATGGTTTGCACTGCAAGAGCTATGATATTAATAATTATCAAGAAATTTTTAGGTAGGCCTTTAAACATCATGCTATTACTTACTAAATAAACAAACAAAACATAATAACTAACAAACATTACAGCTGACATAGCGACTGTTGTGAAAAAAGACCTAGGAAATTTATGCACGCAGTCAAGTGGATTAGTGCTATCTATAATTTTATTGTTTTTTTGGATATGCTTAAAATCAGGGGTTTCTCGTAAGTGGACTTTTTGCCAAATGAGGAATGGTATGCCTAATAAGCTTGTCAAAAAAGGTATGCGCCACTGCCAAGATTCACTAACATGCTCTATTACATAACTAAAATAAAAATATGTAACCAAAGCAGCAAGTATAAATCCTAAATTAGAAAAAATCCAAGGAGAAGATAATACCATAGCCCTATTCTTATTCTTGCCATTCATCTCAGATAAATAAGTAATAGACGTCGTATACTGACAGCCAACCGACATACCTTGTAAAATACGAACTAATATTAATAATACTTGAGACCATATGCCTATTTGCTGATAAGTAGGAAGTATGCCAATAATTGCGGTTGAAAAAAACATTAATGGAAACACCACTAATAAGGTTATCCTACGCCCATGTCGATCCCCTAAGTACCCAAATAATACGGCTCCTAATGGCCTAGATAGAAAACCAATTGCAAATACAACAAAACTTGCCAATAAACCACCTTCCCCAAACTTTGGAAAAAAAACTGCCCCTATTTCTTCTGCAAAGTATCCATATAAGGCAAAATCATACCACTCCAATAAATTACCTAAAGCCGCTGCAATTTTTTGCTTTTTAGCTGTATTTGTGTTCATGTATTTCACATCCCAACAATGCGTTTGATGTTATGCCCTATATATCAATTTAACACCTCCCATAAATAAATCAATTATAGTTTTTCAGAAGTTCAAGGGATTTATATTTAAAAATGACATGATTTTAATGCTTACTCAAACGTCTATATTATGGAGAAAAATCATCTGCAGAAAGCCCCATATCATCGTCTTCGTATCTACCTTCTATAATTTTGTTTTTAAATATTCCAATGGTCTCAGTATAAAACAGACGGCACTCTGGAAAAAAATAGTGCATAATTGCTGTAAATATGTTTCTATGAGAGCCCATGGCTGTTTCTAACTTTCCAATAGGATTACTTTTACATTTATTAGACTTCATTTCGGCTACTAACTGTGAAAATGTCATATCTGGTGTCTGAGTTAGTACTTCTGTTAGTGCAGCATTAATTTCTTGTGCTTTTTTTGGCGAATCTGTTTCTAATTTTCTTAGTTTCTCAGCTAGTAAGACTGGGTCTCGAAGGTTATCTTTGAATTTGAGTCTTTGGTTGATTTCTGGACTCTGTACTAAAATACCGCTTATGGCAGTGATGATGTTACTAGTTTTTGCATGTTTTTCTAAGCCAACTTCATCGAGATTTTTTGCCATTTTAAGTATATTTTGTTTTTGATTATCGATGTATGCTATCACATGATTGTTAAATTGGGGGCTGCCTCGAAAAAGAGCTGTTAACTGTTTTTCAACTATAGTGAGATTTTTCGTGGCATTGAACAATGCATCAGATTTTTTCTCAGGTCCGATTATTGCCAAATATGGGGTCATCTCTGACTCGTCTTGAATAGAATCGTTTAAATATCTTTCAAACCATTCTCTTATACTCTGGGGCTTAACTTTATAAATTCTGGCAATGGCCATTAATTCTACTTCATTCTCTTTAGTTGTTATTAATTTTGGGTGCTGCATGACATACGAACTGATAATTTCCCCAATTGTGGCATTAGGATTTTGTGTTTGACCTTTTTCTAATAAATTCATCAACTTTACTTTCGGAAAAATTTCATAGGTTTCGATAGTCTCTCCATACGGTATGTCTAAGCACTTTTCAAGTGCATTAAGAGATATGGTCTCCATATACTTTGATTTCAATAACGTTTGCATATTCTTTTTATAAGAGGGGATTATTTTTCTATCAAGCCATGCTCCTACATTTATTTCTATCGGATTTTTAGCAACTTGGCTGACCTTTTGAATAGCGGCAAGTTCCCTGTACTCATCATTTCCGGCATTTTTTTCGCTAACCTCGCCAACCAAAAACTCTATAGTTTTTTGACACTGCAGTGAGTCTTGCATATCATGACGAAGTAATCTCAACTCCACATCAATATTAGTATAAAATTCAGAGCAATCGTCTCCTTTTGCTATAAGGAGGAGAAGTTCTTCTGACTTATCCTCTAAATACTCCTTAATCAAAGATGATAATTCTGGTGTTTTTTGCATTATATCTTTTTGAATTTGTATCATTGATTTAGTCGCATGATCAAAATCAGTGGATGAGACACGAAAATACTTTTTAATTAATTTGAATTTTGACTCTAATTCACTCATAGTTGCCATATTAGCGTGTGCACTTTCAAAAAACTTCATGCCTTCATCTTTTTCACTAGGATCAATTAAAATAGCGTCCATATAATTAAAAAAATTTAAATCTTTTTTATAGTCAATAATTAGTGCTTGCATCGCTTGATATAGGGTATGATCTTTATGTTTAGGATCTTTTGCATATCTCTCGATCATCTCTTGCAGGTGGTCTCCATTAGACCAAAGTTTGATAGTCCAAAGTTCTCTGATAGATGTAGAATCATACCCAATCTCTCGACTAGAAAGAGCATCTCTCCAAGCATTACTATCCATTGTAACTATATCCGTACATTTTGTTGATTTAAAATAATGAATTAACTCTGGAGTTATGAAATTTTTTGCTCCTGAGAAAAAAATATTGGCAAAGTTTTCAATTGGTTGTCGGTAACCTGCAGCAAAATGATTCATATCACTTATTAACCGCATCTTTTCTACTCGAGAGTCCATATAAAAAATCCCCAAATGGTATATAATCTTAAGTATAGTTCAAAATTTACGCTTTGGTTTATTCGGTGAGATCAATTGGGTCAGACACGAGAATCAATCCTATCTGACCCAAACGACTTTAGATAATAAATTTTTTAACCACATCAATCGCTGCAAGTTGAATAGGATCAATCCAATTAAATTTCATACCATAACAAGAGACACTAAATTCCGTGCATCCCAAAACGATATTATTCTCAAATGATTTTTTTATTAACCAACTTAGATCGGGCGTTGAACCACGAAGAATCGCTTGTATCGCACTATCGCACTCATTTGGATTAAAATATTGTACCGTTGCTAAAGAAGTAATTTCCGCATGTAAATTAAATCTTCTAGAAGTATTTGATGCTGCCACTAATATTGGTTTACGAGACATACCTATTTCTGCTTTAATCAAATCCAACAAATTTATTACGTTGTATTCCTCCATTTCTGACCTTGATAAAAAAGCATGTAAGGTTTGGCAAGCAATGTAAATATAGTCCACTTGCGCACTTAACCTTTGCAACGATAAAAGCAGCTCATTACGTACTTTAGCATCATTACCGCCACCCCCTAACATATCTGAAAAAGGAATATTCATCATAACAATATTAGGGAAGTCCGCATCCTCCCATCCGCCTTGAGCTTGAATAAGCTCTATAATTTGTCGGTACAATAGTACACCGGCCATAGGGCCTGCTCCAGAAATAATACCATAACAATTACTCATAACTTGCACTCCTTACTTGGAGATTCCGTTACATATTCATCGTCGACAATATTTGTAATAGATAGCGGTGAATCTTTATCAAAAAATCCTTGTGTGGTATTAAGGTACGGTCTATTAGATAGTCTCTTGCCATATTTAAAACAAAGTAATTGAATATCCAACCTTCCTTCAAACCCAATCCTAAACTTAAGAAAACTTGTAATATCAACCGATAACTGCGCCAAATCAGGATAGTACTTATCTTCATCATTCGGTAATATAAACTTAATTTGGCTAGCACCTCCTTGTCTTATCAAAGTCATTTCAATAAAAAACAAAAGCTCGAGATATTGCACTAGACTGTATAGTTTTGCAGAATCCTCCGCATAAAATTGACTTAGTACAGGACAAACACCAACAGCTTGCAAAACAGAAATTCCTGATTCTTTATAACGTCTTGAACCAGATAACAAACTATCTCGCTCTGCTATTTCTGTTATTAGATCAAAGACCAGTCCTTCGTTAATACATGATAATTTTATAAAAAAATCAGCGGACTTTAAAATATACAAGCTCTCGGAGTCGAGTGCTTCAGCTGCAACATTCCATCTGTTATAACCAACCTCTTCTGAAAAGCTCATTTTATTAAAATTAGCCCATGCTCCTAAATCTACCAAACAAGGAATTACTTGTTTAGAAAGCATTGCGGATATAATAGGCTTGTAAAAATTAACACCGGCACGTGTTAAATATTTGGGTCCGAAATACCAAATAATACAAGCGTCACCTTCTTGCAGGGTATCAATGTAGTCAGTGATGGATGTTTTTTTGGAAAGAGTACAAGAAATTAATGGTGGGGGATCAGCTGCGATGAAGAGAGTCCTGAGTTCCTACTATTGTAGTTGCAGATTTAGGTTTGGTAGATTGCGAGTTATAATCAAATAATTTTGTTCTAAACATAATAATATCTCCTTTGTGTAAAAAAATAACATTTTTAGCATATATAATTTTAAAGAAAAATGCAAATATCGGGATAGTCGCATCTAAACGCACAGAAAGATAGGAGTAAACATTAGGATCCATCGAGTCTGATCCTAATGCTTACCTCAATAATAATTATAACCCCATGGTCTCTGAAACTATCAACTTATCCTTAGTTTCTGGTTTTTTATCTCCCCCAAACAAACCAACAGTCAATAACCCAGCTCCTCCAGCAAGACCTACCGCCGCACCAGCGGCAACACCCGTAATACAAAGAGGTGTGGCAATATTTGCAAGTGCTGCTACAGAAAACAGTGCGAAGGCAGGATTACCAAGCAATACTCCTAAAGCAATCGTTGTTGCAGCTACTCCTACAGAAAATGCCAAGACACTCATATATGGAGTAATTTTAGAATGTAAAATACGCATCTTAAAACTTGAAAAAAGAGCCGAAGGCATGAGAAATAAATTTTCAAAATATGGCTTAAGCAGTTTCTCTGATGCTAGGCACATACTGCTTTCCTTTTCTTCAACCTCGATAAAACTGTTATTAAGACTAAAATCTAATTGACCTAACTTATCAACCTCTTGTGACTGTCTTTCTTTGACTTTTAAATAATTGGATTTAACATCAACTATAGTCTCAGGAACGTTATCTATTAATGAGAGATCTGTACTCATATGTAATTGAATAGCAATAAGCTCACTTTGTTTAATATTATATTGCTCTGTAAGAGATGTATATTCATCTTTTAAATCAACTAGTTCAGTGCTTGACAATAGTCTTTCTTGCTGCTTTGCAAGATTACGAGTATTACCTGCAAATGTGTCCATTTGAGATAAAGACTTAGTTACAATTTGCAACCGCCTCTCTAGTACCTCTGCTCTTTTCGCAAGAAGTTCCGCACAATCTTTGTCTATCAACAGCTGAGATTTATTAGCCTTTTTGATTAAATCACCTAAGACCTCCGTTGATTTTTTTGCTTTTTCTAGATCTTCGAGTCTTTGTTTGGTTAAAAGTTCAGTTTTTACTGAACTACTTCCATCCTCAATTTGGAACTTAGATTTATATGCCCTAAGACCAGCATATGATGTCATCATCATACCTATTGCAGGAGTATATTCACCTTGAGCTCCGTTGTATGCAGCTATTGCCCAACCAGCCACCATATAAGTCCACGAGATGCCATTTGGATATTGAAAATATGGCCTTCTACCCACAAAAGACCTACTTTTACTCACAAAGTAAACCCCCATGTTACCTTCCTTCCAAGCATGATCAGATACAATATTTTGCTCGATTAAGTCACCATCACGCTTAGTTGTGGAAGTTGCACTCCTTAATGGATAGGAAAAGATATCACTAATAGCTATGCTGCTACCACCCTGCAAAGATTCTAAACTTGCATCTGGAACGCTTTTAAGTTTCGTAATATATGAATCAATCTTTTCAAGCTCCTCTTTGATGAGTTCATCACCCTCATCTGTATCACTAAACATAACTGGAGACGACTCATAACCTCTTTTATCACACATGTGATGATAAGCATCCATGAATACTGGTGCCTTAGTCTGCTCCTTAATAGTTTCAAGCTCTTCAATGCGTGCGCTACGAATGCTAGACTCTCCTAAGTTCTCCATAATAGATTTAAATTTTTGCGTAGGATTATCTATTTTTGTCACTGTTTTATCTTCTATAGATACGTAAAAATACTCTCCATTAGATATAACACAGGCATTATACCCCTTTAATCTCATAGACAAATCTTCAAAAGCATGACTGTCACTCTTTAATAAAAATATCTGCGCATAAGATTTTTTATATACTAAATCTTTCTGTTCACCAATCTCATCTGAAAAAGGCATTTGAGAACTCTCCATGACGCTTGAGTCCAATGGTGTTACTCTCACATCACCATTACTTAAAAAGTCTATTAATTTATACTGAATAGGATCTTCTTGGATCTTTACTAAAATAGGCTTTGTTTTATCTAAAGTTGAGAGGTCAATATCCTGAAATTGATTAACTGATAATAAAATAAGTCCCTCACGACGAAACCTTGCTCT
The DNA here is from genome assembly GCA_029213075.1 of Legionellaceae bacterium. Classification (GTDB taxonomy): domain Bacteria; phylum Pseudomonadota; class Gammaproteobacteria; order Legionellales; family Legionellaceae; genus 2-12-FULL-35-11. The sequence continues at coordinate 3,132 of JARGPO010000041.1, read as the reverse complement.
GTTTAACCACTTAGGGGCTTGAACTAAAAAACGCATCATTGGCATAGACATTAATTTAGTTGTTTTTTTAATATCCTTAACTTCCTTTGCAACTGTTCTCAAAGATGATAAATTTTCTGAAACATTACTAGCAGCAAGTATACTATCCCTTAAATATTCCATATCATCAGGAATGCTTGCAAGTAATTCCTCTCGCGCATCCTCATCTTTTTCATTTTTATAGTACTCAGCAAGCTCATGACTAAGAACTTGTGGTGCTTTTCTTAAGCGTTCAACCCACCCGTCTGCCTTGCTTAAAACAGCAATATAACCTGTTGCTTGTGGGCATTTTGCCGTATCAAGAGCAGTTAAAAGACCAAGGTGTGCAACTCCAAGCTTAAATGAGGTAAGACCTGTTATCTTTGGGATTGGTAATTCTTTTTCTGTTGTTCTTCCTGCATTCAAAGCATCAACACTTGCCACAATTGTCTTTAGAGATCCCAACAAACCAACAGTTAATCCCGCCCAGGCAAAAGCAGCACTACTTAAACTTTGAGCCATTAGCCAAATAGCTTGCGCGACTTTTTCATCAGGGTCAGCTGAAAATTTTTGCGGATCTGTTGGAAACTGAAAATCTGGCCCCATAATTCTTGCAATATTATCCTGTGCCTTATCGAAAACAGTCAAAACTTCATGGTAAGAATTATTTAAGTGGTCCTTTTTAGTTGCGGTCATATAGATACCTCTTTTCTAATTTAAGCCCACAAATTGTCCTTTTAATGCATGGGCACGTTAATTTGCCGCAAATAATAGCATGATTGATTTAATTTAGCCAACAGCTTTTGGTTAAATCCAAAAAAACAAGCATCTACCGTTAGCATGATTTTTCCATAAGGGCCTGAATCGATTAACCACCACTCACCTTACATTTGTTATTTAATCTATTTTTCATAAGAACTAAATTTGTTACAATCCCCGCCAAGTGTGTAGCCTGAATGATTCAGGAAAATACAGGTACGTTATTTAGCTATTCTTTATGAAGAGGAACATATGAAATTTTTTGGTAATAAATCGATTTTATCGGCTGTAAGAGTTTTTAGCACTAGAGGGACATTAAAAGGTAAAATAACGATGGAGCCTCGCGACTGGGTTCAGTCTTCTATGAATGGATGGCTTGGAATGACACCCGATATGATTCAATATTTCCGTACGATAAATGATTTGTTTCATTCTAAGAACACTCCTATTAAGTCTCTAGTAGCATTCGGCGGCACTTGGTATCAATTGCCAGCAATGTATAATAACAACCCATTTGATGTATGGCGTAATGTAATTGCTGCTACTCCTGCAAAATCAGGACAAAAAGCGTTACCTATTGAGTTGTTACAACGTGCTTCTCATCAATTTGGCTTAGAAGAGGTAAATAAAGATGTCATCCGCAAAACCTACCATAAACTAGCAGAAATAGCTGGAGAAGACCGTGAGATTATTATTCGCCTGTTTCATTTCAATAACCGCGATATGCACAAAGACAGTACTTACGAGGCTATTAAAGAACTTCGTGACCAAGGTATTAAAAACTTTATAATAAGCGATGAGCACTCCTATGCGACATTCATGAAAAACGAAGAAGTAGCTGAAGGGATTGTAACCGGCCTGCTCAGAAGCATAAAAATGACATCTGGAGATATTTCCTACCCAATACAAGGCGGTATAAAAGACTTTAGTGGTAGCCTTGCCCCCCAAGATGCCGAAGATATTCTGCGTTATACAGATAAGATGATTAAAGAAGAAGCAGCCAAACTTGCTGTTGCAGGAAATACAGTGGATGCAGAGCGTCTACATCAAGCGACTATTACCCTTCACAGTCACCTAACAGATAGATCTCAACACACTGTTGATGCCTTTGATATGGTAGGTAGAGAGATAGGCAGAGATGTTTCAACACACAAGATCCACAATGTGGAAAACGCCACCCACCATGTAATGGGTGATGAAGGATTAACAGAGGAACAATTAGTTTATCAGCGAAAAGCTGAAGAAATACTAACTAAAATCGTCCGTGAAAATTCTAAATTAGTGGTAAAAGATTATGAAGCTGGCAAAGCTCGTCCCTGGACAGGGTTTGCTGGTGGCGGTACACCTATGATCCAACAGTTTATTAATGGTGTTGCTGGTTTGTATCAGCTGCAATCTACAGAAGCGGAAAAACTATTATATAAACACATGGAGGATGTACGCGACCGTAACAAGATTCCACCTGTAACACCCGCCCAAAAAGCGATTGCAGATATTGCCTTATTACGTATTAACAATGAGTCTGCAGGACGTCCGCTCTATGAAGGAACATATACATCAGAAGCAATAGATGTAGTTCGGAACCTGCATCCTGAAATGGCCAAAGATAAAGATATGCTGGAAGGAGCTTATCGACAACAACAAGAGATAACTCTTCGCCGCTACGTAAATGAAAAAAATATCAGTCTAGAGTTTAAAAAAGCATTACAAGAAGTGGGCATGAATAGTGAAAAAACATCTCTAGATAAAGATAAAATCCTTGCAGTAATAGCAACATTTGCGGATAAGGGTGAGAAGCTACATCCATTAATACAAGATGAGATTATCGAATCATCTGGACCGGCCACTCGCCCAACTCGCTTCCCGGACCAAATTGCTAATGCCCTTGAGGTAGTGGCTGAGATAAAAGCTAGAAATGCGCTTAAAGTACCAGAAGATGAGGCAGTATTACTAGTTGCTTCTCTACATGGCAGAGATATTGGAAAAACATTAGCAGAACATCATGGTGATAAAACAAAATTCCCAGCTCTGCAAACTCAAGTTCAAAAGCCCATAATCGGTATAAAAACGTCCGAATTATGGACAAGCAACGTGGCCGGCTGCGTAATGGAGGATGTGGTGCACGATAATTCTTTCAGGCCCTGAGAGTAAGCTGTTTAAATCATAGATAGAGCTACTATGGCTTCATAGTAGCTCTATCGTTCCAATCGTTTCTATATAGCGCCACCCATTAGCATGCAGACATATTTTTCAAGATATTTCCTATAGCTTGATCCAGCATCGCATCCCTGTCTTCAAAAAGGCTTATCCTAACCCCGCCTACTTGCCCTGACTTGTTCAGGGCATCCAGTCAAA
>JARGPO010000027.1 GCA_029213075.1 Legionellaceae bacterium | reverse complement strand
GTAAGCGCCAAAGCAACCACCTACTTATCAGGATAAGATAAAACAGGTATGCTTCTTTGAACCTTTAGGATTTCAGGATTGACATTGTATGGTAGCAAGTTATGAATATCATGATCATCTTTGCATGAGATAATTTTCTCTAGTGCATATTTAAAATAAGCGAAGACATCTATATTGTGCTCTTTGCAGGTTTGAACAATGGAAAATAAAATACTTGATGCATCAGCGCCCTTAGTTGACGTATTAAACAACCAGTTTTTGCGGCCGATAACAAATGGTTTAATGGCGCGTTCGGAGCGATTGTTATCGATTTCAAGGCGTCCATCATTAATATATTCAGTTAAGCTATGCCAATGATTAATGGAGTAGAAAATAGCTTTACCCAGTGGCGATTTAGGAAGAGTTGTTTTTTGCTGCGTTAACAACCATTGTTTGAATTCATCTAAAATAGGCTTGGCTTGCATTTGTCGTACTTGTTTTATTTGTGAGGCCGAAGCCTTATCTTCTTTTAATTTCTTTTCAATAGCATACAGTTTAGCAAACCATTCTATAGCTAACTTGGCAATGCCTGGTTTATTTTTAGAGGCTTTAACAATATCAACAAAATAACGTCTGGCATGGGCCATGCAAGCCACGTGTTTTATACGTTCTTTATTAAGGTTAACATATGCACTGTAGCAGTCAGCATGAATATATCCTTCAAATGGCTCAAAGAATTTTTTAGCAACGTCATCTTTACGACTCGGATGATATTGATACACAAAACAGCGCTGTTCCGTTGGGCCGCCACCAAAAAGCCACATGTATGATTTACTGGTTGATAGTTTCCCTTTTTCATTAATAACCTGAAGCACTGTTTCATCGGCATATGCTATATCATAACTTTGTATTTGCGCTGTCATTTTATCAACAATTGGTTTAAGCAACTCCGCAGCCTTTATTACCCAATTACCAAGATTGGTGCGACTAATATCAACACCCATAGTTTTAAATATGTCTTCTTGGCGATAAAGAGGTAAGTGACGGTTGAACTTAGCATCAATGACAGATGCAACCAAACCTGCACGAGCTATGCTCTTTGGAAAAGGTTGCTTAGATGATTTGGCTGTTAGAATCGTGTTCTCACAAGATTTACAAGCATATTTCTTCTTGATATTAATCACACGATAAGTCACTTGTGGCAACACATCTAACTGCTCTGAGGTCTCATTGCCAATATGAGTTAGAGCACAACCACAAGCACATTGTTTTTCATTATCGCTAATATCCTGCACTTGTTCTATATAAGGTAGGTTTTTGGGTAAAGGCTTACGACCTGGTTTTTGCTTCTTAACTACAACTGTTATAGTTTCAATAACTTCTTCAGGCTCTGTGCTTTGGCTTGTTAATATCTCAGCTTCATCAAAAACTAAATCCAGCTGTTTCTCATCTTCAAGCTTCTCGCTTTTGCGACCAAATTTAGCATTTTTTAATACGAACAGCTGCTGCTGAAGTAATGATATGATATTATCTTTAGATTTGATTTTCTCTTGAGAATCAACCAATTGCAACTGCAAATCAGCAACCATATTTTCCATGGTTTTGGTATCTTTTGTGGTGTTGTAATTGGCTTTTTTCATAGCCAGAATTATACCAAAAAATGATAGCCAAAACCATTCTTTGCCCAATAAAGTCAACGTTTTTTATCAATAAAAACCACTGTAATCAAGAGCTTTAAACTCATTCATTAAGTCATAATCAAGGCCGGCTAAAAGCCAGGTTAATTGTTTGCTATCAAGCACCGCAGTCTGAATCTCTTCATTATATTTAATGATTTTAAACCGACCTTTCTCTAAGCGCTTATAAAGCATGACAAAACCATTCTTATCCCAGTACAAAAGTTTAACTTTGTCGCGTGAGCGGTTATAAAATATGGTTAATGAACCGTCTGCTGGATCGTGCTCTGATAAGTCATTAATAATATAACTTAAACCATTAATCGATTTTCTCATATCAATAGGATGGCTATGTATGTAAATATTATTATGTGCAAAGGTAATCATCACGCACCACCTAGTAGCTTTATAAGTCTACTGGTTCTTTGTATATCTAAATCAGAATTTATATAGATTTTAATACCGCCTGGTAATAAAACTTCCAGTCTTTCTGGTTGCTCACTAAGTTTAAGCGCTTGGGATGGTGTCGATACTTTATATAATCTACTCTTAAAATCCTTCGCTCTATTCTTTTTAATCACATCACAACGCCAATATACAAATTTCCTTAAGCATAAACCATGCTCATTACAAAAATCCTTTTGGCTCTTGCCACTTAACTCCCACAGCTTGTTTTGCTCCGACCAGTAAGCTATTCTCTCTTCTCTACTCATGACTTTTCCTTATCTGTAAAAAGGCATAAGTCTCTGATAAATCATTCCATAATAGTAGATGTAGTTAGTTTGGCGCTTACACAAGATGAGCGTATTCCTGCTGTAGTAAGACAACATTAAAATAATTAGCCTGTGTGTGGCGAAACCTTAATTTCAAAATTAAAACGAAAAATATTTTATGTTTTTGATGCTGTTATAGTATAACAACCATTATGATGAAATTAATAACACTCATTTTGAGTTACATGGCTGTATGGCCAACGATTGTTGGCCCCTGGCGGCGTGCTCGCAATCGCCTCAGAAAATATGCTTTTACACCAACAACTCCTGACAATGTCTCATCATCGTAAGCGCGCACCCAAACTAACGTTTTTTGAAAAAATTTCATTTGGTTTTCTAACATCAATGCTGAGCACGCGTAGATTGTCTCGTATTGCTATTATTTTAAAACTATAGAAATAGTTATTTAGAACAACAACCGGCTATATCTGCTATTTATAGTTTTAAACAAGAACTACATCAACTATTAACAAAGAAGCATTGCACAGCTGAAGAATGCAGGCGTTTAATACCTAGATTGTTAGAGATGATTAAAGAATTAAGGGAAAGCCCATTTGAGCATCTTAGAACTTTAGGTAATACTTTGTTTAGATGGAAGGACGAAGTAGGTAGAATGCTTCGATTTACCAAGAATAATGGAGTAACTCAAGGGTTTCATCGAAAGATGAAGTTGATTCAAAGAAGAGCTTATGGATTTAGAAATTTTGAAAATTACAGATTAAGAGTTAAAGTGTTATGCGGATGATTAAAGTGTCCCCTGATTCGGGGAACAGCCCCTAAAGTACCCCCTAAGATTGTATCCACCTCCACAACTGGTGGGCCGTGTAAGGATCGAACTTACGACAAAGAGATTAAGAGTCTCCTGCTCTACCAACTGAGCTAACGGCCCACAACTTCCATATGCATTTATATATCATAATATAGAATGAAAGTTCATCCAAGTAATATATAATTTCAGGGCAAATGCATAAGAATTTTATATATATAGCTTTTAGTCGTCTGTACGAATAAAATGACGAAACCCATCTCGGCTTTTAGTTGAAACACCGAAGTTAATGAGTGGGCTAACATTGCAAAGATTATATAATTTTCTTTTTTGAATGAAAAAACTTATCATGCGTTTATTCAGTACATAACTTGACGCACAAATATTAAATGCTGATTGCAGCCTCTGCTGAAATGTTAGCTTTTTCGTCATGAGAATCGGCAATATTTTGTGCGGCTATCTTGTTAAGATCACTAAAAATAAAAGTAGATCTATATATTGATAGTAGTCCGAGGCTTGGCGCAAGTATTGAACTAACAGCTTTTGACATATGCTTAGATGCGTAAATAATCCCAGATATTCCACCTATTGTTAGTAGAAAATTAATGGCAATTCGCATGCTAATTCTGAGGTGTGACTCTTTAGGGTTGACTGTTTTTCTAGCTTCCAAGTGAAACTTGGCGTTATCAAAAACTCGTTTTGGTATTAATGCGAAAGCAGGTATGAAACTAGGCGTGTGAAGATAGTACATTAATTGATTTATGCCGAATGGAGCACTCCAACATTTAGGATGGGGTATGTTCGCATATTTCTCTAAAAACCATTGTGACGCTACGGCGCAATTATCGCCAAAAATAAAAGCATCATCTTTTGTTTGCTCATGATATTGATTCCAAGCTAATACAATTTCCATAGGGTCTGCTTCGAGTGTAAAAGTATAAGTTGACTCAGATCTGTTTTTTAAAGATTGATATCTATAGGCTCGTTTATTTTTTTTTGTTTCGTCAGAGTAAGTAATAGCATGGTCAAATTCCCAGCCTTGACAAGGATCTTTCCAGCGATTTAGACAAAAATACTGCGAAGTATGTTCCGCTAAACTATTATTATGCTCATCATTCAACCCAAGCTGACTTTTGGTTAAATAGAAATAACTTCGGACTCCTTCAGTTAATAGATTTCCAGATGCCCCCTGCTCTAAAATATTTTTATCTAAAACTTCAATATGCTTTCTTGCTCCATCCTCATCATATAAATACAGATCTCGGCCATTCCACACATAACCAGTTTCTTGAATTTCAGAAGCATATTCATCGATGTAAATTACTACATTATTAGGAATTTCAAGTAAGATTTCCACATGATGGCCATACATAAATAAAAGGTGTGCATCAATTTTTTTTTGCATATAAACTCACTTGATAAAAGTTAATTAACTGATTAATCTATAAGAAAATTATATAGTACTATTCATTCAAAAAAAACATGTAAATCAATAAGTAGGTTTGCTATAGCATATATGTGTTGATATTATTATCTGTATGGATATGACAAACAGGCTCTGTTCAACGAGGTAGAATAATATGAAGAAGGTAAATTTGCTAGAGCATACTTATATATGTTCAGATAAAGCAGCTGCACAGTTAAAAGAATATATTCAGAAAATACATATAAAATTTACAACTGAGCCTGATGTTGTTAGGGATATTGAGCTTGGTATGATAGCGAAATTAGATCATATTTTATCAACCAAGACAAAAGAAATTATCTACTTGGTTGATGTTGAACTTTTAGTTCAGCATATGAATGATTATCATTTGAATGATTGTAATTTTGATCAAGAAAAACTAACTTCGAGAAGAAAAAATTTATATCGTGACTGTGATAACCAAATAGTTGCTGGTGTTTGTGGTGGCGTCGCTGCTCATTTTAATGCTTCTATCTGGTTAGTTAGGTTTATTTTTATTTTCTTATTTTTTACACCTGTACCAGTAGTTATACCATACCTTTTAATGTGGTATTTAATACCACCAGCATTCACAGAATATGAAAAAATGCATATGCGAGGAATTCCAGTTAACGATGATGCTACTATAAATAATAGTAAATATATAAGAAATAGAGCGATAAATTTAGCGAAGCTAATAGCCATTTGTCTTGGTGTGGTCGCTTTTACTTTCTTAATTGTTGCGATAATTTCAAAGTTTCTATTTTAAAGACTAATTTTTTAATGACTATGTTGGTTAATTTGCAATAAATGTTATTTAAACTAATATATTAAGATTATACATTTATAAGAGATTATGATGATAACTAAAAGAGTCATCCTACTATTGCTATTATTAATAACTAAAATAGTGCATGCCGATATGGAAAAAGCTATTTTTGCTGGTGGTTGTTTTTGGTGTGTTGAGTCTGATTTTTCGCATGTACATGGAGTTACCAATATAGTTGTTGGTTTCGATGGGGGATTAAAACCCAAAAATCCATCCTATCTGCTTGTTTCATCTGGTAGCACGGACTATGTTGAGTCAGTAGAAATTACATATGATCCTAAGTTGGTTTCTTATAAGCAATTACTTGATTTTTACTGGCGACATATTGATCCAACTGCAAAAGATTCACAATTTTGCGATAAAGGCCGTCAATATAGAAGTATAATTTTTTACTTAAATGAAGAGCAAAAAAAACAAGCAACAGAAAGTTTTGATTATATAAGAACCCTCTTCCCTGTTGTAAATACTGAAATTACTCCATCTACTAACTTCTATCCAGCAGATGAAGAACATCAACATTATTTTCAAAAACATAAATATCGCTATAAGTTTTATCGTTACTCTTGTGGGCGGGATAAAAAAGTCCAGGAAGTTTGGAGTGGTAAATAAACAAAAGAGAACTATATAGAACTGTCGTAAATTAGCTACAATTTAAAATTTCCCTAGATTCTCGCCAATTAGGTAGAAACTCGCTCATAAAGGCATAAAACCTCTTGTTATGGCTTGCTTCTAGTAAGTGGACCATTTCATGAACTAATACGTATTCTAGGCAATTAATGGGCTTATGAATTAAGTTAAGATTTAACCATATCCGCTTTTTAACAGTGTTACATGACCCCCAACGTGTTTTCATTAATTTAACTCCCCACTCATTGACCTCGACGTTGATTATTGGCTCCCACTTTTTTATAAGCTCAGGTAGTATTTTCTTAATTTGTTGGCGATACCAATTTTGCAGTAAACTTTGTCTTAATTCATAACTAGCACCGATGTTTAGATAACACTCAATTGCACTTTCAGATAAGAAAATATGTTGCTTTTTATTAGTATTATTTATAACTAGAGGGTATTTTTTACCTAAAAACGGTTGAAGATCTCCATTTTCGAGCATATTAGAACTTGGCTTTGATTTTTTTAAAAGAGCATTTCTCTTAGTGATTATCCAAATATATCTATCATTTAGAAAAAATTCAATTTCGCTAATCGAACATTTTAACGGCGCGCTAACCTTTATGCTTCCGTCTTGATATATTCTAAGATTGATATTTCTAATAGATTTTCTTAGTAAAATAACTTCAATATCATGCAAGTATATTATATTCATGTTTTATTCTTAAAAATAGACATTAAACAATTTGACCAGCAGCCCACCCTGAGGACCATGCCCATTGGAAATTATAACCTCCTAACCATCCAGATACATCAATTACTTCACCAATAAAGTATAATCCAGGGACCTTATGAGCTTCAAATGTTTTAGATGAGAGCTCATTGCAATCAACCCCTCCTAAAGTAACCTCAGCTGTGCGGTAGCCCTCTGTTGCGTTAGGTTTGATTGACCATGATTGTAAATTAGAGGTAATCATAACTAGGTCTTTTTCAGATAGCTGCTTAATTGGTTTATCAAGAATATCTTTGTTTATAAAAACATTAACTAATTTTTTGGCAAAATAGGAGGTTAAAACTGTTCGGCAATAGATATCTGGGTTACTTTTTTTTAATTCTAGAATCTCATGTCTTAAGTCAACATCTGGTAGAGCGCAAATTGTAACTTCGTCCCCTGGTTGCCAATATGATGATATTTGGAGTATCGCCGGCCCACTAAGACCACGATGGGTAAATAAAATATTTTCTCGAAAGACTTTGTCTCTACAGCTAACTTCACATTCAACAGAAATACCGCTAAGTTCTGAATATTTTTGTTTGTCTTTTTCGTGTAAGGTAAATGGAACTAACCCTGCTCTTGTATTATGAACTTTCAAACCAAATTGTTTGGCTACTTGATAACCATAAGGACTAGAACCTAAGGTTGGAATTGATAAACCTCCTGTTGCAATAACTACTGATTCACATTGATATAGAATATTATTCGCAGAAATAACAAAAAAATTTTCTTCTTTTTTTATAAAATCAATTGTTTGTTTAAGTTTGATTTGAGCATTATTTTTCATGCACTCATTAAGCAGCATATCAAGAATATTTATTGATTTTTCTTTGCAGAATAATTGTCCTAATGTTTTTTCATAGTATTGAATTTTATATGAGTTAACTAAATCAATAAAATCCCACTGAGTATAACGGCTAAGTGCTGATTTACAAAAGTGAGGGTTATTAGAAATAAATTGCTCGGAGGTTGTCTGTGTATTGGTAAAGTTACAGCGACCACCTCCGGACATAAGAATCTTTTTCCCTGGTTTGTTGCTTTTATCTAGGACCAACACCTGTCGGTTTCTTTTTCCGGCAACTTTTGCGCACATTAAGCCCGCGGCGCCCGCACCAATAATTATTACGCTAAATTTTTGATACATCCAAACTTCCAAGTAAAATAAATAAGTATCTTAAGGTGTAATGTTATATTTAAGGAGTGGCAAATATTACGCTCTCTTGTATTTTTGAAGAAAATTCATGGACAGATTTTGAATCAAACATTTTTAAGTTATAATTAATCGCTTCTTTTTTTACATCAAACATTTTCGCGGTTATTTGTCCTTTCTCAAGGCTTTTTATCAAAATAGCAAGCATAATACCAGCCTCTATACTACACTCTCTTTGTAATAGGTCAGACTCATTAGGACGTCGTGATAGTGTACGAAGAAATAATGATGGATCTATGTCAAAGTCAGATGATATAGACTCCTCTTCCCTAATTGGTTTTGCTTCTAAATCACTTAACTGTTGTTCTAACCGAACTCTTTCAATGTCTAGCTGTGTAAATTCAGACATTATATACGCATACTTAAATTCGTTGTATCCTCCTTCTAATTGTACCTCTAAAGACTCCCTATATGCATTATTTCCTTCTAATCTATTTTGTAGTAAATCTTTAATATCAGCTATTCTTTTTGTATTAAGAGGAGAGCTTGCTTTTATTAGCTCAGTTTCAAGTCCAGATATTTCAGTCTTTATATATTTTATGGTATCTTGAATACCAAAGGCATGCTCTTGATTATATGCCCCTAGCAACTCCTCATTTAGTTCACTTATACGCTCTTCTCTTTCACGAATAATATCTTCTATTTCTTTTGCTTCCATATTAATTCTCAGCTAAAATATTGTGTATCGAATGATACACTATGCTTTATACATCTTCAATTTATTGTATGATTGCAAGCAAATATAGCTAGAAAATCAATATGGCAGCTCATTATATATAGACCAGAAGCAACCTATTCCTTTAACAGCCTCTATTAATTGATGAAAATCAACAGGTTTAACGACATATGCATTAACTTTGTATTTATAGCATTCTTGCAAGTCGCTATCTTCATGTGATGAGGTTAACACTACAACAGGTATGTCCCTAAATTTTTCATCATTTTTAATGATTTTAAGCACCTCTAATCCTCCAATTTTAGGCATTTTCAGATCGAGGAGTATTACCACCGGTAGCGATCCATCTCTTTCTGTATAGGCCCCTTCGCACTTTAAGAAATCTAGTAACTCTTCACCATTACATACCCGAGTTACACCATTGCAAACACTATATTCTTTTAGGGCTTCCATGGTTAATTCACTATCGTAATCATCATCTTCTGCTAAGAGTATTATTTTTTCTTTATTCATTTGTATTTCTCCGATATTATATTAGGAATATTAATGTGAATTGTTGCACCAATATTTTCATTTGATTCAACCCATATTTTACCGCCGTGCTTTTGTACTATTTTTTTAACGAAAGTTAAACCTGAACCAATGCCTTCATATTCCTCCTCCTTGTTTAAGTGATGAAACATATTAAATATTTTTTTTGAGTACTGCTGTTTTAACCCAATACCATTATCTTGAATAGATATGTTTAAGCCTTGCATTCCGCGCTTTGCTTTAATTATTAGCTTCAGAGGTTGACTATCAACTGAAAATTTCACTGCATTTTCAAATAACTCCTTAAACATAATTAAAAATAAATCATAATCAGCATGAACCTCAGGAAGAACTGGTATATCCCAAGATATAGTTCGATTAGGATTTTTTTGTTCGGTATATTTGACAGCAGTATTGATAACTTTATTTAGTGAAATATTTTGTTTTGCTATTTTTTTTCGAGACAATTCAGATAAATACAACATAGCGTCTATTAGCTTGTCCATTTTTTTTGAGGATGTATCTATGATATTTAGATATCTTTGTGTTTTTTCTTCAAAAGAATTATTAACCTCTAAAAGGTGAATAAATCCTGATATATGTCTGAGAGGAGCTTTTAGGTCATGGGCTATCGAGTAACTAAACTCCTCTAGCTCATTATAAGCCAACTCTAACTCTTTATTTTTTTTAAAATAAAGCTGATATTGAGAGATGACAACGGCAATAAAAGTAGATATAACAAATCCTGCGAGCAATAAGATTATTGATGTTTTAGATTTAAAGTCCTCTAGAGAGCTCCATGATGGCCAAATATCAAAATCCCAATCTGAATTGAAGGCTTCAAAATGCTCATTTGTCCTCCACTTCGGTTTCAAGTATGGATTGTCTTGATAGATTTCTTTAAAAATAACTCTCCCATTCAATAATATTTCAGAATTAAAGTTTTTGTAAAGGTTATTTGAAAGAATTGATGTGGCTAATTTGTCACAGTTATATACTGATAATATAAAACCTCCCTTACTCATAGGGAAAAAAACTAAAAGGTAATTTTGGGTTTCTAGTTTTACTGGAAAAACTGAAACACCACTCTTTCTAGGATTCATATACTTCAATTTTTCTTGTAATAACAAAGTGCTAATAGATGCACCGTTTTTTTTATAAGATTCTGATAAAGAGCAACTGTCATTAACTTTGCCAATCAGCTCAAAACTCTCATGATGTTTAAGATAAAGACCTGCATCTTTTATCCATAATTTGTTGTTAACATCTGTAATTGAGTGCCTAGATGATAAACGATTTAAAGATAAAAACTCTGATGTGATTTTATCTTTAAATTCTTTAATAATTTCATATGATATATTGGTTGTATTCTTTTTTATAACTTTCACTTCGTGTAATGTTGTTGCTTGCCATAAAAATAAGAAGACAATATAACAGCCCAAGAAAGAGAATATAGGGACGAGAAAGTATCTGCTTTCAGATATCTGAATAATTTCAATTAGTAGAAGTATTATTAAAGAGCTTGTCCATATTAAAAAACCAAACGAAGTATACAATGACATGTAATTAACATTTTCCCACCAACTGATAGTTTGGTAGCCAACTAAAGAGTCAAAAAAAGATATATATGTTACGATTAAAATAAAAATATTTAAGGGTATTAGAACAAAATATTTATGTCTTGATATTGAGGAGCAGCTATTATATATAAGGTTTATCCCGGCAATTAGAAAGCAAATGGCTGAGTAAGGTGATATTTGCCACAAATATACACCACCTTGTGGCTTGTATTTAAAAATCCACCACTTAAAATTTCTCATTTCTATAGGTAATATTAAAACCATAGCAAATATTATGACAAATACCCCAATTACAAAAGATATTTTTTTATAGTCGTACACTCTGCCTAATAATCCAAGTATTATAAATAGAAAACCAATAGATATGCTCATTGACATTGGTTTGGCCGTACCAAATAGATGGGTTAGAAAGAGGTTGCTTGTTACCCATCCAATGATAATTAGAGAAACTATAATCGCAAGCGTAAACAGCAAACAAATAGCAGTGTATTTTGCAATGGATAAGGCCGAAGTGTTTTCTAGTATGCGATTACTCATTACCAGACCTATTATTAAAGTCTTCTAAGAATTTAATTAGCTCTTCTTGTCTTAGAGGTTTGGAAAAATAATATCCTTGGATTAAGTCACACTTAAGTTCTTTTAACACATTTAATTGCTCGATGTATTCAACTCCTTCCGCAACTACTAATAAGTTTAGAGAATGCGCGAGTCTTATCACAGCATCAACAATCATCTTTTCATTATTGTTTATATGGATGTTTTTAATGAAACTTGCGTCAATTTTAAGTTCATGCACTGGAAGTGACTTTAAATAGCTTAGTGATGACTGGCCTGTTCCAAAGTCATCAATTGATAGTTTGAAATTTAGCCTAGAAAGATTATCTAGAAAAATAGAAACTTTTTCCTTATTCTCCATAATCGCTGTTTCAGTTATTTCAAAACAAACTTTTTCAAAAGATAAGTTATACCTTTCAGATTCAGATAAAATATATGGTAATAAGCTTGGGTCGGATAATATAGATGCAGATAAGTTTATTGAAACATTTATATCGCTAGTTAAATCAGGAAAATCAATTAGCCAACCTTCCATCTCAAATAAAAATCTACTATAAATATATTTGGTAAGAGGTAGAATTAATCCCGTACCTTCTGCTACAGGTATTAGTTCATAAGGTGATACCTCACCAAGAGTTTTGCTCTTCCAGCGACACAGAGCTTCTAACCCAACGACCTTGTTTGTTAATATATCAACTTGTGGTTGATAACAAATGTATATTTCACTTGTGTCTAATGCGGAATGCAGAGCATGTTCAATGTTTGATATTCTTGTTACATCCTTATTAAGACGCTCGGTGTAGAAGTAATAATCCATTTGTTCTGAATGTTTCGCATGGCTTAGGGCTTGGCCTGCATGCTGCATAATTTCTTTAGCGCTATTTCCCGCTTCAGGAAATTGAGCAATTCCCGTACTAAGTTTAATAAAAAACTTTTGTTTATTTATTTCAATCGGTTTATTTTTTATTTTTTCTGACAAGGAGTTTAGAGCAAAAGAAATACTACTTGCTCGAGATAGATCTCTAAGTAGCAAAGCAAATGAGTCATTATTTATCTTGGCGATTACTATCTTTTCTCCGAATTGTTCTTTTAATAGCTTTGATACCTCAATAATTAAATTATCTCCGGTATGCGATCCATGTGCATCCCCTATTTTCTTGAAGTCAAGAATATCAACCAGAAGAATTGTAAGTCGAGTGTTGGTAACCGACGATTCTTTAATCGATGCCTCAAGTAGCTCTTCAAATCCATTTATATTTAGTAATTGGGTTACGGTATCATATTTCTTTATGTGCTCTAGTTTACCTTCTGTCTCTTTGATATTGGTTACATCAAAAACAACACCAACATAACTTTTAATAATTGAGTTTGATATCTCAGGAACAATATTGATGTTTAGCCAAATTTTTTTATTTTGGGCGCAGTCAATATTGATTGTCGTCACGAATTTGTCATTTTTTTTGGTATTTTTTAGCCACTTTTCTTTTAATATCGATTTATTAGATGATCCAAAGTAATTGAACCATGGTTTTCCGATAATATTTTTTTTGGTTTCAAAAAGCATGTTCAGAAAGTATTTATTCGTGTAATCATATTTACCATTGGGATCTAGTTTAAAAAATCCCGCTAAGGACGCTTTTTCAATACTATGAAACATTGATTCCCAAAGCGCACCTGCTATATTTGCATCATAATTATCTTTGGCCCTTTTAATAACAAGAGGTAGTTTGTCAAGTTGGTCTTTTAGTACATAATCAAATGCTCCTAGCTTCATTATTTCTACAGCAGGTTCATCACCAATTGCTCCTGATACCAAGATAAAAGGCGAGTTGTATTTGTTTTTAATTAAATATTTAAGAGCGTCAAGACCAGTATAGGATGGAAGATTATAGTCAGATAGAAATATATCAAACTTGTTTTTAGATAACTCCTTTTTAAAGTCATCCTCATTTGAAACAAATACAAGGTCGACTTGGAACAAATCTGTATCTTCTAGTTTTTGCTTGGCAAGTTCAATATCTAGTGGATCATCCTCAAGATAAAGCACCTTGATTGTGATTGATTTCATTTATTTAATCCTAAATATTATTAGTGCATTTTCTACCGCTTTGTATATTTACTGCTTTTAGTATAGTATTAATTTATAAATAATGCATGAAAAGAATATTAAATGAACAAATACTTGGATCCAGTGTTTAAAGGAATATTTGAAACGGCTCTAGATGCTATTATTACTATCGATGAAAAAGGGAAAATAGATAATTTTAATCCAACTGCCACAAAACTTTTTGGCTATCAACCAGATGAGGTCGCAGGTAGAAATGTTTCCATGCTTATGCCCGAACCTTATGCTCATGAACATGATGGCTACTTAAGCCACTATGCCTCAACAAATGAGAGACATATAATTGGTTCAGGTAGAGAGGTTCTAGGTAAGCATAAAAATGGTGAAACTTTTCCTATACACCTATCTGTTAGCGAAGCTAAAGTAGATGGGAAAACAATTTTTATCGGTTTTGTTCGCGATATTAGTAAATTTAAAGATATGGAAACAAAATTAGGTTTGACAGAGACACAAGCAGAAGCAATTTTAAATACGGCAATTGATGGCATTGCAACTATTAATAGAACAGGAATAATACAGTCAGCTAATAATGCCATGACCACCCTCTTTTTGTATGAGCAAGAAGAGCTAATAGGAAAACCAGTGACAATGCTTATGCCAGAGCCATATGCCAGTGAGCATGATATGTATCTTTCTAAATATTTAGAAACTAATGAAAAACATGTTATTGGGATTGGGCGAATGGTTGAAGCATTGAGAAAAGATGGTAGTGTTTTCCCAATGTTTTTATCGGTTAGTGAATTTAAACTGGATGGTGAGATATTTTTTGCCGGAATTATTAGAAACCTTACAAGTGAAATGGAAAAAGAAAATTCTTTAAGTATTCAGGCAAACAAATTACAAATGCTTAACAAGGAGTTAGAGGGGTTTGCATATTCTGTATCGCATGATTTAAAAGCACCTTTAAGACATATTATTGGGTACTTAGAGATGCTAGGCAGAAAAATCAGTAATAATACAGATAAAGATGTAGAGCGATATATCTCAATTATTTCAAAAGAAGCACATCGCTTGGATGAAATGATCCAGTTATTATTGAGTTTTTCAAGATTAGGTCGTGTTGCCCTTAAAATAAAATCAGTATCATTCGATGCGGTAATTCAAAAAGTAGTTGATGCATATGAGCCAGATACTATAAACAGAGATATAACCTGGGATATAAAACCTCTACCTAAAGTTGATTGTGATGAAGATATGTTTTATTTAGTTTGGGAAAATCTAATTTCAAATGCGTTAAAGTTTACGGCTAAAACCTCTAAAACCAAGATAAAAATTGATTGTGAAGATGACAAATTAAACTACAAATTTTCTATTTCTGATAATGGTGTTGGGTTTGACCAACAATATGTGGATAAATTATTTAAGGTTTTTCAACGATTACATGCTGGAACTGATTTCAATGGCACAGGAATTGGCCTCTGTAATATCAAAAAAATAATTGATAAGCATTCAGGTAATGTTTGGATAGAAGGTGAGGTAGACAAAGGTGCAACTGTATACTTCACCATTCCTAAGAATATTAAAAAAGGCTAATCCTCTATCCTTCTCGGTGTTGCCTGACTTCCAGCAAGAATACCGCCATCGATAGTAAGTTCGATGCCTGTTATATATTTTGATTCTTCCGATGCTAGATATAATACAGCATTGGCTACATCTGATGGCTCACCCATTGTTCCAAGAGGTATTCCTGAAGCTATATTTTTTATCATCTCTTCACGTACTTCCGGATCTCTGCCAATCATTTCATCCCAGATCGGTGTGAGTATCGCGCCAGGGTGTATTGAGTTACAGCGAATTTTATACCCTTGTTCAGCGCAGTAAAGAGCTACTGTTTTTGAATGGTTTCTAATGGCGGCTTTACTCGATGCATAAGCACAAGCTCCTGGTATCCCCACAATACCTGATCTAGATGACATATTTATGATAGAACCACCATGTTCCTTCATTAGGGATATACCAAATTTACAACCGAGGAAAACACCATCCAAATTTACTTTGTGAACAAAATGCCAATCTTGAAGGCTTGTATGCTCAGGATCTTGTGCGCCAAGACCTTCATTAAATCCTAAAATTCCGGCATTATTACATAAGATATCAAGCCTGCCAAATTGTTCTTTGATAATACTAATAGTCTTTTCCCATGACTTTTCATCAGCAACATCGAGATAAATAAATTTACCACCTATGCTTTGTGCAATTGATTGACCTTCATCTTGTAATATATCAGCTACAATTACATGGGCGCCTTCGCGAGCTAATACTCTGGCTGTCTCAGCACCTATTCCTCTACTTCCGCCGGTTATGAGTGCGACTTTATCAAGAACTCTAGACATTATGGTGTTTCTCCTAATAATTATACTTTTATCCAATTATATACCCAAGATATGTCAAAACAAGACATTAATAGTGATTAATATTGAAGTTATTTGGCTGTTTGTAGGTATTTATAATATATAAAGTCATAATTTTAGCGTATTATTGGTATTTTATGGTTGATTTTTGCTTACACAGAGATTAAAATGGTCAAATAATTCTGGTCAATTAGTAGATAGTGGATGACAGCAAGTAAGTTTGGCGTGAGCATAGAAATTGAAGGGATACAAAAATATAGTTTTTTTAAGCTAAATAAAGACTTGCGTGTATCATATACTAAAGACAATAGTTCTAGCAGTTATAGTGATATTGAACGTAGATTTACCCCTCATTTGAAAGATAAAAAATCATTCTATAGTTTTTCATCTAGCAATAGGTTTGATTTAAAACATGACTTTGATTTGCTAGATCAAATAGCTAATAACAAAAGCCTGCTTTTAAAACATAAAGAGTTAGTAGTTCAAATTAAATATTATCGCCTAGCTTATGAATATATTTTACTTCAAGATGGTATTCTAGCAGATAATTTTGATGCAATTGCAAAGTATAAACGAAAAGAAAAATCAGCCTTGGAAGCTGAGAATGCTTGGTATTATAAAATACTAAAGGATCTACAATTTCTATCTAGCATGATTTTCCATACTTCTATGATGCAAAAGTTTTTAAATCAAATGAATAGATACCGGGTTATAGCAATCTTTTCAAGATTTACCTGGATTAATATTTGGTCAATGGTTGATAGACTTGGATATCTAGATAAAAATAGCAACTTAGATGGTTTTCATATTGATCAAGAATCTCTTAAAAATTTAGGCTTTGTCTTTGGTTTGTACTCGATAGCAATTTATGGCTTAAGAGTACTTATGGTTCTAGGTTTGGTTTTTCGCCATGTGTTTATACCCTCTGAAGCAGAACAATGTCGCAATATACTTGAGAGGCTCTGGCTCGAAATAAAAAAGCACGGTGGATATTTTGTCAATGATAGTGCCAAGGTAATAATTAGCATCATGATAACATTCCCAGAGTTCTGCCATATATTAGGATCGCAAGTACCCTATTTAACTGGTTTGTTATTACTACTTGATCTGGTGAAATGGATTTGTCATTTTGTTGATGAATATGTAACTTATAATCAAGCAAAATCACGCATAACGTCTTCTATGGAATCTTTATCAGGTGATGATAAAAGCATTCAAAAATTACTATTAACTCAACTTGAAATTCAACACAAAGAGAATATTACTAAATTAGGTTTGAAAGTTGCTTTTAATGCTCTGATGTTAACGAGTTTTATTATAGCTGTAACTCTTATGCCATATGCAGCAGTTCCCTTTGTATTTATGTTTGCCCTACTATGTCGTGCAATTGATATCAACGCTGACAAGTTTGCGGCATATCTACGAGCACGAGATGAATCTTTTGATAGTGGAGCTGCTCTTGAAAAAGATAGTATAAAAGATGAAAAATTGAATTCATTCTTAATATCTAGCGTAAAAACTTTTGTTATTCCACTAGTATTAATGGGATTGTTTGTAATTAGTTGGCAACTAGCCTTAGTTGCTGCGGCTGTGTATCTAGGTATAGAGTATGCGCACTCATTAAGAATTCCACCTAGACCTAAAAATAAAAGCGAAACTATTGAAAGCGTTGTTTCTGATGGTGATGATGATAGCAACGAAATAAAATCACCAACATCTTCATCTTATTGGTAAGAATAGAAACTATATACTAAGATAAAATAACTATTAGATGCATTCTAAGGATGATTTAATGAAAATTAATAGTTATGATGAATGGTCCCCATTAAAGGAAGTTATTGTTGGGTCCCCTCTTAATTACAGTAATGATATAGATTTGTCTTTCAAACTTTTCTTTAATGAGAGTACACACAATAGTAGATTTTGCTATCTTCCAAGTTATGAAAAATCATCTTCAGATAAACAAAGTAAGTCTTCAGCAGAAAATGGATCAACAAATAACAATATACCAAAACAGTATTTAGAAGAACTTACCGAAGATGTTGATGGACTCGTAGATACCTTAAAGAAATTGAGTGTTAAGGTGCATAGACCAACCCCATTAAACAAAGGTATTCACTGTAAAACACCATATTGGGATGCGACTTGTATTCCTGCTTTAAATGTACGAGATCAAGCTATTATTATTGGCGATGAAATTATCGAAACTCCACCTCAGGTTAGAGCAAGATATTTTGAAAATGATTTACTCAAACCTATTTTCTACGACTATTTTAACAATGGTTCAAAGTGGATTACCATGCCAAAAGCAATGATGACAGATAATTCATTTGATCTATCTTATGTTAGAGATCAGGTCCAACTTCAATTTCAAGATGTCATTTCAGAGGAAAATCCTTATGAAATAAAACCATCTGAATTTGATGTAGGTCATGAAATTATGATAGATGGCGCGCAATGTGTTCGCTTTGGTAAGGATATTATCGTAAATGTTGCTAATAAAAATCATGAGCTTGGCTTAAATTGGCTAGAACGTCACCTTGAGGATAAGTTCAAATTACATCGTATTTATCGTATGGCAAATAACCATATTGATAGTGTTATACTTCCCCTTCGCCCAGGGTTATTACTATTACGTTCTCCTAAATTCCTTGAGTTTCTTCCTGAGCCACTCAAAAAATGGGATATTATTTATCCACCAGAGCCTAAAAAAAATAATTTTCCAACTTATGAACAAGATAGTTTGATATTAGCAAGTCAATACATTGATTTGAATGTGCTATCGATTGATGAGAGTACAGTAATAGTTAATTCACTATTTCCTGAATTAATTGCAAAACTAGAAAAATATAAAATAACACCAGTACCTGTTCGTCATCGACATAGAAGATTATTTGGGGGCGGTTTTCATTGCTTCACGTTAGATACTGTTCGTGAAGGGGAAATCGAAGATTATTTTAGTTAATTTGATAGTCTATAACGGTATGAACCACTAACCTGGTATAAGAAATGTGGGGATTGATATGATTGAAGATTCACTTCAGGGAAAAGATAATTTTAACCGATATAAAACGCAAACAAGAGCATGACGACTATGCCTTTTTTAACTCAAGAAGAGTACCAAACAATTATATATGACTGGAATAATAGCGAGAAGATATACTCAGATAATAATACTATACATCAGCTCTTTGAAAACCAAGTCAAAAAAACACCAAATGATATTGCTGTTATTTTTTTAGATCAACATATGACATATTTCGAGCTTAACGAAGCATCCAATCAATTAGCACGTTATATTCGACGCCAATTTCAAAACAAATTATCTCCGGATTCATTGATTGCTTTATGCCTTGAACCATCATTAGATATGATAATTGCGATATTAGGTACACTGAAGGCGGGAGCCGCATATGTACCAATTTCCCCAACTTACCCAACTGAACGTATTATCTTTCAACTAGAGGATACAAATAGTGAACTACTAATAACAGAAACTCTTTTGCTAGATGGATTACAAAGGCCACTACCTAATCAGACAAAAGCTATATTATTAGATAACAAACCATATCAAAATGAACTGAAAGATAATTTAAAACTTGACACCAAGCCCTCTGATTTAGCATATGTGATTTATACTTCTGGTACGACGGGTAAGCCAAAGGGTGTGATGGTTGAGCATCGAGAGTATATATTTTATCAACAGACATTTTATGATTTAGTTTCATCTACAAAGAATATTATCACAAGCTTCACTTTGTCATATTGTTTTGATGCCTCATTACCAACCTTATTTTCAGGATTGTTATCAGGTGGAAAAGTGATTATTACAAAGGATTTGCTCACCTTATCTTCACAAGAATATTTAGATATTTTATCAGAGCATAGAATTAATATTATACGTTTAACGCCCTCCATGCTGAACGGAATTGTACCGCTTTTGCTTGCTCACCAATCACCACTGATTATTGTGCTTGGTGGTGAAATATATGATAAAGAAGTGATAAATATATTACTTAAAAACGAACATATCACTATCTTCAATCAATATGGTCCAACAGAATGTATTGTTGGTAGTAGCGGCGTGCGGTTATCCTCTCCTGTGTCAGGGCAAATTATTGGCAAACCTTATGCTGGAAAGAGAGTCTATGTTCTTGATTCAAACAAAGAGCCGGTTCCAATTGGAAGCACGGGCGAGCTTTATATAGGTGGTGCTGGTTTGGCGCGTGGCTATTTAAACCAACCAGAATTAACAGCTGAGCGTTTTATTGAGAGTCCATTTAGTAATGGCAAGCTCTACAGGACGGGAGATTTGGTTCGCTGGTTACCTGATGGTAATTTAGAATATATTGGGCGCGATGATTTTCAGGTGAAAATTAGAGGGTATCGTATTGAGCTTGGTGAGATTGAGTCGGTTTTAAGACAGCATGGAGATGTTGATGAGGTCGTCGTCATAGCTTGCGATCATACAACTAACCAACAATTAATTGCGTATATTGTGGCGTCTGAATTTGAGCCATCTATAGAAGAACTTGATTCTTATATAGATGACTACCTATCAGACTATATGCGGCCAAGTAGGTATTTATTTATAGATGCTATACCCTTAAATACAAATGGTAAAATTGATAGAAAATCTTTGCCTATACCTGATCTTAATATAAGCGAGGTTAGTCGTGTTTCCCCATGTACAGATCTTGAAACTAAGATATGCTCAGTGTGGAAACAGATATTAAGGGTAGAAAGCATTGGTATAGAGGATGATTTTTTTCGTCTAGGTGGTGATTCTATTCAAAGTATTCAGGTATCAGCAGAGCTACAACGTGCTGGGATTGACTGTCGTGCACGTGATATTTCTATGCATCGGACTATATCAGCTCTCTCAAGAGTATTAATAGATACCTCTAATACAACAGCAGAGCAAGGTGAGCTTGAAGGAGTTTTTGATTTGCTTCCAGTTCAAACATGGTTTTTTGAGCAAAATCACAGCTGCCTTAATCATTGGGATCATGCGTTTTTAGTTCGTATTCCTACATTATCTATTGAGAAACTTGAAGCTTGCATTACTCCACTATTTCTTCAGCACGATATTTTCCGCCTTAGATTTACGACCAAAGATAATGGTACGCGACAACAAGTATACGATACTGATATAAAGCCACCCAATTTACAGTTATTAAATATCAGTGACATGAGCTATGAAGAGATTCAGGCGACACTTACTTTATGGCAATCAGGTTTTAATCCTGCTTCCGGACCATTATGGCAGATAGCATATTTGTATGGTTACACAGATGGCAGTGCACGACTTTATTTTGCGCATCATTATTTGATTTTAGATGCTATGTCTTGGCGTATTTTGATTGACGATGTGAAACGCTTATACGATGGTCAAGCATTAGGTCAGAAAGGTAGCAGCTATAGACAGTGGGTTAAAGAAATTCTTGCCTATCCAAAGACTCATCCTAATGAACTTGAATACTGGCTTGGTTTGGGGGAAGTTAATAATCAAAAGTACCCGGTTTTAAGAGAGCCTTCCTATATTACATCAGTTAAGCTTGATTTAAATACAACAAAACAATTACTAACACAAGCACATGAGGCGTACCATACCAACATTAACGACTTACTGCTTACCGCACTAGCCTATAGTTTACAAGATTGTCTGGACAAGACTCACCATGTGATTATGTTGGCAGGACATGGACGCAAAGCTCCTGATACAGACGTAGATGTTTCACGTACGCTTGGTTGGTTTACAAGCTTCTATCCCGTAGAACTGACAACAAAGGATAGCATCAAGGCAAGCATTCAATATATTAAAGAAAACTTACATAGAGTGCCGAATCAAGGTGTTTTGTTTGGAGCATATAAGCAAGCCTATCCTGATATATTATCTTCGGATTTACCTAAAATTACGTTTAACTATCAGGGTCAATTTGACTCAAACTCAAGTGAATGGATGTTATCAGGTGAGCAGGCAGGCATGAGTGATGTCGCATTGCCCAAACAAAGGCATATTCTATCCATAATTGGGCGTATCTTAGACGGTGCACTTTGTTTATCTATTTCAACACATATCTCCAGTACACTAAGCAAACAGTTTGCAACTGCTTTCGAATTAAGGCTTAAGGATGTTGTTCTACATTGTCTTGAACAACCAAAACCAAGCTATACCCCTTGTGACTTTGATACGGTTAATATAAGCCAAGATTTAATTGATAAATTACAAGCTAGTGATCAAAATATAGAAGCCATTTACCCTGCTAATAATTTACAGCAAGGATTTATTTATCATGCAATTTCACAACCAGATGATGATGCATATCGTGTGCAAGTATTACTTGATTATCATAGTTCAATAAGACTTAATTTGTATAAACAAGCTTGGGTGTTGGCGATAAAGGCATATCCTATTTTGCGAACTTACTTTAATTGGGACGAAGATCTTATTCAGGTAATAAGTAAAGATTGGGAATTAAACTTTACTTATCATGATATTCAGAGGGATAAAAATAAAAAACAGGCTATTAATAAAATTCAAAAAGCTGATCGTGAACAAGCATTTAACATACAATCCCCAACGTTATTACGGTTGCATCTAATTCAGTGTAGTGAGTCTAACTATACCCTATTAAGAAGTATGCATCACAGCATAGTAGACGGGTGGAGTGCGCCTATTCTCTTAAATCAAGTGCATGCGTATTATGAGGATCTTTGCCAAGGAATACAGCCTAACATTAAAATAGATACTGCATATCTAAGGACTCAGGAGTATATTTATGAGCATAAAAAAGAAGCTTATGGATATTGGAAAACCGCCCTTCAAGATACAGGAGCAGCCAATGATTTAAATGCACTACTTAGTCATACAACAAATTTAGATAAGGCTATAACGGTTTTTAAACCAAAGGAGTTGACTGCTATTATCGATGGTCATCAGTACCATTCCTTAAAAAAACTAGCCTTGCAAGAAGGTATTACCTTGCATGCGATCGTGCAATTTGCTTGGCATAAACTAATACAGACCTATACCGGTGCTTCGCAAACAATTGTTGGGACAACCGTATCTGGGAGAACATTACCTGTTAATGGGATTGAGTCAAGTGTAGGGTTATACATCAACACTTTGCCGCTAATAGTCAACTGGGATAATCACACGGTTCAAGAACAACTACAGTTAATTGAAACAGCCACAATGACATTAAATGAATACAGTTATGTTGATTTAGCTAGTTTGCAACATGATGGAGAACGGTTATTCCATAGCTTGTTGTTGTTTAATAATTACCCCTCTGAATTGCGTGATATAACAAATATACTACACTTTGATTTCCAAAAGTCCATTGAAAAAGTGGACTACCCATTAACAATGATAGCTCAGGAACTGCACAATAATTTGCAACTGCAATTAAACTTTGATGCCTGCATGTTAACAGAGAAAAAAGCCAACAACTTAATTACACAACTCACCCAAATTCTTTCACAATTATCTGCTAACTTAGATAAACCAACGGAAATGATAAGTTTGCTTACTGATATTGAATATCAAACAGTTGTTTATGACTGGAATCAAACCTATAAAAAATATCCTCAATATAAAACTATTCATCAATTATTTGAAGTTCAAGTTAATAAAACTCCAGATAACATTGCAGGTGTATTTGAAGATACCTTTTTAACCTACCGTGAGTTGAATGAAAAATCCAATCAATTAGCACGCTATATTATGAAGAAAGATAAAGAGTTAAACCCTGACACCCTTATTGCGCTTTGCCTTGAGCGCTCATTAGATATAATTATAGCAATTTTAGGTGTGCTTAAAGCGGGAGCTGCATATGTGCCACTTAATCCGAGCAATCCATCAGCACGCATTAGATTTCAGTTAGAAAATTCAAAAAGCAAGTTACTTCTGACACAGTCGCACATATTGGATAGATTAACTAATACACTACCTAAAGGAACGCACCCAATAGCATTGGATCAAAAATCTTATCAAAATGAGTCATCAGTCAACTTAAAACCGTATGCTAAATCAAACAATTTAGCATACGTTATTTATACATCAGGCACTACAGGGCAGCCTAAAGGTGTGCTGGTCACCCATAGTAGTGCACTTAACACATTAATGGCAGTTAATGAATATTTCAATGTGAATTCTTTGGATAAATGCCTTGCACTTTCTAATCTAAGTTTTGATTTATCTGTTTATGATGTATTGGGTTTTCTAATAGTAGGTGGAACAGTTGTATTACCTACAGAAATAGAAGCAAAAGATCCAAAATCGTGGGGTGAATTAATTAATGCTCATCACGTCACTATTTGGAACAGTGTTCCACAACTTATGATGTTACTTGTAGATAATCAATCTGTTTCAGAAGTGTCATACCCATCTCTTCGAGCAGTTTTATTGAGTGGTGATAAAATACCCCCCGCACTACCTGTGGAAACAACAAGATATGCAGAAAACGCAATAATCATGAGTCTTGGGGGTGCTACAGAAGCTGGTATTTGGTCAATATGGCATGACGTTACGAAGTTTGACTCTGATTCTGATTGTAATTCAATACCATATGGCAGAGCGATGCCGAATCAAACCATATATATTTTAAATAGTGTATCCTTGCCCTGCCCTATAGGGGTCCCTGGGGAAATTTATATTGGTGGTAAAAGTCTCGCTTCTGGGTATTGGAGCGATGATAAGAAAACAAAGAAAAGTTTTGTTAATCACTCAATATTTGGAGCTTTATATAGGACAGGTGATATAGGAGCATGGAGTCATGAAGGTTATGTTGAGTTTTATGGCCGCAATGATCTTCAGGTTAAAATTCGTGGTTATCGAATTGAGCTAGGAGAGATTGAACATAAGCTTACAGATTATCCAGGTATACAGCATGCAGTTATTGTACTGCATGAGTCGCATGTGGTTGCCTATTACGTGGGAGATGTTGATAAGGTTGATTTGGAATCACATCTTCGAGCGTCTTTACCTGATTATATGATTCCAAGTCAGTGTATTGCCCTAACAGCCCTGCCATTAACATTTAACGGTAAGATTGACCATAAAAAATTACCAATCCCTGAATATACAATTCCAAAAGAAAGTTATGTAGAACCACGTAATGCAGAAGAAGAGAGAATATGCAAACTTTGGCAAATGGTTTTAAATGTAGAGTCTGTTGGGATAAATGACGACTTCTTTCATCTAGGAGGAAATTCGATTTCAGCGATAAAAGTTATTTCAAGGATGAATAAGCTATTAGGTCTTTATTTAACTGCTGCAGATTTATTGCAGCATAAAACAATAAAGAGCTTGTCAGACAGATACTTGAATAACAAAGCAGATACTTCAATCATTAAAATTTTAACCGAGCCTCAAGATATAAATAGAAGTATTTATTTTATTCACCCACTTTATGGAGGTTGTGAGTTTTACAAGCCATTGGCCGATGTAATTATACCAAAATATCAATCCATAGGCATAGACAATGGATACCTTTCTTCCTATATTAAAACAAAAAAACTGACATTACTTTCGAGTTATTATTTAAATGAGATAAAAAATATGTTACCTGGTAGGGATGACTGTATACGACTATGTGGTTTTTCTTCAGCAGGTAATATTGCTTTAGAAATGGCATATTTATTGGAGCAACAGGGTGTAAATCGGATTAAGGTTTTTTTACTTGATACCAACGTTAATTTTTCTGATAATGGCTCGCATAATATTCAATTTATTAAGTCTTATATCAAGCAAGAATTAGCAAATGCTGAAATTGGCTATCTTAATCATGTTTTAAGTTATGCTGACACGATTACCTCTTTGACTAATGAGCCAATCTCAGGAAAACTATTGCACACTGATATATTACAACTTAAAACAGTCCCTACGGCAAGTATTAAGTATAGTGACATGAGTTATATAATTCAGCCCTTTTCAACACGCCCCATTTCGACTGTTTATGTTAAATCTGAACATAGAGATATTATTAATCACGGTGAGCTGTTTTATAGAAGTATCCTCAAAATGGAGGGTAAATGAGAGTCATACAATCAAACATTTGTAACATCTTGGGTAATGCCTTCATTTCATCAAAAATATTATTTGTTTATTCCTAGCAGACGAATTGGCTTGCCACTTAATACATAATCTTCTATATACTCAAGGGTTAAACCTTTCGTTTCTGGCATAAAAAAATATGTGAACAATAAGCCAAAAAAGCATATTATTGCATAAATTAAAAAAGTAACCCCCACTCCTAAGTGACTATATAGTAGTGGAAATGTAAAAACCATAACACCATTAAAAAGCCAGTTACTCATTGCTGACATTCCCATTCCAGCACCTCTTACATGGAGAGGAAAAACCTCAGCCATGGCAATATATGGTATTGGACCAATACTTATTGCATAGGAAATAATAAATATTGTTAAACATGTAACGGCGAAATAGGCCATAGTGGATACTTCATAAATAGAAATACAGCTTAAGATTGCAAGGCTAATGGTTGTTCCAACAAATCCAAACAACAATAATTTTCTTCTGCCAATTGTGTCAATATACATTATTGCAAAAATAGTAGCGAACATATTAACCATTCCTATACCCATTGTAGCTAATATTTGATCTAGACCATTTTTAAACCCTAATCCCTTAAATAAAATAGGTGCATAATAAATAATAACATTTATACCACTCATTTGTTGGAGGCAAAAAAGTGTCATTCCAAACATTAAAATTGGTAATAATGGCATAGAAAATAAAGGTCGCCAATTATTTTCATGTGGTTTATGAGACATAATTAGCTCAACTTCTACATGGTTATCGGTGTTTTGTA
This sequence comes from Legionellaceae bacterium, assembly GCA_029213075.1. Lineage (GTDB taxonomy): Bacteria > Pseudomonadota > Gammaproteobacteria > Legionellales > Legionellaceae > 2-12-FULL-35-11. The sequence continues at coordinate 1,867 of JARGPO010000027.1, read as the reverse complement.
TATGATGCAACTTGTTAAGAATTTTTCTAGCGCTTTTGTAACGACCAACACTTATTAGCCATTGCGGTGACTCGGGTAGAAAAAGTGTTCCTATAACTAAAATAACAGCTGGAATTGCGCATGAGGCAAACATCAGTCGCCAAGATCCATCTTCTAGGAGAAGATAGTTAACGCTATATGCGCACACTATTCCAATTGTAATTGCTAGTTGGTAACACGCAACCATAGCTCCTCTAAGTGCAGCAGGTGCAGTTTCTGCAATATAAAGAGGAGTAATAACAGAGGCAGAACCAATAGCTAACCCAAGAATAAGCCGCGCCACTATTAATTGCCAGTTATGTTGAGCCAGCGCTTCTAAAACAGCTCCAACAAAAAATAGTAGCCCCGCAAGTCCTATGCATTTTAGCCGCCCTAAACATTTAACAAGCTTAGAGGCTAAGATTGCTCCTATTAGTATTGATCCAAACAATGAGCCAAATGGTAAAGATGATGTCATAAAGCCAAGAGACATTTCTGAAAGCTGAAAGTGGCTTTGTACTAAGTCCAATGATCCGGCTATTATCCCTTCGTCATATCCAAACAAAAAACCAGAGACGGAGCTCATAATTGCAATGAACCAGATCATTATATTTATCCTTAAATAAGATGCTTTTCAATTTAGATGAGAATTAGTCTAGCATGAATAAATTGCATTTGCGTAATTGCTTGGATACACTGTCTGTCATTAATTATAAAGTTACCCTCAATATTATATGTCCTACCCTATCCTATATTCTTTTAGACGATGTCCATACGCAATGCGCGCAAGAATGGCTTTGAAATACGCTAATATTACGGTCATTGTTCGTGAAATAGAATTGAAAAGCAAGCCAAAGTCCATGATTGAATATTCTCCCAAAGGCACAGTGCCTGTCCTTGTGGTTGAAAATGATGTTGTCATTGATGAAAGTTTGGATATTATGGATTGGTCATTAAGTAAATCTGATAGAGATGGGTGGTTAGATAATAATAATCTTCTAAAAAGCAAACGGCTAATAGAATATAACGATAATGAGTTTAAAACATTACTAGACAACTATAAGTACCCACAAAAATCTAAAAGACAAGATCCTCTATACTATCGAAATCAAGCGATAGTTTATTTGAGTTCATTAAATGAATCTTTAACCGAACACCAGTGGTTATTATCTGATAAATTAAGCATGGCTGATGTTGCGTTGTTTCCATTCATTAGACAATTTGCGATGGTTGATAATACTTGGTTTATGCAAACGTCCTTAGTTAATCTACAAGAATGGTTGAATAAGCTCATAAATTCAGAGTTATTTTTATCTGTTATGAAAAAATATCAACCATGGGATGGTGTTGATAATATTTATCTTTGAAAATACTTATTTACATAAATATCAGGGTCTGTTGACAATCAATGGCATTCGGTTAAGCATTAGCAGTAGAACCTCCATTCCCATTTCTCCACTTACTAATTGGTTTTAGTGATTTCCTTGGAACATGTCTTCCTGGCCTTATTTTTTGTCGTAACTTAGAAATGCTAATCAGCATTGCTGATATCCAACTAAAATCTTCACCAGCAAATGGCATGAATAACTTCTCTAGCTTACGGCTAACTACCATTAAACAGTTTTTGAAGTTTACCTTTATAGTTTTAATTTCAGAACAAAAGCTCTGCCAATATCCACTTTTTAGGATATCCCCTTTATGATCATTCAGTAAGTTTGGCGGTGGTGGAGGAAAATTTTCATCTGTTTCAAACTCAAATATTCTTGCAATATTAATGAACAAAATATGCGCGTAACATTCTTGCTTCACCGTACGCTCAGTTTTTCCATGAAAGTCCTCAACTTCAATA
>JARGPO010000082.1 GCA_029213075.1 Legionellaceae bacterium | reverse complement strand
TCATGCGCCTGATTAAAACCAACGCCTAAACTCCCGCTTACCCAAGGCGTTACCATATAACCTCTGTCTGCTAATAGTTTACCTTTTAAGGCCACATGCGTATGTCTTACTTGGTAGTTATACGTGTAATTGTTAAATTGATCCTGTGCATCATCCCAAATATTCCCTGACAACGATGCGTTGCCTGTCGTAGCTACTGCAAGGCCTATCTGGCTATCCAGTTTTTCACGTATCGGTTTTTGAATGCCTAAAAAAATCTCCCCATCTACTAATGCATGCGAGGAATGGTTTGCTGAATAGGTTTTTTCTAGGTTAGGGGCTAAATAAAACGTTTGCGTATTCCCAGCGCTTTCCCAGACTGGACCAAGACTTAAGGTTACTACACCTCTGGATTTGAACATTGAAAATAATTTGGAAGACAACAAAGTCACTTGTTCATCAGGCTCAACTTGAGCCTCTGCAAATCCAGAGGAGCTGACGGCCGTCAATGCAGCCAGTAATAATACATGATGGTTACGCCATTGTTTAAGCATTATCTCTATATCCTTATAGGTCTATCAATTGGCTAACACCAATTATATAAGGCAATAAGGCAATAAGGCAAATTTTATTGAGATTTTTATGATTTACGTACCAACTATTGGAAAATTCATCGTAAAATTCAAAATCACATCATATAAAGTTATCAAATTTATCGCATTCTTCCAATTTATGAACTGCTAATGCTACATGTCGTAAAGACGCACTTTTAGGTAACATTATTTTCTCCGGCAACTAGATGAATAAAAATTAATATGGTTGCATTGTACAGTGGCGACATTTATTGTTTTGATAGCTCATTATACTTTACAATTGCAGCTCGTCTCAACTGCTCAAAATCATCTTGATTAAACTTCAAAATATCCACAGATAAATTCTTAATCAATGCATTCATTTGAATTATAAGCTGCAGACAATGTTCCTCCGCATAATGATGTGATTTAACCATATCTCCACCTAAATGCTGCATACCAATTTGTACTAATTTATTAACGATGTTTGATAAAGAAACATCGTGTTGGATAGCCAATGATGATAAACGATTGTACATTCCTTGTGATAATGAAATAGTTAATCTTGGCATAATTTCCCCCTCATAATTCTAATTCTTTGACGTATTCAGTGTTTTTTTGAAAATGTGTTTTTTCAAAGTGTGCTTTTTTATCAATACTTGACTGGGTTGATAGATTGGTTTTTACTTTAAATAACTCGTTATGTTTCTCTAATTGTGGTATTAAAATAACATCAAGCGCTGCTTGTTTTTCATCATTATTATTTTTAATCGCATGAATAAGTTGCTCTTTATTATCCGTTACTAATTTCATCCCCGTTGTTGCACGAGAAATTTGTACATAAAAATTTTTCATAGTGGCGCTAAAACTATTATAGGACTCCATAAGACCAATGCCATAAGTTGCATCTTTACCTTGGACTTTGTAATTAGTTAGTACATAACTGTAATCAAGATGTTGTAGTGCTGGGTGATTTTTTGGATAAATAAGTTTTTTGCCATCTTTGGTTGTAAAAGTTAAATTATTATCTTTAATATCTTTTACTAATAAAGTCTCTCCATTGCGAATATCATCTGCTTTAAAATTACGCGACCACATGACTTTATCACCAATACATAATTCTAGGGTCTGCCTTTTATAAACTTCTATGACTCGTTCAAATGCAGCTGTATGTGTCTTGTATTTAGGTAAGTCTTTTAATGGAAATAATATAGTTTTATTTTTTTTATTTATAAGGGGTAATATATTTTTTTGACGATGCTTTGCTAGAATCTGACCTACTGTGTAATATTTACCATGTTGAATGGTTTGTTTTTTAAAATCTTGATTAAACCTAATCACATCATCCTTATTATAATAAGCAATGAATCTCTGTTGAACTGCCTCCATTGGCTTTACCTTTAGGATTGTTTGCATATATGAAGAACCTTGCAAGGTGCCTTCTTGCTTTAATTTATCGCGAATAATCGCAGTAATTGCCAATCTATCTTTATGAGTTGGCGCAAATAAAAGTGTCTCATCACGATTTTGTTTTGAGAGATTAAACCAATTATCCGCAATCCACTCTATTCGCTCTTGATGAGTTGATAATTCTTTTATATCTAATTTTTGTATCGCATCAAACACATTACCTTTTGTTGCAGATATCACTGCTTCTTTTAAATCTTGATTTTTTTGCCGCACAATATCGTCCATGATTGCGGTTTTAATACCATGATCTTGGATTAACCCAAAAATTCTGCCATTTCTAACGCTTGGTAATTGCGCCCTATCACCTACTAAAATAAGGCGCGCTTGCGTGCGCTCAATTTGCTTCATTAAACTATGACCTTCTGGTGATGAAAGCATCGACGCCTCATCAACAATGTAGACTCTCTTATCTAACATCCCTGTTTTGGCATTTTTTAATTCTTGATGAATAATTGGAAAAACATCTGATTGAATTTGAGCCTTAAGATTTAATTCATTAGCAGCTGCACTTGCAACAGCAATACCTCTGATTTCATAACCTTTATCCTCCATTAATAATCTAACTTCAGATAGCATCGTGGTTTTAGCGCTGCCTGCATAACCTTGAATAGCAATAAAGCGATCTTTTGATGTTAAAAGTGCTGTCATCGCCTCTTTTTGTAATGCTGTAAGCTGGTATAACAATGATGGTGCTCGTCTTTTTTGAAATGACTTAATTTCATTTAAAGTGGCTATTGATGAGACTAATTCTTTATTGTTTTCAATGCGTTCTATAGTCTCTACTTCTAAAGTTAGTAGCCATGGTGTTGTAAGTAGTGTTTGTTTTGTTTCAGGGCAAATGGCAGTGTAGAGATTATTGATGGTTTTTTCTTGCTGAATTTCATCTCTTATTGTTTGGGGTGAAATGGATTTATCATATATAAGACTGTGTTTTAAGCTTTCTGCAAATAAAGCGCGCTCGGTAAAAACAGATGTTTTTTGACTTAAAGTTTCAATTGCAACTTGTACGCACGCTTTTGCTTCTGGATTGTTAGAATTACTACTTGGTTTTTTATATTTCTCAATAAATGAGGCAAGCTCATCTCTTAGCTTTGAGAATAAGTTTTCTGATTTATGCTGATTTCTATTTTCGATAAATTCTTTTGCATCAAAACCTAATGTTTGAGCTCGCTCTTGCCAGTTGGATTGCAATCGTTTTAAATCATGTTCTTCTTTACCTTGACGTGTAATAAGAGTTGCCGCTGCTGCACTTTTAGCCCCAGACCATCCTTTCTCACTCATTAAATTTTCAATATCCACACGCCTTTTTGAAAATTCTTTTAAAATATCATCAGGAACACCTTCTATTTCAAATAAACCATCACCAGTAAGCTTAAGATTAAAACCAGCATCTTTTAGACTATTGGCTAAATGATGAAGATATAGTAACCCACAATAATGAGCATTATTTTGAATCTGCTCAACAACTCCAAATTTTCTTAATTTATCACTAGCAAGAGATCTTGCCTTGCCATCTAAAAATGTCATATTTAAAGTTACACAATGCGTATGCAGGGCTGGATCGTTTGAGCGAGAACTAGGTTGTCTAAAACTTGCTACTAATAAATTATCGGTTTTTACATAATTGACCTCTCCATTATGACGAACTCTCACTTCTGCAAACTCTTTTTCAATTTGTGAGATTGCATATTTTACGGCGTTATCATGAAAGGTTATTAATTCAGGTGCGACCTCTAGACCAACTAATACCGATACACTTTTAGGTGCTGAAAAAGTCATATCAAAACCGGGGCGATGTTCACCTTGTGGGTTTTGTAGTTTTTGGCCATTTGGCATTTGGCCTTGGAGTAAATTTAAAAATAATTTGTTATCAATATTATTTTCTAACTTTAAATATTTCATTCCACTACCAAGCCACTGAACAGCAGTTGCATCACTTTGGTAATATTCAAGTGCTTGAAGATAATAATCACAAGCGGCTTTTGCTGATTGTAATGGCTTAATACTTAACATAATTTCACCCTAGTCCATATAAAGACTCACCCAATCTTCGGGTGTTTTCTCTAGATTGTTTTTTAATGATTCCATAACTACAGGTTGTTTAACTCGTATTTCTCGCGTATTTAATGAGTTTGCAATA
>JARGPO010000068.1 GCA_029213075.1 Legionellaceae bacterium | reverse complement strand
ACTTCTATTTCTTCTTAAACACTCTTCTATCAGAGCGCCCACACAGTTTGTCTTTCACTAAATTCTTAATTAACCCGCCCTCTTGGCGTGCTGGGTATTCTACTCTTTTCAAATCCTTTGTCAAACACTTTTTTCACTTTTATTGATTTAAATCATATTGATAGAAGGTAATGGCATGCCCGTTATTCTTATCTTGCTCATGGTGCCCCAATTCCCTGCAAGTCCACTTATTTTTGTCAAACTTCACGAAGTGCGCGTCTGCTTTAAAAACATGGTCAATAATACTTATGTACATTCTTTGTGCTATAGCAAAACTTTGTTTATAGATTTGTTCTCCACCGATAATCACCACTTCTTCATAATCAGTCGTTAACGAAAGAGCTTCTTGCATAGTGTGAGCTATTGCTACTCCTTCAATTTCACGATTTTGTCTAGTTAAAACAATATTTAATCTTCCTGGTAATGGTCTACCAATAGATAAGTATGTGTTATAACCCATTATAATAGGTTTACCTAAAGTGATTTTCTTAAAGTGTTTTAAATCTGCGGGAAGGTGACAGAGTAACTTGTTGTTTATACCAATACCTAATTCTTTATCCATAACAACAATTAAGCTAATAACAGTCATATTTTATTCTCTTTGTTGCGCCATACTATACGCCATTTCTACGGCTTCAATTAAACTACTAGAAGATACAGCTGATTTTCCAGCTAAATCTAGTGCTGTACCATGATCAACTGATGTTCTTATAATAGGTAAACCAAGACTTACGTTTACAGCAGTTCCAAAAGACGAATACTTTAGGACTGGCAAACCTTGGTCATGATACATTGCTATAAAAGCATCTGCCTCATCTAGATTTTCTTTAGAAAACATTGTGTCTGCTGACAATGGTCCAATCACATTCATACAATTAGCCCTAAACTCTGAGATAACTGGAGCAATAACATCAATTTCCTCTCTGCCTAAATAACCATTCTCACCAGCATGTGGATTAAGACCTGCAACTATTATTTTAGGTTTCAAAATACCGAAGTATTTTTGTAGAGAGGAATGCACAGTCAAAATGGTATCTTGCAAACTTTCTTTAGTTAATGATTGAGATACATCTTTCAATGGAATATGTGTTGTAGCCAATGCAACTCGCATTAGCTTGGATGCAAGAAGCATCACCACTGATCTAGCACCACAAATATTTGCAAAAAACTCAGTATGGCCTGTAAATGAAATTCCAGATTGATTAATTATACCTTTATGAATTGGAGCAGTAATTACGGCTGAAAAATTTGCGGACAAACACTGCTCGGCTGCTGTTTTTAGCATTTTTAGAACGTACTCGGCGTTGGCTACATCCAATTTGCCAGCAATGGGAGTCTTATTACAAGGAATTGACCATACTGTTAAACACCCTGGTCGAGCAACAACCTCAGCTCCTGGTATATATTCTTCTATATTTAGCTCAATGCCTAATTGATAAGCCCTTGCCAACAGTAGGTCACTATCGGCAAGAACAACAATTGGTAGTAGACTATCTTTTAAGGTAAGACATATATCTGGACCTATTCCAGCAGGCTCACCACTAGTAACAAGTAACGGCTTCATGCAAGTTTTTTATCTGCAACATTCACATATGATTGTGTTCGAATGTGTTGTTGCCAGTTTTGTATCGCTTCGTTAAATTTGCGTTGATGTAGAAACATTCGTACTTGTTGACGTTCAAAAGCTTCTGAATCATCAATAGTTTTTCTATCTAGAACCTCAATTAAGTGCCATCCAAATTGAGACTTAACTGGCTTACTAATTGTATGTAATGGTAACTTAGCCATTGCATCAGCAAATGGTTTAACTAACTCTTCAGATAAAACCCAACCAAGATCACCACCTTTAGAGGCGCTTGCTGCATCTAGTGAGTACTGCTTTGCCATCAACGCAAAATCCTTACCTGACTTAAGCTGTTCATATAAACTATTTACTTGTTTAGCCGCTTCGTCTTTAGTCATACTTACATCTTGTTTCAAGAGAATATGCCTTACATGTGTTTTAGTTACTTCATGTCGACCTTGTTGATTATTAATATCAACTAACTTAATTAATTGAAAACCATTCCCAGCACGTATTGGCCCAACAACTTCTCCAGATTTCATTTTAACTACTTCGCTTGCAAAAATCTCCGGTAACTCAGCCAAATGACGCTCACCAAGATCTCCACCCTCTAGTGCATACTCATCACTAGATTCAGAAATAGCAATCAAACCAAAGTCTTCTCCATTTTTAATTTTTTCTAATAAGACAACCGCTTTGTTGCGAGCCTTATTTATTTGTTTTGTGGTTGGCTCTTCTGGTAGAGGAATTACTATATTTTGCACATGAAAGGTTTGGTTGGCTTTTTCTGATGCCCTAGTTGTATGAATATAATCCTCAACTTGTTGTTGAGTTATATCAATATCCTTACCAACGGCCTTTTGTTGAATTCTAGCAATAATCATTTCTTTACGTAAGCTATCTCGATAAGTATCCCAACTCATGCCTTGTTTAGAAAGTTCTTTCCGTAGTGCTGTAATAGTCATTTTATTATCTTCAGCAATTTTATTTATTGTTGCATCCAATTCAGTTGAGTCTATTGAAATACCGTTAGCTTTTGCCAATTGTAATTGCAAGTTTACATCTATTAAATGTTGTAGGACTTGCTTGCGTAATACATCTTCTGGAGGCGTTTTTACATTCTTTGCTTGAAGTTGATTACGAATTAAATCCATTTGTATATCAAGTTCACTTTGGGTTATTACATCCTCATTGACAACAGCGACAACTTTATCTAATGGCTCAGCTGACTCGGCAAATATTGGGGTTGCAATAAATGTAGCAAGCAATACTAATGCAAGCTTCTTAAGATTTTTATTAATCGGTCCTAACATATGTACTGTTCCTCATTAAATAATCTATTTACTAAATATATTCGGGTAACCTGGCAGATAACTTTTCAAGGTACTTGCCGGGTCACTCGTTGATACAGATCCAAGTCCTTTTAATAATACCTGAAAATAGACACTATTGTTATACAGAGGTTTCTGTGAATCAACACTTAAACTTTTAAATTGACGTCCGCCAAGTAATCTTGCAGCCCAGCAACAAGAATCATATTGCAAACCAAAGAAAGTCATCATAGAGTATTTTTCACTAATATTATAACTATAAACGCCTAAACTACTCCATTTCTCAGTAAATGGCCAAGCATAACTAGCTGTAGCTTGATTTAAGGCTGTATTTTTAATCGCGGCTTCAGGGGTGTCTAAGATATTACCGCTAACAATATAATTATAACCAAGAGATAAAATACGATCCGCTGTTGGCTGATAGCGTACATTGAAATTACCATTATTTGTAGCACTTGTTGCTGGATCCCAGACATAATCAGCACTTGCTGACCAGATAGAACTAAGAGCATAAGAAAATTTTGATGCTATTGGTGAGTAGGTTGAATCAGGAGATACATAACCTAGAAATAACGGACTATCTATACATGTTCCATCATTGTTGTAGCATAATTGAACTTTCCTTTTAGCAAAATAACGGATTTGTCCAATTCTAAAACTTGCTATTTCAAGACCTGTTTCCGGTGATGTCCAAGTTAGCGTTGTTCCATATGCAAATTGATTGGCGTCACTAATTCTATCAAACCCTGAAAAGCGGTTGTTTCTAAATAACTGATCAGTATTAAAAATCATATATGCTGAATCAAATGCCGGATATAGGCTTTGATTTTTATATGGAATATTTAAATAATATAAGCGTGGCTCTAATGTTTCTTTTAGGCTACTACCGAAAAGATCTATATGTCGTGCAAATGTTAAACCACCATCAAGACTATATCTAGGTATTAGCCTATTGTATGAATTTCTTGTATATACAGACCCTTCCGACATAGCTGTTCGCGAGTTTAAATCATAATAGTTCTCAACCAGTTGGATTTCGGGTTTTATATAGCCCCAAGGTTTTACTTTTGATATTGATAAGGTAGGGTTTACATGGTACCTCGGTCCTTGTGGAGAAATAGCGTCTAATCCTGTCCAGTGAAAATTATCAAATTGCCCTAAAATTTTAAAATCGCCATTAAGCGGTAATTGTGAGTAGCCACCTTTCGCAGACAACTGAGGAAGACGCTCATAAATATTAGAAATTGATGATTGGTTAATTGGATGAAGTGATTGATAACTTTGTAGCATCCCAAAAAATCGCCAGTTTTTTGTGGTATAAGTTAAATCACCCTCACGTAAGACCTGATTCGCAGATGCAACTGATAAATTTGTACTAAAATCTTGAAAGTAGTAATCATCTGATACTTGTCGGTAGTTTATATTTGCAACCAAATTCTTAGTAATCTTAGTTTTTTCTTTAAGCATTACTGACCATCGGTTAGTAGATTTGTTTTTTAAAACTGGAAACTCATCCCTATTCTTAATTAAAAATGAATTATAAGCAGCATCTTTTGGCAAGAAGTCTAACCCAAAAACCCCATACGTTTTTTTTGTTAAAAATCTTGCATTACCACCCAACATCAAGCCACGAAAGGTATATACGTGGGGAACAAATGTTGCATCAAAGTTCGGAGCAATATTTATATAATATGGGAAGGCATAATCAAAACCACTAACATTGGTATAACCATACAGTGGCATTAAAAAACCAGACTTCCGCTCTTTTGAGGTTGGGAAGCTTACATAAGGAGTATATAAAATAGGAATATCATGAACTTCTAAATAAGCCTTTTTAGCAACACCTGAGGAATTGGCATTATTTATAGTAATTTTATCAGCAGCAATTTGCCAGGACTTATCTTTAGGAGAGCAGGTTGTATAGGTTGCTCTCTTTAACAAATAGTCCTTGTTTGAAAAACGCTCAATAAAACTAGCTCGCCCCCACGCTGGTAAGAATGCTTTTGCTCTTGTCGTTTTGAATCTGTAAATAACGTCATGCAATGTCCCAGATTCTTCTTTGGGATATATTACTGCATCTCTTGCAAAAACCAATATATCTGGTGCAATAAGCCTCACGCCACCAGTCAACTCTATTTTAGTTATTGATTTTGTATCTGCATCTCTATATATGTTTGCCGTTTCAGCTGAAACAACGCGATTTTTTTGGCGAATTAAAACATCACCTTTTAATTGGGATCGCCCGTCTAGTTGTAAAGAGCTGCTATTGGCACTAGCTTCAAATGATTTTGGGTCAGAAGGTGTTCTCATTCTAATTGGAGAGTACTCTCCATTACAGTAACTAGATTTTGAACTGACTTTCCACCCGAGACAATATGATATTTTTGAGCGCAAAGAATTGTCTAGAGATGCATCACCGGACAAGACGCATGCCCTAACTGGTTCAATTTCAATTTCACCTGCTGACACATTAACAGAATAAATAAGTCCTACTGCTATCAATGCGACTACAAACCAAAGATCTATTAATGTATAATAATGTTTTATTTTTATCACAACACGTACATACCCTCATCAAGGGCAGGAATTATATCATGGTTGCACGAGAAAACGCACTCAACATTTGGCTAAAAAAATTATTTCCCGATAATGACTACTTATTGTCCAGGTTGGCAGGGGATGCAAGCCATAGAATTTATTATCGACTCAAAAGAAACAATGAAAATCTAATCGTCATGGATTCATCGCCCGAGTTAGAATCATTTAGTCAATTTATTAAAGTATGTAATCTCCTGAAAGAAGAATCAATTTCAGTTCCAATGATTCACAATCTAGATATTGATAAAGGTTATGCAATACTTGATGATTTTGGAGAAAGCGTTTTTCTACAAGAGTTATCTAGTAGAAACTCAGACCAACTATACAAATCCGCTCTTTTAATTTTAGCAAAAATGCAGCCTTCGGCTAACTTTGCAAAAGATTTACAGGTATTTGATAAGTCATTTATGCTGACAGAGCTTGTCTTATTTGATGAGTGGTTTATAAAAAGATATCTTGGGCTAAAGCTTACTAAACCTGAACAAGAAATAATGAAAGATACGTTTGACTGGCTTACAACGCAAATCACAAAGCAGCCACAAGTATTTGTGCATTTAGATTACCATTCAAGAAATATTATGATTATTGATGACAAAGATTTAAATACGAACAAACTTGGTGTTATCGACTTTCAAGACGCAAAACGAGGACCGTATACATATGACTTAGTCTCCCTACTCAAAGACTGTTATATTCAATTGACACAAAAACAAATAGATATTTGGGTCGAGTTTTTCTATAATCAAATATCGCCACCTAATAATTGCTCACTAGTAGACTTTGTAAAAGATTTTAACTTGTGTGGATTACAAAGACATTTAAAAGTATTAGGTGTGTTTTCGCGCTTATATATCAGAGATAATAAGCCTAGTTATCTGCAAAATATTCCTCGAATAATTAACTATATTATGGGGTGCCTTGAATGCTTCCCTGAGCTTGAATTGTTCCAGGATCTTATGCTGGAACGCATACAACCTTCTTTTATAAGTAAAATAACATGAATACAGCTATGATTCTCGCCGCTGGTCGCGGAGAACGATTAAAAATTTTAACAGAAAATATGCCCAAAGCTTTGTGCCCTGTTAATGATATCCCTGTCATTCAGCACCATATTAATAACTTGTCTAAAGCTGGAATTAATAGAATAATAGTCAATCACTCATACCTAGGCTGGAAAATACGTCAGCACTTAAATGAGACCGTAAATCACGATATTGAAATAATCTATTCGCCTGAGCCTCCCGGCGGCCTTGAAACTGGCGGAGGAATATATAATGCTCTCCCTCTTATTGGATCTGACCCTTTTCTGGTAATTAATGCTGATATTTTCTCAGACTATGATTTTAACTCACTAAAACTCCCTGAGAATAGCATAGGGCATTTAGTACTATTTAAAAATACTCACAATAAATCAAGCGGTGATTTTGGATTTAGCCAACAAAATATACTTAGCAATAGTCAAAAAAAATTCACATTCACAGGAATAGCTTGCTATCATTCGGAGTTATTTAAAGACGCCAGACACGGTCGCTACTCAATAACTCCTACACTTCGCAAAATGGCCGATAGCAATCTATTAACTGGAGAGGTCCATAAAGGATCATGGTTTGATATTGGAACCTTAGAGCAACTAAGATTAGCGTCTCTAAAAAAGGATTGATATATTTGAGATTTGAGATTTGAGATTTGAGATTTGAGATTTGAGATTTGAGATTTGAGATTTGAGATTTGAGATTTGAGATTTGAGATTTGAGATTTGAGATTTGAGATTTGAGATTTGAGATTTGAGATTTGAGATT
>JARGPO010000065.1 GCA_029213075.1 Legionellaceae bacterium | reverse complement strand
GAGTTATCAAAGGATAATTCAGCAGAGTCATCGAATGAAAGGTTTATGTATCCGACATCTGGGCCTACATCAGATAATTCTCGACATAGACGCTTACCCAAACCAAAACCAGAACCTCAGTTAAAATTAGGAGAAGTTAATCCTCAATCATCTTCCGACATCACCAATAGCCTTACTGATACGGATGGCGATGTTCTCAATAATGTTGTAACTGAAGAAGAAACCGGAAGATTTTTTGAAAATATGATTATAGCAAGCGGAGGCATTATTATGTCAATTTCTGGCTATTTGGCATGGCTTAAGACAACTTGTTGTACAAACACATGTTCAAGCAATCTTTTTCCTGAATCTATAAATAGATTTTTTCATAATGGTTATACCACAATATTAAACTCAGAAGATAATCCTCTTGGAGCAGAAGAAGCAGTTACTAATCATGGAGACATTGAGATCGTCGTTATCGATAATATAATGCATGATCGCACAGACGATGGGTACATACCTGATACCTCAACTACTTCTGGATATCAAGGGGTATAAAGGAATCACACAAACTCAATGGAGCAATGCGACACCTTATTTATTATATAAAGTTTGGGGTGTGACAAGCAACTGCGTGAAAAGATACTCTAAGGTCAAAATCCAAGTGAAATAGAATAATTACTTGGATTATATATTTATATAATCCAAATTTATCCTTCATAACACCATAAACATTCAGTATTTTTGCTTTGGATTTATAAGAAATGACTTTTATAAAGTCAAAAAATCGCTTAGAGTATCTTTTCACGCAGTTGCTTGTCACCCCCCTATATCAACCTTAATATTCTTGAGCTCAGTAGAGGAATATCTCAATGGAAAAAACAAGGTGATTTTACCCAGCAAATGGCGTTGTTGCATAAATAAGATGGCGAATGAAATCATGCCTATCAATCTTTATTCAGACCACTTTAACTGATTCAGGCATCCCAAGAGATGTCATCCGATTTAAGACGCGCACTTTTAAACGAACTGTTAAAAAAGTGGTTAAGGATAGCCAAGAATTAGTAAAAGAGCTTGGCTAGTATTAGCCTAAATCCGGATCCTGATCCGGCAATTGAAACACCTCTTATGGAGGCATTTTTTGAGTGAGTGAACTTCGGCAATGAGTATGCGTCAGTACATAAAGAAATTGACAAATATTCTGATAAAAGGTTACGCCAATATACCATTATCCCTTAAAAATATTGCGAATTTGTGTGTTTACTTAAGTTGTCAATCGCTCTCCAGTCCTCATTCCATCATTTAATTTTTCGGATACATCTGTACGAATATTTTTAAAGTCTGAATCTGGTAATTCATGTATGTTTTTATTAGTATCAGGGATTAATTCATTATACAGAAAACGACTAAATGAGTGCTTTCGATTTCCTGATACATCTAGCAATTTTATAGTTTCTGAAATTTTATCTTCATATGAAATATCTGCTGACTCAATTTTATCCAGTAAACTTTTGACACGATTATAGCCATACGAGCCATGAAAAAATGGTTATATCGAATACGCCATTGTGCAATTCCATTAGTCACCCTAATTCCAACTTCTTCAGACTCCATCCATCTCAGGTATTTATTAGCTGCTTTTTTAATGTTATCAATAATCCTTCTGTCATCGTTATCATCCGAAATGATGTGATCATCTACGGGAACAATAGCGGGATCCACTGTACTTGAGAAAAGTTCCCCCTGGGTATTTGTAGAGGAGATGATTTCGTTCACTCTTCGACCAAGTAGTCTTTCATCAACAAAAGCCATATAAGCAACTATACCTGCAGCTGGGTTATCTTGATTCTGTTCGCAAATTTGGATTATTGCGTTAAAATTATCCTGTGTTAAACGATACGATGGTATTCTGTCCCAGCATTGCTTGGCTTCTCGAGTCTCAAATAAAATGGTACTGTATCGTGCAAGCGCGTCTCGATTTCTTGATGCTTGGTTACCAGTTAGTAAATCACTATATATCAAAGATCCGAGAATCTTTGCTAGTGATTCTGGATGAGTATGGCTCATTACAGCAACAAAATTTGCATGTAAAAAAGGGTTTGAACTCCTAAGAAGACGGTTATCAAGTAATGCAAAAGCTGCCTTTGATGGATCGGGACTTCTCATTAAAATATCAAAATAATCTTGGGTTAAATCTCCACGATAGAATTCTCCATGTGATAGCACTATGAATGCAGCTCCCAAAGATTCTTGATTTGAATGCGCTACTAAAGCATCAAAATTTGCTTGCGCTTTTTCTCCTGTCATAAGGTCTTTTGTTTTTAGATATCCAGCGCCGGATTGACCTTCACCAGAAACTAGACAAAGACAATCTTCATGAATAGAAAAGAGAGCATCACGGTTTCTTTGTGCAACATTTTTTTTGAGTAGACCACCTTCACTCATGGTTTTAAGTGCTCTTGCAGCGCTTAATGGGGTTTCAAATTTAGCAACGATGACCAAATTTGTAATTCCATCCTCAGTGAGTACTTCATTTGGAGAATAAGAGGAATAATCTGGGTTTACAATGGATTTCAATTTTTCGGTTGATACTTTAATCCCATTCATAGCTCCATCCATTATTTTATCACATTCATCTCTTACGTCTTTAGTTAATGATTCTATTTCATCAAACATTTTAAGCATCAAGTTAATTAAAGCCTGTTCAAGTGGATCATTAGTGATAACTTTTTTAACAAGGTAGTTCATTTCACGTCCATATTGTCTTCTCTCATCGACGGATATTAATTTTCCTTTTGGTGAATTTAAAAACGCCAATCGGTATTTAATTTCTTCAATAGGCGTTCTGGTTTTTAAAGTATCCTCTGTAGGATGAATCATTTTTGTATTTCCTTTTTGTACGTAAATTAAGCTACAATCTAATGAGTCTTAAGTAGGATTGACCCAATGCGGACCAGTTAACCAATTTTTTGACTGTTGTTGTGTCAAAGCCGGTTTTTTGAAATTTTTATGATGACATTTTATTCATTTGAAAATTCCTCGTTCCCACTAAAAAATTAACCGTTATACCTGCACCTAAAGCAGATATCCTAGCTATTTTTTGGTGGTGGAGAAAACGGCACTAAATCTGTAAAATAAGTTAATGATCTTCGTGAGCACGACTCAAATATACAATAGTCAAAACCATAAAAATAAATGCTTGTAGCGTAATAACTAAAATATGGAAGATAGACCAAGCAAATGACAGAAGAAATTGTGTCACAGTTAATGTTGCCGTAGTTGCAAAGGATGACGTTTTGGTGTCCAAGGTCAGCAGCCCTATCAATATAAAGATCAATTCACCAGCGTATAAATTGCCAAATAACCGTAACGAGAGAGAGATTGGCTTAGCAATAAAGCCCACTAGTTCTAACACTAAATTGAATGGGATAAATATAGGGTTATTAAAAGGGAATAAAGTGAACTCCTTTAAAAATGCTTTTGGCCCTTTCACTTTAAAGCTATAGAAAATAACTAAAAAGAATACTGACAGTGACATGCCAAAGGCTAGATTTAAATCATTTGTTGGCACCACTTTCAAATGATGAAATCCTACTAAATTTGCTAATCCTGGTAACACATCCACCGGAACAATATCCATGAAGTTCATCAGGAAAACCCAAATGAAAATAGTTAACGCCAACGGGCCAATAATAGTATGGCTACGACCATGAAAACAGTCTTTGACTTGATCATCTGTAAACACTAACATCATTTCAGCAAAATTTTGTAATTTCCCTGGAACGCCTGTTGTAACTCGACGCGCTCCCATATACATAGCAAATAGAACAATTACGCCAAGACTAATAGAAAAAAATAATGTGTCCAGATTTAACGTCCAAAAACCACCATCAGAACCAAAGCTCATTGTTTTAACATTAAAAGTTAGATAAGTTAGGTGATGTTTGATGTAGTCTGTACTTGATATCATGATATCCTCTTCTGGTAAATATTTTGTTAACTTCATTCTCGCGCACATTATAAATGTGCCTGATATGGAGAAGCATAAGGTTATTTATTTTTCAAAAATTAAATTAATACATTTTTAACCATTACAGGTACTCCGCTCGAAGGTGCAAAAACAGGACCTTTTCGTACTGGTTTTGCTATGTAATTAGCTTTCAGTTTTAACTCTACATGCAACAAAATTTGAGCGATAATAATTTTAATTTCATATTGAGCAAATGCAGCGCCTATGCATCGTCTGATTCCACTGCCAAAAGGTAAGTAAGTGTAAGGACTTTCCTTAGAATTTAAAAATCGCTCTGGCATAAACTTGTGTGGTTCAGTCCAATACTCTGGATCAATATGTGCTAGATATATGCAAGGTGCAATAACAGTCTCTTTTGGTAGGGTGTATTCTCTTAATTTATATGGCTCATTCGCTACTCGTACTAAAAAAGGAAATACTGGCGTAATTCGTAAGCCTTCTTTGATTACGGCATCTAAATAGACCAACTTATCTAGGTTAGAAACTAACTCAGCATCGTCAGAGACAAATTGATTTAATTCAGCCTTTAATTTTTTAAGTACATCAGGGTTGGATAAAATGCCATAAAAAGACCAAGCTACACCCATCGTAGTTGTTTCATGCCCGGCCAATAATAAGGTGAGCATTTCATCACGTATTTCTTGATCCGTCATCAAATTTCCAGCTTCATCGCGCGCTTGTAATAAAAGGCTTAAAATATCGAAACGAGACTCCAAGCACGTTTTTTTTCTTGCTGAAATTTCTTCAAATAAACAAACGTCCACTTTTTGACTTAACTTCATCATTTTCGACCAAGGCGTTAAAAATCCTAAATTTCTATGCAAAAAAGGGTTTAACAACGTAATCACTGAAAAAAGCCCAGAAGTCACATGAAGCAAATCATGTAATGACTTTGTAAGTCTCTTGAATCTTGAGCTGTCTTCATCCATGCCAAAAATCGCATTTAAAATAATGTCAAAAGTAATTTCTCGAACTTCATCAATCAATTTCAATGTGTTATTTT
This sequence comes from Legionellaceae bacterium, assembly GCA_029213075.1. Classification (GTDB taxonomy): domain Bacteria; phylum Pseudomonadota; class Gammaproteobacteria; order Legionellales; family Legionellaceae; genus 2-12-FULL-35-11. The sequence goes on along the minus strand of JARGPO010000065.1, from coordinate 1,371 downwards.
GTTTCCATTTTGAGACTTTCTTTTTTGCAACTTTACCCATTATTTCGCCATAATCTTTCATTCGTTGACCATTAAAATACGGCAATAGCAATTTTCTATGTTGGAGATGCTTCTTCCCATCCAGCGTAAGTAATGAATAATCACCTAAAATAGGCTGTAGTAGGGTTGCGTTAATCTCTCCTGCATTTAATTGTTCGGGTGTGGCCGAAAAAACTTGTTTTAAATCGCGGGGATCACTGATAACAACAGATGCTGGTTGTCCTGAAGCACGCCATGTAAATGTTTTACCATAAGTACGGCTACATTCTTGCAAGATTGGCATTGGATTGGCAAGAAATTTCATAACCTGAAAAAAGTTTCTTTTTGGTGGTCCTGGAGGTAATATTGTGTCTATCATACTTTTTTCAACCAAAGTAAATAACGCTTTAAAAAAATCTAAAATTCTTTTAAGAGCGACAAAACATATATATAAAATCACAACATATATTTATTAATTATAAAAAATTAGTATCCGTAGAATTACTATCAACAATGCTATAGGTTGATACATGGTCTTAATGACCTATAGTCAACCATGAAGTTGTCCAACGAAGGCTTCTATCACTATTAGTAGAATGGATAAAAAATCAAACTTGTAAACATCTTAGCCACAAATAAAGAAATTGTAAATACAGTAAAAGTACGTTATTTATTGATCCGGTTGTTAACAGTGCCAGGAGAAATATCACTGATCCACTCAAACTTTATCATTAAAAAACACTGATAACGTCTTGATTTTTAGAACAAAAGAATCAACATTACATTTTCGCTGTGAGGGATGTAACAAGGTGTAGTGCGAGTTTTGTCTTATTTAGAAACAAAAAAAATTAATAATAGCGGTGTTTTTTAGTTTGTAAATGCCATTTTTGGTAAAACAATGCATGCGAAAAGAGTTCAGTCTCTTGCAAATTCAGCGCTAGGATTACTTCAAGCAAAAGAACTTATTTTACATAAAATTGGTGCTGGCTTAGCACAAGCTATGGGATTGAATAAAAAGCACACTAGAAAGCAAGTCGATCGTTTATTAAGTGATGAAGGAGTTGGTTTTTATAAAAAACTAAAGGTGAATACTGTGAAAACAAGAACACACTCGTTGTTAAATCAAGGGATTTTTTACTACAAATACGTTAATGATTTTAAGCCTGATGAACAGGAAAAAATATTAACTGCGTTTAATGAGTTACTGGCAGACCCAGGGAAAGATCACCAAAATCTTTTAAATAACATTGATTTATGATCAAATAGCCTCACGTTTTTAAGTGAGGGTTATTTGATGTCCAGCAATTTGATAGATTATTTCGGTGATTTGCCTGATCCGCGAGTCAGAGGTCG
>JARGPO010000054.1 GCA_029213075.1 Legionellaceae bacterium | reverse complement strand
GCTTATCCTAACCCCGCCTACTTGCCCTGACTTGTTCAGGGCATCCAGTCAAATTGATGTTTAAACTACTGGATGGCCCGAATAAATCGGGCCACGTAGGCAGGGACATATGTTGGTTACTCTATAAAAAAATATGTCCGCAGACTAATGGGCTGTGCTATATGTTTAATCATTTTTTATTAAACCTAAGTTCTGGGCTACTATGTCTTCTTGTTTTTTCTTGTTCTTTTTGTTTTGCGGTTGCATCCATAATATTTTTCTGACATATATCGCTCGACGCACGACTCATGTTTTTTTTACGAAAAAAAACAGTTTCACCGCAGCCTGAGAACACTCTATTTTTTTCAACACTCTCTTGCTCTACTAATCGTTTAGCAAGAAAAAACGGCTTTTCTTTTGGTGAATTTAGAGCTTGTTTTTCTCTTGTTTTTGGATTTTCTAAAAAGCGTTGCTCTAGGGCTAGGCGAGTATTTAGACGACGGGTTCTAAGCGCTATTTCTTCGCTTTCATTCGTTCTTTTTTTTGCCTCATCGATTTTCTGTCTTATTCTAGTTGCGAGCATAAATAATTATCCTGTTATATTCATAAAATTTCATTGCCACAAACGTGCAACTATATCCAGAGGAGCGAGGCCACGAAGGATCCCACGTCAATTCGACTGAAAAATAGATCTCTCCTGATGGCCGAGATGACGGGGCAGTTATTAGACACTTAATGATGTGCGTGTACAACGATTATAAAATGTTATTTTTAATAAATAGGTTCAAGTTAAGATGCGGTTATTATTGATTTTAATGGTTTTTATGATTCCTCGTCTAGGTTTTTATGCTTATAGTTTTTCATCACTAGCACAAAAAATAATGGTGTAAATAGTGTTGCCAAACAGGTTGAACCTAGCATTCCACCGATAATACCTGTTCCTACAGAGTGCTGGGCATGGGCGCCTGCGCCTGTTGCGGTTACAAGTGGTACGCTACCAAAGATGAATGCAAGTGATGTCATAATTATTGGTCTAAATCTGATTTTTGCTGCATATAACGCTGCTTCAATCAATGGAGTTTTCTCAATCCTAACTTTATCATATGCGGCTTCAACAATTAAAATAACGTTTTTAGCTGAAAGACCTATCAAGGCTAATAGGCTTATTTGGAAGTAGATGTTATTTGGTTTGTTGAATATAAATAATGCCATCATCGCGCCAAACAAGGCACAAGGCAGAGCAAAGAGAACGACACACGGTAGTGTCCATAATTCATATAAGGCACTGAGAATTAAAAATACCATAATTAATCCAAACACAATTGCGGCAATCGATTGATTTCCGGCTAGATTCTCTTGATAAGATGGACCAAACCATTGCACCGAATAAGTATTTCCTAATACTTTAGGAGTGGCGTCGCGAATGGCGTTCATAACTTCGCCTTGGGTGTGGCCATGTTTAACGTCAGGATTAACTACAATTTGGCTTGCGAGATAGTCATTTAGTCTTGTTACAACTTCAGGTCCTATTTTATATTTCACTGATGCAAGACTACCAATTGGCATCATCGAGCCATCTTTTGCTTTGACATAAATCGTATCCATAAGTTCTGGCGCGCTTCTATAGCGATACTCACTTTGTAAAATAACCCAATATAAGTCATTCCATTTGGTAAAGAAGTTAATATAGTAATTACCAAAAGATGATTGTAATGCATCGAATATATCAGCATATTTCACCCCATAAAGATAAGTTTTGCGGGCATCTACATCTATATATAATTGGGGTGTTTCAACATTATAAAACTGCTGAGCAGTGGCCACTGATGGGTAGTTTTTTTGTAGATAATCAACAAGTTTTAATGAGTCATGGTATATTTTTTTAACACTAACTGGTTGTCTTGCTTGAAGATAGAAGGTTACCCCACCAAGCGGACTCATTCCACGAATTGGGGGTTGGTTAAATGCTAACCCGTTGATATTTTTGTTTCCAGCATTAATTTTGGCAGATGCCGCTAATGCAGCATTCACATCTTGGCTCTTACCGGGTCTATCTGCATATGGTTTTAATATGCAGTTTAAGGTTGCGGTATTAGTTTTATTACTATTATTATCAGCGATATCTCTTCCGACCATCATACCTATTTCTTGCATATATGGTAATCTAACCATTTTTTCAGCAATTTTGGTTGCTTGAATAGTTGTATAATCTAGTGATCCACCTGAGGCTACTTGAATTCTGTTGTAAAAATAACCCATGTCTTCTAGTGGAATAAGAGAGGTTGGTACTTTTAAAAATAATAATATTACGAGAGTAACAATACCTCCCCAAAGCATTAAGGTTATCTTGATGTTTTTCATGGTCCAAGAAACTATTTGCAGATATTTCTGGGTAAGAAATTCAAATCCCTCATCAAACTTTCGATAAAATATATTTTTTTGAACGGGTTTTGAGTAATCAATGTTTTTTAGGAAAATACCACACAAAGTTGGAGTCAGAGTAAGTGCAATAATTCCAGATAAAGTTACTGATATAGCAATTGTGACCGCAAATTGCTTCATCAAGACGCCACTAAATCCGCCCAAAAATGTAACTGGTATAAATACAGCATTTAAGACTAAAACAATAGCTGTAACAGGGGCTGCTACTTCTTTCATAGCTGCAATTGCCGCATGCACAGAGCTGCATTTAGTTTCCTTCATGATCCTCTCTGTGCATTCCAAAACAACAATAGCATCATCAACAACCATTCCAATGGCAAGCACCATCCCAAATAAGGTCATGGTGTTGATTGAGAATCCCATCAAGTAGGTAAAAGCGAATGCCCCGATAATAGATACAGGAATTGCTAAAATTGGGATCATTGTTCCTCTAAAGTTTTGAATAAAGAGCATTACGACTATAAAAACCAAAGCAAAGGCAATAAATAGCGTCATTACAACTGCTTGAATGGATAATAATATAAATTGTGATGAGTCATAGAGGTTAAAAAAATCAATACCCTTTGGCATATGTTCTTTTATAATTTTTAGGGCCTTAGTTATTTCCCCTTTAACACTAATTTGATTGGCACCAGGAATTAAATATACCAGTAAGGCTGTGCCAATATGCGTTTCAACTTTATTGTTTTTATCTTTTTTTAGAAAGTAGAAGTTGGTGGTATAACTTTGTGAGGCCATCTGTACATCAGCAACGTCACCAACTTTAACTACTTGAACCACATCTTTTGAGGCTCTGATAACCGTTTCTCTAAGTTGGGATATTTTTCGATAATAACCAGGAGGGTTAATTACAAAGTTATACTTTTCATGAGACTTCATCGGCTCCATGGCGTTTTGGCCAATAGCATATTGAGTGTTTTGATCTTTAACCGCATTGATGATGTCTTGGGTTGATACTTTGTAGTAATTCATTTTATTGGTATCAAGAATTGCGCGCATAGCAAATTCTCTTTCACCATGTAATAAGGCAACACCAATTCCTCTAACTTGCGAAATAAGAGGATATACGTAACGGACCAGGTAATTACTTACATAATTGTTACTTAACGCTCCTGACTGAGAATAAAAAGGTATAACCAAGAATAAATCAGGATTCATTAAGCGAATTGTAATACCTTGTTGTTGAACCTGGTATGGTAATTGTGGCATTGCGGTGTTTATTCGGTTTAGTACATCTGCTTCTACGAGCTCTAGATTAGTCCCAACTTCGAAATAAATATTTAGCACATATGCACTGCTTCCTGTTGATGATGAAGATTGCATATATATCATATGTGCTACACCAGACATTTGATATTCAATAGGAGCTGCAACAGCATCAGAGATAGCAGCACTACTGGCACCAGGAAAGAGGGCTGTTACTGTTAGAGTTGGAGGCACAATATTTGGGTATTGTTCAACTGGTGATCCATACATAGCAACTAGTCCGGCAATAACTAAAACTATAGCGACTACAGAGGATAGTACTGGGCGTAATATAAAATAACGACTAAACATATACTAACTTTTCCTTACCTTATCAATTACGACGTTTTGTCCCACAGAAACTCGAATGTTACCTTTGGTGATAACTGTTTCACCGTCTTTTAAACCTTCCTCTATCATCCACCTGTACTTACCAAACATCTTGCCTGTTTTTACATATCTTCTTACTACTTTATTATTCTCAACCAAGTAGACATAATGACCGTTGTCATTCATCATGACAGCGGCTTGTGGTACGCTATGCATATTTAAATAGTTTATGTCTCTTATGTATACCGTTACGTATTGACCTGCTAATAGTTTGTTTTTTAAAAAGCAGTTATCAACATAAGCTCGCATATTCCAAGAACCGTTAGTTAAGGCAATGCGTGTGTCTGTGAATTCCACATAGCCAGCTCCTTTAATCATTTTGCCATTGGCTAGTTCAATATCGATTGGGAAGGTTGCTTTATCTGGAACAGAGATTGATTTGTTTAGTATTCCATCTTCAATACCTAAGCGTTGGTTTTCAGGCATGGAAAATAAAAGATACATTTGATTAACAGAATTTAGTTTATTTAACACAGTTTCAAATGCGGTTACCATGGTCCCGATAGTCACCACACGCTCGGCGATGTATCCATCGCCAGGGGAGCGCACGAGGCAATATCTAAGACTTAGCTTTGTTCTTCCTATATCTGCTTCGTCAGTTTCTACATTACCAACTGCTGCCATATATTTTATTCTTTGGATTTCTACAGCCTGTTTGGAAACGGCTCTGTTTTTATATAAATCTTTATAGCGATCATAAATAATTTTATAGTTATCGCGGGCGGCTTTATCTTTAACCAACTGACCTTCATAACCTTTTAGTTGCCATTGATAGGGACGAGGATCGATTTGATAGAGTGGTTGGCCTGTTTTAACAAAGGTTCCCTCTTTATAATATTTTCTATAAATAACACCGCTAATACGAGGTATAATTTTGTAGTCGACAAGTCCTTGTACAAAAGCTGGGTAGTTTATAACGTATTCTATGTTGCGAGCGTTCACTTTCTCAACGACAACATGAGATAAAGGGTCATCCGTAGATTTGTTTTTGTCAGTGCATCCAACAAGCATTAGCATGAGGATGAGCTTAATTATTATAATTTTTCTCATGATACCGTCTTGCAGTTATACGCATAACCACCACCTAAATCTTGATATAATTTCACGATAGTAGTTAGTTGCGCTATTTTAGATTTGGTTAAATTAATTGCCGCATTATCCATTCTTATTTTGTTAATTAGGAGCGTTGGGTAGCTATATAACCCTTTGTTATAGCTATCTTCGGCAAGGTTAAATGCCTTATCGCTACTAGAGAAGTTCCTACCTTCGGCAACAAAGCTTGCATAAAACTGTTTATGGGCAGATAAATCATCATCTACAGATTTAAAAGCCAATCTTATTGTTTGAATGTAATCACGATACGCGGTGTAGCGCAACCCTTGTGCTGATTTGTAGCGGCCTGGGTATTCTGGTGCTAATAGTGGTTCAGTAAATTGTAAAAGATAGTGCCAGTAATCAGTATTTTGGGCAAATAAACGGGCAAGTTCTTTGGTTCCTGAGGCACCAATACCAGTTATGGTTATAGTTGGGAAGAAAGTTGATGTTACAACACCGATATTCGCAGTTGCAGCTATAAGTTTTTGCTCAGCTTCTCTAACATCAGGTCTGTTTTTTAAAACCTGTGATGGTAGATTGGTTGGTATAATTCCATCACTTTTCAACTTCATAAATTCAGACCCAATTGCTACATCTCCTGGGTTTTCATTAAGTAATACTTTGAGAGCATTTCGTGATAAGACAACATTATTGGTAACAATTGGTAGCACAGCATTGGCTTGCTCGTATTGTTGAATATATTGTTGCAGGGTGTATAAAGAAATCAATCCTTGGGTATATTGTTTCTTACTGAGAAATAGGAGCATTTTAAGGTCTTTGACCAATTGTTCTTGCTGCTCTAGCAGATGTGATTGGCCTAAGTATGTAAAGTATCCAGCTGCAGTTTGGCTAATAACAGTAAGTTTTACGGCATCTTTGGCGGCATCGGCAGCGCGAGCTTTGGCTTTAGCCCATTCGCTTGAGCGGATATATTTAAATAAGTTTAAAGCATAATCAGGGATAAAACCGGAACTATAGCCAAGTTGCATTAGATGGGCTGCGGTACTGTTGGTTGAACCAATTATCATAGCGTTTACTGAAGGTAGAATAGAGAACTGAACTTGTAATAGCTCACCTTGAGCGTCCATAATATTACCAACTGCACTTTGAATGTTATTGTTATTTGCTACAGCTTTATCGATTAGCCTATCTAACTGTCGGTCTTCAAATCTCTGCCACCAAGCAAGCATTGGCAGTTCTACAGTCCCAACCTTTGATAGCTCGTCACTACTTTTCCATTTCTTCAGCTCATTTACTTTAGGTTTTTTATATGTTGGTCCATAGGTGGCACACCCAGCTTGAATGAGGAGCATCATGATCCATATGAAAATAAAGGCCGCATTTTTAATCATTAATTGAACGTTTAGTATGCCTAATATCACAATAAAGCAAATCAATAAATACTTCAATTGAATTAATGGTTGTTGTTTGATTTGTGGTGAGCTAAAGGGTGTTCAAATAAACCAGTATAAAATAAATTCATGATATATATGTACATTTAAGAGTCTTTATAGTATAATAAATATACATAAAGATCTGGTTGTTGGGGTAAATGGGTTGCTTTATATGTTTCTGGAGGTTATATAAATGTTTAATAAACGTGAAGAACCAGTAATGATTTGTTGTAAAGACTCATCAATTGGTGGTGTTGTAAGTGGTGGAATAGGTGATTTTTTGGCTAGTGACAATGAAAAAACTGCACAAGCTAGAATGGACCGTAAGACAACTGATATAACTTCCACTAAGATACCAGCAGCTACCTCTCTTACATTTGTAGGTCATAGTTCGCAAAATATGCTCAGCAGTGGAAGGAGGGTTTCTGGTCAATCCGGAACTCAGTTAGCTAAATTAATTGCCTTGAAATTCCAGGGAAAAAAAAAGGACCTCAAGCACTTTTATTTCTTATCATGTGAAGCCGGATTAGGCGATAAGTCAATAGCTAAAGAGTTTGCTGAACAAATGGAAAAAGAAGGTTTTATAAATCTAAAAGTTCATGCTTTTATTCCTCAGGATCCTAGTATTGTTAGTATGATTGTTTCAACGTCACCAAACCCATATCCTGGTTCAGAACTTGCTAGTTCATGGGGTTACCGTTCGGAAGTTGATGAGCGTGAAGACATGCGTATTCAGAAAGACATAAATCGATTGAGCAAAAATCATGATAATATCTTCGCTAGCAAATCTAAAGAGGCTATGAAAGCTAGACAGCAATATAAAGATAGTAATCCACAAGCAGATGGAAAAAAACTTCATGAAATTTCAGATACAAAATATGATGATCTTACAAAAGAGTGTGATAATTTGAAAAAGGAAATTTATAGATTACGGAAATCTCAAGAAGTACTACGAGTTCCTATTGCGAAAGAAGAGTCTTATATAAAGGCATTAAATCGTCCAGAAAATATTGTTCATACTTCAGGTTCTAAAAAAGCAAATGAGTCTTCTCATCAAGAATCACCACAAGCTAGAAATGGTGAGATTGCTCCATCTGTTGGGGTTAAACCTTCTGTAGTAGCAGAATTTATTAAATTTATACGGGATTTTTTCTTGATTTGTAGAGGTAATTCTCCGCAAGATCTTCAAGACAGATTAAAGCCACTAGAAATTGGTCTTAAAAAAGATATGGAATTAAATCAGAATAAATCTAATTCTGTTGAGCAGATTAGGACAAATCTACAAGATAAAATTAAAGTTCGTAATTTTCAAAATGTAGGTAAAGAGATTAACACATTACAAGTTAAATTAAAAGATAAAGAGAATGAATTGGGAAGTCTAAAACCATCTAGAAAAGCTCTGTTTGCTCGTATTATGAATTCTCAACCAGACGAGGAAACAATAGAAAAGATTACCAAGATACAAACTGACATAGATGAATTGCAGAAAAAAATAGCTTTATTAAGTGATGAACGTTATCACTTAAGAGATCTTGATACATATAAAAATTTGTTTGAAAAATATCTATCCGAAGACAGTCCTAAATTTATCGATAAGGCATTAGAACTTGGTCTTGTATCTGATGATGAATATAAAAATTATTGCGTAAATCAATCAAGTATTCGTATTAATAGAAAGCAAATGGAGACAAGTTTAACAGGGGTAAAAACATATTTAAGTGGTAAAATAAGTGATTATATTGATGAACTAGATAAGTTGGATTCTGAAGTAAGTACTGTTAAAGTTAAAAAAGAAGGACTGGAGGTTATGAAGATATATTTAGACGCAAATACTAAGGAAGACAGACAAGCGGCGAAAGCAGCATTAGATGCATTCATAAAAAATCCAGAAAAGCAAGAATGGAATTCAGAATACGTGTCTCAATTTAAGTTAATCAAGATTCAAGTTGAAGCGGTGCAAGAGGCTGATAAAGAGGTGCCTGAAGCAGAAGAAGACAATAGCAGAAAATTTTCACGATAATTTTGGAAAGACGCTCCATTTTTAGAATATCCGTGTTCACCTATAGTTTTTGTATATAGCTTAGAATGCGGATAACACCGTTGTTTTAACACCCAAAAATCAATGCTATCAACGGCGCGTACTATATATAATTATTATGGACTATCTGCTTTGTTTCGTGGTGCAAGCTTCGTTGTCCTTCGTGAAGCTGCTTGGGCCACAACCTATCTGGCAGCAGTACCTATTCTTAGCAATAAGTTTCAAAAATCAGGTTATAAAAAGATAGAGTCTGACTTTATGGCACTTTTGATCTCAGCCGGAATGTTTGGTTTGGTAACTGCGCCTATAAATAGAGCGAGAATAATGAAACAAGAAAATCTTGCCAAGACAGGGACTGCCAACGTTAGTTATAAAAAAATATTTGGCTATATGCTTCATGAAGCACCCAACGCACCATCAGCGCATCGAATAATGAGGTTTTTTAAAGGAGCAGGTGCTAGATCGGCAACATCTGTTTTAGCCGGAGGATTAATTTTCAAAGGAAAAGAAATGTATGACGAAGCTATTAGATATTCAAAAAACAACTAATAAAATCGTAAATCTACAAACCAAAGTTACAAGCTGTATGCTCTGTAACTTTGGTTGTTATTTGTGAATATCACTTATTTGGTGGTGGGTGTGGGATAAGTTGATGTCTCTGGTTTAGAAGTGTCTGGAATTGTTTGGTTATGCCCCAGAATATCATACTCTTCAAATGCTATGCTCTTTGATCCATTAACAGGAGAATCTTTCTTAAAGGCTTCTTGTAGTGACGCACTGTAGAGAATAACCTCATCATCTTTGGCCGTTATTCCTGAAAATTTAGCCTCATTGTTAGGATCATCGCTTTCAAGTAGTCCATCTAGGACTTTTTTGGAGTTCATTTCACAAAGAGACAAATTTAAAACAAAACTAAAGGCCCATTGCATGGGTAAATTATATGGTGTGGCTGTTACTAGATGTTGAGAAGAGAGAATACTGCCAATTATTCCCCCAATTACTACACCAGCTAGTAATCCAGTTATAGCAAGAATCACACCGATTGTGTTGCCTAAAATATATATGCAGTTTGCTAGAAGCTTGTTTAAGCATCCTAGCTTATAGTTTTTACTAGTTTCAAGAGTTAAGGCAATTTTTGATGCAATACCGGCACAAACTATTCCTAAAGACATTCCGGCTAAACCAATAGTTATTGGGGCGGTAATCATTGGGATATTTAATCCTAAATTCTCAATGTGGCTAGGCACAAATTTAGAAACACATGAGAATGAGCGGTCAATTTTCAGATTAACATAGTGTCCATTAGCATGTAACACTTCTGCCACACCTATAGCCACGGCGCCACCAAGCGAATGTCCATCTAGAGTTATGTCTTGAGCAGGTATTTTGTCGATATTGATTAATCGCATGACTTGCTTTACACCTGCATTAATCAAGTCTTCTGGGGAGCTTGTACTCCCAGCACTGCCGGCAACGCCCGGGTAGTTCCAGAATATATAGTTTCTATTTTCATCTTTCTCAATATGATCCTTATGTACTTGGAGAATCATAGAGTCTTGCATATTGCCACCAAATACCACACTGTACTTATTTGTATTTGGCTCTTTTGAATAGACCTTTAATGTTTCAAGTCCTTCGAATTCTATAGCTTGAAATTGATGAGTAAGAATACAGAATGTATAATTGTATCTGCTCCATTCTGTTATTTCTGATATTATTTGGTAGTCACTTTTTTCTGTACCGTCATAGTCAATAGTTTTCCATATGGGTTTGTATTCAACCATTGATCTTTGGATAAAGCTATTACTTGCTACAAGATTAGTTTCTGAATTATTTGTTATCGGTAGTTTCTTTACACTTCTCAAGGCTACGGTTGCTGGTAGTATACTTAAAAAAATAAGATATGAGAGAAAAGATGGTGCAATCCATTTATTAGAAAATAAATAGGAAATATTATCTTTTCGGAGTAAAAAATCTTGTTCTTCAGTCTTTGTATTCATGTTATTATTATAGCATATTGACAAAAACAATGTCTTGTTGATATCTGTTTTTTCAGAGAAAGAGCATCAAAGTTAGACTCTATAACCGTTAGACTAAAAAATTTATAGGTTGGTTCTTGGCCTAACAAATTGAAGTTCCAGTATCGTCCCATGCTTGCCCAAGGCCTAATGGCGCTGCCTTAAGCGGTGTCATTACTTCCAACTCCTAGAAACCATGCTTTATGCAGGGTATCTAGCCAGAATTATTTTTAAACTCCCTAGATAGTCCGAACAAGTCGGACTAAGTAGGCGGAGGTAGGGGAGTATTGTATTTTCAGTTGGTGGTAACAATTCACTAAAATTCTTGTTAGAGGATCCCTCTGCCTTAAGCGTCGCCATTACCTCCTACCCCTACTTACCCTGCTTTATGCAGGGTATCTAGCCAGGTATATTTTAAAATTCTCTAGATAGTCCGAACAAGTCGGACTAAGTAGGCGTAGGTAGGGGAGTATTGTGTTTTCAGTTGGTGGTAATAATTCACTAAAATTCTTGTTAGAGGATCCCCCTGCCTTAAGCGTCGCCATTACCCCCTATCCCTATTTACCCTGCTTTATGCAGGTTATCTAGCCAGATTTGTTTTGAAATTCTCTAGATAGTCCGAACAAGTCGGACTAAGTCGGCGGAGGTAGGGGAGTATTGTATTTTCAGTTGGTGGTAATAATTCACTAAATTTCTTGTTAGAGGATCCCTCTGCCTTAAGTGTTGCCATTTTTACCTCCTCTCCCTACTTACCCTGCTTTATGCAGGGTATCTAGCCAGATTTATTTTGAAATTCACTAGATAGTCCGAACAAGTCGGACTAAGTAGGCTGAGGTAGGGGAGTATTGTGTTTTCAGTTGGTGGTAACAATTCACTAAAATTTTTGTTAGAGGATCCCCCTGCCTTAAGCGTCGCCATTTTTACCTCCTCTCCCTACTTACCCTGCTTTATGCAGGGTATCTAGCCAGATTTGTTTTGAAATTCTCTAGATAGTCCGAACAAGTCGGACTAAGTAGGCGTAGGTAGGGGAGTATTGTGTTTTCAGTTGGTGGTAATAATTCACTAAAATTCTTGTTAGAGGATCCCTCTGCCTTAAGCGTCGCCATTACCTCC
>JARGPO010000052.1 GCA_029213075.1 Legionellaceae bacterium | reverse complement strand
ACTTCTATTTCTTCTTAAACACTCTTCTATCAGAGCGCCCACACAGTTTGTCTTTCACTAAATTCTTAATTAACCCGCCCTCTTGGCGTGCTGGGTATTCTACTCTTTTCAAATCCTTTGTCAAACACTTTTTTCACTTTTTACGACTTTAAATATACCTTGGCTATTCTTTGCTTACCCACTTGAATTATATGTTCGCAATTAGGTTCCAAAGCCATGGAAGTGTCTGAAATTTTCTCTCCATTCACCTTAACGGCACCTTGTTTTATTAGCCTCATCGCCTCAGATGTTCCACTTGTTAAACCAGATAACTTTATAACTTGACCTACTTTATCTGTAGAACTCCATTTGATTTCTTTTATTGGTAAGTCATCGGGAATGAGTTTCTTCTGAAATCTAGCTATAAATGCCTGATGAGCTGATTGCGCTTGTGAATCATCATGAAATCTAGCTACTATCTCTTTCGCAAAATCAATTTTGACATCCCTAGGATTTAAACCTTCAGCAACTTTAGTCTTGAGATTTTCTATTTCAGTTAAGGGTCTGAAACTAAGTAACTCTATATAGCGCCACATTAACTCATCTGATATAGACATTAGTTTCCCAAAAATCATATCGGCTGGCTCATTTATACCTATATAGTTATCTAATGACTTCGACATTTTCTTAACACCATCAAGTCCCTCAATCAATGGTGTCATCATCACAACCTGTTGTTCAAGACCATAATGCTTTTGTAACTCTCGTCCCATAAGTAAATTAAACTTCTGATCGCTCCCACCACACTCAATATCAGACTCCAGTGCCACTGAATCATAACCTTGAATTAAAGGATATAAAAATTCATGGATGGCTATCGGTTGTTGACTTCCATACCTCTTAGAGAAGTCATCTCTCTCAAGCATTCGTGATACCGTGCTTGTTGATGCAAGCTTTATTAGATCATCTGCTCCCATTTTTGCAAGCCATTCTGAGTTATATACTATAGTAGTCTTTTCTGGATCAAGAATCTTAAACGCTTGTTCTTGATATGTTTTAGCATTTAGTAGAATCTTATCTTTATCTAATGGCGCTCTTGTTACATTCTTACCCGTAGGATCACCAATGGAGGCTGTAAAGTCACCGATTAGAAATATAACCTCATGCCCAAGCTGCTGAAATTGTCGTAACTTATTTAATAATACGGTATGACCTAAATGAATATCCGCAGCAGTTGGGTCAAAACCTGCTTTAACTTTTAATGGAACTCCTTTTTCGAGCTTTGCAACTAAGCCTGACTCTGGCAATACCTCGAAGCAACCGCGCATTAGTTCTTCTAAAACTTGCATATCAACAGGATGCTTAATCTTTTCAACGCCACTTTTTTTTTCTACAATCATATTCCTAAAACCTTATTTTTGATTGACCTAACTTCTTACACCAGGTATCTTAGCCCGGATGAAATGTGTTCGCTACAAATTTTCAATGTAAATGTTTGAAATTCATTTTACATATTTTAAAGATAAAGGCTAAAAATGCAACAAAGAAACACAACAGAGAATAAGAAATCTATCAAAGTATATAAGCACTGGGTATTTATCGGGATTTCCATTGTCCTAATGTTATCTATATATACGATGAATTATAAATATCAGCAACCTACTGTCTGTAACTCAATAGACCTACCGACATCTGATGAAGAGTTCGTTGATACGGATTCTCAGGAAGATCCAGAAAACTGGACAAACATAATTACCAAACCAAATGATACCTTAGGTAAGATCTTTGAAGAATCAGGCATTGGTCAAAAAACCCTACATGAAGTTTTACATGATAATCCATTTGCTAAAAGCCTTACAAATATACGTCCTAACCAACAAATTCAATTTTTAATTCAGAATGATATCCTTGAGAGAATTATATTTCCTATCAATACTACTGAGTTTCTAGTTTCCACTAGAAAAGATAATAAGTTCATCACAACAATTCAGTCTCGTAGCATCGATAGTCATGAAGAGTATGTTAGCGCAACTGTTCACGGATCATTATACAATACAGCTAAGAAAGCTAATATTCCTTATAAGTTAATCCAACAAATGACTAAAATTTTTGAATGGGAAATAGACTTTGCAAAAGATATACGTGAAGGAGACAAGTTCAGTATTCTCTATACCACATACTTCGTTGATGATACAAAAATAAGTACGGGTGATATTGTTGCAGTTGAGTATAAAAGAAAAGCTAATGTTCACCAAGCAGTAGCTCATACAAATAAAGCTGGTGACACTGAGTACTATACACCTGACGGCCACAGCCTAAAAAAAGCTTTCGCAAGATATCCTATAAAATATAGTCATATTAGTTCCACCTTTAATCCAGCTAGAAAACATCCTATCCTAAATTATGTTAGACCTCACAAGGGAATTGATCTTGCCGCAAGACTTGGTACGCCAATTCTTGCGACTGGTGATGGTAGGATTAAGTTTATTGGTTTAAATAGTGGCTACGGTAACATGATTAAAATATCTCATAATAAAAATTACGAGACTGTTTATGCACATATGGTTCGATTTAAAAAGGGTTTATCCAAAGGCGACTATGTTAAAAGAGGACAACTAATTGGTTATGTAGGTCAAACTGGCCTTGCAACAGCCCCTCACTGCCACTACGAATTCCATATCAATAAAAAAGCACAGAACCCAACTACTATAAAACTTCCTCAAGCTGAATCAATTGCTATACAAGATAAAAATGACTTCCTGCAAAAAGCAAATAAAATTATAGTAAGCCTAAAATTATACGATACAAGTAATCTTGCTGACGCAAACACTAAACAGTCAACAGATACCGGTTAGATTTATGATTGGAATCTTAACTTTAAATATTTCATTAAATTATAAAAAACCTTAGGGTCTGTTGACAATTGGGGTGCGAGTCAAAAATCAGGCTAATTTAGCACAAATTTTAACTTGAGTGAGGAGAATAGCCAGCTCTATTTAACGAGCTCAAGCTGAAATTTGGGCAAATTAGCATGGTTTTTGGACGTGGCACCAATTGTCAACAGACCCTAGTATTAATTAAGTCAACAGCGATAAGCAAGCACTTCATTATTTCAAGTATGATTATTGTAAGTTTGAATACTATAACCGCATGGAAGCTCAACTGGGGATGGCCAAATAAAGTCACATCACCAATAGTTGTGCTAATGATGAGTGTGCTAATAATATCGAGCTTTATGAAGTCCAAGCACTCACCTCAGGTGAATAGTCGAACTCTCTATAAAAACCTAAAATCAAACTAGATCTTACGAGAAATCTGTACAACAGACATTATTTTAGTCGATATTTCTTCAATAGAAAAACTAGTAGAATTTATATAAGGAATTCTCTCATTCTTATACATTAACTCAACATCACTTACCTCCCTTCTACACTGTGCTAGTGAAGAGTATCTAGTGTTTGGCCTTCTCTCCATTCTGATATTACATAACCTTTGCGCATCAATTGTTAGGCCAAATAGCTTATGTTTAAAAGGAATAAGTGTTTCGGGTAGTTTATAATTTGTTAGGTTATCATCAGTGAATGGATAGTTAGCAGCAAAGACCCCAAACTGCAAAGCCATATACAAACAACTTGGGGTCTTACCACACCTAGATACACCTATCAAAATAATATCTGCTTTCTCATACCCAGAAATTTTTATCCCATCATCAAAAGCAAGTGCATAGTTCACGGCATCTATTCGCAAGTCGTATTTTTCACTACTAGATACTGAATGTGCCCGACCAACAGTGTCTGATGCCGATACTCCCAGCTCTTGCTCAATTTGCGACAAGAAAGATTCAAACAAATCAAAAACACATGCATTTGTATTCTTAATTAAATCAGCTCTATTTGGATCAACTAAAGTCATGAACACTAATGGCTTTGTATCATTATTCTCAAAATCAAGCTCTATTTTCGAACAAATACTTTCTGCTTTTTCCATTGTATCTACAAATGGAAAAATCTGCGTTGAAAATTCAATATTATCAAACTGAGTAAGCAAGCTACTACATAAAGACTCAACTGTAATAGCCGTGCCATCGGAAATCATAAAAACTGTTCTTTTCATTACTAATCACACCAAATTTGCATAAAATCAGCAACTGTTGTTGCTGATAGAGACTCTAAACTATCCATACAACTTAAGATTTTCTGAATTTTGTCTTCTGAAAATCTAGTTTTCAAGTTAGATGTAAACTTATTTAATAAAACTGGAGTACCTTCCTCTCTTCGTCTTCTATGACCTATTGGGTACTCAATAGTAATTAAATCTGTTTCACTACCATCTTTGAATATAACTTTAATACTATTTGCAATAGAACGCTTAGCGGGGTCATGATAATCTTTTGAAAACTGCTTATCCTCAACAACGTGCATTTTACTACGCAACTCATCAATTCTAGGGTTTGCTGCCGTCTCATTCTCATAGTGCTTAGCTTCTAAATCTCCAAATAACAACCCAACGGCTACCATATACTGCAAGCAATGATCTCTATCGGCTGGATTATGTAATTGTCCTTGTTTGCTAATAATGCGAATGGCTGACTCATGTGTAATTAACTCTATACGAGATATATCATCAAGTTTATTAATAATTTGAGGGTGTAAAATTACCGCGCATTCAACGGCAGTCTGAGCATGAAACTCTGCAGGAAAAGACAGTTTAAAGAGAACACTTTCCATAACATATGAACCATATGGGCGCTGGAACTCAAATTTCTTTCCTTTAAATAACACATCATAAAAACCCCATTTTGGAGCAGTCAAAGCACTTGGATAACCCATTTCACCAGCCCTACTAATCAAAGCTAGGCGAACTGCCCTCGATGTTGCATCACCAGCAGCCCATGATTTTCTAGATCCTGCGTTCGGTGCATGTCGATAAGTACGAAGACTTTGTCCATCGACAAATACCTGTGACAATCCTTCAACAAGTTCTTCTTTATTTGCTCCAAGAAGAGCCAAACTTACAGCGCTACTAGCAACTTTAACAAACATAACATGATCAATACCAATGGCATTTAAACTATTTTCAAGAGCAAGACAGCCTTGGATTTCATGAGCCTTAATCATTAATGTCAAAACATCATGCATGGTCAGTTCATTGTTATTAAACTTTATACCCTGACGGGCTAAATAATCAGCCACAGCTAATATAGCACCCAAATTATCGGAGGGATGCCCCCACTCTGCTGCGAGCCATGTGTCATTAAAATCCAACCATCGAATCATTGTACCGATATTAAATGCTGCTTGAATAGGATCAAGTTCAAAGTTTGTGCCAGGAACTCTTGCCCCCCCTGGTAATACCGCTCCTTCTACTACAGGACCAAGTAATTTAGTGCACGCAGGGAAGTTCAAAGCTAACATGCCACAACCTAAAGTATCCATAAGACATAAACGTGCCGTCTCATATGCTGCTGTACTATCTATTTTAGTATTTAACACGTAGTCAGCTATATCATTAATAACAATATCGTAATTTGGTTTAATATTCTCTTCTACTGATAAGTCCATATATCTATCTCTCATTAATTGCGGGGAAAGTTTTTAATTCAGGTCCAATATATTCAGACGATGGACGAATTAACTTATTATCTGCTCGTTGTTCAAATACATGAGCTGACCACCCAGTTATCCTCGACATCACAAATATTGGTGTAAATAATTCTGTTGGGATGCCACAGTAGTTATACGCAGATGCGCTATAGAAATCTAAATTTGGAAACAAATCTTTTTTACTACGCATCAATTCTTCTATTCGTTCTGATATTTTATATAGGTTTAGGTCATTATTATCTTCACCTAACTTTCTAGACCATTCTTTAATAATGTCTGAACGTGGATCACAATCTTTATAAACTCGATGACCAAAACCCATTATTTTAACTTTATTATCTAGCATTTGGGTTAATTTTATTTCAGCCTCATCTGGTGTAGAGAAACTACCTATTAACTCCATTGCTGCTTCATTTGCTCCACCATGTAATGGTCCACGCAAAGTTCCAATTGCCGAGGTAATAGCCGAATAAAAATCCGATAAAGTACCCGCCGTTACTCTTGCCGCAAATGTTGAAGCGTTAAACTCATGCTCAGCATATAATATTAATGAAACATTCATCATATCACGATGTAATTTTGATGGAGATTTTCCTTGTAATAATGCCAGAAAATGACCGCCAATAGTTGTTTCATCACTCATCTCTGAGATTTCACGACCTAAATTATGATAAGCATACCAATAACATAACATTCCTGGAAAAGTTGCCAGTAACCTATCAGAAGCGTCATGTTGCTCAGTGAAATCATGCTCAGGCTCAATATTTCCAAGCATAGAACAACCAGTTCTTAAAACATCCATTGGATGAGTCTCTTTAGGAATCAATCTCAAAACTTCTTTTAAAGTATTAGGTAGAGTTCGCAAACCTATTAACCTATCAATATATGTATTTAACTCACTTTTGGTAGGTAGTTGACCGTAATTTAGTAAATATGCTACTTCCTCAAAACTAGCATTTGATGCTAAATCTTCAATAGAATATCCTCGATAACTTAACCCTTTTCCTGCCTGACCTACTGTTGCAATAGCAGATTTACCTGCGACCACTCCTGCTAAACCAGCTGCATTACTCACCATTTTTTTCCTCCAAAAGCTTATCTAATTGACTTTCAAACTGACAGTATCCTAGAACCTCATACAATTCATCCCGTGTTTGCATGGTGTCAACAACTGAATCCTGTGTTCCCTCATTTATTATGGTTGTATAAACATTCAACGCGGCTTTTGACATAGCTCTAAAAGCGCTTAATGGATACAGAGCCAGACTAACCCCGACACTTTTTAATTCATCAATCGTGAACATTGGGGTTTTTCCAAACTCGGTTATGTTTGCAAGTACTGGAGCATTTAAAACCCCAGTAAAATTACGATATTCATCTAAGGTAGTTAATGCCTCAGGAAAAATCATATCTGCACCTAATTCAACAAAATATGCAGCCCTATCCAATGCCTCATCCATCCCATATTTTGCATATGCATCTGTTCTCGCCATTATTATGAAGTTTTCATCTTTTCTCGCATCAACTGCAGATTTAATGCGATCGCCCATCTCGGATTTAGATACAATTGCTTTATTTGGTCTATGACCACATCTTTTCTCAGCAACTTGATCTTCAATATGAATAGCAGCGACACCGGCCTGCTCCATGAGTGATACTGTACGAGCTATATTAAACATACCGCCAAATCCAGTATCTACATCTACTAAAACAGGTAAAGATGACGCCTGCCTTATTCGCCTAACATCTTCTAATACGTCATTTAAAGAAGTTATCCCAAGATCAGGTAAACCATAAGAAGAGTTAGCAACACCGGCCCCTGAAATATAAATAGCCTTTGCCCCAGATTGCTCAGCAAGCATAGCAGAGTATGCATTTATAACTCCTAACACCTGGACTGGAGAATTTTCCGCAATTAAATTTTTCAGTGATTTTCCCATAGAATTTTGCATAAAACATCCATACTTTATTTAAAAACAATAGGTTTAGTTGAAGAACAGTTGTAATTTGTTATTATAAAAACAACATCAACAAACAGTAATACCATATCTCTAAATAAGAAAATTATCATTAAAAATTTTCATTAAAACCAATAAATAATTAAATATCCTTCCCAAATACCTGCAAATAATATATCATACGGCTCTTTTAAAGAATACATAGGAAGCAAATAAGACATGATTAGTATTTTTAGAGCACTAGGTTCTCCTCGTTCAAGTAAAGGAGTAAGCACCCTACATATTTTAAACGAAACCCCAGAAAACTGGGATGAATATAAAGGTGATTGTGTTTTGATTTGCAATGAAAAAAGTACTATTAAATATGTATCCCATGATACTGGAGAGAGTATTGAAAGTACATTCACACCTCCTGCCAACCTCTTCTATGTGTGCCCATACACTGATGAGGTCCAAAAACTATGGACTGGCAACAAAAAAACACCGAGCTTTTTTGGAGTAACTCCTAAAAGCAATGATTTTAACTCTATAATAGTGCCACAATTAAAAGATAAGTTAAGTAAACAAAGTCAAGAATCACGCTTAACACTAAATCACTACGAATTTGCCGCTCTTATAAGTTATCATACAGGATTTCATCCCCTACATGGCGAGAGATTTCAACGATACCTATCTCCTAAGCAAATTCTTGACAGCGATGAAATTGCTAGCCCTAATCAAGTAAATAGAAGATTTAGCCCAATCATCCCAAGGGTGTCAACAAACTACGAGCTAGGGTTAGGGTCTATTGACAATTGGGGCCACGGCCAAAAACCATGCTAATTTGCCCAAATTTCAACTTGAGTTCGTTAAATAGAGCTGGTTATTCGCCTCACTCAAGTTAAAACTTGTGCTAAATTAGCCTGATTTTTGACTCTCTCCCCAATTGTCAAGAACACCTGTTTGTCGCTATTTAAACAAATAGTGACAAACAGCAACAGATGAAATAACACCCGCCAAATCAGCTAAAAGACCTGATGGAATAGCGTGCCTAGTATGACGAATATTTACAGCACCAAAATAAATAGCTATAACGTAAAAAGTGGTTTCGGTGCTTCCCATCATTGTAGCGGCAGTTTTTGCTATAAATGAGTTTCCGCCATGTTGCTGGATCAAATCTACCATAACACCATTTGCAGCGCTCCCTGAAAATGGTCTAATTAGGGCTAACGGAAGCAGCTCCGCTGGCATACCAACTGCATTCAAAAATGGAGTTAATAAATTATATAATATTTCAAAAAAACCAGATGCTCGTAACATACCAATTGCGACCAACATCGCTATCAAATATGGTATAAGACTAATACTTATTTGAAACCCCTCCTTGGCACCACTAACAAAAGAGTCAAAAACATTAACCTTTTTTATAGCTGCATAAAGAGGAATACCAACCACAAAAGAAAGAAACAGAGCGTTAGAAATATAACTCGAGATATTACTCATAAATTTCCTACTGGTTTTATTCGATAGATATGTAATTTTGATAACTGCTTAACTACAATCAAAGCTACTAAAGTTGAGATACTCGTTGCCACAAGCGAGCTAAAAATAACACTAGTAGGATGAATAGAGCCATTTGCTGCTAAATATGCAATTGCTGTTGCTGGTATAATCTGAACGCTTGAAGTATTTACTGCTAAAAAAGTACACATGGCGTTGGTTGCAGTATGGGCATGATCATTTAATTTTTGTAATTCTTTCATCGCCTGCAATCCAAAAGGAGTCGCCGCATTAGCCATTCCAAGCATATTAGCAGATATATTTAAGATCATAGCACCCATTGCTGGATGATCAGCTGGAACCTCTGGAAATAATAAACGCATAGCCGGGCTAAGAATACGGGCCATTAACTTAACTAAACCAGAGTCTGTGGCTATTTGCATAATACCCAACCATAACGACATTATCCCTGCTAAACCTAAAGCGATTTCAAAACCAATTTTCGCATATTCGGTAACAGCCATAACAACAGCATCTAAACGACCTGTGAATGCACCAACTACCACAGAGATTAAGAGCATTGACAACCATATAATATTTAACACTCTTGCTCCTCACATAACTTAACGGTAAACTACAATCAGAACATATTGTTTTTGATTTTTCAATGCCCAATATAATACTTTATTTACTTCTACTTATTTCGATACCAAGCTTTGCAGCTAAGGATCACTATCCAACTTGCGCGCAAACAAATGGTAAAATTCAGGCAATATTCAAACGTCTTGATAGCATAAGGTTTAAAGACTTCCCCTCTAAAATCGCCTATATTAACAAGCAATTTATTAATAAACCATACTCCTTTAATGCACTTGGAGAAGGCGCTAATGGCCAGTTTGATCAAACACCATTATATAGCTTAGATGTTTTTGACTGTGAAACTTATGTTGATACAGTAATGGCCTTAGCTCTAGCAACTGACCTATCTTCATTCCAAAGATATATAAAAAAAATTCGCTACAAGCAAGGAGTAGTGTCATTTTTAAACCGTAATCACTTCACCTGTCTTGATTGGAATGTTAATAATCAAAACCAAGGTTTAGTTAAAGATATTACTAAAGAAATCCATAATAAGAATAATCAATCATTAGCTTTAATCGCAACCACTTGTATAGATAAGAACAATTGGTATAAAAATATGTCCATTAATAGAATCCGCATACCTGAGGCTTCTGATACTCAAAAGCAAAAAAAATTATTGCTTCTGCGTAAAAAAGGTCAAGAGCTTTCAAAGTATACTTCCAAAATCCCATATATACCTTTAAATGCCTTGTTTAAAAAATCTGGCGAAGCTAACTTACAAGTTTTTAAGCAAATCCCGAATGGCTCGATAGTAGAAATAGTAAGACCTAACTGGAACTTACGGAAACTAATAGGTACTAATCTCAATGTATCTCACCTAGGTTTTGTTATCTGGGAAAAAGATACGCCATATTTTGTTCATGCTTCATCCGATAAATTAATTGTTATGAAAACACCTTTTATTGAGTATCTTCGTAATGCGCAGAAAAATCCTCTTATACAAGGTGTTAATGTTCAAACTATTTCCTCAAATCATACTCAAAGCAGCAGCAGTGAGAAATGATATACATAAAATAATTGCGAAAATATTTAGGATCCTTAATAATAGAAGTCGCTGTCAAATAAAACTATAGATATAAGTCATTATAAATAGACTTAATAACATACATAAATAAGCTCTATAAACCCAGAACTTGCGAGAGTATTGCTTAATTCAGGAGTTGAAATGTCAAGGAAAGTTACAGACAAAAATAGACTTTTTAAAATGATAACGTTCATTAGCTTATTATGTTTTATCCTAACTGGCTGCCACAAGCCACCCTATAATGACTTTGATAAAGATCCACCCCGCCTTAAATCAACCACACTAGGAATGGGAGTTGGTGCTGTTACTGGAAGTCTTCTTGGGCAACCACTGGTTGGGGTTGCTATAGGTGGAGCAGCTGGTACTCTAGCTGGTATATACCGTTCAAACAAGCCTGCTGTTATTGATGAAATACGCAAACAAGACATGCAATATATAGAATATGGCGACACCATGACCCTTATCGTCCCAACAGATCATTATTATCAGTTTGATAGTCCTAAATTTAATGATATTTGTTTTGCTGGACTGAATAATATTATTCGATTACTAAGATTTTATCCAAAAAGCCATGTATACGTAAGTGCATTTTCTGATAATGTAGGCAGCAACCATCATAAAAAATGGCTTACATCAACCAGAGCAAATACAATGCTAACATTCTTGTGGGCGCATAATATCCCAGCAAGACTGATAACAGCTCAAGGCTACGGTGATAAATATCCCATAGGTAATAACGACATTATTCATGGTAGTGCGTTTAATCGCAGAATTGAAATACAATGGTTTAATTTAAACGACAAGCCACAAATGGTACGCGTATATAAAGACAAAACCCCAAAAAACCATGCCCAATGGAAGAAATAACTTGGCAGCATAAAAGATAGGTGCAAAACTTATTTATAAGATTTGCAGAAATAATACAGACGAATTCTATCTATTATGGTAGAATTCTCGGCTGTTTATCTTGAGGTATCATCATGCACCCACTTTTAAATATAGCAATCAATGCTGCCCGCCTAGCTGGTGATATAATTCAGCGCAACTCTGATCAACTTGACCGCATTAAAATAATGCAAAAAAATCAGGGTGACTTTTATAGTGAAGTTGATGTAAAGGCTGAGCAAGCAATTATAAACACTATTCTTAAAGCATACCCAGACCATGGTATCAATGCCGAAGAAAGTGGAAATTACCAAGAAGACTCAGATTACATATGGATTATAGATCCACTTGATGGAACTAAAAACTACCTACATAGTTTTCCATTTTATGCCGTATCAATTGCATTGTCATATAAAAACAGAATTGAACATGCGGTTGTATACGACCCTATCAGACACGAGTGTTTTTCTTCAAGTAGAGGCTCTGGAACAAAACTTAATGATCGCAGAATTCGTGTTTCTAAAACTACAAAATTTAATCAAGCGATGCTTAGTTCTGGTATTCCAGTGAGATCTGAAACTCTTTCAGAGCGCTACCTAAATGCATTTCAAAGCTTTACAGAAAATTGTGGCGGTATGCGCAGTACTGGTTCTGCAGCTCTTGATCTTGCATACCTTGCTGCTGGAAGAATAGATGGTGTCTACGCCCTATCTATGCAACCTTGGGATATTGCGGCAGGAGTGCTCTTGGTTCAAGAAGCTGGTGGTTTAATTAGTGATCATTCTGGCCGTGAAGATCATATGAAAAGCGGTGATGTAATTGCTGGTAGTCCAAAAATATTTAAGCAAATGCTCCAGGCTTTAAAATAGATAAATATTACTAGAAATCTAGGATTTGTTATATGAAAAAGTCTCGTTCTTTTCTTAAATGGGCCGGAAGCAAATACAGTTGTCTAGATAAAATATTGCCACACTTCCCAGATTCAAAGCGATTAATTGAGCCATTTACTGGATCTGGGTCGGTTTTTTTAAATACAAATTATGATAATAATCTTTTAGCTGAACAAAATAGCGATTTAATTGCTGTTTTTAAATGCATTCAACAATATGGTACTGACTTTATTGAATACTGCAGGGATTTTTTCTCTGATGAGAACAACAAAGAGTCAAGATATTACCAGTTAAGGACAAACTTCAATCAAACACAAAATCCGCAAGACAGAGCGGCAATTTTTCTATATCTAAACCGACATGGCTACAATGGTCTTTGTAGATATAATAATCAAGGAATATATAATGTCCCTTTTGGACGTTATGTTAAACCATATTTTCCATACAATGAAATGCTAAAATTTAAGCAAAAAAGTTTAAATACATCTTTTTTTCATGGTGATTTTCGTGAGACATTTAAGCTCGCAAACCCAGGAGATTTTATATACTGCGATCCACCATATTCACCACTTAATCAAAACTCAAATTTTTCTTCATATACAAGTATAAAATTTGGTGAAGAAGAGCAAATATCTCTGGCAAATGCGGCAAAAGATGCTGCTGGCAGAGGAATAAAAGTTATTATTTCAAATCACGATACAGAGTTTACCAGGAAACAATACCAGGGAGCTGAGCTAATATCCTTTCCAGTTAGCAGATTAATAAATAGTAATATAAAGCAACGACAACCGGTAAAAGAAATAATTGCTATTTTTTAACTTTTAATACTATCAAGGCCAAGAAATTGAGTTCTTTAAAAAGAGATATGCAAAGCCTGCTATACATAGAAACGGTCCAAAAGGTATTAAAGTGTCTTTTGATTTGCCCGAAGAAATCAAGTAAATTAAACCAATACTTGTTCCCAAAACTGAAGAAATTAGCAAAATAAATACTATTGCATTCCATCCAAACCAAGCTGACAAGGCGGCTAGTAACTTAAAATCACCATTTCCCATACCAATTTTTCCAGTTATAAGGTAAAAAATCTTGATAAAAATCCACAGACCCAAGTACGCAACCACCACACCAATTATCGCACTCGATAAGCTTGTGAAAATCTCCTGAGTATTAGCAAGCAAACCTAACCACAACAAACCCAAGGTTAAACAATCAGGTAGAATCTGATAATTAAAGTCAATTACGCTCAAGCAAATTAACGTCCAAACAAATGGCAAAATAAAAAGTAGCGCTAATCCAAAGCCGAAGTAATACCCAACGCTTAACGATAATACAACGCATATTATCTCTATAACTGGATACATCAAAGATATTTTAGACTTACAAAAGGCGCACTTACCTCTTAAAAAGATATAACTCAGTATCGGTATATTGTGCCAGACTGAGATCGGTTTTTTGCATCCGTTGCAATGGGATCTTGGAGTACAAAGATTAATGCAATTACTCTCATTTTCAGTTGAAAGATTAAGGGTTTCTAAAGACTGGATCCTTAACTCCGCATTAATCATCAGAGGAAGACGATAAATTACTACATTTAGAAAACTACCAACAAGTAACGAAAACACGCCCAATAACACATATGCGGTGACTGGATATAACGCTACAAACTCTTGTATATCTATCATACTACTGACCCCAGTTTTAGAATTGGAAAATACATCGCAAAAACTAACCCACCAATAATTATGCCCAGTATTACCATAATAGTAGGCTCCAACAAATTACTATATTTATAAATATCATTTTCTACAGCTTTATCATAATAGTCTGCAACATAACGTAACATATCATCTAAACTCCCTGACTCCTCCCCAACACTCAACATATTGATAACAAAATCTGGAAACATTCTAGTTGTACGCATCGCGAATTGTAATTGCTCACCTTCTGATATTTTAGTTATAAGTATTTTTACAGCTTTGACATAAGCTTTATTGCCAACCAGACACTCTACTAGTTTTAATGACTCGATCATGGTCATACCAGATGAATAAGTAACAGCTAATGCATTCGTAAATCTGGATAGTATTATTTTTTGAATAATATTGCCAACTATAGGTACTTTTAATAAGAAGGTATCAACAATTATTGTAAATTGATAAGAAAAGTCATACAAGATTCGAAAAATCAAACTTATAGAAGTTACTACCAAAACCCCATACCCTAAATTATTTTGCGTATATTTAGAGATATAGAGAAGTAAAGTTGTGATTAATGGTAGTTCAGCATTTACTGTTCTAAACAAAGTCTCAAACTGCGGTATAATAAAAATTAAAACACATACTGAAACCATTATAGCCATAATTAGCAGTATTATTGGGTATGTAATAATCTTTTTTATCTTCTTTTTGGTTTTTTCTTTATTGTTAAGATATTCTGAAATCCTATTTAACATTATTTTGAGAGTACCTGATCCCTCACCAACAGCAACTAGATTACAATAAAAAGGATTAAATAGTTTGGGGTGTTTACTAATAGATTCTGAAAGTAATAGTCCTGACTCAATATCTTGTTGAATAGATTGCATCAACCACCTCAATGATGAACTACTTTGATTATTACAAATTAAATCTAGAGCCTGTTTAAAAGGGATTCCAACATTTAAAGTAGTTGCAATCTGTCTTGTAAAAATATTAATGTCACGAGGAGAAATTGCCCTATTATTTCGAATATAATTCCAATTATTTTTTTTGCTAAGAGAGGTAACTATAATATCTCTCCTACGTAGGATATCCCTTGCATCATAGAGACTACTGGCAAATAGTTTTCCTGTAGTAGATTCTCCAAGACGGTTTATACCAGAAAAAGTATATATGAAAATATTATGTGACACGGACAAGCTCCTCAAGACTCGTGACACCATTTTCAGCATACCTAAATCCAGCTTGTTTTATTGTGTCCATACCTTCTAGGATTGCTTGATTTACGATCATTGACACATCATTTTCTGCATCCATCATGATCTTTGAAATTTGTGACGACATTGGCATTACTTCAAAAATAGCTATCCGACCTTTATAACCTTGAATACAATTTTTGCACCCTATGGCTTTATAAAATTTTAATTCAGGTGTGACTGTTTTTTTATATCCCAATGCATTTAATATATCTAAATTAACATCATCACTAATAATTTTACAGTTTTCACACAATTTACGAATCAATCTTTGAGCGATAATTAACTTTATAGTATTAGTTAAATAAAATGCGGGAATACCAAGATTTAGTAAGCGAATTAGAGTTTCTGCTGAGCTATTAGTATGTAGCGTTGATAACACCAAATGGCCTGTTTGAGATGCTTTAATAGCTATTTCGGCTGTTTCAAAATCTCTAATTTCTCCAACCATAATAACATCAGGATCTTGACGCATAAAAGTTCGTAAGGTACTCGCAAAATCCAAACCAAATTTGGGGTTTACTTGTACTTGATTAATCCCGGGGAGCTTTATTTCTACGGGATCTTCAACCGTAGATATATTAGTAATACCAGTATTTAAATAATTTAATGAGGCATAGAGTGTATGTGATTTTCCACTCCCTGTTGGACCTGTTACTAGTATGAGTCCTTGAGGTTCAGATAGTGACTTTAGTAAACAATTTTTATCTCTTTGTGTCATAAACAACAAATCAATTTGCGGCTTATTTGATAATCCAGAGTTAAGAATCCTGATAACTATTTTTTCTCCTGATATTGTTGGACAAATACTAACTCGACAATCTATTTGTTTATTACTGATAGTATTAAAAGTAAACCTACCATCTTGAGATATTTTTCTTTCAGAGATATTTAAACAAGCCATCACCTTAATACGAGCACAAATACGATTTGCAAATTGCGGCGGTGGACGTGCTGTATCATATAGCAACCCATCTTGCCTATATCTAATTCTATAATAACTGTCATATGGTTCAAAATGAATGTCTGAAACACTCTTTGTAATTGCTTGCTGAATTATAATATTTACAAGTTTAATAATTGGGGCATCAGAATGCTCTAAATCTTGATTTAAGCTTTCGATTTCACCCATCGCTATTTTTGGAAGATGAGTAAAGCACTGTTCTAACCCCATATTCTCCTTTTGGTAAATTAACTGAGTTATTCGCTCACTTAATTTTAAAGATTGTGCAACCAAAAGCACGAGCGAATACCCTGTTTGAAATTTAATATCCTGTATGGCTACATGTTGACTTGGGTCGTCCATAGCTAGATGTAATTGATTACCACGACAATACAATGGCAAAACGTTATATTTGATTATTAGTTTATTTGAAACGATATCTCTAGCTTCTATATCTACATCTATGCTGTCTAAATCTATATATGATAGATTAAAATATCTGGCCAAACATTGAGCTATATCATCAGCGTTAATAATCTCGTTTCTTGCTAAATATAATATTAATCTTTGTGAGGATTTTTGCGCTGCAACTTGATAACTACATGCTTCCTCAGCAGATAGTAGTTTCAGTTGAACAAGTAGAGAGGCAAAGCCCTGTATGCATTTTTCCATATAATTCTATTGCGAGTATCTTCCTATGCGCTAGCATACTAAATAGAATTTATCTGGTAAAGTAGTTGGTTCTATATTTACAAATCAAATATTAAATATACATGCAAGAACTATGAAACTATGTTTTTTACTTAAACAAGCAATCTTAAAAACTTGACCGCAGACCGTCATTCTGATATTGTTGCTCGTCATTTTGCGAGTTGGCTCAATAAGTTAGAGCCATACTAAATATGCAACCACAATTAGAGAGTTTAGCTATGAAATCAGAAATACACCCGGAATATGAAACAATCAAGGTAACTTGTAGTTGCGGTAATGTGTTAGAAACCCGTTCCACACTATGTGCGCCATTAACTATTGAAGTTTGTTCAAGCTGCCATCCTTTCTACACAGGTAAGCAGAAAATTATTGATACTGGTGGCCGTGTTCAGAAGTTCAACGAGCGTTACGGTAAGTCAAGAAAGGCTAAAAATGACGAGCAATCGTCTGACAAATAGTCATCACAAGAAAACCAAAACTATATTTGGAATGTTCTTAGAGCGTATGATATTTTTAGTTGTTCATCGTACGCTCAGAATGTCAACTAACATCTAATGCAAACAGCAAACCCTGTTATTGATATGATGAAACATATCCATAATATCTTTTTTTCTTTAATGAATTTTTTACAAAGGTAGATTATTAAATATGAGTGACGATTTATTAAAACAACGAGCCTTGCACTACCATGAGTTCCCTACTCCTGGAAAGCTTGCAATCCATGTAACTAAGTCAACTAATTCTCAAGATGATTTATCTCTAGCGTATACACCAGGGGTTGCCGAACCAGTTCTTGCAATCGCAAACGATCCAAGCAAGGCATATCGTTATACAGCAAAAGGTAACTTAATAGCCGTAATGACAAATGGTTCAGCCGTTTTAGGACTTGGAAATGTTGGCTCTCTTGCTAGCAAACCAGTAATGGAAGGTAAAGCAGTATTATTCAAGCAATTTGCAAATATTGATGTTTTTGACATTGAAGTTGATGCAGATAGCGCCGATGAATTTATTTCAACTGCTACAAATATTGCGCCAACTTTTGGCGGTATTAACTTAGAAGATATTAAGGCCCCGGAGTGCTTTGAAATAGAACAGATATTATCAGAAAAGCTCGATATCCCTGTATTTCATGATGACCAACACGGTACTGCTATCGTTATAGCCGCAGGTCTTCTCAACGCTTTAGAAATTCAAAACAAAAATATAGCCGAGGCAAAGATTGTATGTATTGGTGCAGGAGCCGCTGGAATAGCATCTATGCGCCTATTAGTTGCGATGGGTGCAAACAGAGAAAACATGCTTCTACTAGATAGCCATGGTGTTATACATACTGGTCGAGAAGATTTAAATGCATATAAGTTCGCTTTTGCAAATAAAACGGATAAAAGAACACTTGCTGACGCACTAGATGGTGCGGATGTATTTATTGGTGTGGCCAAGCCTGATCTGCTAAATGCCGATCTACTCCAACTTATGGCACCAAAGCCTGTCATATTTGCCCTATCTAATCCAGATCCTGAAATCAAACCAGAACTAGCTCGAGATGTTTGTGAAGATCTAATCATAGCAACTGGTCGCAGCGACTATCCTAATCAGGTTAACAATGTTCTTTGTTTTCCTTATATTTTTAGAGGTGCTCTAGATGTAAGAGCAACTTGCATTAATCAAGCCATGCAAATGGCGGCGGTAGAAGCTATACGTAAATTGGTTCATGATCCTGTTCCACAAGAAGTAAAAGATAATTATCCCAACGTAGATGATTGGACCTTTGGGCCTAATTATATTCTGCCTAAGCCTATTGATCCTCGTTTGCTAAAAGAGGTATCGTCTGCTGTTTCTAAGGCTGCTATCGAGAGCGGTGTGCACAGCCTTGATATGCAAGGAGAGTTAGTTAGCGAAGAAGTCTAGGTTCAGCTTGTAAATTAATCACCAAGGAGATTATATTGAATAATAATACAAAGTTAAAACTAACCGCGTGGTTAGTATGTGCAATTGGTGCGTTATTTTACTCTTACGAGTATCTGCTACGCATAGGTCCTAGCGCAATGGAAGTTCAACTAAGACACCATTTTGCACTATCTGCAACCGGCTTTGGTTTGCTTTCATCAGTATATTATTATGCATATGTACCAATGCAATTACCGGTAGGTATCTTACTCGATAGATTTGGACCCAGAAGACTATTGACCTTCGCGTGCTTTATTTGCGCAGTGGGTGCAATTACTTTTGCAAGCACATCAATCTTTGGATTAGCCATAATCGGAAGATTGTTTATAGGGGTTGGATCGGCTTTTGCCTACGTAGGTGTTCTTAAACTGGCCACAATCTGGTTTCCTGAAAACAAGCTCGCAATGATAGCTGGTCTTACGGCAGCTATTGGCACAATAGGCGCTATGGCTGGTGATAACCTAATGGACAAAATAATCCATGTCTCTGGTTGGCAACAAACTATAATATGGACCGGTATGATTGGGTTCGTCTTGACAGCTATTATTTGGTTTTGCATACACGATCACAAAAAAGATTTAGAGAGTGGCGGTACAATTGATACATTCAATAGAAACCTAGTAGATCTATTCATTATTCTTAAAACCCCACAAATTTGGTTAAATGGCATGTTTGGTTGTTTAATCTACCTTCCTACTACAGTATTTGCTGAGTTATGGGGTATTCCATACTTAGAAAATGCCCATGGCTTATCAGCATCTGATGCAGGATTTGCTAACTCATTAGTATTTTTAGGATTTATGGTTGGCGCTCCATTGATGGGATTTATCTCCGATAGAATCAGACGTCGCAAGCTGCCAATGTGTGTTGGAGCCATTGGTGCATCCATAATGATGATAATAATCATATATGCTCCAAATCTATCTAATAGCACTCTAAATATGTGTATGTTTGTTTTAGGATTATTCTATAGCTGTCAGGCAATTGTGTTTGCTGTTGGCCGTGAGCTTAGTCCAAATGAAGCGGCAGGTACGGCTTTTGCGGTAACTAATATGCTTGTTATGCTGGGAGCTATGTTCCTACAGCCACTAGTAGGAAGGCTTCTTGACTACAGTTTCACATCAAGAACTCCTGCAGCAGTAATTGATGGATTAACGAAGCAAAATATTAATCTACTCTATAGTGCGGCTGACTATAAACTAGCTATATCAGTAATCCCAATAGGGATAGTTATTGCTGCGATATTAACTTTCTTTATTAAAGAAACTTACGCTGAAGCAAACAACTAACTATAAGGCGGTTAATTGGAAAAGCATTCAAGAAATCAGCTTATTCTTGGCAGTATAATTTGTCTGGTCGGGGCATTATTTTACTGCTATGAATTTATCCTACGAATTGTTCCTGGAATATTGCAAGATGAGCTAACTAGCTCATTTGGCAATATTTCTGCATCAACATTCGGCGAGCTATCTGCGCTATACTATTTTGCTTACTCCCCAATGCAGTTACCTGTAGGGGTTTTGATGGATAGGTATGGCGCTAGAAAACTGCTTACTTTAGCTTGCTTGTGCTGCACTCTTGGCTCATTAATGTTTAGTTACTCAACCTCAATATCTATTGCTGGTGCCGGTAGATTTCTTGTTGGATTTGGATCTTCTTTCGCCTTTGTTGGGGTTTTATCTTCAGCTATCAAATGGCTTCCCCAAAAATATTTTTCATTAGTTGCTGGACTCATGACAACTATTGGTATGCTAGGTTTGGTATATGGAGAAATTAAACTAACTAGTTTAGCTAAAACCCTTAGCCTCTCAAGTATACTAATGATGTTAGTATCTGTTGGTGCCTTCTTAACTATTTTAATTTTCTTTGTTGTTCGCGATAATCCCAACAATAACAAACCAACTAACGTGCCACTATTTAAGTTTTTACGAAATGTTATTGAGATACTAAAAGCCAAAGAAGTATGGCTAATTGGCATTATTGCCGCAAGCTTGTATACATCATTATCTGTTTTTGGAGAATTATGGGGTAAATCATACCTTGAAAATGCGCACCACTTAACTAATTCAGAGGCTGCTGAAACAATTGCTATGATGTTTATTGGTTGGGGGGTAGGTGCACCTATTTCGGGATATTTATCTGATAAGTTTAACAACCGACTAGCGCCCCTTATGTTGGGCACACTTTTATCCCTGCTGTGTATTTGCTATGTTTTATATCAACCTGGAATTTCTCACAGCAACTTGAATGTTTTGATGTTTCTCTATGGAATATTTAGCTCAACTGAAATTATTGCATTTATATTAGCAAAAGAGTCTGTCGACAAAATATTACCAGGTACTATTTTTGCAGTCATAAATATGATTGTGACGCTGGGTGGCGCAATATTCCAACCACTTGTTGGCAAGCTGCTAGATTTATATAGCAATGGCGAGAAACTTAACGGTATTCATGTGTATAAGATTCAAGACTACCAAAGAGCTCTGTCTATTATACCAATATGTTTAATCATAACATTGTTGGCGCTACTTGTTTTCGGCAGGAACCTGTCAAATAAATCAACAAAAAAACAGTAATATTGTCTTTTTTACCAAGGATGTCGTTACCCATAAATAATGAACGATTGGTGTAGTGTAAATTTCACCGTCGGTAATGTTTAAACTCATACCCTACTAGCACCTACCCCACAGGTAAACTAGCACCTACCCCACAGGTAAACTAGCACCTACCCCACAGGTAAACTAGCACCTACCCCACAGGTAAACTAGCACCTACCCCACAGGTAAACTATCACCTACCCCACAGGTAAACTATCACCTACCCCACAGGTAAACTATCACCTACCCCACAGGTAAACTAGCGCCTACCCCACAGGTAAACTAGCGCCTACCCCACAGGTAAACTAGCGCCTACCCCACAGGTAAACTAGCGCCTACCCCACCCGGTTCATCCGGGTGGTCCAGAGATCATGAGCAGGCAACCCAAATAGTTGATGCTACAAAGTATATTCAATCAAGAAAACCTCACCAACTGGTGGCTTTGCATAATAGCTACTAGAGACAAATTCTTAACACCCCAACACAACAGCAGAGTTTAAAATAATAGTAGATCCACATCTTCTAAAATGAGGAGGATTTTCCAATGCTCCAGATTATTTTGTAGTGTTTTTATCCTTAGTAAGCGGATGTTCGACATTATTTAGTAACTCAGCGAAACTAAAATTATCCACTGCTATCACATACTGACGAGCTTGCTCAGCATCTTTTAATTCCACATATTGCTTATTAGTAACAATTTTCAATTGATGAGCCTCTTCAATTTGATCAATAAACCTCAATGATTTTATTTTGCCATCTTTTACAGCATGCATCACTTTTCTTTCTAATTCTGTGACTTTGCATACTTTCTCAAACGCAGCCTCTACCCTTCCAATTGGGCATGTCATGATATCTTCATGAAAAATATTTCGAGTTATGCGCTTTCTTGTAGAACATTGAGTAGTTAACAAGTGGGCCAACTGCTGGCCTAGTTTATCTGATGGCTTCTTTCTTAGTGTTCCATAGGGTAAATATATTAATCTTAGAACCATCCTCATCCAACGGATTGGGAAGTTAACAATTACTCCGTAAATTGCTTGCTCACACTCATGTAACAAATTTTCACAACACCAAGAAACTAAAGGTATATCTTCTACTGGCTGCCCATCTTGATGATATCTTTGTAATACAGATGACATTAAATATAATTTACTTAAAACATCTCCTAATCGTGCAGATAGCTTCTCCATACGTTTTAACTTACTACCTAAAAGCAACATTGCAACGTCTGAAAATGAAGCCAAGGCTGTACTATACAATTGCAGTAATTGCTGATATCTAGATAGTGGTCCTTTAGGAACCCTAATCCCAAAAGCGTTTGACCACGAGA
Organism: Legionellaceae bacterium; assembly: GCA_029213075.1. Classification (GTDB taxonomy): domain Bacteria; phylum Pseudomonadota; class Gammaproteobacteria; order Legionellales; family Legionellaceae; genus 2-12-FULL-35-11. Next base: position 101,480 of record JARGPO010000052.1, on the reverse strand, counting down.
AAAACACACTATTAAATAGGTTCGCTATTGCAAATTTGAAATGCCCAGAAAAAGCCTTATCAAAAGCTTCTTTATCTTTATTGCGAACACTCTCCATTTCATCAAATACATATGGGTGGCAGCGTATAGCTCCTTGGCCAAAAATTATTAAACTACGCGTTAAAATATTTGCACCCTCAACTGTAATGCTTATTGGGCAACTCTGGAAACCTCTACCCAAATAATTATTAGGGCCCAAACAAATTCCTTTGCCGCCATGAATATCCATGGCATCACATGCGATTTGCCTGGAAAGTTCAGTCGTATTATATTTTACAATAGCTCCTGCAACAGGTGGTTGGGCGCCATTATCTATATCGGCTGTAATCATTGATAATGAAGAATCTAAAATATAAGTATTACCAGCAATTCTAGCTAAAGGCTCCTCTATCCCCTCAAAATTAGCGATTGGTTGATGAAATTGCTGACGAATACGAGCATAGGCTCCTGTTGCCAGTGCAGCTGCCTTAGATGCGCCAGATGCTCCAGATGGCAATGAAATGGCTCGACCTACACTTAAGCATTCCATTAACATTCTCCAACCATTACCAGCCATTTCTGCACCACCAATAATACAATCAATTGGCACAAAGACCTTATCACCTTGAGTTGGGCCATTCATAAAAGCAACATTTAATGGGAAATGTCTACGCCCTTTTATAACACCTGGGGTATCAGCAGGAATTAATGCGCAAGTTATTCCTAGGTCCTCACCCTTGCCAAGGAGATTCTCTGGATCAAACAACCTAAATGCCAAGCCAATTATTGTTGCGACTGGGCAAAGAGTAATATAGCGTTTATCCCACGTTAACTTCATACCTAATACTTTCTTGCCATCTATTGTTTTAGTGCAAACGACACCTCTATCAGGGATTGATGCGGCATCAGAGCCTGCATTAGGTCCAGTTAACGCAAAACAAGGTATTTCCTTACCATTCGCTAGACGTGGCAAGTAATAATCTTTTTGGCTATCTGTGCCATATTTTAATAACAACTCAGCAGGACCAAGAGAATTTGGAACGGAAACTGTTGTTGCGGCCGTAATGCAACTACTATATATTTTCACTAGAACCTGCATCTGAGCCGTTGCTGAGAATTCAAGTCCCCCATATTTCTTAGGGATTATCATCCCTAAAAATCCATTGTTTTTAATGTAGTCCCAAACCTCAACAGGTAAATCTATTTTATTGTGGGTAATATCCCAATCATCAAGCATCCTACATAACTCATTAACCTGACCATCGAGAAATAGCTGTTCATCCTTACGTAACTTATAAGCCTTAGCAGCATAAAGTTTGTTGAAGTCAAGGCAACCGCTAAATATATCCCCTTCCAAGCTTACGCTACCAGCCTCGAGAGCCTCTCGCTCTGTAGATGACATATTAGGCATCGTCCGCTCAACAACTTTATATATAAATCCGGTTAAGAACTTAATTCTAAGTGGCTTAATGGAAATGAATACGGAAAATGCCAAAATAAAAAAGACTAAGGATTCAACCAATAAACTTGCCAAATTATATTTGTATAGTAGCAAGCCAAAAATCAAGTAACTAATTAGCCATATCAGAGCGGATGACTTTTTTGATATCAAAACACAAGAATATATAAATATAATAAGAGGCGCTGCAATACTAAGCATAAATCACTCCCTGATTTACTAAATAATAAAATATTAAGCTAGAACTTAGAAACATCAACCCTAAAATTCTAGCTTAGTTTGCAATAAATCGCGAACCAAATCATGTTAAAAATGAACTAGTTTTCTACTGTCACGTCTTACACACAACACAGCATAGCTAAAATAAATAAAGGCTAGTGACATACAAAAGAAAGATGCCTCAAAATTATTTATATCAACCACCTTAAGGTTTAAGTACGTAGCAACTGCAATAGTTGATGAAACCATCATTAATCGGCAAGCTTGTTTAAATAAAAGTTTATGTTTGAAAATTGCGTATGAAGCCACTTGCCCCATCATAGAAAACACTATTAGCATTACCGAAAAAATACCAAAAAATGCCGATACCGACAACGGATAAAATGCAGCTAAACATATGTTTTTTAACTTGCTAAATTTCGTTTCTTCAAGCCATGAATTTGCATTAAATGTAACATTATCAGATTTAGACAAGTCATAGCTATCTATAGTTTGTTCTTTATAATATTTCTGATTCTTAATATCATGCTTTAGAAAGTTCATCGTTGGATCTCGAAAATGATACTTTTTCTTATTTATCAGCATAAATAAATCAGGGTATTTATCTGATATTTCATTAATATGATTTGTTGTGTCGATTATAATTGCAACCTCCCCAGAAGAGTTTTTTATAAAATAAGGCATATCATGATTAAATTGAACCTGACCACCAACCATCTTAAACTCGGGGATTTTACTAATAGGTACTAGCATATTATCATTTACATAATGGTTGAAACTTATCATCGATTTAACCACATAAGGTATAGATGCAAATAATAATAGGGTTAAGCAATACATAAGACCAATGCCACGCCAACGTTTAGCAACATCAATATACAATTTGCCAGAATATAAAGACATAAAAAGAGCTTGCCAATATTTATAAATCCTAAGCTCCATAGTACCTAAAGAATTTTTTTGTTTTTGCTTACGTTTAAACATCATAACCTCATAGAACTAAAAATTGGTATTAACCTACATTTATATTAAACTACATATTCACAAATATTTGTTTAACTATATAGAGTTTATTTAAATACTGCAGTAATATTGCATGTTTTTAGGGGCCAATATGACAATTAACAGCAATACCGTAAAAAAAATAGCATCCTTGGCATACATAGAACAAGATGATGCCGAATACTTACTCAGCAGAATATCAAATACGTTACAAGAAATCAGTAAACTAGAGCAAATTGACACAACAAACACATCCCCATGCACCCACCCTTCTGCCTCATCACAATATTTGCGTCCAGATACTGTTATAAATGACAATAATATCAAAGCATTTGCTGATATAGCCCCTCTTTTTGAGAAAGATAACTTCCTTGTACCAAATATCCTTAAAAAAGGCGAATAACCTATGCATACTCAATCTATACATAGCATGATTAGCGCTCTCCAGGCAAAAAGGATATCAAGCTTGGAATTAATTGAACACTATATAGAACGCATAAATAAATACCGCTCATTAAACGCTTTTATTACGGTAGATGAGGAACATGCAAGAAGAATGGCAATAAAAGCCGACAAACTTCTAGCAAAAGGCAATGCTCCTATTTTAACTGGCATACCAATGGCTCATAAGGATATTTTTTGCACAAAAAACATGCTTACTACATGCGCCTCAAGAATGCTAGCTAACTTCAACTCTCCATATGATGCGACAATTGTGAAACGACTCAAAGATAGTGGAGCAATTATGCTTGGTAAAACTAATATGGATGAGTTCGGAATGGGATCAACTGGTGAATCAAGTTATTTTGGCCTAACAAAAAACCCATGGAACACAAACTGTGTATCAGGCGGTTCATCTAGTGGTTCAGCATCTGCTGTTGCAGCTAGAATAATCCCTTTTGCAACCACCACAGATACAGGCGGTTCAACCAGACAACCAGCAGCTTTTTGTGGTCTCACAGGAATTAAACCGACCTATGGTTTGATTTCCAGATATGGTCAAATAGCATATGCTTCGAGCTTTGACCAAGCAGGAATAGTTGCAAATAACAGTCGTGATTTAGCTATAACCACACAAGTTATTGCTGGATTTGACGAAATGGATTCTACAACCATAGAGAGGCCTGTAGAGAGTTTCACAGCAGGTTTCGATAAACCAATCGAGCCCTTACGCATTGGCTTGCCTTCTTGTCTATTCAAATTGGTGAAGGATGACGAAATACGCAAATCCATTCTTGATGCAACTCGGGTGTTTGAAGGTTTAGGAGCCGAAATAGTTGAAATAGAACTAAATCTTATGGACTCATGGTTGCCGTGTTACCACATGCTCGCATCAGCCGAAGCATCATCAAATTTAGCAAGGTTTGATGGCGTCCACTTTGGATATAGAACTGAAAATCACTCAAATATCCGAGAATTAATTACTAAGTCGCGCAGCGAAGGGTTCGGAGATGAGGTTAAAAAACGAATTTTAACTGGAACATACATCCTATCTTCCGGTGGCTTTGATGATTATTATGTTAAAGCCCAAAAGGTTCGCCAATTAATTACAGATGAACTTAAGAGTGTTTTAACAAAGGTCGATCTAATCATTACCCCAACAACACCATCTTGCGCTTTTAAAATTGGATACCAAGCCTCTGAACTACCATGGCACAAACTCTCTGATACTTTCACTGTAGCAGCAAATATAGCCGGCCTACCAGCTATATCTATTCCATCAGGTTTTTCTACCCAAGGTATGCCAATTGGAATGCAATTCATTGGGGACTATTTTAGTGAAAGTCTTTTATTTCAAGTAACTAACGCTTATCAGCAATGTACTGATTGGCATAAAAGAATACCAAGTTTAGGAGCTATTGAATGAACTTTGAAACTGTAATTGGCTTAGAAATTCATGCTCAATTAAAAACCAAGTCAAAATTATTTTCAAGTTCTAGCTGTGCGTTTGGTAGCAATCCAAATACATCTGCTAATTTTGTAGATGCGGGACTACCAGGTACTCTACCTGTATTAAACAAACAAGCTGTACTTTTTGCCATTAAATTCGGTTTAGCTATTAACGCTAAAATAAATGACTTATCTTATTTTGAGCGCAAGAATTATTTTTATCCTGATTTACCCAAAGGTTATCAAATAAGTCAATCTAGACGGCCAATAATTGGGTCCGGATACATAGATATTGATAACAAAAAAGGCGTAAGTAAAAGAGTTGTTATCGATCATGCTCATTTAGAAGAAGACGCTGGGAAATCAACACACAACACCCCCTCTAATTTCACTAGTATAGATTTAAACAGATCAGGAAACCCTCTATTAGAAATAGTAACTACACCCTGCATGCATAGTGCAAAAGAAGCTGTGGATTTTTTAAAGCATCTTCATACTCTCCTTAGATTTTTAGAAATTTGTGATGGAAATATGCAGGAAGGATCATTTCGTTGCGATGTTAACATATCGTTAAGAAAGCCAGGTGAAGAGACTCTTGGAACAAGGACTGAACTAAAAAACATAAATTCTTTTCGTTATATAGAAAAGGCCATTAAATTTGAACAAGAAAGACATCAAGATATTCTTGAGTCAGGTGAAGTGGTCATTCAACAAACAAGGCTATATTCTCCAGATACTAATACCACTCACCCAATGCGTGACAAAGAGAATGAAAATGATTACAGGTATTTTCCTGATCCGGACTTACTACCAATAAAAATTACCGAAGAAATGTTAAAAGACACCAAAGAAAAAATGCCCAAACTTCCGAGTGAAATTAAAGAAAACCTCATATCTAATGATGAGTTAAGTAATGAAGATGCTGATTTTCTGCTAACAACCGTTAATCACCTGCAGTTTTATAATCTTGTTAAAAAATTAACAAAAGCTAACAATAAAGTCATTCTTAACTGGTTAAAAGGAATATATACAGCGAGCTTGCATGAGCATGGATTAAGTTTTGAAAATCCTCCTGTTTCTGCAAATGACCTTGGATGTTTGTTAGATAAACTTACTAACAACAACATTTCGCAAGCAGTTGCTAAAACCATATTCTTGAAACTTATATCTTCTGACATGAGTGTCGATGAGATTATTGCAAAAGAGAACTATCAACCAATGTGTGATGAGGCTACTCTTATTAAGATTATTGATGAAATAATAGAACGTAATCCTCTACAAGTTAGCCAATATAAGTCTGGTAAAACAAAACTTCTAGGTTTTTTTGTTGGGTTAGTTATGAAAAAAACCCAGGGCCAAGCTTCTGCACAAATAGTAAGTGAGTTGCTATGTAAGCATCTAGGTTCTATGTAATTAAACAATCTTATAGAGTATAGTCTATAATAATATAGAGCTCACATATATCATCGATAGAGTTGTCAAATGAATAAAATTGGATTTGTTTTATTTCATACAGGAGAAACACGAGCTCTGTTACCAACAATAGCTCTTTTAGCCAAAAAAAAATATAAGCTGGCAATTATACCAGTTGGCTTTGCCGCAAAAAATTGCCTACCTAAAAAGCTAAATAAATATATATTAATTCCTAAGTTAATCGAAAATTATCTTGGCAGAAATGATGAGTTCAACATGTTTTTTAATCCAGGAATAGTGCAAGATATAACAGCTAAACTTCAAGACTGTAGGATAGTTTTTTTTGGTTCATCTGCCAAAATACAAGAACAAGTTGCCAAAGAGTTGTTTGGAAAAATGAAACTAGCTGTCTATTTTGACTTACATGCAAGCAAAGACAAGATACATTCTTTTAGCAGATATGTTGATGACATCATAGTAACATCTAAATACGTTGGACAAATCATTACACAGCAACTTCATATAAAGAACAAGTCTCCAAAAATAACACTTGCTAGACATGGTGATTTTGACACCTGGTTATCTCAACATAATAAAAACATCAAAAATAAATCAAAAATCAGAAAGAAGATTGATGTTAGTATGACTGATAAAGTAATACTTTGGGCAGGAGGATCTGGTGATTTTTTAGCTAATGATGTAGAAGAACAAGGATTTTTAAAATTTTTAAAAACTTTCAAATTATTTAAAGACAAATTCTCCCTACGAATAAGCCCACATCCTGGACTCACATGTTACAACCCACATAAACAGCAACATATTCTACACAAATACTATGTAAATAACTTACTAAAAGAAGGTTTTACACCAGAAGAAATAAATAAAATATTTATAAGCTACGATACAAATATGCTTGCAAGCATAGCAACCGCATGTGTTTCTATTTCCTCTACTACTGGACTACAAGCAATTTTCTTAGGTATTCCTGCTAAGAATGTATTTATAAATAAAAGTCATATTATTGATGGCATTGAAAGTGTGAATACTGTTAAGCGATGGAAGGAGCTGTTGGTAAAATGGGATGATGAATTACCACAACAACTGAGCCAAACTGAAATTTCTCAAATAGGAACTCCCAATATAAGCACACAAGACCTTGTCCTGAAAATGATTTAACATATCCGGTGTCTGAGCCTGTAAATAATTCGCTGTGAACTACTTTTCCTTACTTATATAGTCTTGTAAACATTGAAGTGATAATGACTTTGAGTAGTAAAAACCTTGGATATAATCACAGTGGTGTTCTTTTAAGAAATCAAGTTGCTCTTTAGTTTCAACTCCTTCAGCAACTACTTTAAAATTTAAATTATGAGCCAATTGAATCGTCGATTTTATTATTATTTCATCGTTATCATCCTTGCCAATATCATTGATAAATGATCTGTCAATTTTTAAGATATATAATGGTAAATCTTTAAGATAAGCAAGGCAGGAATAACCAGTTCCAAAATCATCCACAGCAATTTTCACCCCCATATCAGACAGTGTATTTAATTTCTTAATTGCCACTTTAGGCTGCAACATAACAACTGTTTCTGTCAATTCAAGTATTAGGTGTTCCGGAGGCAGTTTATTTTGCTTAAGTTCTTTATCTATAAGTATTGCCGTACCATCTCTGTTTAACTCATTTGCGGACATATTTAACGAAATAAATGATATTTGTTCTGAATTTAGACTGCTATAATCTTGAATTGCCTGTGAAATAATAAACTGACTTAAATATGGCATTATCCCAGATCTTTCCGCAAATGGAATAAATTTGTCGGGTGGAACCAATCCAAGACTTGGATTTTTCCAACGCAGTAATGCTTCAATTCCGCAGCATTTTGTAGTATTAATGTCAATAATAGGTTGGTACTCTAAAAAGAATTCTTTATTCTTTATACCTGAGCGCAAACCACTAGCAATTTGTAAGTTTATTTCACTATACTCATTTAAACCTTCTTTGTAACAACAATATTGATTTTTCCCTAAACGTTTTGCACTATACATAGCGCTATCTGCATTCTTAACTATATCTAGCGATGTTTGTCCTGAAATTGGGTATATAGCAATACCTATACTTACATTTGCATAAATCTCTTGTCCAGAAAAACAAAAAATCTCTCTGAATTTTTTTAAAATACTCTCAGCAAAAGATGAAGGGTAATCTGGATCATTTAGCTCTGATAATATAACGGCAAACTCATCCCCACCAAGACGACAAACAGTATCTCCTGATCTGGTAATATTTTTAAGAATATTAGAAACCTGTTGTAATAGCAGATCTCCTATATCATGACCAAGTGTATCATTTACCATTTTAAAATCGTCTATATCTATATACAGCAGAGCCATATGTTGATTCTTGTATTCTGCACTATCTATTGCAATAGCAAGATGTTTTTCAAATAACAAACGGTTAGGAAGGTCTGTGAGATAATCATGTTGTGACATATACTCAAATAACTCTTCTGATTTCTTACGCTCAGTAATATCTCGAAAACTAATCACATAAGCTCTATTATTATTCCACTCAGTTTGCCAGGCAGAGACCTCAACAATAGCCTTACTTTTATCTGATTTTTCGATGAAAGTTTCCTCAACCATTTCCGAATTTGAAAAAAATTCATCAAGATCTATATCAAGCTTAAGCGGCTCACCTAATAAATCAGAAATATTTCTATCAAATAATTTTATGGCAGCATAATTTGTATAAAGCACCATTTTGTTAACATCGACAATAAAAATACCATCTAAACTTTTACCCACAATATTCAAAAAAGCGGCATTGCTCATAGATATCTTTCTTTTTATATGCTCATTTTCTTCGCGCAAGCTATTGTTTTCTTCTATTAGCTCTTTAATGGATAACTTTTTTTTCATAGTCATATTCTTATACGTCCTATTACTTAAAGATCATTAAATAATATATTAATACCCACCAACATCTTATCTTCACTACCAAGATCAAGAATAACTTTTCGTGCTGGCTCAGGATATTGCCTAACTAAAGTAGGTGTAGCCACAATATTATCGTTATCAGCCAAGTCAGGATTAAATAAAATATCTATAACCTCAAACTGATAAGTATTGCCAAGTTTTTCTTTTAATATTTCTTTTAAAGTTAAAATAGCATCTTGGTTATCAATTGATATTCCTGCAATATACAGGCGTAACACCTGGTCTTTACATATGTTCATAACATAACCCTCACTCATATTTAACAGGCTTATCTAGAACACTTTGAACAAGAGTTTGAATTTCAACACTACCAATTGGCTTGCGTAATAGCTGAAACTCTAATCCTATTTTCCGCACTTCATCTAATTCTATTAAAAATTCCTTGTGAAATGCGGTGACAATATAAACTGGCAAGCTTAATGAAAATTCTCTGATTTTTTTTAGAGTTTCCACGCCATTCATATTTGGCATTTTTAGATCTAAGAAAACTAAATCATAACCATTTACAACTTCTTTAACTCCCTTCGCTCCTGAGTCAACTGTTGTTAATTCAAAGCCCGTATCTTCTAGCGCCAACTCAAAAGAGCGCCTCACAGCTTCCTCATCATCAATTACGAGGATTCTTTTTGTTGCACCACTCATATACACTCTCCTTATGTAAATTATTCATTTAGGTAGCAAAGGCTGGTAGCGATATTATAAAACAAGTTCCAACACCTGGCTTACTTTTGCACTCCAAACTACCTTTGTGCTCCTCAATAATACTTTGTGACATAGATAAGCCAAGACCTGTTCCTTGGCCTGTTTGCTTTGTTGTAAAAAATGGTTCAAATATTTTATCTAAGGTTTCATCATCTATACCTGATCCTGTATCCTGAATTTCTAGTTTCATGATGTCTCGCAAATTAATAATTGATAAAGTTAATTCTCGCTTATCACTTTCTTTCATTGCGTCTATCGCATTGGTAACAAAATTAAGAATAACCTGTTGCATTTTATTACTCATAAAAACAATTTCTGGTTCATTATCTGGATAATCTTTAATTACAGTAACATTAGATGCCCTTAATTTATATGAGTGAAGTTGCAAAACCCTATCACATAAAACTGATAATAATCCTTTGGATCCTAACTCTTCACCTTCTGCTTTCATGCGCGAGAAAGTTAATAAATTATCTATTATAGTCTGACAACGCTTTATTTCTTTTTCAGCATCTACTAATGGTCTATATTTTCGATCATCTTCTTCTGTATGTTTAATTGCATATTGCACATAATTTAAAATACCCATCATAGGATTATTTATCTCATGAGCAACCCCTGCTGTAAGATTGCCTAAAGCACGCATTTTTTCAGTCTGGATCATTGTTGATGAGGTTTTTAAATCAGTTAATGCTTTGGTAAGCTCCTCATTTTTACGACGTATTTCTTTAATCATTGAAGTACCAGACTGCTGAATTAAACGCTCACGCTCAGCCTGTAGAAAACTGTCGTTTGGTACAAAATCTTTATCATTAATTTTTAACTTAAGATCCATGTGAGAAGTAGAACTCTCTGCATCAGTAAACGTTACATCTCTAAATGTATCCCCTGTATTTAATTGCTGATATATAGAATCTTTACAAAAGATATTAATATGTAAATGATAATAACCGGACCGCTTTGCAAATCCTATATTAACTTTAGGATAAGTTTTCATATTTAATAATCTATGCAATATTTCAGAGGCGCGTGTTGCACTGCGAGTGGCTGTATTAATTCCCATATTAAGATCTATCACCAAACAATACAGTTTATTTCGTATTTCTATAACAGCGTCATAGTTTTCAACAAAAAAATCCAGTAACTTAATCATTTGTCACCTTCACAACAATAACAGAGGCATCATCAAATGCTTTAGAGAAATAATCTATTATAATACGCGATATTTCTTCCGCAGAACGGGTTGATAAATCAGGGATGGTACTCATTTCAAAATGATCTTCCACCCCATCAGAATATAAAAATAAAATATTGTTTGGTTCTATAGTAAAGTAGCTAATTACCGGGTTAGTTATTTCATATCCTAAAATACCCCCTCGATTAATAAATCGTTGTATTTCAGGTCTACAAATACGCGCCATTGTATTACCTATTCCAGTATATTCAGATTCTCCTGTTAATTTATTGATTCTACAAAGGCCAGCAACTCCACCTCTAGAACCTTTAAGGTTCTCATGCAATAACTTTAATGCTTCATCCAATGAATTCGATGCATGTTCCTTTAAAAAACTTAATGCTTGTTGTTTTACGATATGAGCTGGAAATCCATGCCCTGCCCCATCAAACAAAGCTAGAAAAATGGTGTTTTCATCTTCAATGACCATAGTTCCATCACCACAGCAACTGCCCTCTGGTTCAGTTTGGATTGGTCTTTTTAACGACGATATATCATATGCTAACATCGACTGACCTCCATTTTCGTGTAATTATTTTTGTTCCACACCCATCTGATGAGTCAATAATAAACTCATCCATAAGTCTTTTAATGCCTGGTAGACCCACACCTAAAGTACCTCCTGTACTAATATTGTCTTTAAGTGCATTTACTCTATCTAAAATACCAGGCCCTGTATCTTCAGCAATAACTTCAATGCCTGTCTGATTCATTTGCTGAATAAGTGCAACTGTAATATAACCTCTGCCTGCATATTTTATAATGTTTGTTGCTAGTTCTGAAACGGCTGTTGCTATCATTGTCTGCATAACAGTGTTAAACCCGATTTCTGCGGCAAAGACCCTTGTGACATGAGTTGCATTTGCCACATCATAATCCTTGGCAATTACAAAATTATAATACTTTCTATCAATTTCAATCATCATTACTTTCTTGTGTTTCGAATACATCAACTTCATCCTCTTCACTAATTTCCTCAAAAAGGTCTTGATCATTGATTGTATTAATTTCTAGGAACTGATGAATTTTCTTGATACCACATTCAATACTAAGAGAAGTATTAATCCCACTTGGATCATAACCTAGTTCTGCTAAGATTAAAGCCACTTGCGGCTGTATCCCTGTTAAGCAGGTTGTAACCCCAAGTAAAGATGCCATATCAAGAGTATTTTCTAAAGTCTTCATATTTGAAGAATCAATTAACTTGATATTACTAAGATCCAAAATTAATCCATTTAACTCTGGTGATTCGTGAACTTTATTTAAGACATCGTTTCGTAATAATCTAATTATCTCATCATAAAAATCGGCCTGAAAAGGCACAATGAGAATATTTTGCGAAACATAACTAACAACTCCATAACTTAATAATTCATCAGACATGTTATTTCCTTGTCATTCTGCTATTTATTTTTATGCTGAACATGGTAACCTTCTTTTAACAAGGTTAATTGAAATGCTGATTTTAGATTAGACGATGTTTGAATCGTATCTAGGCTAATACCCAAGTGCACCAAAATTTGTGCTATTTCTGGACCAATACCAGATAAAATACATTCACAACCCATAAGTTTTGTAGCTTTTGTTATCTTTATAAGATGATTGGCAACGCTACTATCAACTGTAGGCACACCTGTAATATCAATAATTATTGAACTAGCATTTGTTTGTTGAATTTTAGATAACATTAACTCAGTCATGTTTTGTGCGCGACACGAATCTAAAACACCTAAAATTGGTAGAACTAAAATACCATCCCACAATTGAATAGTTGGTGTTGATAGCTCCATTAGAGCCCTACTTTGCTTTTCAATAAGATTGTTAGTTGCTTGAGTGTATGCCGATGAAATAATCGCAACATCTAAATAAAATAACTTACTTAATGCTCCTTCAAGCACGACTCTTTTCTTCTCACTCATTTTTGAACTGCTTATTTTATTAATCCACCAATCAGCAGAAAAATTCATTCCAGCTACATAAGAACTAATAGGCAAATTAATTTGGGCGTGCATATCACCTACCTTACATCTAGATTGTAAGTACTCCTCATTTAGCTGACAATTAAACAGTTGCCTCCAATACTCAGTTTGCTTTACTTTTACTTGATTAACAAGTCCAGCCCTAGAAAATAGATCTTTAAATTCCGACACCTCTGGCAACCAAATATAAAAGTCATCGATAAATTCAACAAGAAATTTTTGTGCGGTTTTACTATACTCATGTATTGCCGAAATATCTGTATCTGTAATCCTGTATAGTTTTATTGCGTCTTGAAAATTTGCAAATCCTTGTATTTCACCGCTCATTTAAGATCTCCATTTATACTTTATGTATTAACTTATTTATAGACTGTAGTTTAATAAAACACAAGAAACTGTAATTTAATAAATTAATCTGCAAGGGTTATTTTGATAATCCCAGCAATGGCAAATGGTAATAGAGATAGAGATAGGCATGATATAGATACTAGTATCGCTAAAAATCCTGAAACTGGTTGATTTTGCATAGCAGAAGATATTGTTGAACTACCTAAAATAAGAATGGGTATTGATAGAGGTAATAAAATTAGCGCCATAACTACGCTTTTTTGTTTTAAACTTACACTAAATGCCGCTGACATTGCACATAAAGCTACAATCGTTGGACTACCTAAAAACACACTTGCAATTATAACTATAGTTTCATAAAAACTTAACTTTAGTAGAATAAAAAGCAATGGACTAATAGTTAGCATGGGAATAACATTCATTAACCAGTGCACAACTATTTTAGCAAAAACAATAATACTCACCGGAAAGCCAGAAACCAACCACTGCTCAATAACTCCATCATCATAATCTTGCTTAAAGAATCTCTCAGCAGATAAAAATAGCGCCAGTAACATTGCCATCCAGATAATTCCAGGGGTAGCAATACGTAATATATTACTATTTGCCGGTATAGTTAAAGGAAAAAAAACTATTATCATCAAGAAAAACAGTGCTGAATTAATTGATGAGCGAATGTCACGAAACTGCAATAAAAATTCTCTTTTAGATTGGTTTACAAATAAATGAGGAAGGCTAGTCACAATTGATACTCATATTGATTTTTAGTTTGTAAATTTAGCTGCTGGTGAGATGAGTACACAAGCATTCCTCCTTTCTCCAAGTGAGCGTGTATATGTTCAACAAACAATTTAATAGTATCAGTGTCTAAGGCAATAATTGGTTCATCTAACAACCATAGCTTTGCATCTGTCATTAAAAGTCTTACCAAACCAACTCTGCGGCGCATGCCTGCTGAAAGTAGAGAACAAGGCGTTGTTTTGTACTCACTCAAAGAGAATTTACTTAGCAATTCATCTATATCTTGATTGTGATAGTTTAAATCAAAATAGCAATTCTCCAGCACGGTTAATGATGAACTTATTCCGATTTTATGACCAACATAACAAATATTTCTCTGATAGTTAATTAAGGTTTTATAGATTTGTTGTTTAGAATAGTAAATTTGACCATCACTTGGATTTAAGATCCCGGCCAACAACCTTAACATTGTCGTTTTGCCAGAACCATTTTTACCGCGAATATGTAGGCTTGAACCAGAAGACAAACTAAAATTAATATTATTTAGTAGTTTGCTGTTAGAACAATCAAGCTCATAATCTGAATACTCAAAACCAAGGTTTACTACTTCAAGAGTCATTACACACCTTTTTTGCAAAAGTTGGATTGATGTGACTAATTTATCACCCAATGATAATACACAGGGGTCTTTATATTACACCCAGAACAAGAGCTTCCACAAGAAAGAGGTGTCTCTTGCTTTTCAACCAAGCCTTTATTAATCCATATTTCCAACATAGGCTGAATTGCTAGTGAGTCAGATTTAAATTCTCTAGCCAACTGCTCAAGGCTCACAAGCTTGCTTTTTTGTATATAATCACGTAGTTGTAAAAGCATTTTGCCCCCTTCTTTTAGGAATGGAAACACCAATAATAGTTATTATAATCAAAACCACTGCAAATCCAATTAACCAAACTATAGACTGCTGAACATGATCCATAAATGTTGAGGTTTGATAATATATAGTGGCAACTGTATATGCTACAAACAAAGACCATCCGATAGACATCCACATCAACCTACTATTTGTTTCGTGACGTATTGCAGCCATAGTAGATACACATGGTATATATAATAAGATAAACAATAAATATGCATATGCTGCGCTTCTACCATGAAAGTGCTCATACATTACACCATAAACAGGCTGACTAAGATCGCCATCTCCAGTACTTGATGCCCCTAGAGGATTAGAAAACACATGACGAAGGTTAGATAGGTTTTCTATAAGGGTTGTATATGCGTATTGTATCTCGTTCCATAAATTAAAATCTACAGGACCTGTAACGGCTGTTAAGTTACCAACTTTGGCATACAGTATATTCAAAGAACCAACCACCACTTCTTTAGCCAGTGTTCCGGTTAGTAGGCCAACTACGGCCGGCCAATTATCTGATTTGATGCCTATAGGGGAAAATATAGGGGTAATCATTTGCCCAAAATAAGCTAAAACAGATAGCTCTTCACCTGGTGTAACAACTATCATCCATGAGTTTAAACCACTTAATAGCACACAAATAGGTATAATAAGCTTACCAGCTCGTGTTAAGAAATATCGTAGCCGCATAAATGTTTCTTTCAGCAAACGCCGCATTGATGGACGGTGATAGGCAGGAAGTTCGATGATTAAAGGTGAAGTTTTGCCAAATAAGATAGTTTTTCTTAACAAAAATCCAGTTAAAACAGCTATTAATATTCCGATAAAGTATAAAGAAAAAACTATATTTTGCCCGCCAGTTGGAAAAAATGCCGTTACAAAAACCGCATAAATTGCAAGTCGTGCACTGCATGACATAAAGGGGCTCATTAACACCGTTAATATTCTGTCTCTATCTGAGTCAAGTGTTCTTGCCGCCATAATTCCTGGTACATTACAGCCAAAACCAACAATCATTGGCACAAATGATTTGCCTGGCAATCCCATAACTCTCATTAATCTATCAATAACAAAAGCGGCTCTTGCCATATAACCAGATATTTCAAGTAACGATAATAAAAAGAACATCATGGCAATTACTGGTGTAAACGTAGCTGTTGTATTAATTCCACGGCCAATCCCATTAGCTACTAAAGCAATTAACCAGTTGGGAGAATCAACCAAATTTAATAAGTAGGTAGTGCCTCCTACAAATATTGCACCACTTGTAATGTCAAAAAAATCTTGGAAGGCACTTCCTATATTTACCGCTAATAAAAACATTACATACATAACAGCAATGAAGATTGGTATGGCAAAAAAACGGTGTAAAACAATTTTATCAATTTTTGCGGTTATATTTTCTCGAATATCAGAGGCTCTAGTTTGAACTCCCAAAACCAAATTATGAACTGCCTTATATCGCTCATCAGCCATCATTATATCTGTATCATCTGCTATGTCTTCAATTGTGCCTGAAATAGATGATAGCTCACTTCCCTCTAAGAAGCGTAGGGCATGAAAATCCGCATATTCAACGTTATCATAGCTAGTGGATACAAGTTTAGTCTTAAGAGATTCAATCTTAGTCTGTAAATACTGAGGATATGCTATTTTAAAACTAGGATTAATATGAGAGTAATTTAAAATTTCTTTTTCAATCTCTTTGATGCCAACATTTTTATGAGCTTGTGAGCTCAAGACTGGGCAACCCAGTTTCTTAGATAACAATTGGGTGTTAATAGAAATTTTTCTACCTTTAGCGATATCCATCATATTTATAACAACAATCATTGGCTTTTTTAGCTCAATTAATTGAGTGGTTAAATACAAATGCCTCTCCAAATGGCACGCATCAATAACGTTAATAATTATATCAGTATTGTCATTTACAACTTCAAATGCGGTAACTTTACAATCTTCAGCAGAGTTTTTCGCCACACATAATGAATATACTCCTGGCAAGTCCGTAATTTGTATGTCTTCATGATCGGTCTTACATAAACCGGTTTTTTTCTCGACAGTAACACCAGCCCAATTTCCAACACGCTGATTATCACCTGTTAATGCATTAAACAGAGTGGTTTTGCCACAATTAGGGTTGCCGACTAATAAAACTTTAGGCATTTCTACTCCCACTGCAAATGACAAGCTTCATTCTTACGCAAAGCCAGTGATACGCCTCGCACCTCTATTTGAATCGGACAGCCTAATGGAGCAACTCTTTGCACCAAAATTTCGACTCCTTGAGTAACCCCTAAAGAAAGCAATATCCGTCGATAAAATCTTGGTGTTAATCCAAAACCGACTAAACTGACACGATCACCACACTTCAGCTCACCTGTTTTCTTCATAAAGATACAACCTTGCTTCAAATATTATCTAATATTCTACCACAAATGCTATCGAGAATCATTCTCAAAGTAGTAAAATATTGGACTGTTTTTTAGTTTAATTCTAATTTAGCATCAAGATAAGTATGTCGCTTCAAATAGTCAGTGGATTGCATTTCATTTAACCTGCTTACGGTTCTAGTAAACGGCTCTAACAACTCACCTTCGACGTACAGCTCTTCAGGCGAAACTGCAGCAGATAATACTAGTCTAATTCCTCTGTCATATGCAACATCAACAAAGTGCATAAATAACAGCGCCTTGATAGTGTCCTTTTTTGTTAGTACTGGAATATTAGAAATAAACACCGTATCAAAATAGTTTCCTATTTCTAAATAATCTAACTGGCATCTTGGAGTATCACACAACACATCAAATTCGAACCAAATTGCATGTTTACCTGATTTCACAAACGGAATTTGTCTATTTAAGATACATATCTCGCCGTTTTCTTTTTCATCAAAAGCTATACTTTTAAACTGGCTAAGTAATGAGTTATTTGCCGATCTATTTAATGGAAATAAGTATGCTTTAATATCATTACCTCTACCAATACGATAATCATGACTACCTTGAAGACGACAAGGATCACAATATTCTTTTAATAATTGTATAGCCGGCAAAAATCTCTCCCTGCCCACTCCATCCAAATACAAATCATCAACAGTAGTATTAGTTGTAACTACCAAAGTAATATTATTAGCAAAAATTGCTTTTAACAATTGGGCTAGAATCATTGCATAAGCAACATCATTTACCAAGAACTCATCCAAACATAATACCCTAGTGTTTTTAGCTAGTTTTTCTACTACTTCAATAACAGGGTTTGGATGTCCTTGTAGTTCTCGCAATTTTTTATCAATTTGCTGCATAAAATGATGAAAGTGGAATCTGGTTTTCTTTTTTTCCGCTAAATTTTCATAAAACAAATCCATCAGATAAGTTTTACCAACGCCAACCGGACCCATTATGTATAAACCTTTAACAGGCTTGTTGGCAGAAAAATCAAACCATGATTTACTTTTATTTAAATTTTCAGTGATGATTTGTAGCTTTTCAACGATTTTCCGTTGTGACAGATCATCAACTATATCTTTAGATTGTACGGCTGCTGCATACTTATCATTTAGACTCATGACTTAACCAACTGTTTCGATATATATTCAGTTAATTGCGACTTTAACTCTATTAATTTACCATGAAAAAAATGGCCTGTATCCGGAAAGCGTAATAATGGCAGAGGAGGATTAAATTTTTCAACAAATTCATAAACGTCATCTGCAGAAACAACTTCATCTACATCTCCTTGCACAACAAGCCATGGTGTTGATGATATGGAAAACTCTTTATAATCATAGTTTACAACTGATGGGGCAATAGTAATTAATGCAGTTTGTTCTTGTAGAGAGTCGATATAAATTGCAGCTGCTCTATAAGCTACAAATGACCCGAAAGAAAATCCTGCAAAAAGAATTTTACAATCCGGGAACAGATTTTTCCATAGTTTAGCAACAATTAGCATATCCAAACTTTCGCCAATACCAGCGTCGTACTCTCCACTTGATTGCCCTACTCCTCTAAAATTAAATTTAATTGAGGGGATATTATTATTTTTAAAAGATGCCGCGAGTGTTGTTACTACCTTATTACCCATTGTCCCACCATGTAGTGGATGTGGATGTCCTAAAATAGCACAATATCGAAAATCAGCTGAGTTAGGAATAATTAATTCAACCTCTAAATTACCCACCTCTCCTTCAATCAAAAAAGTATGGGTACCAGGTTTATCATAATCAGTAAATTTGTTCATGTTTTATAATTACCAAAGATTGCATTTTTAATCCAATAAAGTATTATATCTCAAGCATCGACTTTTGCGATGACTTATTTATTATAATTTATTTGGAGGACTTGATCCATGAGACAGGTACCTGAAGTATTAGTTATAGCCACTGAGTCAGGTGGTCTATTATGAAATTACATGACTTTTTAAAAAAGAAAATAAACAACAACAAAATCAGCATGCTAACCTGTTATGATTATCCATCGGCTTGTATAGTTTCTGAATCAAACATTGACTGCGTATTAGTTGGTGATTCGGTAGCTATGACCGTTCATGGCCACAAGAGTACTATTATGGCGACTATGGATATGATGGTGCTTCATACTGAAGCGGTTGCTAGAGGAATAGGTAAAAAGTTTGTAGTGAGCGATCTACCTTTTCTTAGTTATCGCGAATCAACTGAAAAAACTATTCAGAATGTACAGTTGTTAATGCAGGCGGGCGCTCAGGCAGTAAAAATTGAGGGGGGAGATGAAAGCTTATGCAAAACTATCTCACATCTGGTTTCCTCAGGAATACCCGTCATGGGGCATATTGGTTTAACACCCCAAACTGTTTTACAATTAGGTGGCTACAAAGTACAGGGACGAGATCAAGCGCAGGCTGACAACCTTTTACAGCAAGCAAAAAATCTAGAAAAAGCCGGATGCTTTGCTTTAGTTATTGAATGCGTTCCTGGAGATCTTGCTAGTAAAATCAGTAAATCATTAACCATACCAACAATTGGGATTGGAGCTGGGGTTGATACTGATGGTCAGGTATTGGTTTGGCACGATATATTAGGTATCCAGTCTGAAATCAATTTCAGTTTTGTGAAACGCTTCTCTGAAACTAAGCCCGCTTTTCTTGATGCGATAAACTTATATGCAAGCGAAGTTATGCAAAAGACATTCCCAGAGATTGCTCATACTTTCTAAGGGAGATAGCAATTAATAAGATAGCCAGATGCTACTGGATATATGACTAGTTGCGAGAACCCTAAGCGTTATAACCAGGAGACAATATGCAAATTTTTCATAGTATTAAAGAATGGCAAGCTGTACGTCATAAAGTACCTAATCATCTTTCAGTTGGATTTGTTGCTACTATGGGGAATTTGCATTTAGGGCATGCGTCATTATTTTCTGCTAGTGCTTGTGAAAATGATATCACCGTTGCCAGTATTTTTGTAAATCGCACACAATTTAATCAACATGATGACTTTGTTAATTATCCACGTACTCTTGACAAAGATCTTGAGTTATTGAAAAATAATAATGTTGACTACTGTATCATTCCAAATGAGCAGGATATTTATATTGACAACTATCACTATCAAGTTCAAGCAAATAACACATGTAATGTCCTCGAAGGTGAGTTCAGACCTGGGCACTTTACTGGGGTCTTAACTATTGTCATGAGGCTTTTAAATATAGTTAAGCCAGATCGCTGCTACTTTGGTGAAAAAGATTATCAACAGTATCAGCTAATAAGAGATATGATAGAGGCATTTTTTATGGATATAAAAGCGATACCATGTCCAACAATTCGTGAGCCTAGTGGACTGGCTCTGAGCTCAAGGAATACAAGATTAGATTCTAAACAGAAAATTCTAGCGAACAAATTTGCCTCTATATTTCATAGTTCAACCACTTGCGATGTAATTATCCAAAAACTAAATGATCTTGGCATTGAGGTTGAGTATATAGAGGACTATAACAATAGACGCTATGCTGCTGTTAAAATTGGTGATGTTAGGCTAATTGACAATATTGAAATTTGATTTTTATATTAGTCAATCAGCTTAGCTTAGTCACTTTAAAAGTTACTACTAACTCAGGTGGACGGTGTCGGCATGCATCGCGATATTAAAATAGCGTTTAAACATTTTAAACTCATTAGCAATTGGCCTATCAATATCAGGTGTCCGGTCTGAATTAAAAATATGATTATAGTTACGCCTTATAAATTCAACAAACTCTGACATTTTACTGAAATTTTGCACCGATACTTTTTTTCTCTCACCAAGGCATGCATCAGAAATTGTCTCACAAAGATCCATTAATGTTATCGTTCCATTATAATTAGGAATATTTAACGGCACAGACTTCGGTTGAATACTAACAACTTGAGATCTATGGCTTTCTGATGACTTGAGTGCAAAAGCATTGGCATGCAGCTCGAATTTAAAACAACATAGAAAATCAAAAAATGATCCAGTGATTTTTTTTGCATGTTTTGAACCAATTAACTTGGTAAGCTCGCTTTTGAACATTAGTGGATATAATTTTTCAACTTCGTCTACTAAGTCATCGTCGGTTTCAATATTTTTAATAATATATGCTGTGGAATGAAATTGAACATTAGAAAGTTCAGTCCAATTAATATCAGGTATCTTAGCTTGAATAAAAGGGATAAATTTAGCTGTTGGTTTTAAAATTAAAATATTTGACTCTTTGCATCTCATAATGCTCTCCTTAATTAACTCATCCTGAGTACAACTTGAAAAGCTTAAAGCAATTACTCCATTTTTGGATCGGAAAAAATACTCACAAGCTCATAACAAGGAGTACACTCCGAACAAAATAAGGTTATAAAATATCGGGTATTTCATCATGTAATACCCATTATAAACTGATCCTAAACTCTTGGAGCAACATAAAACTACTTTGTATGATATTACCGTTTTATGAGGCAATATCTAACCTTCTCTTTCTTAACAACACATCTAGATTAGCACTTAATCATCATGGTATGCAATACGTCGATCAAAAATTTTTTTGTGCTTGATCAACAATTAAATATCTAACAAGAAAATTAGTTGTCGGGAAGGGAGTAATTTGAGTCTTATACTTGAATTATATACGTCGTGATATTCCCTTATTCAATCAATCATTTATGGAAACTAAGCCTGGATCAAATAGACAGATCGCCACAAATATTTATGGATTGTATGGATCTATTATTGATGGGGATCAACGCCATGTTTTTGTATTCAAAATAGGTAATGTTGAGCTTGTCGAAACATCTCCTCGCAATCACGAGCTCCCTCAAGAAGATATCTCCTCTAGTAGATGACTTTGTATTCAATGGTCATGAATGACTACGTAATATTGAGCTTATCGAGGCATCTCCTGGCAATCATAAGATCCTTCAAGAGGATATTGCCTATTTATGGATGAAGTAGATCTTACCTTCTTTCAAACCACCGGTTTACGACACACTAATAAATAATTAATATCCAATGAACTATCTAAAAATGCCACTCTCGTCAACGGATTATAAGACATACCAGATATGTCAACCAACTCAAGGTTAAAAGAGCGTATTATGCTTGTTAATTCACTAGGTTTAATAAATTTATTAAAGTCATGTGTTTGCCTAGGAAGCAATCCCAAAACATATTCTGCCGCCACTATAGCACCTAAATATGCCTTTAATGTGCGATTAATAGTTGATAAAAACAAGTATCCGCCTGGACTTAATAAACGTAGAGCGTTTTCAATTACCATCTCTGGATCTTGAACATGCTCTAGCATCTCTAAACAAGTAATAATTGGGAAGGTATCTGCATTAAAATTTTCAATAGCTATACACTGATAATCAATATCTAGAGAACTTTTTTTTGCGTGCCGAGCAGCCGTTAAAATAGCATTTTCCTCAACATCAATTCCTGTTACTAATCCACCACTATGCGCCATGGCTTCAGATAACAAACCTCCTCCACAACCAAGATCCAAAACTCTTGATCCTGCAATCTGACAATGCTTTTCTATATACTCCAAACGTAGGGGATTAATATCATGTAAAGTTTTTAACGGACCGTTCTTATCCCACCAAACATCTGCATGTTTAGCAAATTTATCAACCTCTGCAGCATCAATAGTTGAATCATTAGCCATTGTTTACTCCCATAAGATCGAAAGGCTTAAAAAAATTAATAATTTCCGGATTAGTTATAAAACTAAGATTATATGGATGTTCAGCATGTAATTTATCTGAAAATTCAATTGATGAAAAGTTTTTTGACACCCTACCAAGTAATATAACTTTAATATCCGGATTATATGCAAATATTTGACTAAATACACTATCTATAAAAGGTCGCCATTTCTTTGCATGATACAAAACCCGCCCTTCACTATAAATCATTGATGCGTTCAAAAGTAAAAATCCATGATCTAACATTACATTAAAAAACTCAGAAACTGTCTGTATATATAATTTTTTATCAAGACTCGCAATCGCTGGCTGAGATAAATCATCAGTCAAATCACCCCTTGCCAGCAATAACATTTTTATAATATTTCTTAAAGACGTTGCGCGATTGACGCTCTTACTTAATCCAGTATCACTCCATATTGAATCTATTGAATTGTCCCAAAATGCATAACCATTAGCAGACTGAGCTCTAGGATACGGGGACTCACCTAATAAAATATATTTAGTGCTAGATAATGGCTGGCTAAAAGCTTTTAATATTAAAGACGTTTTTGGCAACCAATCGGTATT
Organism: Legionellaceae bacterium; assembly: GCA_029213075.1. Taxonomy (GTDB): domain Bacteria; phylum Pseudomonadota; class Gammaproteobacteria; order Legionellales; family Legionellaceae; genus 2-12-FULL-35-11. The sequence goes on along the minus strand of JARGPO010000052.1, from coordinate 77,790 downwards.
CGCATCTAACTCTTTAATATAATCTTTATCCATACATTTCAATGCTTTTTCTAATATAATATGCCAGTCTCGATTTGTTGCTAAGATACTATCCATAAACTGCATTAAACAACTCCAATGCAAGCTTTACAGTTTTTCCATTAATATCTTCAATAGGATTATACTCAACAATTTCCATACCTAAAATATCAACATCAGATACCATTGCCTTTAATCCTTGCACAAGCTCCAATCCATCTATTCCCCCTGGCTCAGGACAACCAACCCCAGGTGCATCAGATGGATCGATTCCATCTAAATCTAAACTTATGCCCACGCCACAAGTTGACTTGCTTACTAACGAATAAGCCTTAGCAAGAACATTGGTAACTCCATGCTTTTTAACGTCATCCATGTAAAAAACATTAACACCCAACTTCTCAAGTGTTTTTTGTTCTCCAGACTCATAACTACGAATCCCTACTAAACAAACATTTTCAGGTTTTAAAGCTGGAATTTCTTCAAAAAGATTAATAAACTCAGTGCTCCCTTCACCCAGTAAATGGGCAAGCGGCATACCATGTATATTTTTTGTCTCGGAAGTATGTGGCGTGTGGCAATCCATATGCGCATCTATCCAAACAAGACCAATGTCCCCCTTAGAACGATTAGCATGAGCAACTGCACTCCATGTTCCAATTGCCGAAGAATGATCGCCGCCTATCACACAAAATGGCTCAGCACTTTTTGCTAGAGGTAGAACGGCATTACCTAACTTTGTAACTATTTCGATAACTAATGGCATGACATCCATGCCCCTGCCAACAGATGTTGCCTCAACTATGGTCTTCCATTCAACATCCAAATCTAAGTTTTGAAATAGATGCTGGTGGTAATAAAAATACCATGGACCTAAGGAACAGTCGATATTATTCGCTGCTATTCCTGAGGCATAACCAACTAGGTTAATCACACGTTTCTGCAGATTTTTCATTTTGATCTCTTAAAAATAATCCATACAAATCTTTACAATCCTCTAATAAGGATGGCACAAAGTCTATTTCTTTTCCAGACTTAAACTCTGCTGCCAAATCATAACATAATTTCAACACGCTGAAATCCTCTATTGCAAAACCAACTGCATCAAATACTGTAATATCATCTTCATTTACTCGGCAACGCTTCTCATCACTAATTATCTCCCACAATTCAATAATGTCATCAGTAGAATCTAGATTTTGAATCTCTCCTTCTTCTTTTGTCTGTGGGAAATGTTCAACCACAACTTTTGTATGTTTTAATATCTCAGGATCAAGCTCTGTCTTTCCTGGTGAATCTCCTCCAACTGCAGAAATATGCTGTCCAGGAGAAATATCTTTCAGCTTAAGAACGTTATGCTTGCCTTGCATAGATGTGGCCGTAATAATTATATCGGCGCCAGTTATAGCTTCCTCAGAACTACTAGAGTTTATTACTTTAAATGTCTCTGACTGCAAATTTTTATTAAATCTTTGCATTGCACTTGTAGATTTATCAAAACAACGAACTTCATCCAAATTAAAAATAGCGTGATGGGCCAAAATCTGGAATTCACTTTGCGCTCCACAACCAATTATTGCAACTTTCTTAGACGATTTTCTCGCAAGATATTTAGATGCTAAAGCTGAAACTGCAGCCGTTCTAATTGCTGTTAGTATATTCATACTAGCTAACATAAGTGGATAACCAGTTTTTACATCTGAAAGCATTCCTATAGATATTATATTTAACTTACCTTTTTCTGGATTTAGCGGATGACCATTAACATATTTAAAACTATAATACTTATCATTGCATGTTGGCATTAATTCTATAACACCACCATCAACATACATGGCATGACGATTGCATTTTTGAAAAAGATGCCAGTCTTTAAAGTCTTCAATAAGCCTATCTATGAGCTGCAAATAAAAATTATTAAGCCCTACTTTATTAATTATCGCATTTATATCTTTCGATTCGAGTAATATCATGTCTGCATCCTTTCAATCAGTAATATAATATATAGCTTAACGACAAGGGTAGTCGCTTGCTATACTTCTTATTATCCTTTGTAATTAAATACCCTAATCCAGACAATAATACAATGAAAAAATTTTGGAAAACGCTACTTGGCAATAAAATATATCAATCACAAAATGGTGCTTGTGTATATCAAAACCTCACTTATCGTTGGTTAACTCTGGGTAGCAACACAATCCAAACTCTAATTAATAGGCGCAAACCCTCAAAACCTGAGTTATTATATCTACAAGCTCTTACTTTTACGCTACGCCAAATGAGTACAAATACTTGTTTGTTGGGTTTAGGCGGTGGTGGGTTGGCACATTTCATTAATTGGAACGATATAAAGCTCACTGCTGTAGAGTCAAATAATGAAATAATTGAAATTGCTAAAAAATATTTTATGCTAGGTGAGGTGAAAAATATTGAAGTAATTGAACAAGACGCATATTTATTTGTTCAACAATGCACTAATAAGTATAAGCATCTAATTATTGATATTCATGATGAGTCTGGATTTCCACCTGCCTGTAAAAACATTGATTTTTTCATATCATGTAAGAAAATGCTACTACCTGATAGCATACTAGCCATAAACCTTGCCAATCAACAAGATTACTTGCCAATTATTGAAATATTAAATAATTTATTTAACAAACGAATTGTTTGTATTCCCGTTAAAAAAACAGCCAACATGGTGGTAATTGCTAGTAATAGTGGAACAGTCAATTATTTAATAAATTTATTTAATCAAAGCAAAGAAGTTAGAAAATTAATATGGGATGCTAAATTTGGCTATATAGCAGAAATTTAAACCCCAAGCTTTACTTCAGTACATTCACACCTAGATAAATTTATAGCAACCTCGGCTTTTTGTTTTACACCATCGGCAAAAAACAAGTTTTCATCCCCTCTTTTATGAAAATTATCCGCATGCTTTTCTGTGCTTAAACAAAATAAGATACTATATATGATATTCCTTACTGTGTTGTATATTGAGCTACCAGACCATTGAAGTTCTTGTAAATGCTGTTTTCCCGCGCCTTTTTCCCAGTGACTTTGAAATTGTTCCTGTGTAACTGACCGAGTGTTCCTGACAGTCTCAAGATAATCAATAATTGCTTGTAAAGAATTATTAATCTTTTCAGGTTCAGAGCTAGGTATTAATATCTTTTTAAGTTCAGTGATTGCTTCATTACATACTACCTCTGGATTTAGAACTAAAAGACATTGCATAATTTTGTCAATGTTATATCTAGTACTTTCTGAAAATTCAATATTATGTTCTTGACAGTATAATTGCAAATCACTTGACAAAGTTTGACTTATAGATTCTCGTTTAACTACTACCTTTATTTGACATTTTTCTGGTTTAATATCTTTTAAAATATTGAGAAAATATTCAAGATCAGTTATTGTTTTTGCACTACTAAGTACTATACAGATCTTATGCGCGTTTTTAAGTTCATCTTTTAAACGCACATAGAAACGCTCGTCATTTATGATAGCAGAGATAAGCGTTTGATCGCCCAATTTTTTTAACTTTTTTTTCGTGTTGATATTTGATGCGAACAATAATGTTTGTAAATTTGTATCCCCTACCAATACAACTTTATTATTTGATTCAGTCTTAGATATACTCATGTAGCAACCAAGTGTTCATATGTTGCACACATAATAGCATGGCGTCAATATAAGCGCAACATAATCTTTTATCGAACATAAAGTTTATAGGTTTCCGCAACGAAAAGAAAGGAAAAAATTAAGATTCGAAGCTAAAGACTCATATCTAATAAATTGTCCGAAGGTAATTCATTTTTAGTTAAATTTAGAAAATGAATCCTGTTTAGGATGATTTATAAGAAGAAATTTGTACTTGATTGAGAATTTACCTGGATGCCTCGGACAAGCCGAGGCACGTAGGATCCGGGGACCAATTGTGAACTCACCCTATATTTCTAAAAGATCTTTTTCTTTATGAGCTAGTAGAGAGTCTATTTCAGCAATATACTTATCTGTAGTTTTTTGGATCATATCCGCGCCTCTGCGCTCATCATCTTCTGAAATTGACTTTTCATCTTTCAATTGATTATTAGCATCACGACGAATATTTCGAACTGAGATTCGGCCTTGTTCTGCCTCAGCACGAACAACTTTAATCATTTCTTTTCGTCTTTCTTCTGTCAAAGCAGGCATAGGAACTCTAATTGCAACTCCCGCGCTAGAAGGATTTAATCCCAAATCTGAATTCAAGATAGATTTTTCAACAGCAGCCACCATTGTTTTCTCAAATGGTGTAACAAGAAGTGTTCTTGAATCACTAGCATTCACGCTCGCAACTTGATTAAGTGGCGTTAAATTACCATAATACTCAACTTGAACATGATCTAGTAAACTTGCGTTCGCTCTTCCTGTTCTAATCTTAGTCATCTCATGTTGCAGAGAATCAACTGCCTTTTGCATCCTTTTTTCTGTATCAAGTTTAATAGTTTCAATCATGACTTTCTCCTACAACAGTTCCAACTTTTTCACCAGTAACAATTTTTCTTAATGCTTGTGGTGCGTTTAAATCAAATACTTGCAACGGCATATTTTGTTCCTGGCATAAACAAATGGCGGTAGCATCCATAACAGCCAGACCTTTAGTTAAGATCTCATTATAAGTTAAATATTCATACCGAACGGCATTTGGGTCTTTAACAGGATCAGCTGAATATATTCCATCAACTTTAGTAGCCTTTAGAACTATATCCGCATCTACTTCTATCGCTCGCAAACAGGCTGCTGTATCTGTTGTAAAAAATGGATTACCAGTCCCCGCTGCAAAAATAACAACCTGACCATTCTGTAGGTGTGTTATTGCTTTACGACGATGATAGGAGTCAACAACACCAATCATGGGAATAGCCGACATAATTCGCGCTGGCAGGTCTATTCTCTCAAGCGCATCACGAAGAGCTAAGGCATTCATAACTGTTGCCAACATGCCCATATGATCGCCAGTTACCCTACCAAGGCCGGCCTCGGACAACTTCTTGCCTCGAAATAAATTTCCACCACCAATCACAAGACCGACTTCAACACCCATCGCAATTAGTTCAGAGATATCCGCAGCTATTTTATCTAAGACCGATGGGTCAATCCCAAATTGAGATTGCCCCATCAGAGCTTCGCCACTACATTTAAGTAATATTCGTTTATAACGTAATGTTGGCTGATTTTTCATGGTTATTTTTCACGCACTTGTGCCATTACTTCTTCTACGAAGTTATCTTCTTTTTTCTCAATTCCTTCACCAACTTCAAATCTTGTGAATGAAGCTACTTCAGCATTTTTCTGCTTCAATAACTGGCCTACTTTCATGCTAGGATCTTTAACAAAGGATTGACCACAAAGACTAACTTCATCAACAAACTTACTTATCCGACCATCTACCATTTTTTCAATGATTTCTTTAGGCTTGTTGCTTTCTTGTGCTTGTGCTGTAAAAATGTCTCTTTCATTAGCAATTGCATCAGCTGACACGTCTTCACGGTTAACAACCAATGGTCGGCTAGCTGCAATGTGCATAGCCAAATCTTTTGCCAAAGACTCATCACCAGTTTTCAAGGAAACTAAAACACCAATTCTATTACTATGAATATAATATCCGGTCACGCCTTCGCTTTCTAGAATTTCTAAGCGACGTAATTTAATGTTTTCGCCAATTTTAGCTATTAATTCTTGTCGAGCTTGCTCAACAGTAATGTCAGACCCAGAAATAGTAGCGTTTGACAATGCTTCAATTGTCTCAGATTTTGTTAACAATGCTGTAGAAACCGCATTATTCGCAAATTGCGTGAAGTTATCATCACGTGCAACAAAGTCTGTCTCACTATTAATTTCTAGCATCACAACGCGTTTACCATCGTCAGATCTAGCAATTACAATCACACCTTCAGCTGCTACTCTGCTAGCTTTTTTATCAGCCTTTGCTTGACCTGCTTTACGCATATCAGTAATTGCTTGCTCAATATCACCATCGGTCGCAACTAGGAATTTTTTGCATTCCATCATACCTGCGCCTGTACGTTCGCGTAATTGCATTACTAATGCAGCACTAATTGACATAATTAATTCTCCAAAATTTTTTAAAAGTAGATTAGGGTTTGCTGACATCAAGTTTAATTACTAAGGACAAGTCTAGACTAGATTTGGTCCTTAGTAATTTATATTTTACTTTCTAAAATGCGAAACAACTGTCAACAAACGTAAATAGTTGTTTATCTAACTTTAAGACTCGGCTACTTCAGCACCTTCTGCTGGTGTGCCACCAACAGTATTGCTATCACGACCGTCAATGATTGTATCTGCTAAGCAGCGTAAATATATATCAATAGCTCGCATAGAGTCATCGTTGCCTGGAATAACATAATCAACTTTATCCGGATCATTGTTTGTATCAACGATACCAAACACAGGAATTTTTAGTTTTCTTGCTTCTTCAATAGCAATATGCTCAAAGCCAACATCGATTACAAATAGTGCGTCAGGAAGGCCGCCCATATCTTGAATACCACCAAGACTTCTTTCAAGCTTTTCTAACTCTCTAGTTAGCATAAGAGCTTCTTTCTTGATCATTTTTTCAAATCCGCCTTCATCGCGCATTTTTTGTAGTTCTTTTAAACGGAAGATTGATTGTCTTACTGTTTTGTAGTTAGTAAGCATACCACCTAACCAACGATGATCTACATAAGGCATTCCAGCTCTCTTAGCGTGCTCACGAACGTGCTCTTGAGCTGCTCTTTTTGTGCCAACGATTAGGATTTTTGCTTTGTTACCAGCCAATTTGCTAATTTGATTCATAGCGTCTTTCATCATTGGCATGGTTTTTTCTAGGTTAATAATGTGAATTTTATTTCTAGAACCAAAAATATACTCAGCCATTTTAGGATTCCAGAATCTAGTTCTGTGGCCAAAATGTGCTCCTGCTTCAAGCAGTTCTTTCATACTAATTTTCATTAATTACTCTCCGGGTTATGCCTCCACATCTCCCATTCGCAACCAAATGATATAAGTATCAATAGGACCCTTGCGCATGTGACGAGATGTGTGTGTCGTTAAAATCGACGTATTTATAACATATTTAATCAAAGTTAACAATGAAAACTGTTAATTAGAAAGCAAAAATACTCAAATAGCTAAGTTCAGAATTTCTATTATTATTACCCCAACAAAAAATAATGCTGTTATAAATAAAAATATTTTTTTGAAATATCCAAAACTATTTAAGCTCGTATTTTTTCGGGAATTATTATATATCATTAGTACAGGAAACAGCCCCAACAATACCGCCACAAAGATACCCGCGAAACCAAGTACCTGCACAAATGCATTCGGAACCATGCTAGTAATTAATAAAGGTGGAATATAGATAACTATTAGAAGCAGTAATCGCTTACCCCCTCTTGCTTCAAGTTTTAAATTATCTGCCAGGAAGTGAATTAGCGCCACAGACACCCCCATAAAAGATGTTATAGCTGCAAAAATTGCAAAAATTCTACCTGACAAATTAACTAAACTACTATTTGCGCTCGCAGCAAAGGCTAGAATAACCCCGGTCCCATTATCACCTGCCTGTTTTAACTCCTGAAAACTATTTTTTCCATGCAAGGCAACATGACCAAGAATCACCCACTCCCAGATAACATAGGCAATTAAGGCTATTATTCCACCAGCTAGGATTGCAAATTTTGCCGATTTTTTATCGTATTCTAAATACTCCGTTACCGCAGGAACAATAATACTAAAACCGAAGGTAGTTAGTAATAGTGGAAATGACGCATAAATTGCCTGGTAATTTATTTGATTAATAAAATCATAGTTTGGAGGCATGACACTTACGCTGATAGTCATAAAAAATGCCATCATCAGGCAAAAAGCTAAAAAATTATTAATATTGTAGATTAATCTTTCTCCACAGTACAAGATTAGTGAGAATATAAGAGTAAATATTACAGTAATTGAAAAATCAGATAACTTAATTGTGCTTGCGAGAAGAACCCTTAACCAAGCAGAACCTGCCATCATATATGTGCACAGCAGAGCATACAACAGTAAGACGATAATTAGCGATGAAAACACTTGCCCTGATTTTCCCATCGTGATTTTAATCATGCTCGATAAATTATAATTACCACGAACTTGCATCTTAATTTCTAAAATATGCAAAGCCGCCGCTGTCATGAATACCCACGATATTATAAAAGCTATAATTGATGGTACAAACCCAGCACTGCTCGTCACAATAGGCAAACCAAGTATTCCAGTGCCGACAGAAGTTCCTGTTATCATTAATACAGCATTAAATGTTTTTAGACTACTCATATCAATCTCCGAGCTTCCAATACATTTGGGATTTGGCCTAATCTATCTAACATTTGTGCGAGACTATTTAAACCATCAATTTCCATGTTTATTTTTATTTCTGAAATATTATCTTGGTCGTCTATTTCAGTTTGCAACGAGAAAACATGCGCTTTTTCATTTGATAAAAGAGAGGTTATATCTCTTAGCAAAGTTGAACGATTAAAAGCTTTGATTAAAATATTAACTACATAAACATCTCGTTGATTATCACCCCAGCTTACCTCAAGGAAGCGTTCTCTTTGCTTCTCTGAGGCACTAAGAATATTTGAGCAATCCTTACGATGAATAGAAACCCCTCTACCAATTGTAATATAGCCAATTACGTCGTCTCCAGATAATGGCTGACAACAACGAGCCATATGAGTCAACAAGTTACCAACTCCTTCAAGACGCAAACCATCATTTGGATTTCTTGTTACCCTTTTCGGTTTTATAATTTTCTGTAGTGCTTGTTCTGTTTTATCAACCGGGGAAAGTCTATTTAGAATTTGGGAAAGTTTGATATCTCCTCTACCTAAAGATGCATATAAGTCACTTAATGAATTTAATTTAAAGGAGGATAAAATAGTCTGCAGATTATCTGTTTTAATCCCTAGATTTTTTAATTCTCTGTCTAGTATTTCATGCCCTTCAGCACAGTTTTTTTCATGATTTTGTTGTTTAAACCAATGTAATACCTTGGCTCTGGCTCGAGAAGTTTTAAGATATTTTAAATGAGGATTAATCCAATCACGTGATGGCTTTTGTTCTTTACCTGTTAGTATTTCTACTTTATCACCGGTTTTCAAGGTATAGGTTAGCGGTACAATAGAACCATTTACCTTTGCTCCTCGACAACGGTGACCTAAACCAGAATGAACATGATATGCAAAATCTAGGGCTGTGACTCCAAGTGGCAAATCAAGAATATCTCCGTCGGGAGTAAACACATATACCCTCTCCTCAAGAAACTCAGTTTCGATGTTAGCAAATACACCTTTATTTACTGATACATCTTTATGCCAAGCCAAAACTTCTCTAAGCCATTCTATTTTACGCTCATGACTTGCCTTGCTATGTACCCTACCTTCTTTATATTTCCAATGAGCAGCAACTCCCATTTCAGCTAATTCATGCATTTCAAAGGTTCTAATTTGCACTTCAAATACGCGCTCTTCTGGACCTATAACTGCCGTATGTAATGACTGATAACCGTTTGCTTTTGGAGTCATAATGTAATCATCAAACTCTTTAACAACTTGCTCCCAAGTAGAATGGATTAGACCTAAAACAGCGTAACATTGCTCCTTAGTTTCTACTAAAATTCTAACAGCTGTAGCATCATATATTTCGCTAATCTCAACATTTTTGCGTTTCATTTTATTCGCAATACTGTTGATATGCTTTGAACGACCATAGACTGCAAAGTGATCTATTTCCATTGAGTTTAATTGTTGTTTCAACTCTTCAACAATTAAATTTACATATCTATCCCTATCTATTCTCTTAGAATTTAGTCCTTGCGCTATAGTTTTGTATTCATCAGGATGTAAGTATCGAAAAGATAAGTCTTCCATCTCCCACTTAATTGCACCTATACCAAGTCGATTAGCAAGAGGAGCGTATATATCCATCACTTCAGTTGCTATATGTTCACGCATTTTAGATGAAATCGGCGCCAATGAACGAAGTGCACATAATCTATCTGCAAGCTTAATTAAAACTGCTCGCACATCATCTACCATGGCCAGTAACATCCGGCGCATATTATCAACTTGATGTTTTTTTTGAGGATACTTATCAAGACTTGAAATATTTGATATGGCGCTCATCTTTTCACTACCAGCAACTAACTTAGCAACGTTATCACCTAGTTGTTCTGCAACATCATCAAGTGATAATTCTGCATAATGAACACTCACAAAAATAATTGCTGCTGCAAGAGTTTCTTGATCTACTTCTAAATCAGCTAAGACATCGGCCATGGCAAGCCCTTGCTGAAGACAAGACTCACCAGTTTCTGTTGCTCTATCATGCCCGGCTAAATGACTAAGTGTACAAGCATTACGAATCAGATCTAGATCTTGGAAATATCCTTTACGACCAACCTCATCCAACCACTGCTCTACATCTATGCTACCATCCTCATTAAGTGGCATATTTTCTTTAACTTTAACCATACGTACTTATCCCTGTACAAAAACTGCAATTGACTCAACATGGGCTGTATTAGGAAACATATCCATCACACCTGCATCAACCAATCGATAACCATGTTGGTTTACAAGAATATCTGCATCCCTTGCAAGGGTAATTGGATTGCATGAAACATATACTATTTTACTTATATTTAGTTTGTTTATCTGCTTAACAATTTCAAGAGCACCTGTTCTTGGTGGATCTAGTAATAATTTATTTACGTTTACAAATGCCGGGTTATTAAGAGAGTCTTCTTCCTCAAGATTGGCTGCTAGAAAAGTTATATTATCAATACCATTGTCTTTGGCATTCATCATAGCTCTTTCAACCATAGCAGAACTTCCCTCAACAGCAACAACGCTCTTGCATTTTGTAGCTAATGGAAGAGAAAAATTACCAAGCCCACAAAATAAATCTAATGCCACATCACTTTCTGTAAGATCTAAAAACTCTAGAGCCATAGGTACCATTAGTTTATTTATTTTTGCATTAACTTGAGTAAAATCTGTTGGGTGAAATTTATATTCTATTGCAAATCCATCTAAGCTATAGGTTAAAAACTCAGAGACATTAGTTGGATAAAATAAAAATACGCTATCAGGGCCACCAGGCTGAAGAAATATTTTAAAATTAGTTTTATCTGAAAAAGCTTGAAGTAACTCTTCTTCTTTAGAGGTCAAATCCTCCATGTTTCTAAAGATTAAGGCAACATCATTTTCAGATGCCGCGACCTCAATTTGCGCAATATTACTTGGGTTATCAAAGCTTGTTAGCATGCAACGTAGATTATCTATCTCATCCGCAACAATCTTATTTAAAACTTTGCAGGTATGAATGTCTGTAATATAACGAGGATTGTTTCTTTCTCTAAAACCAACTAACGTAGCCTCTTTTTTAGCAACATAGCGTGTACTTAAACGTGCTTTGTTACGATAGTGCCAGACATCACTTGTTAATGGCGCCAAAACATTATCTGGTGTGCAATTACCTACTCTTTGCAATGCATCTAACAATAGCGCTTGTTTTTGCTCTATTTGAGATTCGCTATTTAAATGTTGTAGAGAACAGCCTCCACACATATCATAATGAGGGCATTCAGGATCAATACGTTCTGGAGAAGGAGTTTCTACAGTTAATAATCGTCCTTCATCAAAATCCTTTTTTTGTCTTGTATATTCAAAGGTAACGGTTTCATTAGCTAACGCACCTTGAATGAAAGTGGTTTTACCATCAATTCTTGCAATACCTCGACCATCATGACTAAAACCCTCAACAAAGGTCGTAACCGGGGGTAATTGAATTTTCTTACGTCTTCTTTTCATGAAATATCCTAATCTAGGCTAGCAATAAATGTATCAACCTCTGCAGCTGACAGTTCTTGAAACTCTCCTCTAGATAGGTAACGCGGCATTTTTAGACTTGCATATCGAACGCGAATCAAGCGACTAACTTCTAGTCCTTGCGAGTTCCAAAGCCGTCTAACTTCTCTATTTCTACCTTCGCTCAAAATAACATGATACCAGCTATTAACACCTTCACCACCAACAGCCTTAACACTCTTAAATTTAGCCATACCATCATCAAGCATGACCCCTTTTCTTAAGTTATTAATAACTTCTTGCTTAACTTCACCATAAACTCGAACAGCATATTCACGCTCAAATTCATATCGAGGATGCATTAGTCGGTTAGCAAGCTCTCCGTTAGTTGTAAAAATCAATAGTCCAGAGGTATTTAAATCTAGCCGGCCTACTTGTATCCAACGACCATGCCTTAAATATGGTAGCTTATCAAAGACTGTTTTATCATAAACAGGATCTTTTCTGCTAGAAATCTCACCTACAGGTTTGTGATAAAGTAAAATTCTAGTTTTATCAATCAACTTTAGTGGGTTATCAATAACCCGACCTCGCACACCTATTTTATCATCAGCTGTCGCAGAATCACCCAGTTTAGAAGTTACTCCATTTACTTGAATTAAACCCTGTTCAATCCACTTTTCCATTTCTCTTCTAGAGCCTAGCCCTGCTTTGCTTAATATTTTTTGTAATCTCTCACCGCTCATTATGCACCATTTTTTGGTATAAAAATCTATTATATTGAACTAAGACAGGTTAATTAATTGTGACCCTGCATTATACAAATAACTCTCTATTGGTTCTCACCATTGATTTCAAAATCCTGCTCAGGGTAACACAATTAATAGTCAACTCCCATTGCTTCTTTAACATCTGCTAAGGTTTTGATAGCTTCTTCACGCGCTTTTTCACTTCCCTCTTGGACAATTCTTTTCACAGATCCTATATCGGCCTGATACTCTTTAGCTAACGCTTGTATTGGTTCGAGCTCTTTTTTTATAGAATCAATTACCGGCTGCTTACACTCCAAACAACCAATACTCGCTGTTTTACAACCAGTTTGCACCCATTGCTTCACTTCTCCATCTGAATATATTTTATGAAAATCCCAGACTGGACATTTTTCTGGATTACCAGGATCCGTTCGTTTCACTCGAGCTGGATCAGTTCGCATAGTTCTGATTTTTTTCTCTATTTGAACGGGGTCTTCTCTTAGTCCAATGCCATTGTTATATGATTTTGACATTTTCTGACCATCAGTACCTGGCATTTTTGACTGCTCAGTTAGAAGAGCTTGTGGCTCTGGTAAAATTACCTTACCTACCCCATCCAAATATCCAAACAAACGCTCTTTATCACCTATTGATAAATTATGTTGAGATTCAATTAATGCTTTTGCAGTAGTTAGAGATTCATGACAACCATCTTGTTGAAATTTAGTTCGGAACTGTTTGTACAAGTTAGAGTTTTTTTTACCCATTTTCTTAATAGCTTCAGTTACTAATTGCTCAAAGTTCTTTTCTTTTCCATAGAGATGGTTAAACCTTCTAGCTACCTCTCTGATTAATTCAACGTGTGATACTTGATCCTCTCCAACAGGAACTAAGTCAGCTTTGTAAAGCAATACGTCAGCACTTTGTAGTAATGGGTATCCCATAAATCCATAAGTGGATAAATCTTTCTCATGCAATTTTTCTTGTTGATCTTTATAGGTCGGTACTCTCTCCAACCATCCAATAGGAGTTATCATAGAAAGTAATAAAAATAATTCTGCATGCTCAGGAACCCATGACTGAATAAACAAATTAGATAGTCCTGGGTTCATTCCACAAGCCAACCAATCAACAACCATATTCCAAATACTATCTTCAATCTGTCTCGGGTCATCATAATTTGTAGTTAAACCATGCCAATCAGCGACAAAATAAAAACATTCATATTGATGCTGAAGCTTAATCCAATTTTTTAGTACCCCATGATAATGCCCAAGATGCAAATGCCCACTTGCTCTCATACCGGATACAACTCGTTTACTACTACTAAAAACTGACATTAAAACCTCACAAAAAAATAACTAAATTTTAAACGGCCTAGGATCACCCTTCCCAACTCGGATAATCTCTGGATACTCACCGGTTAGATCAACAATTGTTGTCGGCTCATGACTACAATTACCGCCATTAATAACTAAATCAACTTGGCTACCAAGCAAATCCATAATAGATTCTGGCTCACTTAATGGTGCGCTTGCACCAGGTAGGATTAGTGTCGAACTCATAAGTGGCGCATCTAGTGCATCAAGCAGGGCCAAACATATAACATGCTTAGGAACACGCAATCCTAATGTTTTACGCTTTGGATGCAACATTAATTTTGGAACTTCTCTAGTTGCGTTTAAAATAAATGTATAAGAACCTGGTGTAAAAGCTTTAAGTAGGCGAAAAATTGGTTTTGTTACTTCCGCGTAAGTACCTAGTTCTGACAAATCTCGACAAACTAAGGTCATGTTATGATCCTTACCTAGTTGACGTAACTTGCGAATTCTCTCTAATGCTTTTCTATTTCCTAATTGACAACCCAATGCGTATCCTGAGTCAGTTGGATAGACGATTAAACCACCATCCTCAACAATGTTAGCCGCTTGACGCAATAATCTAGCCTGAGGATTATCAGGGTGCATTGCAAATATTTCACTCATTTAATTCAAACTCCATTTAGACCAAATTGGATTGCACTTTTTTGGTAATGCTTTTTGCCTACCAATTGCAACCCTAGATATTCTATCAGCATGATAGTCGGATCCGGAAGAAGCTAATAAATCAAAGCGCAAACTTATTTCAGCAGCATGATCAATCTCAGCCGCACTCATATCTCCAGAAACAACTTCAATGCCAACCCCACCAGAATCTTTAAACTCTTTAATCAGTTCATTTAATTTAGTATTAGTTAGTCTATATTTCAATGGATGAGCGATAACAGCACTTCCACCAGCTTGAATAATTGCATCTACTGCTTGCGGTATATCAATCCAACTAGTTGCTACATAGGCTTTTTTTCTAGCACCAAGATACTGTGTGAAAGCTCCTTGTAAATCTCTAACTAAACCCTCGTTCAGTAAAACTTTCGCAAAATGAGGGCGGCCAATACTATTGTTATTGGCTATATCACATGCTTTATCATAAGCATTTTCTACTCCACACTTAGCTAATAACTCACTAATTTGTTTAGCACGGACAACTCGAGAGTCTTTTTGTAATTGTATAACCTTGGATAAACCTACATTAGCAAGGTCAATATTTAATCCGAGTATATGAATATCATGTTTTTTAAAACGTGTACTAAACTCAATACCACTAATAACTTGCATTTGCTGAGAG
This sequence comes from Legionellaceae bacterium, assembly GCA_029213075.1. Taxonomy (GTDB): domain Bacteria; phylum Pseudomonadota; class Gammaproteobacteria; order Legionellales; family Legionellaceae; genus 2-12-FULL-35-11. Next base: position 62,447 of record JARGPO010000052.1, on the reverse strand, counting down.
TTATTTGCAGCAATTAATCTTGACACACCATCAACGGAGTCATGATCAGTTAAGGAAAAAATCTTAACTCCTGATGATACAGCTCTATTATATAATTCTTCCGGGCTTAAAACCCCATCAGAAAAATGACTGTGACAATGTAGATCAACGATTGATTGCATGCAATAAATTCAATTATAAATGAAATCAAGTATACCTTATCTCGACGAAGACCGTAAGAGATAGGAAATATAAACAAACAACCCAATCAATATAAAATCAAAACCCTGAAAATATTGCATATTAAAAATAAGATATATATGATGGTTTTGTTAAAAGGATATTTAAAAGTAAAACTATCAACCAATTTAAGGAAGGTTACATGAAGAAATATAGCGTAGCTGTTGCAACATTATTAACCACCCTATCCTCAGCCGCAATTATGCCAGTATCCTTTGCCGAAGAATCACCAACCCTTTCAACTAATGCCTGCACTGGAAGTTGCTCATGCTCCAAATGCTCTGGATGTTCGGGATCTACATATTGCACTCCAGGATGCGAGGGTGGACCAGGATTTCAAGATTGCGCTGGTTGTGTTGGTGAGGAAGGAATGCCAGGATCTACTTGTGCAGCTGAAACAGCAAGTTAAAAAAATTTTATAACGAGGCGATATAAATAACATTCGCCCTTGGTTTTTGTAGAAAATTATTTATTAAATTAATTAAGATATGTCTTCAAATTTCTCTCTACCTATAATTACCAAACGTCAACAAACATCTCTGCTAAAGAGCGCTGAACAAGTTCTAATTAATCAACAAAAATTGCCAACAGATTACGGTGGTAACATTCTAAATTTTATCTCAGGTGCTGATGACAAACACATTAAACTAAAGCACTATCCTTTGGGAGATAGAATTGATTTTGCAACTGGTGGACAATACTTTTATCACTGTCACAGAGAAAACAAAATAAGCAACGAGCATGGTCATTTTCATTGTTACATCCGTACTAAATTTATACCTAAATATATAAAACCACTTAATCTTCCACCTATAGAAAACATCAAGCACAATAACAAAATGACTCATTTGCTTGCAATTGGCATGAATAGATTAGGACAACCAATTAGACTATTTACGGTAAATAGATGGGTTACATCTGAGCAGTGGTATAGTGCTAGATATGCGTCAAACTTAACTAAAAGATTTAAAATGAATCTTAGCGATGAATCATCATGGCGAGTAGTAGATAAATGGCTAGAGGGGATACTTCATCTATTTTTGCCACAAATTGTTTGGTTGCAAAAGCAAAGAGACATAAAAGTAGCCTCATATAAAAAGGACCTAGAATTTAAAAAAATATTTACTAATAAGAAAATTGAAGAAATATCGGAAATATCTATTAACTTACAAGATCAGATCCAATGGCTAATTGATTTAGATAATAACTGATGATGTTTTAAAACAATCAGATTTATGATTAAAAAAACAAACTCTTGATTATAAACCAAACACTCCTATACTTTATAACATCTAGTAATACTGGAGAGAGAACATGTTATTTAAGAAAGGTGATGAAAGTACCGAAGCTGATTTTAATAGACTACAATTAAGCAGACAACGTCTAATCATTCATTTAGTCAATCTATATAAAAGTTTAGAAAGAAAAAGAGCTCCAGATGAGACTCTTTTGTCTGTTAAAAGAAGTATTAACGATATAAACAATGGTGAAAAAACAACGGTTGATCTTAGAAATGACCTGCAAAGTTTAGTACGCAACAACTCTCATGTATCTAACAAAATGTGGTCCCCAGCATTAAAACATATAGACAATGAACTTCAAATTTCTATATCTCGATCAAGACAAAACGATATATCACTACTTACTAACAAAAGAATGGAAAAATATCTGCCGGCCACTTTTCTAATTCTTGCCTACGCTACTTCGATTGCTCTAATAATGAATCCTGCTACACTGGAAATAGGGGTTAGTCTTTTGATTGCAACAGCTTTAACTAATTTTGCTGCCGCATTGATTGAACAGAGCAATAACGAAGACAGATATCAGAATGTTAGTTCTGAACCTACTATTAGCGAACTAGAAGATAGACTTCAATCAAACAAATACGTCATAGATACGTTTGAAGGAACTGCTTTTGATGATAAAACATTAAGTGATAAATTTAAACCATCATCAATAACAGCAAGTAAATCAGTCCTTTTTAGTAAAAGTGAACCTGAATCTGATAAAGATTCAATAGATCCATCAAAAAATGATACTCAAGAAGGAAATCCTAGGATTGGTTAAGATAGCTTGGATATCACCTATATTTATCTTGATTTTGTTAATGACTGGCTAATTGATTAACTAACAATTATAATAATATTAGCACTCAACTGTTGATATATATAAAATATGAAATTACTCTTTGATTTTTTCCCGATATTACTCTTTTTTATTTGCTATAAATTTTATGGGATCTATTACGCTACAGCATTTGCTATGGCTGGATCAGTTTTCCAGGTTCTATTCCACCGAATTAAGCACCAGCGCTATGAAAAACTACATCTTATAAGTATGGTTTTAATCTTAGTCTTAGGTGGAGCCACTTTGTTTTTCCATAATCCCTGGTTTATTAAATGGAAGCCAACTGGCATATATTGGCTTTCTGCCCTGGTTTTTTTAGGTTCTTCATACTTTGGCAAAAAGCCAATTATTCAAAAAATGATGGACACTAATATCCAACTACCCAAGAAAATATGGCAGCGCCTAAACTTTGCTTGGACTGTCTACTTTATTTTTATGGGATCTCTTAATATTTATGTTGCATATCACTATAATACCGACTTTTGGGTTAACTTTAAATTATTCGGTGGAGTAGGATTTATGTTGGTGTTTGTGTTCTTACAAGCACTATATTTAACCAAGCACTCAATCGAACCTTCCTCGAGTAAGACTTAATGCGCTTGCTCCTGGTTGAGGATGACGAACTTTTAGGGGACGCCTTAAAAACAGGATTAACTCAATTTAAGTATGCTGTTGATTGGCTTCAAGATGGAGAGTCTGCCCTACTAGCCCTTAAATCTGAATCCTTTGATTTGATAATCCTTGATCTAGGGCTGCCTAAATTACTTGGCATGAAACTACTAAAAATAATTAGAAAAAACTCTATTGATACACCTGTGCTCATTTTAACAGCCAGGGATTCAGTAGAGGACCGAGTACAAGGCTTAGATAATGGCGCTGATGATTATATGACCAAGCCATTTGACCTATGTGAGCTAAGCGCAAGGATTAGAGCATTAATCCGACGCTCGCAAGGACGAGCTGACTCAGCTATTTATTATGAGAATATTATTCTAGATCCAGCATCACACTCAGTTACCTTAGACAAGAGTCCTGTTAATTTTTCAAGACGTGAATTCGCTCTGTTACATAAACTACTCGAAAATCAAGGCCAAGTTCTATCTAAAGAAGTATTAATCCAAAGTATATATGGCTGGGACGAGGATATTGAAAGTAATGCCTTAGAAGTACATATACATAATTTACGTAAAAAAATAAGTACTAACTTTATTAAAACCATTCGTGGAGTAGGGTATTTGGTAGAAAAGAAGAAATAGCCAGGTGAGGTATAACTTTGAACAAATCTATTCGAAATTTTTTATTAGTATATGTTTTAATAGCAATCACCCTCACAACTGGTATAAGTACAATATGTAACTATTATCTAGATCAAAAAGATATAAAAGAACATCATGATACCCTCATGGCAATTACAGCTATTTCTTATCAGTCTTTACTTGGAGAGGATCTTCAGCAGCGTCCTTTGTCAGAAATTCAAAAAAGACTTAATTCCATACCTAAAAAAATACAAGCACATTACCCAAAATCACTTTTCTACAATAAATTACCGAATTACTATTTAGATAGATTTAATTTTCAAGTATGGAATAATTCCAATCAATTACTATTACACTCTGCTGGAAAACCAAGAACCAGACTCGATAATATACCGGATGGATTTAGCGATAAAATAATTGATAACCAAAAATGGCGGGTTTTTTCAAATTATAACCCTCAAACCAACCTAAAGACTGTATTAGCGGAGAAATATGATACTCGATTTGAATTAGGGCAAAGAATAGCTATTGATGATTTTTACATAGTGCTTTTATCCTTTCCAATATCTGCATTTTTAATTTGGATGATTATAAAAAGAGGTCTACGCAGTTTAGCGGTAGTGGCTAAAGAACTAGCAGATAGAGCTCCAAATCATTTGGATCCAGTTAAAATAAAAAACCCTCCGAAAGAGATAAAGCCAGTGGTTGATGAGTTGAACAAATTATTACAACGCCTACAAGAAGGTTTTGACCGAGAAAAAAGGTTTGCCTCAGACGCGGCCCATGAACTTAGAACGCCACTTGCTGCCCTAAAAGCACAAGCACAAGTAGCCCTTAACACTAATGATATAAATGAGAAAAACAAGTCTTTAAAAAAAGTCATTGCCAGTGTTAATAGAAATACACATATAGTCCAGCAACTTCTAACTATGAGTAAGCTAGTCCCCGAAGAGTATGCTAACGATGCACAAAATACCGTAAATCTCTCTCAAGTATCTCGAGAAATAATTGCAATGCTTGCGCCCCAGGCTCTTGAGCACAAAATAGATATTGAGTTTATAGAAAAAGATAAGATTAATAACTTTATTGGTAACCAAACAAGCATAGGCATTCTCATTCGCAACCTAATTGAAAATGCTATTGTATATGGTTATCCAAACGGGACTGTCAGTGTTAAAATTTATCAAGAAGGAAGCTTGGCTGTTTTAGAAATAGAAGATAATGGTCCTGGTATACCTGATGAAATACAAGCCAGAGTCTTCGAAAGATTTTATAGAGCCCTTGGCAATAAAAATTCAGGCAGCGGTCTTGGACTTGCTATAGTTAAACAAATTGCAAGCCTACATAATGCACAAATAACGTTACAATCACCACGCACCGGCACGGGCCTCATCGTCCGAGTCTTTTTCAATTGCGGTGAAACAAGGATCTCGAGCGATCATTATCAAGAACGGAATAAACCCAAAAGATAAAACAAATGCAAATTGATAAAGACCAACCCACCCAACCATAGAATGTATAAAGGCGCCTATTGGCCCAGAAAAGACGCGAGGGATAGTTCCAAGAGCAACCAACATTGAAAACTGTGTGGCTGTAAAACGATTATCAACAAAACGCATAAATAAAGCGACTATTGCCGTTGTTCCGAGTCCTGCTGCAAAATTGTCACTCATAACAGCCAGGGATAAGAGCATGGTATTTTTACCAACAATAGCAAGTAATACAAACAAGGCATTAGTTATACATTGAATAAGTCCAAAAATAAATAAAGATCGATACAACGAACAACGTAGTAGCACAACCCCGGCTGTAAGACCACCAGCTATAACTGCAGCAACACCGAGTATTTTATTTACGTAAGCTATCGTAGAAAGTGAAAAACCTAACCCTTGAATTAAAAAAGGCATAACAATACCACTAATATTTGTGGTAAAAACCTCTCCTAACTTAAAAAATATAACAAATAAACAAAATGGAATAATAGTTGGTCTTTTTAATAGGTTCTTAACTGGATCAATAAATGAATGAACAAGGTCTGTTGGCTCTAGATTCTGAGGAGCCTTCTCATCTCCCCAAATGGTCGCCAGCATTCCAATAATCATAACCGCCCCCATCAAGCGATATACCATCTCCCATCCAGCATGCTCGGCAATTATAAGCGATATTCCACCAGCTAATAACATTGCCAAACGATAACCTAAGGTTGCAACTGATGCTCCTAATCCAAATTCATTTCCTGCTAGTATTTCTACTCGATACGCATCAATTGTAGCATCTTGGGTGGCAGACAAGCTTGCGAGAATAAATCCCAAAACTCCCATAAGCACAGGAGATGTGAGAGGAGAAAACCAAGCCATGATATTAAAACCAAGACACAAAAATATCTGTGTTCCTAATATCCAACTACGTCTTCTACTCATAAAAGAAACTAAAGAGTATCGATCTAAAATTGGTGCCCAAAGAAATCTATACAAATAAGGTAAGCTAATTAAACTTAACATCCCAGTCGCATAAACAGACATACCTACATCAGAAAACCACGCTTGCAATGTGCTAGACACTAAAGCCAGTGGAAGTCCAGATGAAAATCCCAATATAAAAACAACTAAGAATCTCTTAGTGAAAATTAGATGCACACCAGTTTCCTAAGTAAGGTTATTAAAAAAGAAGATTTATGATACAATAAAACAACAAGAATGTCATTTTTAAAACACAAATAAATTGGCTTAGGGCAAGATATCTGACATATTTATAGTAATTCACAACTTACATTTAAAATACCCCAGCAAATTTAATTACTGGGGTATTCGCAAGAAAAAATTACTTCTTAGCAGATGCGTCCTTATCAATAGATATCAAATGCACGCTAAAAATCAATGTTTCATTTGGACCTATTAGGCCACCAACATTTCGTGAGCCATAAGCAAGACTTGAAGGAACATATATTTCCCATGTTGAGCCAACAGGCATTAATTGTAAGGCTTCCGTCCAGCCGGGAATTACTTGATCAAGCCTAAATGTTGCTGGTTTTCCAGATTTTTCAGTACTATCAAACACTTCACCATTGATCAAACGACCTGTGTATTCAACTGTCACTGTATCTTCTTTTTTAGGTTTTGCACCAGTAGCATTTTTAACAATTTTGTATTGCAATCCACTTGCAAGAGCTACAACACCGCTTTTATCTTTATTTTCTTTTAAAAATGCAGCGCCTTTAGCTTTGTTGTCCTCTGCAGCATTTTCAAATTGCTTAGTACGTTTATCCATTAATTCCTTTTGAAATTTTACAAGAGAATCTTTCATTTGTGATTCTGTCATCTTCAATGGCTTGCCCATCATAGAGTCTTCTATACCTTGGGCCATAGATTTAATATCAAGGTCTATCCCTTGTTTTTTGATATTATTACCTAAATCAACCCCAATACTATATGATAATTTTTGTAAATCAGTATCTAGCGCCTCTGCTGCGTATGTACTTGACATAGCTACGCCTAATACTAAAGCTGCTGCCATTTTCATCTTCATAGTTAATCCCCTTATATTTTCAATCCACTTAGGGTATGTTGACAATTGGGGCAAATTAGCATGGTTTTTGGCCGTAGCACCAATTATCAACAGCCCCTAATACTTATTGTTAAAATTCAAATCGTGAATTTCAACTAATATTCATTCTACTAACGACTAATCAGTTTCTTAGTCTGCACAATTTCAAAGAAAATTGCTAGTTAATAGCAATAATTTATATATATTTTCTTTACATCTGCAGCAACTCTGGTAAATTAACGCTTTTTATATTAACAGGTATTTTAAATGCAACAATACAAAAAGTTTATGTGTGTAATTTGTGGGTTTATTTATGATGAATCTCTTGGCTGGCCGGAAGATGGAATTACAGCAGGCACTTTGTGGGAAGATATCCCTGAAAATTGGTTCTGTCCTGATTGCGGAGCAGCAAAAGAAGACTTTGAAATGGTTGAAGTTTAATCAAAATCAAAATTGCTAACTTTTAAGGTTTAAGAACTACCAATAATACTATACCTAATAACAGTAATGTCGGTGCTTCGTTAAAAAACCTATAAAACTTACTTGTAAGCTGGTTGTTTTCTGTTTTGAATCTCTTAACAATTATTCCACAAATGATGTGATAAGTAATTAAGAGAATAACTAACAGTATTTTAAAATGCATCCAGCCTGCATGTAAATAATAGCTAGTATTATAGGATATAAGCCAGACACCCAATACAACTGTCACAATAGCGGCTGGGGTCATTATTGCATAAAATAATCTGTATTCCATGATTTTGAACCTATCAATACTTATTTTATCCATTGCATCAGCGTGATAGACAAAAAGTCTTGGTAAATAAAAAAGACCCGCAAACCACGCGACCATAGCTATAATATGAAAAGATTTTACGATTAACATTAATTTATATTCCTAAGCAACTTAGGGTCTGTTCACAATTGGTTCCACGGCCAAAAAACATGCTAATTTGCCCAAATTTCAGCTTGAGTTCGTTAAATAGAGCTGGCTATTCGCCTCACTCAAGTTAAAATTTGTGCTAAATTAGCCTGATTTTTGACTCGCGCACCCAATTGTCAACAGACCCTAACTAATTTTTCTTTTTTTTCTGCGTCTTTTCAGCATATTAAGAGTTTCTATACTTAATGCAAAAATCATTGAAAAGTACAGATATCCTCTTGGAATATGGAAGTGAAAACCATCCGCTATAAGCATTGTACCAATAAGTATTAGAAAGCACAGCGCCAACATTTTAATAGTTGGATTTTTCTCTATAAATACTCCAACTGTATCACTTGAATAAATCATTACTAAAATCGCAATAGTAATAGCTACTGCCATAACCCAAAATATATCAGTAAGTCCAATTGCAGTTAATACACTATCAAGAGAAAAAATAATATCCATTACAGCAACTTGTAGGACAACCATCCGTAGAGCATTAGCTACGCTAGGAGTTTTTTTGGTCTGGATTTGTTTTTCAACTAGTTCGTAACTAATTTCTTGTGTGGCTTTCATTATTAAAAAGACACCCCCTGCCAATAAAAACAAATCACGGATTGAAAAATCAAAATCGGATATAGTTACTAGAGGATTACTTAGGTGCACTATCCAAATTGCCGATGCAAGCAACATTAACCTAGTAACCCATGCAAAGCTCAACCCCCAGTATCGAGCTTTTTGACGATCTTTCTTAGGGAGTTTTTCTGTAAGAATTGCTAGAAACACTAAATTATCAATTCCAAGTATGATTTCTAATATTGTTAAAGTAAGGATACTTAAGCCAATATGAAATAAATCCATCAATATCTCCAAGATTTAGAATCTGATTTGTATTATTAATTAAGCTAGTGGTTTTTTTATGAGATTACAAGAATTATTGTAAATTTAAGGTTTAGTTACTAGGTTCTGTTGACAATTGGGTGCGCGAGTCAAAAATCAGGCTAATTTAGCACAAATTTTAACTTGAGTGAGGCGAATAGCCAGCTCTATTTAACGAACTCAAGCTGAAATCTGGGCAAATTAGCATGGTTTTTGGCCGTGGCACCAATTGTCAACAGACCCTACTATTCACTTTAGTTTTATGGCTATGTTATAATATCAATATACAATTAGATCTACTTATTTTAAGGAAATACTATCATAAGTATTATAAAAAAAATCTTACGTAAATCAAAAGTTAGTAAGAATATAATTGACACCAAATACATTATACCTCGCAGCGATCATCATGTGTCTAAAACTGACATCAATGTTAATGCCCTGAAGGTACTAAATAGACTAAATAGCTCTGGCTACAAAGGCTACTTAGTTGGTGGCAGTGTTCGGGATTTATTAATTAGGAAAATACCTAAAGATTTTGATGTTGCAACAGATGCAAAGCCGACACAAATTCGTAGTTTATTTAGGAATGCACGAATAATCGGCCGTAGATTTAAACTCGCTCATATTCTTTACCATCGTGAAATAATCGAAGTTGCAACATTTAGAAGTGATCATACAACCAACACCAACGATCATACTAATGAGCGCGGAATGTTAATGCAGGATAATGTCTACGGAACTTTAGAGGATGACGCTTGGCGACGTGACTTTACCATCAACTCTCTTTATTACAATATAGATGACGGCTCAATAATAGACTTCACTGGTGGGTTTAAAGACATAGATTTAAAACTAATTAGAATTATAGGCAACCCATCTTCTCGATACCAAGAAGATCCAGTCCGAATGTTAAGAGCTATTCGGTTTAGTGCAAAACTAAACTTTACTATTGCTGAAGAAACAGCAAAACCAATCTTTGAATTAAATCATCTAATAGAGCATGTTTCTAACTCAAGATTATTTGACGAAATGATAAAGCTATATCAGTGTGGTGTTGGAGAGTCCGTTCAAAAATTACTTATAGAGTATGGTTTATTTAAATACTTATATCCACAAACATCAAAATTACTAGATTCCAAACACCCAGTTAATGCCCTGATAATACTTGCACTTGAAAGCACTGATGCGAGAATCAAAGAGGGTAAACCTGTAACACCTGCATTTATTTATGCCATTTTATTATGGTTCCCTTTGCTTGATAAAATAGATGAATTACGCGAGCAAGACATCGACCCTCTTCCAGCTATTGAGCAAGCTATGAGTGAAGTTATTATCGAGCAAAATAAAGTTATTACAATTCCAAAACGTCATACACAGATTATTCGTGAGATATGGATGTTGCAATACAGATTTCCAAAACGGGCTGGTAAAAGAGCACAAAATTTACTGCGCCACCCAAGATTTAGAGCAGCTTATGATTTTCTTGCATTACGCGCACTAGCTGGAGACGAGTCAATGGATCTTGCTAACTGGTGGACCACCTTTCAAGATGTCGATAGTAAAACTCAGGAAAAAATGTCGCTAGAATTTTCAAAACGATAATACTATTAGGAAATATAAAATTGCCAACTTGTTATCTATCCTTAGGGAGTAATCTTAAGTCCCCCAAACGGCAATTACAAATTGCTATTGATAATCTACGTAGAGTAAAAAACACGAGAATATCAAAAATATCTAGCCTCTATTTTAATCCACCTGTTGGTGTGAAATCACAACCCATGTTCTACAACCTCGTTATTGAAATAAATACAACGCTACCAGCGCATGAGTTACTAAAATACTGTAAGAACATAGAAAAAAAACAAGGTCGTGTCAGCAAGAAAAGATGGGGGGCAAGAACTATTGATGTAGATATATTACTATATGGTAATAAAAAATTATCAACTCCAAACCTAATTATTCCCCACCCTCAAATGTTAAAGCGAGATTTTGTTTTAATCCCTCTTTTAGAGATACTACCAAAGATAACTCTACCATGTGGAAAGATAATTACAGACGACACTTCCTCCTCACAGCAAGTATTAGATAGCGATTTGTTTAATTGGAAAAGATATAGATCTCCTTCAAACTCTACGATTATTAATCTAGAGAATAAATAGATTACTTAAATTATATACTTCTCATTTAAAAATAATCAACTACACTAATAGAAAGGAACCAATATGGAAATATCATGTATAAAAATATTCTTCATGCTACAGATCTAGCCAAAGATCACTTCTACATGTGTGAGCAAGCTGCAAATCTTGCTAACAAACTACAGGCAAGACTATATATAATGCATATTATTGAGCCACCAACATCTCTACAAATAGCTCAAGGGCTTGGTTTTACTGAAATTTATAATCCCAGCGACGCGAAAGAAAATGCAATTTCAATATTAAAAATGATAGGTGAATCCCTAAACATACCTGTTGAGAGTCAATTTGTTGAAATTGGATCAATCAAACAGCATGTTGTTGATAAAGTTCAAGAATTAGAATGCAATCTAGTTGTTATTGGCCATCGCTCTCAAAATAACCTGCCTGAGTTCTTGGAAAGCACAGCCCATTTAGTAGTAAATGATGCCCCGTGTGATGTATTAACTATTAACTCACTCAAATAAAAAAATACTAATCTATCAGGTGCACAATCTCTGTAAGTAAATCACTTGCTAGAAGTCCCCTCACACTTGTATTTTTTATTGCGATATCAGCAGCAACAGCATGCAAAACCACACCGGCCTGTGCTGCTCTATCAGCTGATAATCCCTGAGCTAATAATCCTATAATAACACCGCTCAACAAATCACCCATTCCAGCACTAGACATTCCGGCATTTCCATCTATACATTTGTTAATTAAGTTTTGAGATGAGCAAACTAAACTTTTAGAACCTTTTAAAACAACAGTTGCAGAATATTTGTCTTGTATCTGCAAAACTGATTTTTCGCGAAATTCTTGAATGTTGGACGTTGATATCCCAAGAAGGCGAGCTGCCTCACCTGGATGAGGGGTTAAAATACAATTTGACAAATCTACAGATGAATCTCCCATCTTAGCAAGTAAGTTAAGAGCATCGGCATCAATTAACATTGGCAAAGATAATTTGATTATCTTATTAAATAATTTAACTGACCAATCTCCCTGACCGAGACCAGGGCCAATAACAACTACCGTTGCTCTTTTAATAAGAGTGTCTAGAATAGAAAAAGACTCATCTAAACCATAACACATAATCTCAGGTCGACCACTCACCACAGCGCTAACATGTTCTGGTCTTGTCACGACCGTCACAACCCCAGCACCGACACGAAGAGCACCTTCAGCGACCAGCCGAACAGAACCAGGCATACCAAAGTCACCACCTATGACCAAAACATTTCCAAACATACCTTTATGAGAATTATCAGGCCTTGGTTCTAACCACCTAACTACCTCATCTATTGAAATATCAGCAACTTCAACCATGTAGTTCTTTAATTCCTTGTTTAATTCCAATTGCCTGTGGCAACTGATGAACAATTGATGAACCTAATTTATCGGCAAACTGATCAATCACGCTATGTTTTTCAGTATAATCAACTAATGATTCGATTTTAATAATATCTCTAGCTAATTGGCCACTACTAGCAAAACCGTCAATAAGCCCCATTTCCCTCGCTTGTTCACCGGTCCAGATTAAGCCTGAGAATGTTTCATCATTTATTTTAAGTCTAGAACCTCGGCCTAGTTTTACTTGCTTAATAAATTGATTATGAATCAGATCTAGCATAACCATCAAATCTTTCTCTTGTTCAAGTTTTACAGGTGAGAATTGATCCATAAAACCTTTGTTACTACCAGATGTTTTAAGACGACGACTAACCCCAAGCTTCTCCATTGCTTCAACAAAACCAAAACCATTATAAACAACACCAATTGAGCCAACTAAACTAGAAGGATTTGCATAAATCTCATCAGCAGCGCTAGCCACGTAGTATGCTGCAGATGCGCACATATCCACGCAAACAGAGTATGTCTTAACGTCAGGATATTTATCTCGAAAGTAGCGCAAAGCGTTAAACATATAATCGGCCTGAACGGGGCTACCACCAGGGCTATCAATACGCAAAATCAAAGCTTTTAAACCTTTGCTTTCATATGCACTAGTTAAACTTTTCATTAAAGAATCAGAACTAACAACCTGACTACTATTAATTTCACCTTTAATATCTATTATTCCAACGTGTGGTTTATTTTTGGTGGCTGTATCTTCTACACGACCATAATTAAAGGCTACGACTAAGAATATAATTACCAAAGTAACGAGAATACGCCTCACCCATCGCCAGCGACGCTTGCGATTTTGCTCTTTAAAGTGCTCAAGAACTATTTGATTTATTATCTCTTGTGGATTACTCGTATCACTAGCTGATTGTTGATTCATTATATTTACTTGAATTTAGTAAGAACTAACCCCATCTTACTTCATATGTATTATTATTAAAAGCCATGTGGGAGATGACAAAATGAGAATGGATAAACTAACATCAAAATTTCAAATGGCTATTGCCGATGCTCAGTCTTTAGCAATAGGAAATGAGAGCAGCTTTATTGAGCCTGAGCACCTAATGAAGGCCTTACTAGACCAAGAAGGCGGAACTTGTCGTCCATTATTAACAAAGTCTGGAGCAAACGTACCTGAGCTTTGTGTTTTACTAAGTCAAGCAATAGAAAATATGCCTAAAGTATCAGGGGCTGGCGGGGAAATACATATATCTAATAGTTTGAACCGTACTCTAAACCTAACAGATAAAATTGCTCAAGAAAGAAAAGATGACTTTATATCTAGTGAACTATTTATAATTGCGGCAATTAATGAAAATGGTAGCCTTGCTAAGATTTTTAAAAAAGCGAGCGTTGACATTAAAGCAATAACGAAAGCTATCGATGACCTGCGCAAAGGCGAGAGAGTTAAAGATCCTAACGCTGAAGAACAACGACAGGCATTAGAGAAATACACTCAAGATTTAACTGAACAAGCAGAACTTGGCAAATTAGATCCAGTTATTGGTCGTGATGATGAAATTAGAAGAACAATTCAAGTTCTACAAAGAAGAACAAAAAATAATCCTGTTTTAATTGGTGAACCAGGCGTTGGTAAAACAGCCATTGTTGAAGGACTGGCGAGCAGAATAATAAATAATGAAGTACCAGAGGGTCTTAAAAATAAACGCTTACTATCACTTGATATGGGCGCCTTAATTGCCGGAGCCAAATTCCGTGGTGAATTTGAAGAACGATTAAAAGCTGTATTGAATGATCTTTCCAAACAAGAAGGACAAGTAATTTTATTCATTGATGAAATTCATACAATGGTTGGGGCTGGTAAGGCTGAGGGAGCTATGGATGCTGGCAATATGTTAAAACCAGCCCTTGCGCGCGGAGAATTACACTGTATAGGCGCAACAACGTTAGATGAATACCGTAAATATATTGAAAAAGATGCCGCTCTTGAAAGAAGATTTCAAAAAGTTCTAGTTGCAGAACCAAATGTTGAAGATACAATTGCTATCTTACGCGGTCTTAAAGAACGTTATGAAATCCATCATGGTGTTGAAATTACAGATCCAGCAATTGTTGCAGCCGCAACGCTATCCCATCGTTACATATCAGATAGACAGCTACCAGATAAGGCCATTGACTTAATTGATGAAGCTGGTAGTCAGATACGCATGGAAATAGATTCAAAACCCGAAAGTTTAGATAAACTAGATCGCAGACTAATTCAGTTTAAAATAGAACGCGAAGCATTAAAGAAAGAAAATGATGACGCATCTAAAAAACGTCTTGAAGACTTACAAACTAATATTGACGAGCTTGAAAAAGAACACTCTGATCTAACAGAGTTATGGCTTTCCGAAAAAGCATCTCTGCAAGGTGCTAGTCATATTAAAGAATCTCTTGAAAATGCGAAAACTGAACTTGAAACAGCAAAAAGAGCTGGCGATTTAGGTCGTATGTCGGAGTTACAATATGGAGTAATTCCATCTCTTGAAAAAGAATTAGAAAATGCCGCTAGTGGTGAGGTAGCAGAAACTAAATTAGTGCGAAACAAAGTAAGCTCAGAGGAAGTTGCTGAGATTGTTTCTAAATGGACTGGTATTCCAGTTGCTAAAATGCTTGAGGGAGAGAAAGAAAAGTTACTACAAATGGAAACTGCTCTGCACAAAAGATTAATTGGTCAAAATGAAGCTGTTGATGCTGTTGCCAATGCAATTAGGAGGTCAAGATCAGGACTATCAGATCCACAACGACCAATCGGTTCCTTCCTATTCTTAGGGCCAACAGGAGTTGGTAAAACTGAGTTATGTAAATCATTAGCTGATTTTTTATTTGACAGTCAAGATGCAATGGTTAGAATTGACATGTCAGAGTTTATGGAAAAACATTCTGTAGCTAGACTAATTGGAGCTCCTCCTGGTTATGTTGGTTATGAAGAAGGCGGATATATTACTGAAGCCGTACGCAGAAGACCTTATTCTGTGTTGTTATTAGATGAGATTGAAAAAGCGCATCCTGATGTATTCAATATCTTACTACAGGTGCTTGATGATGGTCGATTAACTGATGGCCAAGGACGGACAGTTGACTTTAGAAACACAGTGATTGTTATGACCTCCAATTTAGGTTCTAATCTTATTCAGGAAATGGGCGGAAAAAACAGTTACGAAGAGATAAAAAATGCTGTTATGGATATGGTTGGTCAGCAGTTTAGACCTGAATTTATCAATAGAATCGATGAAAGCGTTGTGTTTCATTCATTATCTAAAGATCAAATTGGTTCAATTGCCAGTATTCAAATCAATCATTTACAAAAACGCTTGAATAGTCAGGATATAAAACTCATTCTTCAACAAGATGAGATTGAGTATTTAGCTGAAAATGGTTTTGATCCAGTTTATGGAGCAAGGCCTCTAAAAAGAACTATTCAACAAAAACTAGAAAATCCTTTGGCCGAACTTCTCTTAAAAGGAGAGTTTAAGCCCGGTGATGAAATTAAAGTTGTTCTAAAAGACAACAAACTAACCTTTAAGAAGTAATAAATGAACTTAGAAAACATTAGAGTGGTGCTAGTTGGCACCACTCATCCTGGAAATATTGGTTCTGCGGCCAGAGCAATGAAAACTATGGGCGTCAATAAGCTTTATTTAGTTAATCCTAACTTAGAGCCCTATCGCAAAGCACATGAGATGGCATCTGGCGCTTTTGATATATTACAAAATGCGGTAATTGTGGATTCATTAGCAGACGCTTTGACGGGTTGTAAGCTAATAGCTGCTAGTAGCGCCAGACCCAGAGATATATCCCTACCAGGATTATCTCCAAATGAGTTTGCAAAACTTAGTAATGAGCAAAAAGATGATACAGAAATTGCTGTGATTTTTGGCCGTGAAAACTCAGGCCTTACAAATGATGAATTACTCCATGCTCACTATCACGTGCATATTCAAAGTAATGTAGATTTCAGCTCTCTAAACTTAGCCCATGCGGTGCAAATTATCTGCTATGAACTTAGAATGCATATATTATCTCCCAAAGCTGAAGTGCAAACTCAGGCCAAAGATCTTGCATCATATGAAGATATTGAAAGATTTCATTCTCATCTTGAAGATGTACTCATTGCAACTAAGTTTCTAAAGCCTGCAAATCATAAAAGGATCTTACTTAAGCTACGAAGACTTTTTAGTCGAACCCAACTTGAAGATATAGAAATAAACATATTGCGTGGTATATTAAGCAATATACAATATAACCTGAAATCATGACTAATAAACCAATTTATTTAGATTACATGGCAACAACCCCAATTGATCCAAGAGTGATCGAAAAAATGCTCGAATTCATGGGGCCAAATAGTAATTTTGGAAATCCTGCATCTTTCCAACATGAATATGGTATAGGTGCATCTGCAGCTGTCGAAACCGCTCGCTCTCAAATTGCAACTTCAATCGGAGCTGTTCCTGAAGATATTATTTTTACATCAGGAGCAACAGAGGCTAATAATCTAGCAATATTAGGCGCAGCTAGATTTTATCAGCGTAAAGGCAAGCATTTAATAACCATGACAACCGAGCATAAATCATGTCTAGATACATTTGAGCAATTAGAAAAAGAAGGTTTTAGCGTTAGTTATCTCGAGCCAGAAACTAATGGAACATTAGATATTAACAAATTAGTAAAAGCATTACGTGATGATACAATTTTAGTTTCTATTATGCATGTAAATAATGAAATAGGTGTTATACAAGACATTGATGCAATTGCAAAATTTCTATCTGATAAAGGCATCATATTTCATGTTGATGGAGCACAAAGTGCTGGTAAAGTGGCTATTAATTTGCAAGACTCCAATATTAGTTTAATGTCTTTTTCAGCTCATAAAAATTATGGTCCCAAAGGTATTGGCGCGCTATATATTAGGCATAAACCACGAATTAGAATCCAACCACAAAGTTATGGTGGTGGCCATGAAAGAGGATTAAGATCCGGTACCTTAGCGACGCATCAAATTGTTGGGATGGGTGAGGCTTTTGCAATTAGTGAGAAAATTCTCGAATCAGAGCAAATGCGTATACTTGGTTTGCGTAATGAACTGTGGAATGGAATAAAAAACATACCAGGTCTGAAAATAAATGGTGATTTAACAAAAAATATTGCTGGCATTTTAAACTTCAGTGTACAAGGAGTTGATGGATCCTATCTTATAGAAGCATTAAATCATAAATTAGCAGTATCTACCATGTCAGCTTGTACTTCAGCAAGTATACAGCCATCCTATGTACTACAAGCTATTGGACTAAATGCTGATTTAGCTAAAAGCTCCGTTAGACTATCAATTGGTAGGTTTACAACAAAAAAAGACATCCTAAAAATAATATCAATAATTTCAGAACAAATTAGCAACCTAGTTTAATTAACCAAAGCTAGTCTTAGTCGATTAAGCCAATTTACTGCTGTACATATTAAAAATTAAGATAATATCGGTGTTTTTTAATGAGAAAATTTGAAGGAATCAGTGAACTATCCACTATGTTACTACTACATTGAACAGGTATCTCTCGTCTTGACCAGATCAATGAGAATATGTAACACTAATTCTTTAATCAAATCAAAAGCAATATACTTACCAATATCATCGCATCGACAATGTTAAAATATTTTATTTTTATAATTTAAATATGATATTTTTTAATTGAAATCGAGATATCAAACCTCAGGGTTTGAATGGTCTCCCTATAGAAGGTCATTATGATTACATTTGAGAAATTTCTTATTCTAAAATCGGTATTGATGTTCAAATACACCCCGGATGATATTTTGCTAAAAATAGCAGCTTTAATGACAGAAGTTCGTGTTACGGCTGGACATGAGATTATTCGCAAAGGGGAATTTGGTAACTCTTCCTTTATTGTTGTAGAGGGTAGAGTTAAGGTACACGATGATGATATCTTAATTACCGAGATGGGGACTCGTGAAATGTTTGCCGAATTATCAGCCCTTTCTCCAGAAAAGAGGATTGCCTCAGTGACTGCACTGGAGGACAGTTTACTATTTAAACTATCCGGGGACTCACTGTATGAGTTTATGAATTTACATACAGGATTAGCAAAAGGAATTATAGAATTTTTATGTTTTCGCGTACGTCAGATAGCTAGTCAAAAATCATCTTAACCAATCCATGTAAAGGATTCATATGTAATGACCATGATGAATAAGATTGTCGATACTTTTCGACTTCAACCCCAAGAGCAACCCTTATTCATGTGGGTCCTTCTACATGCCTTTGCTATGGGGATCTCCTTTGTAATACTGTTAAATATCCCAATGGCTATTTTCTTGACAAAATTTGGAGGAGAGGCACTTCCTTACGCATTTATTGCTAATGCTGCGATTGGTCTTAGTCTTGGTGCTTTGTATGGTGTCGTTGAAAAAAGAGTACAATTCTCTAGTTTGCAGATTGGATTACTTAGCTTAATTATTATGCTCACTTTTTTTGTTTGGGTAATTATTTCCAGTTCAAATGCCAAATGGATTGTGGCAGGTAGTTTTATTACCTGTTGTATGTTGTTTGAATATATTCAGTTAGAGTTTTGGAGCGTTCTTAATCGTGTATTTACCTTGCAACAGGCTAAACGATTTTTTGGTATTTTTGGCGGAGCCAGCAGCATCTCTGGAATTTGTACTGGATTTTCAATTCCTATTTTGATTCGATGGGTTGGGACCAATCAATTATTATTGATTGCATCGTTGACAGGATGTGTCTCTCTCTTTTCATTGATTAAAATAAGACAGGTTGCACGTGAAAAAATAGATTTTGTAGCCAACGATCAAGAAACTAACGATGAAACACAATCATCGAGCAACTTAAGTTTTAAAAGTGCATTTAAAAATAAGTATTTTAGAATGATTTTTCTTACTGCCGCAATCAGCACCTGTTCTGGCTCCTGTTTATATATATTATTTAATACGCTAGCTCATCAGAGATTTACCGACACCGCAACCTTAGCTGAATTTTTCGGCTTATTCTATGCGCTGACGGATGTTCTGCAATTAATTTGCAATACTTTGGTATTAAAAAAGTTCTTAAAATCTTTTGGCGTTATTGTCACGATTGTTACCCAACCTTTAATCATATTGATTATTGGCATATTTACAATTATGACGAGTTTGATTCCACCAGTGGCAGTGTATGCCTTCTGGATGGTTGCTATGATGCAAATGTTTTTTTCTTTTTATGGCTGGGGCGTTCGAGCACCGGCATTTCTTGTGCTCTATCAACCATTAAAAGCTAGATCACGCTCATTCATCCAGTCGAAAGTGGCACTGATTATTAATCCTTTATCCAGATGTTTGATTAGTGTTTTATTGCTTGTTGTCAGTAAAACTGTTGGGATTTCTTTATTACCAGTCGTGACCTTTTTGCTGGCTTTAAATGCTCTCGGTGTATTCTTTACTTTATTATTGAAATCAGGTTATCTCTCCGCGCTACGCAATGCGTTAACAAAAATTTATTTAATTCAGCCGCAGACGAATATGGTCGATAAAAATTTACTGCCTTTATTGCAACAAAAATTATCTAGCCCTTTCCCCGAAGAAATTATTTTCTCTTTACGCAGTTTGGAAGAAATTAGTCCTGATGATTATAAAAGAGCATTAGCTTTTTGCTTTGATGCAACTGATCCAATCATTCGCCGCTATGTAATTTTACAAGTAGAAAAATATACTGACTCAGGTTTTTTTGAAAAAATACGCTTTAGCGCAAAAAACGACTCTTCTCTATTGGTTAGATCTACCGCATATCAAGCTCTCACAAGGTCTTCTGAAAAAAAGGACATTGAATTGGCGTTGTCAGGACTCGATGATCCAGAGTTGAGCATTCGCGAATGTACTGTATTAGGTGTATTTTTAAATGTACCAACGCATTATTATCAAGCTTTAAAACAACTCTTAACTATGCAGAACAGCGAGGAAATAGAACAGCGTAAAGCCGCTGCTAGAATTATTGGAAAGAGTATGCGGCTTGATTTAAGCAAGCATTTAATTCGTCTTTTTGAAGATAAAAATTTAAATGTACGCAAGGCTGCTATCATTGCAGCAGGTGAGATTGGAAATAACGATGTTTTATGCGCAGCGATCCGATCAGAAAATTCAGCTATAATACCACAATCGATCATTGAGGCTGTCGTTAACTCTCCGAGTCCTATCGCTGTAAATTCAATTGAGTTGAGATCATTATCTCCCGAAGCCCAACAATTGCTGATTAATGCGTGTGGTTATTTGCAAAGTGCCGAATCAATTTCCTATTTACTTAGTCATCTAGATACTAAAAATAATATCAAATTGCATAAGGTCCTTATGGCCTTGATGCAAAGGAATTACCAATCTGTTGACTCATCCACCTCAATAATCGAGAGCCTCATTGACGAAGAGATAGCGCTAATTAAAAGATATAAGATGCACATGGCCATGATTCCAAAAAATACAACAACTGATGCATTGTATGGGCTATTCAAACGATTTTTGTGGCTGGAGCAAGAGTCTTTGTTAGCCTTACTTTCCTTTATCTATGGACAGAAAGACATCTTTGAAATCCGCTCGGCCTTAGAAAATACCAATGAAGAGCAAAGTGGTTATGCTATAGAGCTGTTAGATAGACAATTATTACCAAAACACAAAGACCGCGTCATAAATAGCATTGAACCCTGCATCCAGTCCGTATCAACAGACGGGCGATTATTTAACCAGTTACTCTCAGAAATACTCGATTACACTTTAAAACCCTATAACCTTTGGATTAGTGCCGCAGCAATCTATTATGTTGGAGATCAAGGCAAGATTGCATTAAAGGAGAAACTGATGATGTATAAAGAGGATTCAGATGAGCTGATTAAAGAAACACTAGACTGGACATTGAATCAATTATCTAGAGGAAGTTTATCAAAAAAGGAGTTTGATTGACGATGGAAAAAAGAACTATTACAGGTGTTCTTGCGTGTGATCAACGCGGTGTTATAGCATATCAGAATAAATTGCCTTGGGATTGCCCAGAGGATCGATTGTTTTATAAGACGTTGATAACGAACCATCAGATTATTATGGGTCGAAAAACTTTCATACATTATGATAAAAACTTCCTTATGCAGCACGATAGTATCGTTTTTTCAAAAACGCTCCTAAAAAATACTATAGATATGCCATCCGTAAAGATTGTTTCTACCATAAATGAATTGTTTAAAATACTACCCAATGAGCAGTGCTTTATGATTGGCGGCGGTGAATTGACCAGGTTTTTTATCGAAAATAATCTGCTTACTGATTTTTATTTAACCGAAATTAGTGGTTCACATCCTGGAGATACTTTTTTTCCAAGAGAACTGCTCAAAGATCGTCATCGAGTAGCAATCAAATCAGGCAAGGGATATACTATTTATTATTACCCTCAATTAACGGGAGACCTAGAATGAAATTTTTTTCAGTGGTCAATATTTCCAATGAATCTCTGCAAACCGATTCCATTGTTTTAGAGTCGAATGAGGTTATAAAAAAAGTTAACTTTTTATTTGAAAACGGAGCTGATTTTATTGATTTAGGAGGACGATCTACCTGCTATAACAAGGTGATGATTGATGATGAAACAGAACAACAGCGCTTAAAACCCATTTTAAGCCTGTTAGAGCAACACCATATGTCCCCTATTTCATTAGATACGTGGTCATTTGATACAGCACTAACTTTTTTAGAACAGTTCGATGTTCTTAATTATACTGGCACCTGTTTTCCAAATCATTTTGTTAGTGAATTGGCCAATTCAAAATGTCCGGTTATATTGAATTTTTTAAGGGCTGACAATCCTTATGAACTACGTAAACAACCATATAAACCTTTTCAAATTTTAGATATAATACGCTACTTTCAAGATAAGGTGGAGTTTTTACAAAAAAAAGGCGTTAATATTTTAGCCATTGATCCGAATTGGGGAGTGTGGCACCCAGACACGCCAGAACTTGAAAAACCAAGCATCCGACAAAAAATTATAGAACACATTGGTGTATTGAGAGAGATAGCGCCCGTATTTATTGGAACGCCGAGACGTGATGGTGTACTGAATGTGGAGATCGCAAAAATGATTATATCACACAATGTCGATTTCATAAGAACCCATGATATACAACAACTTAAAGGACTAATTGGTGAGAGGTATAGTTAAACTTTTACTTCGTGCGTTCCTGTCAAACGATATTGAGCTTCTGATTAACATTTATATAATAGAGCTCTAATGAATACTGCCAATCTTCTTTTAACAATACTCGCTCAGCTTAAACGTGAATCTCTAATTAAAAATATGATATAGTTTTTATATTAAAGTCGGATCAATTAAAAGGACGTTATGACCCACATTCATCCCCTATATGACCTAACCGTAGCTGCTTTTATTGTTAATCGCAATCGCTTGTTACTATTGTTTCATAAAAAGTTAGGATCATGGATACACGTAGGAGGACATGTGGAACTAAATGAAGATCCTGAGATGGCTCTTTGGAGGGAAATTCAAGAAGAAACCGGATTAACAAAAGATAAATTACAATTAGTTAATATGGGGCAAGAACGCCCTGTAGCTCATGGCCCCTTGGCTAAGGCGTTGCCATTACCCTTTGATTTAAGTGTTTATCTTGTAGGTAATAGCGCTGTTCATCGTCATATTGAGCTATCTTATCTAATCACGTCTAATACGGATAAAGTCATTTTAAACCCTCGTGAATCAACAGATATTGGATGGTTTAACCAGCAAGACATTGAATCAATGAAAGAAACCATGTTTCCAAATGTCTATGGACAATGTTTGTTTGCGCTGCAGCATTATTTATGAATAAAATGAATGACTATCTTCAACCCAATCTCAAAGTGTATTAATGTTTAAATCAGATCGCTCAGGATTTATGAGCGGAATCTACAATTAAACGAATACAACACCCAGCTCCCTCGAACAAGTCGAGGGACGTAGGTAAGATATATGGTCTCAAGAACTACTAGGATGGTCTAGGGACACAGGTAAACTAGATGGTCCTCGAGAACTCCTAGGGAGGTCAAGGCTCATCTAGAAAAAGTATAAAACATGAACTGTTAATTAATGGTATATCTTTATAAAATTCAAGTTGTTACAATATATAACGCATTAAATCTTCATCTACTACTAATTTACCTAAATGCTTTTCAACATACTCTTTATTAACTAGTATTTTTTCACCAGATCTATCTGTTGCTTCAAAAGATATTACTTCTAATAATCTTTCCATCACAGTATACAATCTTCTCGCACCGATGTTTTCAGTAGTTTCATTTACTTGCCATGATACTTCTGCGATTCTACGTATTCCTGATTTATTAAAAGTAATCTCTACTCCTTCAGTTGCCATTAATGCGGAATATTGCTCGGTTAATGATGCAAAAGGATCGGTTAGAATAGATACAAAATCTTCAACTTTTAAGGCAGATAGTTCTACACGGATTGGCAGTCTACCTTGCAATTCTGCAATTAAATCTGATGGTTTAGAAACTTGGAATGCCCCAGATGCCACAAACAAAATATGATCTGATTTGATCATACCATGTTTTGTTGAAACAGTTGAACCTTCAAGAAGAGGTAACAAGTCTCTTTGTACGCCCTCTCTAGATACATCAGCACCATGCTCCGCTCTTTTAACAACTTTATCAATTTCATCAATAAAGACTATGCCATTTTGCTCAATATTTTCAATTGCGCTTATTTTCATGTCTTCTTCATTGATAAGTTTTGCGGCTTCTTCTTCACATAATAGCTTAAAGGCTTTAGCAATTGGTAATTTTCTACTTTTTGTCCGTCCACTACCAACTTGTTGAAACATGGACTGTAACTGGTTTGTCATTTCTTCCATGCCAGGAGGAGCCATAATTTCAACCCCAGGACTACTTGCTGCTAAATCTACTTCAATTTCTTGTTCGTCTAAAATACCATCACGTAATTGCTTTCTAAATGTCTGTCTTGTTGATGTGTCTTTTTCACTAGGATCGGTTGTACCACGCACTGGAGGTAGCAATATATCAAGAATACGCTCTTCCGCTGCTTCTTCAGCTGGATTTTGCACTTTCTTCATTGCTAGTTCACGCTCTTGCTTAATAGCAATATCAGCTAAATCTCTGATTATTGAATCAACATCACGTCCAACATAACCAACTTCTGTAAACTTAGTTGCTTCAACTTTCAAAAATGGCGCGTCAACAAGTTTGGCCAGACGTCGCGCTATTTCTGTTTTACCAACACCTGTTGGTCCAATCATTAGGATGTTTTTAGGCATAATTTCATTGCGCAATTCAACATCATGGATATTCATTCGCCGCCAACGATTACGTAATGCTATAGCAACCGCTCTTTTAGCATCATACTGGCCAACAATATGTCTATCCAACTCTTCAACAATTTCCCGTGGGGTCATTACACTTTTTGAATCATTCACTTTCATTATCCAATTCTTCAATAGTTAAATTATGATTTGTGTATACACAAATATCACCGGCTATACTCAGACTTTTACGAACGATAGCTTCAGCACCTAGTTTGGTATTATCCAATAATGCCATAGCTGCAGATTGCGCGTATGGACCACCAGAACCAATAGCCATTAAGCCATTTTCAGGCTCAATAACATCACCATTTCCGGTGATTATTAAAGAAGTCTGCTTATCAGCCACAACAAGCAAAGCCTCCAATCGTCTAAGCATTCTGTCTGTTCGCCAATCTTTAGCGAGCTCAACTGCAGATCTTAATAAATGACCTTGATACAATTCAAGCTTTGTTTCAAATCGTTCAAATAAAGTAAAAGCATCCGCCGTACCACCAGCAAAGCCTGCTATTACTTTGTCTTTGTATAATCTTCTGACTTTACGAACATTACTTTTCATGACAGTGTTGCCCTGAGTCGCTTGCCCGTCACCACCAATCACTACTTTTTTGCCGCGTCTTACGGACAAAATAGTTGTACCACGTATTTGCTCCACATCTACTCCTTTTCAGGTACCAAACTATCTATGGTTAAACTTGGATCTTGAGACTCACTCCAAAGAGTAACAAATAAAACCATGATAATCGGTCCAACAAATAAGCCTAACAATCCTAGTGTTTCTACACCACCAAGAATACCAAACAATACAGCTAAAAATGGTAGTTTTATCGCGCCACCTATTAAAACTGGTTTAATAAAATGATCAGCAATAAACATGACAATCGTACCGGTTATAACTACGATTATTGCCGCCATCATGCTGCCCTTAATTACTAATATGAGGGCAACTATTCCAAATGCAATGGGTACGACGAAAGGAATCATCGCAGCAAAGGCTGTAACAAAGCCCATAAGAGTTGGTGCTGGAACACCGATTAGGCCATAACAGATGCCCATTAAGACCCCTACCCCTACTCCAACAACTATTGTACCGTTTACTGTTGCACGAAGTGCTGCTGGTAATTTATTTGCATATCTAAACCACCTTGCCCCCAGACAGTGCTCCCCAATCTTATTAATCTGTATAAATAAACTATCTCCATCCCTATATAAAAAGAATAAACTTAAGATAGTAAATCCAAGTTGAACGCTGCGAGTCACAAGACTGCCTCCAACAATTTTAATGTAATTACTAGTTGGAGTTAACGGTAGATGAGTACTCGAGATAAAATCTTTTACATTTCCAGGCTGCCCAATATGTTGATCCCAATATATAACAGCTTCCTGGCCAATCATTGGTAATTCCTGCAAAAACGAAGGTGCTTGACCACCTGTGCTATTTATATGATGCACATATGTTATAAATAAGTGAAATTCTTTAATTAAAACACTAATAAACCAGCTCAAAGGAACTAACAATATAAAAACTAAAACAAAAGTAAATAAAAAAGAAGATAGATTGTGCCAGCTACCAAACATAACTCGCCAGCGTTGATATAGTGGATATGTTGCAATTGTTATAATAGATGCCCATACTAAAGATGGTATAAAGCGATGAATTATTAGTATTGCCATGGCAACAATAAGTACAGTTAGACAAATACTAATGAGCTCTTTATGTGACTTTGTCATATCAGAATATCCATACAATTAGTTGCAACAATATCCAGGCAAAAATCGCTGCAACAAAATCATCAAGCATAATACCAAAACCGCCCTTAACTCGTCTATCAATCCATCCAATTGGTTCTGGCTTCCATATGTCAAACAACCGAAACAGCAAAAATCCAAGCAACATCCATAAAACCCCTGTTGGAGCCAAAAACATTACAAATAAATAACCAACAATTTCATCCCAAACAATTCCTTTATAGTCTTGAACGCCTAATTCTATAGAAACTTTATTCGAGATATATACGCCAAATATAAAAAATATGACGGTTATTGCTAAATATATTAAGGGGGGAAAGTTATTAATTAATAAGTAGATAGGAATGGCTGCAAGCGTTCCAAATGTACCTGGAGCTGTGCGAGCCAAACCTGATCCAAAGCCAAACGCTATAAAGTAATCTGGACTAGTCCAGACTTTTTTTAAACCCTGCTCTACTTTATCTGGATTGATAGTTTTTGATAATTTTGGAGTTTTAAAATTACGCCATTTACTCGCTTGTTTTTTTAGAGCTCCCAGCATTTTCTTTCCTAGTTATTGATATTTCGTCTACCCTAACTTTTTCAGATAAATTATGCAAAACTCCGTTCACATATCTATGTCCATCTTGAGAGCCAAACTCTTTTGCTAGTGATACAGACTCATCTAAAATAACTTTATACGGTATTTCAAGACATTCAAACAATTCAAAGGTAGAAATACGCAAAATTGTTAATTCTACCGGATTTAATGAATCAATTGTTCTATCTAGAAATGGAGTAAATGCTTCCTCTAATTCTGATAATCGCTTTGGTACACCATATAAAATACGTTTGTAATATTCAGTATCTACTTTTGCCATATTATTAATGGCATGAAACTGAGCCTCAATCTCTGGTATGTCTTCTTTTGACATTAGCCATTGATATAACGATTGCAAAGCAAGTTTTCTTGCCTTTCTTTTCCCACCAATTGTTTGATTACTCACATTAACCTTCATACATCATCGTTTATTTGATCGATAGCCTGGGTAAACTCAGAAACATCTTCAAATCTTTTATAAACAGAGGCAAACCGTACATAGGCAACCCTATCTAATTTGTACAGTTGCTCCATCACCCACTCTCCAATCTGGCGAGACAAAATTTCTCTCTCACCACTACGTCTAATCTTTTGCATAATAATAACAATAGAATCTTCAAGCGCATCCGCACCAACAGGACGTTTTTCTAAAGCTCTTAACATGCCAGCACGCATATTTTCAATACAAAATAACTCTCTACTACCATCACGCTTAATGATCATTGGCATAATTAGTTCGGCTGACTCAAAAGTTGTAAAGCGTTCATGACAAAGTAGACATTGTCTTCGTCTTCGAACTTGTGCACCTTCAGCAACCAAGCGTGAATCTATTACTTTTGTATCATTAGCATGACAAAATGGACAATACATATTTATGATTCTTTATGATGATACACCGGAAACTCAGAACATAGTTGTAAAACTTTATCCCGTACACTCTGGATAATATCTGCATTTTGAGGAGAATCTAGTACATCCGCTATCCAATTAGCTAACAATTTTATTTCCTTAACTTTAAATCCTCTAGTTGTAATAGCCGGCGTGCCAAGACGCAAACCACTAGTTACAAATGGTGATTTAGGATCATTTGGAACACTATTTTTATTAACCGTAATATTAGCCAAACCAAGAGCTGCATCCGCCTCTTTGCCTGTTAATCCTTTATCTATTAAATCCACAAGCATTAAATGATTTTCAGTACCACCAGATACAATTTTATAGCCACGTGCCATTAACTCATTTGCCATTTCTTTGGCGTTAAGCAAAACTTGCTTTTGATAGTCAATAAAATCAGGCTGCAATGCTTCTAAAAATGCTACGGCTTTTGCGGCAATAACATGCATCAACGGGCCGCCTTGGGAACCAGGAAAAACAGCCTTATTTAATTTTTTTTCAATTTCTTCATTGGCTCTAGCTAAAATCATACCACCACGTGGTCCACGAAGTGTTTTGTGGGTAGTTGTCGTTACTACGTCAGCGTAAGGAATAGGAGATGGACAAAGACCAGCTGCAACCAACCCTGCAACATGTGCCATATCAGCAAGCAAATACGCACCTACTTTATCCGCAACCTCTCTAAATCTTTTCCAATCAACATTTTGAGAATATGCAGAAAAACCAGCAATAATTAATTTTGGTTTATGAGTAAGAGCTAAATCTTCCATAGCATCATAATCAATTAACCCTGTATCAGGATTTAGACCATATTGTATTGATTTATATATCAAACCAGAGAAACTAACAGATGAACCATGAGTTAGATGCCCACCATGCGGTAGAGCCATACCTAAAATTAAATCGCCTGGGTCAAGAAGTGCAAGCATTGCTGCTGCATTTGCTTGTGAACCTGAATGCGGTTGCACATTTACATAATCAGCTTTAAAAAGCTTTTTAGCCCTTTCAATAGCTAAGCTTTCAGCAATATCAACATATTCACAACCACCATAGTAACGCTTACCAGGATAACCTTCAGCGTATTTGTTGGTTAAAACTGAACCTTGCGCTTGCATTACTCTTTGACTTGCATAATTTTCAGATGCAATAAGTTCTATACTATCCTCTTGGCGTATGCGCTCATCCAAAATAGACTTCCATAAAACATCATCAAATTCTGCAATAGTAGTGTTATTATCTAGCATTAATTACGTCCTTGATTTTACTATTATGTCGTTTTTAACCTTAGAAACACCGGTTATATTCCCAGCAATAATCCCTGCTTGTTTTTTTAAGAGGTTTGAATCAACAAAACCACTCAATTGCACAGACTCTTTATACGTTTTAACTTTAATTGCAAAGGCTTGTGTTCCTAATGAATCAACAAGTTTAGCTTTAACTTTAGTAGTTACAGCCGCGCTGTCAATAAACTCACCCGTGCTTTCTCTCATTACAGAAGAACCACATGCTGTAACTGACAAAATCAGTACAACAAACAAACTTAATTTGATTTTTTTAAGCATAATTTTACCCTCCACCACAAGATTAACACAACAACCTAGTGATTCGTCAAATTACTTCGCTTTAATTTCATATTTAGGCTCGTTTGCCATCAAATATGGGGTTATATAAATAGTCTGATTTCTTTCAGTGTATCCTGAGTATATAGTATATCCAGAAAATGTCTTAATTCGTAGGTCCATTCCGTAGTGACAATAACCATAGTAATATAAAGATATGTAATGAGGATATTCGTGAGCGTATACTCTGAAGGTACTTAGTCTCTCACCATCATCAAAATAACCACTTACTTTAACATTTGTAAAACTATTATTAACGATTTCAATTTCACAATATCCTGGGTACTTTAGGTCTGCTGCTTGATTTTGAGTGGTTTTTACCGTAGATGGTTCAGGGTATGTATGCTTATTTCCATCTGCAAATGAAAGTCCACACAGCAAGGTTAACAATATAAATAATTTAAATCGCATATGAAAATCCTAAAATAAAAGATGAATCCGATCATACCATGGTCTTTAATTTAGTCAATGTGTTTTTCTATTCTCAAAACAAAATGAATTTCATTGATAGTTTGTGCAACTACCAATACAATATGTCGATATAAAAAATAGACACTGGGAATTTAATGAACAAACGTATGAAAATAATGCTAATAGTTCTGGCTATTATATTTGGTGGAATTATTGGTTTTAATATATTTAAAAAAATATTAATTCAGTATTTGTTTTCTCACTATGTTCCTCCAGCAGTAACAGTCTCATCTGTTAAAACTAAGAACACTAGTTGGTACCCTTCTATTTCAGCTGTCGGATACTTTTCAGCCATTAGCGGCGTAGATATCAACTCACAAACAGCAGGCAACATAACCAAAATTCATTTTAAATCAGGACAAATTGTAGAAAAAGGTGCGCCGTTAGTAGATATTGACGACTCAGTAGAGCAGGCTGAATTAAAATTTAACCAGGCGGAACTGGCCCTACAAATTGCCGAGCACCATCGTCAAGAAGATCTATTTAAGCACAGTGCCACCCCATCTTCGAGTGTTGATCAAGCAAAAGCCAAGTTATTAGAAGCTGAGGCTAATGTCGAAAAGGCTCAAGCATCTATCAACCAAAAACATATTATTGCTCCATTTTCCGGCAGACTTGGGATTAGACAAGTAAACTTAGGACAATATGTAAAACCAGGAGAGGCAACAATTGTATCTCTTCAAGCTTTAGATCCTATTTATCTGAAATTTTATCTGCCAGAGCAGTTAGTTGGCACAATCCACGTCAACCAAACCATAACCTTTTCTGTCGAACAAAATCCAAACTTTTTATTCAAAGGTAAAATATCCGCTATAAATTCAAAATCTGATGCAAACACCCATACTGTCGAAATTCAAGCCTCTTTAAATAATTGCCCCAGTAATGAACTTAAATACCCTAGCAAATCAAATTTAATTGATCTTAAAAAGAGTCAACGTCTAGGTAGAGATATTGTTATCTGTAATCATAAACTTAACCAACAAAATAAAGTAACTAAATTTAAATTTTTACCTGGTATGTTTGCTGATATCAACATCAATCAATCACCAATTAGAAATATTATCGTTGTTCCAAGAACAGCAATTTCTTATACAAAATTTGGTGACTCAGTTTTTATAATTGAAAAAGATAAAAATGGCGAAAAAGACAAAGATGGCAAAGATATCCTAACTGTAAAAAGAGTCTTTGTAACAACTGGTGAAGAACAAGGTAACTATACTGTTATTGAAAAAGGGCTAACTGCTAACCAAGAAATAGTATCCTCTGGAGAATTAAAGCTGCAAGACGGGACCAGAGTAGTAATAAACAATTCCGTACAACTACCGGATGTAAAAAACATTGAGCAGCTAGGACAATAAAAACATGAAATTCACTGATCTATTTATTAAGAGACCTGTTATGGCCTCTGTTGTGAGCTTATTAATTCTATTTTTTGGAATAAATGCGCTCAATAAACTACCTGTACGCCAATTTCCTCGCATGGATAGCGCTGTGATTACGGTAACAACCTCATACCCAGGAGCTGATGCAAATTTAATAGCTGGATTTATAACTACCCCACTTGAGGCGGCGATTGCTAGTGCTGAAGGCATCGACTACATGACATCTTCAAGTATTTCCGGTAGAAGTACTATTGATGTATATGTAGGACTTAACTTTGATCCTGAAACGGCATTTACAGCTGTTATGAGTAAAGTACAAGAGACAAAAAACAAACTACCACCCGATTCTCAAGAACCAATTATTGTCAAGAAATCTGATACATCAACGGCACTAATCTACATAAGCCTAGATAGCACCCAAATGACCCCGCAACAAATTACAGACTATGCGCTAAGAGTTGTCCAACCGCAATTACAGACTGTTGATGGGGTAGCAGAGGTAGATATTTTAGGCGGTCAAACTTATTCTATGCGAGTATTTCTAGACCCTGTGAAAATGGCTGCAACACACACCACCCCTGAAGATGTATCAAACGTACTCGCGAAAAACAACTACCTAACTGCTGCCGGAAGTACCAAAAGCGAATACATATCAATTAATATTCATGCTAAAACTAACATGACTACAAAAATTGAGTTCGAAAACCTCATTGTTCGTAATAAAGACCAAGCTACTATCCGATTAAAAGATATTGCAAAAGTTGAGCTTGGTTCGGAAAGTTATGATACCTCCGTTAAATTTGATGGTAAAAAAGCTGTATTTATAGCAATAGCGCCAACTCCAACTGCTAACCCTCTAAATGTAATAAAAAGTATTAGAAGCGTATTTCCAAAAATGCAGCAACAATTTCCACCCTCACTAGTTGGGACAATTGTATACGATGCAACCGACTATATACGTGCATCTATAAAAGAGGTCCTCACAACAATAATTGAAGCAGCTATTATCGTTATCTTAGTTATATATTTATTCTTAGGATCGCTCAGATCAGTATTAATCCCAATCGTGACTATTCCATTATCTTTAATTGGTGTATGCACGCTAATCATGTTTTTAGGATACTCTATAAACCTCTTAACCCTACTGGCTTTTGTCCTTGCCATTGGCCTTGTTGTCGATGATGCAATAGTTGTAGTTGAAAATATTCATAGACATATAGAATCTGGTAAGAGCCCTCTTGAAGCATCACTAATTGGTGCCAGAGAAATTTGCACACCAATAATAGCAATGACTATTACCTTAGCAGCAGTTTATGCTCCTATTGGATTTTTAGATGGGTTAACTGGATCATTATTTAAAGAATTCGCATTTACCCTTGCAAGTTCTGTTATCATTTCTGGGGTTATTGCCCTAACCCTTTCACCTATGATGTGCTCTAAAATATTACCCCCCGCGGTTGGTGACAAAAAATTTGTGGTTTTTCTGGATGAATTTTTTAACAAACTTAAAAACAAATATAAATTAATCCTACATAGTGTATTAGATACTCGTTATATAGTTTTGATATTTTCTGTATGTGTACTCCTAATTCTTCCGTATTTATATACGCACACAGCCAAAGAAACCGCTCCAGAAGAAGACGCTGGATTTTTCTTTGTACTTAGTAAGTCACCCCAGTCTGCTAATCTAAACTATGTGGAACGATACACCGAAGCCTTTGATGGAATATACAGAAGTTTTCCGGAATCAGAGCACTCATTTACAGTTAACCGGAAAACACCAAGCTCAGGCGTAGTCTTAAAACCTTGGGGTGAAAGGTCTAAAACTCAATTTAAACTACAAAAACCGCTACAAAATAAACTAGATGAAGTTGTTGGCCTTAAATCTTATGTTGTAATACCTCCGTCGCTTCCAGGCGGTGGTCAAACACCAATTGAATTTGTAATTAAATCATCCAGTGATTTTCAGAGCATCCTAGATGTAACCGATAAAATAGTCGCGAAAGCGCAAAAAAGTGGCTTATTTATGTATTTAGATAACACTCTAAAATATAATCATCCGGAAATAGATATAAACATCAATCGTTCTAAAGCCGCTGACTTAGGCTTAGATATGAAAGAAATTGGAACTAGTTTAAGTAGCGCACTATCTGGATCGTATGTTAACTTCTTTGAAATGCAAGGTAGGAGTTATAAAGTGATACCTCAACTAGATAGAAACTATCGTCTTGTTGCTAAGCAATTAGGTAATATCTATTTACGAGCATCGAATGATGCAATGGTACCACTCTCCACTGTAATAAACTTCTCAAAAACAGTCCAACCAAATGATCAAAGCCACTTTCAGCAATTAAATTCTGCTACAATTCAAGGAATAATGCTCCCCGGACATACGCTTGGAGAAGGATTGGAATATCTCCAAGAACAAGCGCAAAAATTAGTACCAGACGGATTTTCCTATGATTATTCAGGCCAGTCCAGGCAATTTATGCAAGAAGGAGACGCTCTAATAATGGCCTTTTTCTTGGCAATTATTGTAATCTACTTGATACTTGCGGCCCAATATGAAAGCTTTCGTGACCCATTAATAATTCTAATTAGTGTTCCAATGTCTATTTGCGGTGCTTTAATTCCGCTAAATCTTGGGGCAGCAAGTATCAATATTTATACTCAAGTTGGCTTAATCACTCTAATTGGCTTAATCAGCAAACATGGAATTTTGATTGTTGATTTTGCAAACCAATTACAAAGAGAACAAAATCTAGATAGAAGATCAGCAGTCGAAGAATCTGCATCAATACGTCTTAGACCAATCCTCATGACAACAGCTGCTATGGTTTTTGGAGTTCTTCCACTATTAATTGCAAGTGGAGCTGGAGCTGTAAGTAGATTTAATATTGGTTTAGTAATTTCATCAGGATTACTCATTGGTACTTGGTTTACACTTTTTGTTGTTCCAGCAATGTACACATACTTAGCCAAGGACCATAGACTAGACCATCATGATGAGAAATTACAAAGCGAAAATTAATATACAAAAAATAGGCATTCCCTAAAATTTATATTTTTATATTCAGAAGTATTCTTATCGGTGCTATAATGCGTACTTTTGAGTAGCGACACAGGTTATAGCATGGACAAAACATATTCTCCTCAAGCAATCGAACAAAATTGCTATGAATATTGGGAAAATCATAAATATTTTGAGCCGCAAGGCGATAACTCCCCTTTTTGCATTATGCTGCCACCACCCAATATCACCGGCAACCTGCATATGGGCCATGGTTTTCAGCACACGCTGATTGACGCCTTAATTCGCTACAAAAGAATGATGGGTAACAGAACTTTATGGCAACCAGGCACCGATCACGCAGGGATTTCCACTCAATTAGTTGTTGAACGCCAACTAGATAAGCAAGGCATCTCTAAAAAAGACCTATCGCGCGAAGATTTTCTAGATATAATTTGGAAATGGAAAGAAGAGAATGGCAGTCAAATAACCAAGCAAATGCGCAGAATTGGCTCATCAACTGATTGGTCAAGAGAACGCTTCACTATGGATGAGGGATTATCTGCTGCTGTACAAAAAGTTTTTGTACAGTTACATGATGAAGGTTTAATTTATCGTGGTACTCGTTTAGTTAACTGGGATCCACATCTAGGTACAGCTGTTTCTGATTTAGAAGTTCTCTCTGAGGAAGAAGATGGCTATCTCTGGCACATAAAATACCCAATAGTTGACTCAAAAGAATTTATAACAATCGCTACAACAAGACCTGAAACCCTGCTTGGTGATGTGGCCATTGCTGTTAACCCTGATGATGAAAGATATAAACATTTAGTTGGTAGTGAAGTAGAAGTCCCACTTTGCAATCGACTTATACCAATAATTGCTGATGAATACGTAGAACAAGATTTCGGTAGTGGTTGTGTTAAGATAACCCCAGCACACGATTTTAACGATCATAGAATTGGCAAATCACACGGTCTGCCACTAATTAATATCTTCACCAAAAAAGCCACCATCAATAAAAATGCTCCTATTAAATATCAGGGCATTGATAGATTTGTTGCCCGTGAAAATATTATCAAAGATCTAACAGAAGCGAATTTATTAGTAAAAACAGAACCTTACAAAATTAAAATCCCACGTGGTGAGAAGTCAAATGTGGTTATTGAGCCACTGTTAACTGACCAATGGTATGTAAAAACAGAAGAACTTGCAAAACCTGCAATTGACGCCGTTAGAAATGGTGATATTAAGTTTGTTCCTGAAAACTGGAACAAAACATACTTTAACTGGATGGAGAATATTGATGACTGGTGTATTAGTCGTCAACTTTCTTGGGGACATAGAATTCCTGCCTGGTATGATAATGAAGGTCATATTTATGTTGGTTATAGCGAAAATGACGTTAGATTTAAATATAAACTAGACCAAACAACCCCGTTAAAACAAGATGATGATGTTCTAGACACCTGGTTCTCCTCATCTCTGTGGCCATTTTCAAGCTTAGGATGGCCAGAGCGAACCAAAGATTTAGAAGACTTCTACCCAACTAGTGTGTTATTTACAGGCTTTGACATAATATTTTTCTGGGTCGCCCGTATGATAATGATGGGCTTAAAATTTGTAGGTAAAATACCGTTTAAAGAAATAATTATTACCGGATTAATTTGTGATTCCGATGGCAAGAAAATGTCTAAATCCAAAGGTAATGTTCTTGATCCTATCGATATTATTGACGGCATCAGCCTTAAAGATCTTTTAGAAAAAAGAACTGCCAATTTAATGCTCCCTTCTTTGCGTGATAAAATAACAAAATCTACCCGCAAACAATTTCCAAATGGAATTGAGGCATTTGGTACAGATGCACTTAGATTTACCTATTGCTCTTTTGCGTCCAACACCAGACAGATTCGCTTTGATATGAATCGCGTTGAAGGGTACCGTAATTTCTGTAATAAACTTTGGAATGCAGCACGTTTTGTTCTTTTAAGTACTGAAGAAGATAGAGTTGAATTTGATGATGGTGCTTTTCAATACAGCCCTGCCGATCAATGGATTTTATCTCTACTCCAAAAAACCATCGACAAATGCCATCAGCATTATGCAAACTATCGCTTTGATTTGCTTGCAAATACTCTATATGAATTTGTTTGGCATGAATATTGCGATTGGTATTTAGAGCTATCTAAAACTGTATTATATGATGAGAATGCCCTAGCTCCAATGAGAAGGGGTACTTGCCGTACGTTAATCCACGTTCTTAGCAGAGCTCTGAAGCTACTACATCCAATAATGCCATTTATAACTGAGTCAATTTGGCAACGAATGACAAAGCTTACGAGCGAAAATTCTGAAAGCATTATAATCAGTCAATATCCAGAAGTTGATAACCAATTTGTTAACCTGCCAATAGAAAAAGAATTTGAATGGCTAAAAAAAGTCATACAATCAATTCGTACAATCCGCAGTGAAATTACAATTGCTCCTTCAAAAAAAATACCTCTAACTATTCGTAATGCATCCAAAGAAATGCAAGAACAAATAGAGAAACACTCCCCATCTCTAACTAATCTTTGTAAATTATCACAGATTAATTATTTGCAAGATGGAGATACGGTACCTGTTTCTGCGTCAGCTGTAGTTGGCGAATTAGAACTTTTGATTCCGATGGAAGGTTTAATTAATAAAGAAAATGAATTGAGCCGCTTAGAAAAAGAAATTGGCAAGATCGATAAAGACATTGAATTTGCTGAAAATAAGCTACAAAATAAAACCTTTACTAGTAAAGCTCCAGCTGAAATTATATCCGGAATTAAAGATAAGCTAGTACAGGCAAAAAGCGCTAAAGAAAAGCTTCTAGTAAACCAATCTAAAATAAACTCATTAAAGTAGGAACATACTTACGCATAAACAACAATTGGTCCCTAGTGTCTACGTGCCTCGGCTTATCCTAGACACATAGGCAGCACTAGGGACCAATTGTCAACACGCCCTATTTACGATGCTGAAATAACTCTGAAAAGAATGAAGATTGATTAATGCCTAACTCTTTAAAGATTTTTTGTACTCTGTCCCAGCTATTTTCTTGCTCTATGCTTTCAACCACAAGATCAAAGCCAACATCTTTATCAACCGCAACTCCCCACCCATTGATATAACATAATCCTCGAATACGTTTGGCGTTAATATGTTGTTGCTTTTCAGCCGACAATAAAAAAGCATGCGCTTCTTTATATAACTCATTCATAAATAATTCATTACTCACAGAAGAAAAAAGAGTGTTTTGTTGAAGTTTGTCCCTCATCTTACCTTCTTCAAGTAACTTTTGTCCTATAGTAAATTGCGCCTCAACATCATCCAAGGCGGCTGCGGCCCGATAACAAGCAATCGCCTGCTCACGAGCAAAAGGAAACTTCACGCATCCTTTAAGTTTTTCATATACATTTGCTAGTCGTCTATATGTTTGTAACTCTCGACTTAACATTTCTCCACTAGCTTGGTTTTGCAAGCGTGACTGCTGCATGTTGAGCAGTTGTTTTTGTAACCTTTTAATCTTCAAATTCTTAAGCCAAGCTATTTGAAACCAACACATAACATCTCCTCAAACATAATTATGGTGGAGCCGTTGAAAGAGCCCATTGAAAGAACTGCGACGCCACAAACACCAACACAATAATCATTATTATTTTAAAAACAAGTCCGCTCGACTCTGGTTCCCCAACTTTATTTCTCTTATGAGTCTTAGTGACCACATCATCAGTGTATGAAGTATGGATTTCTCTATCTATTTTATTGGATAGAATATCAGCAATTACAGCTAAAATAACCGCAGAAAAAAAGCAACATAGAATCATTAGCCATCCAGCTGCAATTTTAGTTAGATTATATAGTCTCTGCAAATCACCACTTAATTCAGGTACAAAATCTGGAACTGAATAATGCCAGTCAAAAATAAGGTACGGAAAAAGATAAAAACTAAAGGCAAAAAGTGGGAGACTCAACATTAAACAAATAATACCGATTATATAATATTTTTGATTTTGTCCAAATCTATCAGCTTCCATAATCTACTCTTCCCACTAATCTGTAGAGTTTCTAATTTAACAATTAAAAATCTATCTTACATATTAATCAACATAGCAGATCATTTCACAAATATCCAAATTACAAACAGATAAGTTTTTTGATAACTATCAATTCTTATCATTGATTTTTTTATCTAACTATCATATTGTTTGATTTTTATAAATTACTGTTGCTATGACTGCTACAACTACCAGCAAAACGGAAATATTCAAAAAGCAGAAATCTAAATACCTCTATTTACTAAGAGCATTATTTGCAGGAATAATACTTCCTCTTGGATTCGCGCCCTTTCATTTTCCAGGGTTAGCAATACTAGGACTTGGACTATTATTTGCTGAACTACAAAATAAATCAACAAAAGAATCGCTAATTACCGGTTTTATTTTTGGCCTAGGCTATATGGGCTTTGGTGTTTCATGGATATACATAAGCATTCACTCATATGGTCATCTGGATAAAATAACATCCGCTTTTATTACCTTGGTTTTTATCAGTTACTTAAGTTTATTCCTGGCCTTAGTTGCAGGTTTTTACAAATTACTTTCTAAAAATCAGTCTCGTGTAACCTTATGCTTCTTATTTAGTGCCTGCTGGTGCTTGGGTGAATTTCTACGCTCCACATGCTTTAGTGGATTTCCCTGGTTAAATGTTGGTTTTGGCCAGATAGACAGCCCTTTAAAGCACTTACTACCAATTATAGGTGTTTATGGAGTAAGCTTTGTAACTTGTTTTATCGCGACTCTGCTTATTAACTCTTATAAGAAGTCAAAACTAAAACTTATCTATCTAACCTGTTTTGTTAGTGTTTTACTACTACCATTAAGCCTAAAATCAATCCCAACATCAAATATTAGTGAAGAATCAATTCCTATTGGCGTAGTCCAAGCAAATTTATCAATGCGAGATAAATGGGATGAAGATATCTTTCTACAAATACTTGCACAATATCGACAAGGAATTCATGAGCTTATTAACAAAGCAAAAATAATAATATTACCAGAGTCTGCTATTCCTGTTCCGGAGGTCTATGTTGGAGATTTTATAGATGAAGTCAATCTACTAACCAAAGAGCACTCTAATACTTTATTAATTGGCATTCCAAAAACAGAAGCTGACGATGAGGATCATTTCTACAACACATTAACCGCTTATGGTCAAAATAATGGAGCCTATTCTAAACAACACTTAGTTCCATTTGGTGAGTACATTCCTGGACCATTTTTAAAACTCGCTAAATGGTTCAATATACCTGATGCTAATATGCTGGCGGCTAAAAAAGATCAACCATTAATAGTTATAGATAATCGCCCTATTGCCAGTTTAATCTGCTATGAGGTTGCATATCCAAGCTTACTAAGAAAACAATTTCCGAAAGCACAATGGATTGTCTCAATTAGTGATGACGGATGGTTTGGCCATTCACTAGCTATATATCAACAACAACAAATGTCTCAAGTTTTATCTATGCTAACAGGAAGATATCAAATTATTGCTAATAATGATGGTCTATCTTCTATTATCGATAACCATGGCAATATTATAAGCTCTCTACCTGCTTTTAGTTCAGATAACTTGTATGGTACTATACGACCGGCAACAGGGGAGTCTATCTGGCTAGTAATAGGAGATAAACCAATTTTATTTTTGAGCATATTGATAACCATGATTGCGTTCTTTCGACAGAGGCGTTATGCTTATTAATCTACATTATTTTGATTATTGACCGATGAATACCAGTTATATACCACGAGAAGTTGAAGAAGTAGCCCAGCAATATTGGCAGAAGAAGCAATCTTTTAATGCAAATGAAGATTTGAGCAAAGAAAAATTCTACTGTCTTTCAATGTTTCCCTATCCTAGCGGTTCGCTGCATATGGGTCACGTTAGAAATTATACGTTGGGTGACGTTATAGCGCGATACCAACGTGCGCTCGGCAAGAATGTTCTACAACCAATAGGTTGGGACGCATTTGGACTTCCTGCTGAAAATGCCGCCATCAAAAATGGTACGGCTCCTGCTGACTGGACCAAACAAAATATAGCTTCTATGAAAGCACAGTTTCTTAAACTGGGAAATGCATATGATTGGCGTCGAGAAATTACTACTTGCGACCCCTGCTATTATCGATGGGAACAGTGGTTTTTTATTAAATTATATGAAAAAGGCTTAGTTTATAAAAAAAATGCTGTTGTTAATTGGGATCCGGTAGATAAAACCGTATTAGCAAATGAACAAGTTGTCGATGGTCGAGGATGGCGTTCTGGTGCTCTAGTTGAGCGCAAAGAAATTTCTCAATGGTTTATCAAGATTACAGCTTATGCCGATGAACTTCTTCAAGGACTTGATACTCTTGATGGTTGGCCTGATCAAGTAAAACAAATGCAACGTAATTGGATTGGCAGATCTGTTGGTTGTGAGGTGTTTTTTAAAGTAAATGAATTTCCTAAACGTTTAAAAATATATACAACTAGACCTGACACTCTAATGGGAGCCACCTATCTAGCAGTAGCTCCAGATCACCCTCTTGCGAAACAAGCTGCAGAAAACAATCCTGAAATACAAGATTTCATCACAAGCTGTCAAGGTGTGCGGATGGTGGAAGCAGAAATTGCGACCATGGAAAAACGAGGTATAGATACTGGCATGCAAGCCATTCACCCAATAACTGGTGATAAGCTTCCTGTCTGGATTGCAAATTTTGTTTTAATGCAGTATGGCTCAGGTGCCGTTATGGCTGTTCCTTGTCATGACCAAAGAGACTTTGAGTTTTCACAAAAATACTCATTGCCAATAAAACAAGTGATTAATCAAGCTGGTTCTAAGCATGACTTTAGTAAGTTAGCAATGACTAATGAAGGGGTTTTAATAAACTCAGGTGAGTTTGATGGACTTTCTTCTCTAGAAGCTAAAACTAAAATTACCGAGTACCTAGAAGAACATGAAAGTGGTAAGCCAAAAATTAACTTTAGATTAAGAGACTGGGGCGTATCTAGACAACGTTATTGGGGTACCCCTATTCCTATGATCACTTGTGAGGACTGTGGGATTGTTCCCGTTCAAGAGTCTGATCTACCAGTTAAATTACCAGAAAATATAGATCTAACCAAAAGTGGCTCACCATTAGCACAATGTCATGACTTTATTCATACAACTTGTCCTAAGTGCAATAAAGACGCAATTAGAGAGTCTGATACATTCGATACATTCTTTGAGTCATCATGGTATTATGCCCGCTTTGCCTGTAAAGGCCAAGAGAATGCAATGCTAGATGACAGGGCTAAATATTGGACTCCTGTCGATCAATATATTGGTGGAATTGAGCACGCGGTAATGCACCTTTTATATGCACGTTTTTTTCATAAATTAATGCGTGATGAGGGTTTGCTTAATTCTGACGAACCTTTTAAAAGCTTACTTAGTCAAGGAATGGTTTTAAGAGATGGCGCTAAAATGTCAAAATCTGTTGGTAATATTGTAGACCCCAACAGTTTAATTGAAACTTATGGCGCCGATACCGCTCGCCTATTTGTTATGTTTGCGGCTCCACCAGAACAATCACTAGAATGGTCAGACTCTGGAGTTGAGGGATCTTATCGTTTCCTAAATCGACTATGGAATTTTGCTGAGCAAAATATAGAAACATTTGTAGAAATAAATGATGCCATATCAAATACAAATATA
This sequence comes from Legionellaceae bacterium, assembly GCA_029213075.1. Lineage (GTDB taxonomy): Bacteria > Pseudomonadota > Gammaproteobacteria > Legionellales > Legionellaceae > 2-12-FULL-35-11. The sequence continues at coordinate 20,064 of JARGPO010000052.1, read as the reverse complement.
GACATTCAATGGCCAGAATGTGAAAGTCGACTTAAAAAATCTCGGCTTATAATTCATCAAATATTATTACAAATAACAAATGATTATCAAAAACAGCATTTCAATACCGTTGTATCTGGCTGCATGAAAATGTTAAATGAGCTTTCATCTTATGAGGTAAAAACAGAAGATGATAAGTATTTTCTTCATTCAGGTGTAAGCTTCCTACTTCGTCTACTAGCCCCAGTTACTCCACACATCTGTCATGTTTTGTGGCAAAAACTAGGCTTTGAAAAAGCAATTATAGACGCTCCATGGCCTAAAGTTGATAAAATTGCCTTGAAATCTGACGAGGTTAGTTTTGTAGTGCAAGTAAATGGTAAGCTACGCGGAGAGTTCACAAGCAGCGCAGATCTAGGAGAAAATGAGTTGGTTGAATTAGCAAAAGCTCAAGTTGAGAGTTTTATCCTAGATAAATCAGTTAAAAAGTCTATTGTCGTTTCTCATAGGAATTTAATTAACTTAGTAGTTAGTTAATACAAACGGAAGATCCAATATGAAGGTTATTAAAAGTGGCTTACTTTTAACATTAATATTATTAACCAGCTGCGGTTACCATTTGGAAGGTTATATAACCATGCCAAAGTGGTTTAACAATGTAGCATTAATAAACCAAGATATGGATCATGACCTTAGACCCCTATTAGTAGAAAGACTAAAAGCATATGATATTTGCGTATGCAAAAACATTGCAAAGGCAGATTATTGGCTTGTGTTAGAAGAAGACAAAGTTACGGAGCGAATTACCAGCGTAAGCTCTAGTACAACCCCACGCCAATATCAAATGACCTACGCCGTGCGATATAGAGTGCGATCGACTAAGGGCAAAGATATTATTCCACCAAGTAACGCTATTGTGACTAGACAATTTACAATTAATAGTAATAGAATTTTAGGTTCTGATTTTGAGGGAGATCTTTTAAAGAAAGAAATGTATCGTGATGCAGTGACACAAATACTAGATCACATCCAGAATCTTAAGAAATGATAATTAAATCCCAAGCATTAGAGGCAAATGTTGCTAAGAAGATATACCCTCTATATCTCCTTACAGGACAAGATCAATATTTACTTAATAGCTCTGCTCAAATAATCAAATCTAAATGGGCTAAGTGTTATGAATATGATGAAGATATAATTGAATTTACAAATAATGACTGGGAGATTGTATTTGATAAAGCTAATAACTATTCGCTTTTCTCAGAGGCAATGTTATTAGATATAAGATTTAATAAAAAAAGTATGGATGCTGCTGGGAAAAAAGCCATATTAAAATATTTAAATAATTATAATGATAAATGTTTAATAATAATTAGAGCACCAAATATCCCTACTAAGCAACTACAGTGGTTAACTAAGGATAAAAACTGCTTAATAACTCAAGCCATGCCATATACACCAATTGAGCTAGAGAATTGGATAAAATCAGAGTTACAAAAACAAGAAATTCGGCACGATAAAGATGTACCAAAGTTAATTTTTCAATATAGCCAAAATAATATGCTCGCAGCATCACAAGTAATTCAAAAACTAAGTTTAATTAATGATCCTGAAAAAGTATTTTCATCATCAGAAGTATTGCAATACATTTCTGATCAATCTGAGTATCCAATATATGACTTAGCTAACGCATGTCTTGCCGCTAAAAGTGACAAGTGTATTAGCATATTAAATAAAATATCTCAAAATAAAGGTGAGCCTGTCTATATTCTATGGATACTAACCCAAGAAATACGACTACTTCTTCAGATTAGTAATTTAATATCCCAGCGAATGAGCATGAGCTCGGCATGCAGCCAACTAAATATCTGGTCACAACGAATGAGTTTGTATGATATGACTTTAAAACGCTTATCTAAAATTCACTTAGAAGAATTACTGCAATATTGCGCAACCCTTGATGAAACTATAAAATCAAATAGATCTAATTGTATCTGGGATAAACTGCAACAATTAGCTCTACTTATATGCTTTGGATGGAAACTACAATGACAAATTTTTGGTTAATGAAATCAGAACCTAACTGTTACAGCATTGATGATCTGAGTAATGCTGAGAACCAAACTGATTGCTGGGATGGTGTACGTAACTATCAAGCAAGGAACTTCATGCGTGATAGTATGTGCATACATGATAAAATATTTTTTTATCATTCTAGCTGTAAAACCCCTGGTATTGTTGGTATCGCAGAAGTCGCAAGCAAGCCATATCCTGATTATACGGCTCAAGATCCAACGAGCGATCATCCTGATTGCAAAAGCACTCCTGAAAATCCTATTTGGTATATGGTGGACGTGCGTTTTATTCAAAAGTTACCGAATATAATAACTTTAACATCCTTAAAGCAATATCCTGAGCTAGCTAACTTTAAGTTGCTACAAAAAGGTAACCGACTTTCTATCTTGCCAGTTTCAGAATATGAATGGAATTTTATCCTTGGAATAGATAAGTAATGGAGTATCTGTTTTAAAAATATACTATAATTATGTGTAAGTGATAAACCGGGTTAGTTATGGGTAAAAACAATAAAGAAATTAACACTAAAAAAAGCATAGATCGCAAACACACCCAAGAGTTGCTAGCTGAAGAACTATCTAGATTAATAGAAGAAGAAATTCAGTCTATGCGCCGAACATTTGGGATGAGTAAAAAAAATATCTCAGCATTAAGTGGCGCATCAATTAGAGATCATCATGAAAGAAGAAATGGCCCATACTCATATGAAAAAGGTGCTGAGAAAAGAAGAGAAGCTGAAATAGAGAATGCTAGACTACAGGAAGAAGAGAAACATAATAAGCACGCCACCAAAGACGACCGTTCGGAACTAGAGAAAAAGCATTTAGAACAGCAGAAGAAGCTCACATCAAGGCATGACAAAGAATTACGTGATCTTAAATACCAACATAAAGAGCAACTTCAAGAATTACAAGAAAATCACCAAGCTCAAGTTGCGGTGGTTAGAGATATGCAGGCAAACCAAAAAGAAGATTTAAAAGAAACTCATAAAGAAGATGTTAAGTCTCATAATTCTAAGTTCAAACAGAGTGAGCGTGAAAATTGGTCAAAGCATGGAGAAAAAACACGAGAACCTATAAAAGAAAAACATCAACGTCAAACTGAACAACTTGCCACTAAACATAAGCAAGCAATTGATGACTTAAGCAATTCACATAAAAAAGAATTATCTAACTTTGATTATAAGCACGAACAAGACTTAAAGAAACTTAAAGACTCGCACTTAAAACAAGAAAAACAACTTGAAAACCAAAATACAGGCGAGATGAAAGATCTGCATAGTAATCAAGCACAAAAACAACAAGAGCTAAGTACCAAGCATAAGAAAGAGCTGCAAGCTATTCCAAAAGAAAATACAGAACAACGTAATGAAACTCTCAAAAAGCAAAACGAAGAAAGGATGCAACTACAACAAAGCCAGAGCCAAGATCAGAATTCTTTAAAAACCGTGCACAGTAATAAAGTATCTAGACTAAAAGAATCTCAAAAATCTCAGACTACTATTTTTTCTGATAAAGCACAAGAAAAAAGAGAAGATCTGAAATTCTCGCATTCTGTACAAAAAGATGATTTAAATGAAAAAAATAGTGCTGAAAAATCAACTCTCAAGCGACAACAAAGAGCCGATTTAAGAGAGGCGAGTAAAGAAGAAGTGCAAATTGCCAAACAAAGAAAATCTGAACACTTATCCAAAACCAAGCAAATTAAGGAAGAACAACGTACAGATAGAGCTGAACTGCAAACTAAGCAAGCAGAAGAAAGAGAGAAACTTCAAGCACTACATGCTGAAAAAGAACAAAATCTAATTGAGACCCAAGGTGGTGAAATAAAAGACGTAGTAGAAGAACATAAATTGGAAATGAAAGAACTAATTAAAGAACAAGAACAAGAAATGAAGCAACTCGATAAAGATCATGCTGAAGAAAACCGACAATCAAATGAAAAGCAACAAAGCATTTCTTTGTCTTCCCCAAGTGACTCAAAAAGACATGACAAAGGTCTTGGTTTGAGTTCTAGTAGCATCAACTCAAAACCAGAAAATGATTCAGATAATGATATTGATGAAACTCCTAGTGATGGTATGCGCTCACCCTAAGCAATCATATCCATTGAAACAAAGGACGTCATCCCTAACGATGTAGGGTTACGGAACTAGTTAAGTGAGTATTATTATGAATGGTAATACACAGTATATTTGTCCAATGCATAGTGAAGTAAAACAAAACTTTCCTGGAGATTGTCCAGTCTGTGGAATGGCGCTAGAATCAACTGTTAATTCTAATAATGATTCTAACACAGAATATAGACATATGTTGACTAGATTTTGGTTCGCGCTATTTTTCACTATCCCCGTGTTTAGTTTGGAAATGAGCGCGCATTTATTTAATCTGACGACCCCATGTTCTATTTATATTCAACTAGTCCTAACTACGCCCGTAGTTTTTGGGGCTGGTTGGCCTTTTTTTCAAAAAGGATGGAAATCAATTAAAGCACATAACTTAAATATGTTCACTCTGGTTGCACTAGGAATAGGAGTATCATTTTTGTATAGCTTTATAGCCTGCATATTTCCTGAAATCTTCCCACAGAACCTACATAATTCCAGTGGAGAGGTGAATGTATATTTTGAAGCCGCAGCAGTAATAACAACATTGGTGTTGCTTGGGCAAATGTTAGAACTAAAAGCAAGAGAAAAAACTAATAGTGCTATTACCTCATTATTAGAGTTATCGCCAAATTACGCAACTAGAATTACTAAGCAAGGAGTAGAGGAAATAATTTCCATAGATGAAATTCATAGTGGAGATATATTAAGAGTTCGACCAGGAGATAAGATACCCATCGATGGCGTTGTTATCGAAGGAACAAGCAGTATTGATGAGTCTATGTTAACGGGTGAGTCAAATCCTGTGAAAAAAGTAATAGGCTCACCTGTGATTGGTGCCACAATTAATCAATCAGGAAGCTTGACTATTAGATCAGTATATATAGGCAAAGATACTGTACTTGCACGTATTGTGAAAATGGTCGGTGATGCGCAAAGAACTCGCGCCCCTATACAAAAACTAGCAGATGTAGTCGCTAGTTGGTTCGTCCCAATTATTATCTTAGTTGCATCAACAGCATTACTAATTTGGAGCATATTCGGTCCTAATCCTGGATTTCAGCTTGGGATAATAGCATTTGTGTCTGTTCTAATTATTGCCTGCCCATGTTCTTTAGGTCTTGCAACTCCAATGTCTATAATGGTAGGGATGGGGATTGGTGCCAAAAATGGGATTCTTATTAGGGATGCTGAATCATTAGAAATCATGAGCAAAGTAAATACTCTTGTGGTTGATAAAACAGGTACTCTAACTATTGGCAAACCAAGCCTTACTAATATTAGGAATATTAATAACTACCAAGAAAATGAAATTATTTTCCTCGCTGCTTCTATTGAGATAAATAGCGAACATCCATTAGCATCAGCAATTGTACGGGAAGCAAAAGATAGAAATATATCCTTACAAAAATCCAAAAACTTTCACTCTATAACGGGGAAAGGTGTAACTGGTAATATAAATGGCAAGAAAATAATCATTGGTTCAAAAAAACTAATGGACGACTTTAATATTGATTGTAGTGCTCTATCAAAAGATACAAAGATCCAACAAAGCAATGGTTCATCAATAATCTTTATGGCTGTTAACTCTACTCTGGCAGGCACTCTAGTTATTCAAGACAAAATCAAACCAGATGCTAAAAGTTCTATTCAAGATATTCAAAATCTTGGAATTGACGTAATTATGCTAACTGGTGACGTAGAAGAAACTGCTAAAAATGTAGCCTCACAGCTGGGCATCACAAAAATATATTCAGAAGTTCTTCCAAAAGATAAACTAGATATAATTTCCTCTATACAAAATAGTGGTAGAACAGTGGCAATGGTTGGAGATGGGATAAATGATGCTCCGGCTCTTGTGCAAGCTAATATTGGTATTGCAATGGGTAATGGTAGCGATGTGGCAATTGAAAGCTCAAATATTTCACTACTACATGGAAGTTTAAATAAAATAATTAAAGCACACCAATTATCAAAACTAACGGTACAAAATATAAAGCAGAATTTATTTTTCGCTTTTATTTATAATATTATTGGCGTTCCAGTGGCGGCAGGAATACTATATCCCCTCACTGAAACTCTTCTAAATCCCATGATAGCTGCAGCAGCTATGTCACTTAGCTCTTGTTGCGTTATTATCAATGCACTTAGACTCCGTTTGATTAGCCTAGATTAGAGTCTGTTGACAATTGGTGCCACACCCAATTGTCAACAGACTCTAATATTTCAATAAATATTTATTGACATTTACGCCAGCCTACTGTACTATATTTAATCAAATATTATTTTTGGAGTATTAGATATGAGACTAACAAATGAACTAATATCCGATACTTATACTGGGATTATATCGCACTATAACGATGGTAAAAGCAGGGGTGAGAGCTCCATTCAACTTTATAATGAATCATACCAGTCCTTACAAACAAGGATGAATTATGATAGTTCAGATGTTCTATATTCTCTTAGTAAAGACGATAAGCTAAATGTGTTAACCATTTTAAACACTATTTATAATGCACTAGAAGATAATATTGAGTTGAAATATACAAGAACCGCATATAGTATAGACACTTACAAAACGTACCAATCTCAAAGTTACTATAGTAGAAATCCATCTTATAATAATTATATAGTTCTTTATCCAGGTCCTGGACCAATGTTTTGGGGTGGATGTTGCCATCAAAGCTGGGGTTGCGGTGGTTGTGGTGGCCAAATGGACGGGCAGGCAGCTGCTCTTGCTGCCATTATACTTATGGTCCTAGCTGTTGTATTTATAGCTGTTATATCACTGGCCTATTTATCTTATGAATTCACCAATTGCTTTGAGAGCATGTATTACAATGAAGATGCTATTACTGCATTTATGAATTTATTAATAAATGCAGCTGGCGTTGCTGGTTCAACATTAATTGCTTATTATCTGGTTATGGCTCCATTAGCAGCTTTAACACTCGCGGCTGGGATAAGTAACCCTATAGGACTAGTTGTTTTTGTTGCAATCTGCCTTGGCTTAGGAGGAGGAGCATTAATCTCAAGTTTAAGTAATTTTTCCCAAAGAAAAATCAGTGAGGCATACTATCAAGACTCTCTAGCTCCCCAAGACCGAGGAAGGTATACACTTAGTATCTATGAAGAAGAGAGGTTAATTGAAAAAAATATTGACCCAATTAAAGTTAAATGTGCACTAGTTGCCATGTCTCTTGAAATAGGAAATAGACCATGCCGACGATCATTTTTTGCTGATGATAGATATAATGATTCGGTTAAAAAAACCTTACAAGATATAAGAGATTGTCGTTCAGGTAATATGCCAAATTCAAAAGTACAAGTTGGCAAAATGAACTTTGATTGCTCCAAAACAATTATACCTGAGGCAGTATTGGTAGATGGTGCTCCTCCTGCTCCTTCTGCTCCTCCTGCTCCTCCTGCTCCTTCTGCTCCATTGCCTGCTAAATTTAGCTAGTACAATTAGATTAGTCTTTACCTATTCCAAAACATCGATAAAAATTATCAGTGCTCGACTTTGCAACTTCGGCAAAGTCGATTCCTCTTAAATTAGCAATAGCCTTGGCTACATGAGTAACCAACGCTGGGTGATTTTGCTTTCCTCGAAATGGAACCGGAGCTAAATAAGGGGAGTCTGTCTCAATTAACATTCGATCTAATGGCACTTTTCTAGCTACTTCATGCAGAACGGATGCATTTTTAAAAGAGACTATTCCTGAAAAAGATATATAGAAATTTAAATCTAAGGCACGTTTAGCAATTTCCCAACTTTCAGAAAAACAATGCATAACCCCACCTATATCTGATGCATTTTCTTCGATCATAATTTTTAAAGTATCTTCTTGAGCTTGTCTTGTATGAATAATCAATGGCTTAGAAGTTGCTAACGCCGCCTTTATATGATTACGAAACCGTAACTGTTGCGTTTTTTGAAAGTCATCGCCTTCAGAGCGATAATAATCTAAACCAGTCTCACCAATAGCAATACAATTTTCACAACTCGCAAGCTCAACTAATTTATCAGCCGTAGGCTCCATATTCATTACTGTATTTGGGTGAATTCCTACAGAAATACTAATGTCATCATATTTTGCAGCGATTTGCTTAAGCTCTGGAATATCATCCAAATCAACACAAACACATAACATATACTCCACACTGCTCTCACGAGCCCTCTCAATAACAATGTCTAAATTGTTATCAAAATCTGTCAAGTCCAACATATTTAAATGACAATGTGAATCAACTAACATGATAAATACCCCAATAAGATGTTTTCTAATACTAACGTAGAATTTAAAGATATATTCTGCTGAGCCTTTTTAACAAGCCTATTTAACGTATCTATTTGCTTGTATAAAGTTGATATATCTTGGCTTTTTGCAAACTGATAAAGAGGCTGATATTCTTCTGGCACAACATCATTACCCAGAACTAAATACTTAAGGCCTTCTGATGTCAGAAGATATAAGAACCACACTATATTATCAAGTTGATACTCTTTTAGTTTTATAGCGATAGCACATGCATTAGTCTTACCGACAACTAACTCATTCAAGAGTGATATAATCTCAAATCGCTGTTTAAATAAATCCGATCTTTGATCACCCTCCTCATAAAGTTCAGCCTGACTAAGGTAGTTATGAGATTCCAAACCATCGCTCTGCTCAGATTCTTTAAAGTAATATCGTTGGCAACGACTAATTATAGTTAACGGCAAGCTATTTATTTGTTCAGCAATCAATATAAAAATAGTATGCGCCGGTGGCTCTTCTAGAATTTTTAAAAGAGAATTAGCTGATTGTATATTTAGTTTATCAGCTGGATTTATAATAATGAATCTATTCGCTGCACATTGTGGAGTTTGATATATATCAAGTTGTAAGTTTCTAATTTGTTCTATTTTTATCATACTAGTTGATACGTCTAAACCAATATAGCGCACATCAGGATGTTCGTTATTTGCAAACATTCGACAATTTTTACAGTTTGTGCATGGCAAATTATTTTCACTACAAATAATACTTGCAACAAATCTTCTAACAAAATCTGCAGCCATTGAGTGTCTAGGACCTATCATTAAATAAGCTTGTGAAATATTAGCGTAACCCATCTGTGATAGCATTTTTTGCATCAGTTTTTCATGCGCAGGTATTATGCTACGCGACTGTGATGATTGCATGAGATAACTTCTCTCTAATAATATTTTGAACTATTGGTAGCGGTTTCTTGGCATCGATAATTGCAACATTCTTGATGTTTTTAAGGTGCTTATGGTAACTGTCGTATACATCTCTAAAAAAATCTAAAGACTCCTGCTCAATCCTATCTAGTTTACCTCGTCTTTTGGCACGCTCCAAACCTTGTTCTGGTTTAATATCTAAAAACACCATTAAATCAGGCAAGCAATCTTTAACACAAAAATCAGATAGTGAATATAACATTTTTTCATCTATCTTACGTCCGCCACCTTGATATGCAAAACTTGATAACTCACATCGATCTGATAAGACCCACTGCCCTTTTTTAAGGGCTGGTTTAATTACTTGTTCAAGCAACTCGATTCTAGCGGCATAAAATAATAGTAACTCTGTTCTTGGATCCATATAATCTTTAACAGCAGGATCTTTAATCAAATTTCTTACACTTTCTCCAACTATCGTAGCACCTGGCTCTCTTGTCGTCACAAACTCTATATCATTCTCAGCTAGGAACCTTTTAATCGTCTTCATAGCAGTTGTCTTCCCTGCCCCCTCTAGTCCTTCAACTACAATATACCGTCCGGGTTTAATGTCCATCTGTGTTTCCTAAATAACGTTTAATAGCATGCTTTTGCTCTGCATATGTATTTGAAAATATATGCGAGCCATCACCTTTTGCAACAAAATATAAATATTTTGTCTTATCAGGATGGCTCGCGGCATCAATTGCTTTTTTCCCAACTATAGTTATTGGGGTTGGCGGGAGACCTTTGTGTATATAAGTATTATATTCTGAGTCTTTATGCATATCAGCATGGGATAATTTACCTGTATAATCATCACCTAGACCATAAATTACAGTTGGATCCATCTGTAGTGGCATATTCTTAGTTAGTCTATTAACGATAACTCCAGATATTACTCGTCTTTCATCCGCAATAGCTGATTCTTTCTCAATAATAGATGCTGCGACCAACAATTCATATGGATTTTTATAAGGTAATCCCACACTTCTATTTTCCCATGCAAAAAGTAAATGTTTTTTTAAATTATTATGGGATTGTAACAAGACAGATAAACTATCCCCACCTGCATTATATTGATAGGTATCCGCCAGAAATAAACCTTCAAGATTAGAATCAATATTATCAAAATTTAATTTACTAGCACAAGAATCAGAACGATTTCTATTTTGCATATCCAGTGGCGATCTATCACAAAGAACAAGTAAGTCTTCTGATCTAGAAAATACTAACTCCCAATTCATATTTTGGAAATTCAAGTACGGGGCTTTTTTTATATTTTCAATAACTTGTTTATAAGTCGTTCCCTCTATAATTTGAAAAGACCTTTTCAAAACTTGCCCTGAAACAATGTTATTTATTAGCATGTGCGGGGTTTGTGATGAGCTAACCTCATAAACCCCTGCCTTAAGTTTTTTTGCGAAACCAAAAGCTCGAAGATAGGTTAAAAATAAAATATCATTCTTAATTAAGCTCTTGGCCTTTAACTCTGAAACAATTGATTTAGCTGATGAATTTTTATCAATAACCAAAATAGTACTTCTACCCTCATCAATAGGAATAGGTTCGTAAAATATATTATAAAATACGACTATTGTGGTTGCTAATAATAAAAACAGCAACATAAAACTGAGTAAGACTATCGAGAGTCTACCCTTAGCCATTTACGCCATACGCTTAAATAATATAGTTCCATTTGTTCCGCCAAATCCCAATGAATTACTCATAGAATATTCAATTTGTCTTGGCTGTGGCTTGTATGGAACGAAATTTAAATCGCAGCCGTCATCAGGTGTATCTAAGTTCATGGTTGGTGGAGCAACTTGGTCTTGTATTGCCAAGACACTAAATATTGCTTCAATTGCACCTGCTGCACCTAATAGATGTCCGGTCATGGACTTAGTTGAACTTACAGCCAAATTATAGGCGTGCTGTCCAAAAACCTTTTTGATAGCCTTGCACTCATTCATATCATTTAAATATGTAGATGTGCCATGCGCATTAATATAGTCAACTTTCTCAGGAGAAACATCCGCATCATCAAGAGCGGCTTGCAATGAGCGAGATGCACCATCTGCATCTTCATCTGGGGCAGTTATGTGATATGCATCACCTGACATCCCAAATCCTACTAGTTCAGCATAAATTTTAGCACCACGTGCTTTAGCATGCTCATACTCTTCTAGAACTAGAACTCCAGCTCCCTCACCCATGACAAAACCATCACGATCTTTATCCCAAGGTCTAGAAGCCCGAGTTGGATCGTCATTGCGTTTAGATAGTGAACGTACCGCTGAAAAACCTGCTAGACATAGCGGGGTATTAGTCATCTCAGAGCCACCACATAGCATTACATCTGCATCACCATACTTGATCATTCTAGCGCCCAGACCAATATTATGTGTTCCAGAGGTGCATGCCGTTACTACTGCAATATTTGGTCCTCTGAGCTTATGCTGAATTGAAACTTGTCCGGCAAGCATATTAATGATACCTGCAGGAATAAAAAAAGGTGAAACTTTTCTGGGTCCACCCTTCATTAATTTTTCTTGATTATTAGTTATTGTCTGAATACCGCCTATTCCAGCACCAATAGCAACACCGGCTCTGCGTGACAGTTTTTCATCTATAACTAATTTAGAATCCTCCATTGCTTCACAAGCAGCAACCATCCCAAACTGGGTGAAAGGATCCATTTTACGAGCATCTTTGGCTGCTATATATTTTTCAACATCTAAGTTTTTAACTTTAGCCCAAATCTTAGTTGGATAATCGGTAATATCAAAATCTTCAACAGGTCCGACACCACTAACCCCAGCTAAAATATTTTGCCAAGATTCATCAACACTAAGGCCTACAGGAGAGACCATGCCCATACCTGTAACAACAACGCGTCGCGTACTCAATGATTTACTCAAAATATAGCTCCTAAAACAAGTAGATATTACATCAGGAAAACAACCTTAATTATATACTACTTATCAAGAATGCCGAATTTAATCTTATTTTCTAACAACAGAAGCTTAAGTAAAAACTTTAAAACGTATTTTAAAACCCTATCCTCTAAGCTCCTATTGTTTCGTCAATCTTTTATCTTAAAGCAGCTAACAATATTTAGTGTATTTCCTACACTTTGACTGTATATTTAATCACAATCCATATATATATCAACTATAGTTTGGAAAAATAATACTAGTTAGCATATATTTTTCCAAAAAACATATCTAAATTACAAAAAATCAAACTTTATTCTGCGTCTTTATTTAGATTAGATTCGATATAGTCAATAGCTTCTTGAATAGTTGTGATTTTTTCAGCTTTTTCATCTGGAATCTCTGTTTCAAATTCTTCTTCTAGAGCCATAACCAGTTCAACTGTATCTAATGAATCAGCACCTAAGTCATCAACAAAAGACGCATCGTTGCTTAATTCATCTTCTTTAACTCCTAATTGCTCAACAACAATTTTTCGAACTCGTTCTTGTACTGTACTCATAGTTTACATATCCTCATTGAATTATAAAAAAACCAAACATAAATTAAATTATACCTTGCTCTTAAGCCTAACCACAAGCTACTTCATTAATTCATGTACATACCACCATTTACATGAATGGTTTCCCCAGTTATATAACTTGCTAAGTCTGATGCAAGAAAAGCAACAGCATTAGCAATATCATTCACGCTACCTAGTCTTTTGGCAGGAATTCTCTTTAACATTTCTGATTTTACCATATCAGGCAAAGCATCTGTCATGTCTGTATCTATAAATCCTGGGGCCACTACATTAACTGTAATTCCTCTCGACGCCATTTCCGCTGCAAGAGACTTAGAAAAACCTACTAAGCCGGCTTTTGCTGCAGAATAATTGGCTTGTCCTGGATTACCACTAGAGCCAACCACTGATCCTATATTAATAATTCTTCCAGAGCGGGCACGAAACATAGACTTGATACTTGCTTTACTCAAACGGTATACAGAACTCAAGTTGGTTTCAATAACTTTAAGCCACTCGTCGTCGTCCATTCTTAGAAGTAAATTATCGTTAGTAATACCCGCATTATTAACTAAAATATTTGGGCTTTTCTTTTGTTCTGATAAACTGTCAAACAACTCATCAATACTTTCTTGTTTGGTGACATTTAAAACAACGCCTTCACCAGAAAGATTTTCATCTTTGAAGTATTGTGAAATCCTATTTGCACCTTCTTCAGTGGTTGCACTACCAAAGACATATGCTCCTTGCCCAGCAAGAGTTTTTGCTATGGCTTGTCCAATTCCTCTGCTTGCTCCTGTAACTAAAGCAACTTTACCGTCTAAATTACTCACTGTATATCCTCATATATCTAAATCAAAAGTTGTGCAATAGCTTGTTTCGTTTGTAAAGTGTTATCTATTCGCTTAATGAGGCCGCTTAAAACTTTACCTGGACCACATTCAACAACTAACTCTACATCGCGCTTACTAATCTCTTGTATTGTTTTAACCCACTGAACAGGTGAGTATAATTGTTTGGCTAAAAGTTTTCTGATTTGCTGAGTGGACTCATACACACTTAAATCAACATTGCTTATCACTGGTACCTTAGGTGATGTAAAGTTGGCATTCTCTAACGCACTCTCAAACTTAGCTGATGCTTCTTTTAAAAGAGGACAGTGACATGGAACACTAACCGGAATAATTCTTGCAAGCCTTGCACCCATATCATTGGCAAACACAATAGCTTTATCAACCGCACTAGTGTTACCCGCAATAACCACTTGGCCTATAGCATTAAAATTTGCAGGAGTAACAATTTCGACATCAGAGCTAGCTTTAGTACAAATATCTTCTACTTGTTCATCAGTTAATCCAACTATGGCAGCCATTGCTCCCAAACCTAAGGGCATTGTTTCCTGCATAAGTTGTCCACGCGTACTCACAAGCTCTGCCGCGTCTTCTAGTTCAATCGCTTGTGCGCAAACAAGAGCGGCGTATTCACCTAAACTATGACCAGCCATAACACTTGGTCTAAAATCATTTTGATTAACCATAACTCTATAGACACTAACATCTGCAGTTAGTACCGCAACTTGTGTATACATTGTTTGGTTTAGTTTTTCTTCAGGCCCAGACTGAACTAACTGCCATAAATCATAGCCTAGACGCTCAGATACGCTAGCAAACAAATCTTTAACTAAAGGATGCCTATCAGCTAATTCCTTTAACATTCCAACAGACTGAGAACCTTGTCCTGGAAATACCGCAGCATGATTTACCATAACTACACCTTTTAAATTCAAAGAAAAAATATATATTATACTAGTTTACTAGTATTAATGAAGTATGCCTCTTTCTACGAAATCAGTAATTTGCTCTCTGACCAAATCAATTACATTATTTTTAGCCTGCAACATAGCTTCTTCGATGGCAAATTGAAAAGCAATTTCACTGGCGCTACCATGACTCTTAACAACAATGCCATTAAGTCCTAATAAACTTGCACCATTATATCTTGCCGGGTCCATTCTCTTTCGAAGATGTGATAAGGCGGGTTTTGCTACCAAACCAGCTAGTTTTGACCACCAGTGCTTCATAAATGCCTCTTTTAGAACACTTATTAATAAACTAGCCAAACCTTCACTTGCTTTTAGGGCAACATTACCAACAAATCCATCACAAACAACCAGATCAACGTCACCAGAATAAAAGTGATCACCTTCTACATAACCTACGTAGTTAATTAAATCACACTCAGATAACATATGTGCTGTACGCTTTACCTGATCGTTACCCTTAATTTCTTCTACGCCAATATTTAAAAGAGCCACCTTAGGAGAGCATTTATCTAGTGCTCTAATTAAAGCTGAGCCCATCACCGCAAACTGAAATAAGTGCTCAGCGCAAGAATCTACATTCGCTCCTAGATCAATAACACGCGTTCTTCCACGCGCAGTAGGAAGCTCTGCGATAATTGCTGGCCTATCTATTCCAGGAAGGGTTTTTAAAACAAACCTTGCCGTTGCCATCAACGCGCCTGTATTACCAGCGCTGACACATGCTTGGGCAGTACCATCCTTAACTAAATTTATAGCTATACGCATCGATGATTGTTTTTTATTTCGTAGTGCATGAGATGGAAGTTCATCCATTTCAACTACTTCAGATGTGTGCTGTATCGATAGCTGCTTGTGACCTTTAGAATCAACACCATGCTTTTTTAAATGCTCGGCTATCTGCACTTCATCTCCGACCAAGATAAGGTGTAAGTCATTGTTATTTTTTACAGCACGCACAGAGGCCGGGATCACAACGGATAAACCGTGATCCCCGCCCATAGCATCTATTGCAAGAGTGATATTATTCAAGAATACTACTCTTCGTCTTCGTAGTTAGTGCCAGAATCAATAACTTTACGTCCAGCATGAGTATATCCATCAGGAGTTACATGATGACGCAAATGCGTTTCTCCTGTAGTTGAATTAACTGATAACGTTGGTTTAGTTAATCCGTCATGTGAACGACGCATATCACGACGTGAACGTGATTTTTTATTTTGTTGTACTGCCATTGGGTTACTCCTAAACAAATTGTTTTCTCAGGGTGAGAATTTTACATAGTTTTCATCAATAATCCAAGTACTTGATGGTAATTAAATCATTGAAGATATTTTGCACCTTCTTCACACTGGTTTATATCAGCATGTTTCATAGGGCAAAACAAGTGTAAATCATCTGTAATTATCTCATCCAAATCCACTTCGTTGTTACTTGAAACTATGCACTCATAAGTCGCCATTAACCTTTCAGCTTCCTCATCAGTTCGACATACCGCTATATTAGTTTGATTGTGATAGTTATGCTCTAAATCTGCCAAACATCTCTGACAGGTTATGAGTATGCTACCTTCAATCGTTAAGTCTAAAACATAATATCCTGAGTGCTTTTTAATTTTAAAATTATAAGTAAGATCACAAGGAGTTTTCACAAAATCAGGTAATCTTGAGCTAATATTAGTAACCAAAGGCCCGATAATTTCGTCTTCTGGTTGCTTACTTAAACAAATTTTCATAATTAATTGCACATCAAAATTGAAGCAGCGGCCAGTATATCGTAAAATACATGTTTTGTATTGTAATTATAATGAAATCTAAAGTAATTGTTGGTATGTCTGGTGGTGTTGACTCATCTGTAGCTGCTTATTTATTAAAAGAACAAGGCTATTTGGTTGAGGGACTATTTATGAAAAATTGGGAGCAAGATGATAACGATACCTTTTGCTCGGCAGCCGCAGACCTAGCTGATGCCGAGGCTGTTTGCAAGCAATTAGGCATAAAACTCCATAGTGTTAATTTTTCAAAAGAATATTGGGATAATGTTTTTACCCATTTCCTGGATGAGTATGATAAATCTCGCACACCCAACCCTGATGTCTTATGTAATAAAGAAATTAAATTTAAAGCTTTTCTTGATTATGCTTTAACTCTTGGCGCAGATTTCATAGCCACAGGACACTACGCGAAAATAGTTATTAATAACGGTGTACATGCCTTATATAAACCAAAAGATAGAGACAAAGATCAAACTTATTTTTTGAATGCAATTAATAAGTCATCTCTCACTAAAACACTTTTTCCACTTGGTGAAATATTAAAATCTGAAGTTCGAGAAATAGCAAAAGAAATTGGTCTTGTAACTCACGCTAAAAAAGATTCAACTGGAATTTGCTTCATTGGTGAGAAACGCTTTAAAACTTTTTTAAATGAATTTATGTTAACGAAGCCTGGTAATATGCAAACTACCGATGGCATATCCCTTGGTAAGCATGACGGATTAATGTTCTACACCTTAGGACAAAGACAGGGTTTAAATATAGGTGGTACTAAGCAAGGAAAGGATGAACCTTGGTATGTCGTTGATAAAAATATTGAAACAAATACTTTGATTGTGGCTCAAGGAAAAAATCACCCAATGCTCTATTCTCAAGGATTAATTTGTAGCGAAATTCATTGGTTAATAGATGATGATTTACAACAATTACCATACACTTGTTGTGCAAAAACACGCTACCGTCAAGAAGATCAAGCTTGTGTTATTTCACCAGCAGATACTAACTCCCAACACTGTGTAATGTTTTGTTCTCCACAAAGAGCAGTTACTCCAGGACAGTATATTGTCTTTTATGACAAGAACAAATGTTTAGGTGGTGCGATTATAGAGCAAATAATTAGATAGTTTGATATAATGTTAATTTTATTAAGGATTTTTACTTATGGCTAGTATTGAACAAGCTGAGGAAATAATTGAATCAAATCCGACCCAAGATATAAGTTTAACGGTTGCTGCCGCAGACAAGGTCTCTAGCCTTATTGCGGAAGAGGACAACCCCAACCTAAATCTTAGAGTATATATTACTGGCGGCGGCTGTTCTGGGTATCAATATGGATTTACATTTGATGATGTAATCCAAGATGACGATACTATAGTTGAACAAACATGTTCTGATATGCAAACAAAAATTAGACTGCTAATTGATTGTATGAGCCTAACATTATTGAAAGGAGCAGAAATTGACTTTACAACAGGGATCCAAGAGCAATTTATAATCCGTAACCCAAATGCCAAGACAACTTGTGGGTGCGGTTCTTCTTTTAGTATGGAAGATGAGTAATTATATACTCACGTTGTTTTAAAATTCTTAACCGTAAAAAAGAGGTCATATCGACCTCTTTTTTATTTTGCTAATTTTAGTTTAACTTATTAATAAGACTTAATAATTACCTTAGTACCAATTCTTATAAAGTTCTGATGTAACCAACGAGCATCTTTCTTCGTAACTCGAATACATCCATGACTTGCATTATAGTTTGGAACGTCATATGAACCATGAATTGCATACATGTTGCTAAAAAACATACAATAAGGCATTGGTGCGCCGCCTCTTGGTCTTGGGTAACGACTAGATTTACATGATGCACCGCGCTTACTTATAATGTGATATGTACCAGTAGGAGTTCTACAACTACGCTTTATATCCCGGCAATAGTTACTGCCACCAGATCCACGACCTGTTTTAATCACCTTTCCTCTAGAATTTATTGCCTTCCATCTTAGTGTTTTTGGATTATAAATAAATGTTCCCGTTGCAAAATTTTTATATGCAATCGAACTTTGTGCTTTTGCTTCAACGGGAAATAACAAAGAAAATGTGATAAACAGCAAAGATCCTAAAATTATTCTACTAGCGTTCTTAATCAGATTCATTTTAAATTCCATTTTTTATACTTGCCATACTTACAATTTAGTACAAAATAGAATCATTTCAAGTTATATTTGATTTAATTGTTTATATTTGAATCTGCATTTGGTTATTTTTCATCCATAAACTCTAGGAATTCCTGATGCCTTCTCAACTCTTCACTCGTTGCTAGATGGACTGGTGAAATTGTTGATAGACTCTCAATCACATGTTCTTGATTGGCATGTCTATCACCTTCATGCTTGGATTGTTCTGCAAATAATTCTGTTTGTCCGCCCGTCATAGCTAAATAAACGAAAGCTAGGATTTCAGCATCTAGAAGAGCTCCATGTAGCTCACGGTTAGAATTATCAATATAATAACGCTTACAAAGAGCATCTAGCGTATTTCTCTGCCCAGCATGCTTTTTCCTGGCATACACTAATGAATCTAGAATACTACAATGGTCTTCTAGTTTTTTAGAGTACTTAATGTGTTTAAATTCAGAGTTTAAAAAACCAACATCAAATGGTGCGTTATGAATAATTAGCTCTGAACCATCAACGAAATGCATGAAATCATCAAAAATATCTTTAAATACAGGCTTGTCCTGTAAAAACAAGTTACTAATTCCATGCACCTTAAAAGCGCCATCGTCTACTTCGCGCTCAGGATTTATATATATATGATAATGATTTCCAGTAAACTTACGATCAATTAACTCCACACAACCTATTTCAATAACTCTATGGCCACTTTTAGGATCTAAGCCTGTCGTTTCTGTATCTAAGACTACTTGTCTCATTAATTGGCCTCCATAGACAAAATTGCTTCATTTGCAAGAGCATCCGCACGTTCATTTTCTGGGTGGCCTGAATGCCCTTTTACCCAGTGCCAATTAATAGAATGATACTTTGCAAGCTCATCTAATTTCTTCCATAAATCAATATTTTTAACTGGTTCATTCTTAGAGTTACGCCAGTTCTTTTTTTTCCACTGAGCAATCCAACTTTGCATTCCCTGGCGTAGATAATTTGAATCAGTGTATAAGTCAACTTGGGATACTTTAGATAAATAAGTTAGAGCTTCAATCGCGGCCGTTAACTCCATGCGATTATTGGTTGTCATTGCCTCAAAGCCTTTTAACTCTTTCTCATTATCTTTAGAACGCAATATGGCTCCCCATCCACCAGGACCAGGATTACCTTTACATGCACCATCAGTATATATTTCAACCATAGTTATATCATAATTTATTTAAGTAGGATTAGTAAGACATATTACGCTAATCATAAGCCAAATCCAATCAGCATATTCAGGGCAAGAGCATCAAAGTCTAAATTCATGGCCATTTGATCAATATTAAATAAAGTGGATTGGATAGTAGGGGTATCCTCTAACAAGAATTTTAGTGAATTGTTACCACCAGCTGAAAACACAATATTCCCCTACCTCCG
>JARGPO010000031.1 GCA_029213075.1 Legionellaceae bacterium | reverse complement strand
TACTTGCCCTGACTTGTTCAGGGCATCCAGTCAAATTGATGTTTAAACTACTGGATGGCCCGAATAAATCGGGCCACGTAGGCAGGGACATATGTTGGTTACTCTACAAAAAATATGTCCGCTGACTAATGGGTGGTGCTATAGAATATAAATAGAATGAAACTACCAAAGCACCTGCAAGTGCTTTGGTATAATCTCGTTCGTTTACTTGATAAGAAAATCAGAAAACATTGAGCTGACAGATTGTTCGCCATTTACTCTTTTTATTGCCTGTGCGAGAAGAGCAGTTAAACTGATGACTCTTATTTTTGGGCATTCTTGTGCTGCTTTGGAAAGAGGAATTGTATCTGTTACTACTACTTCATCCAAATCAGAGTTAATAATGTTTTCTACTGCAGGACCAGATAAAACTGGATGAGTTATATATGCTCTAACACTTAAAGCGCCGCTTTTTTTAAGTTCTGTTGCGGCAGTACACATTGTTCCAGCTGTATCGACAATATCGTCTATAATGATGCAGTTTCTGCCATTTGGTTCACCGATAATGTGCATTACTTCTGATTTATTCGGCCCGCTGCGTCTTTTATCAATAATAGCTAGCGCTCCATCATTTAATTTTTTTGCCATTGCTCGAGCTCTAACAACACCACCAACATCAGGAGAAACAACCATTAGGTTATCTAGTTTGAACTTGTTGATATCTCGTAGCATTATTTCCGTTGAATACACGTTATCTACTGGCATGTAGAAAAAACCTTGAATCTGATCTGCGTGTAAATCAACAGTTAGCACTCTAGATATACCAACAGAAGTCATCATGTCAGCAACAACCTTGGCCGTTATTGGCACTCTTGCAGAACGAACTCGTCTATCTTGGCGCGCATATCCAAAGTATGGAACTACAGCGGTAATTCTAGCGGCAGATGAGCGACGTAGTGCGTCTGCCATGGTTAATAACTCCATTAAGTTATCATTGGCTGGAGCGCATGTTGATTGAATAATAAAAACATCTTTGCCACGAACGTTCTCGAGGATTTCAACCATAGTCTCGCCGTCACTAAATGTGCCGACAGAGGCCTTGCCAATTGGTATTTCTAGATGTGCAGCAGTATCTGTAGCTAATTCTGGGTTTGCATTACCGGTGAAAATCATCATTGTAGACATGCTTAATTAACCTTAAGTTTTTAAGAAAAGATTAAACCATCTTGAAATGGATCTTAAGTTGGTTTTTTCAAATATATTATAGTTTACTATATTTTGCCATGATCTAGTTCGTGTAGATACAAATATATTAAGTAATTGTGGCTGGGGTGATAGGATTCGAACCTATGCATGCAGGGATCAAAACCCTGTGCCTTACCGCTTGGCTACACCCCAATAATCGAGTGACATATATATCGTAATGATATGGGCGATATTCTGCAATTAATTGACTCATTTGTCAATGACTAATTTTCTATTTTGTGTAACGATTTTTAGATATCAGATCCTACATAGGTTCTTAAATGAACATAGTGTGCAAACTGACGTTTTACTAGGTTGCGGTATGCATTTACCCTGCTTAAACTCTTGTGCTAAGTCTAGTAATTGTTGCTGCCATAGTTCTTGATAATCTTGCCATTTATGGTCTTTCTTTATGGTTTGAATGCCTTTTATTTCCGATTTTTGTGAGCTCAAACCACTGGCAATTATATTGGCAGTTTTCAGTTGTAGAAATAAAATAGCGCTAATTTTGTTATCAAGTAATGCGTATAATAGTAATTGCGGCTCTTCTGGTCTATCTTCATTCCATGGTTTACTACTTGGCAGGCGGCTTTTATAGTCTATTACAGCTTTTTCTGATTCTTCTGAGAGGTTGTAATCTATGATTGAGTCAATTCTATCTACCCGGACTTGGAAGTCAATTCCGGCAAGGTTTATACAAAATTTTTCCTCAATTGCATGCACTTTAAACGCTGGTCGTTGTTTGTCCCACTCTAAGGCCGCATTAACTAAGCGCTTTAGTCTGCTTATTTCGACATCTTGGCTAACGCTCGTGAGAGAAAGTTCTTCACTATCAGCAGATAATTCGATGGTTGTTAATATTGTTTCTTCAATAAGCTCTTGAAGAGAGGAGTCGCTTAATGAGAGTAATTTTTGTTGTGACTCTAATTTAATCCATAATTGCTCCATTATTTTATGGATAATTTGTCCTCTTTCCATCGCGTTTGGTCCTTCAGAGATATCTTCTGGGCTTGTCGCATGTAAGCGATGGGCTGCAAATGCTTTGAAAGGGCACTTAGCTTGATTTGCTAGTAAATAGGTGCCGCCTGTGACAACCTCAGTATCAAGAACGGGGACTTGATAACTTTCCTCTGCCTGTATTAGTTCGGTTTTGGTTCTTTTATTATGGTTGGCGTATGGTTCAAACTCAGGATAGCTGTTGATTAGCGGACAGGCCAACATAGGAATATCATCTACAAACTTTGCATAGCTAAAAACGATATTGTTGCAGGAATTTTGCAGACGTTGCAGTTGTTGCTTGGCAAATTGTAACTCTCTTTCTGTTGATGCATGAGGCATTGAGAGTTCACGTTGCAAATCTATTGGAATAAAGGACGAAAAGTTAGTTTTGCTTGGTAGGCACTTATCGTTAAGATTACACATCCAAATACTATCAAAAGTACATCCTGAAGCTTCTAATAAGCCTAAAACGGTAATAGGGGTAGGAGGTTGTTGTAATTGAAAAATATTTTCAACTGCTAAATTGTTTAATGCAGTTATCGCCTCTTCTGCGTTCATATTATCATTAATAACAGCGAGCTCGGCGAATTCATCTAGCAGAGAAATTAATCTTTGTAAGCTTTGATAGCTTGGTGATGAAAGAGAGTCCTCGCCAGGAAAACCAAGACTTGTTAAGCGCTCTTTAAAATAATTTACCCAGTCTAGAGGATGGACGTTATCAGGATATGGTTTTAATTCTGACAAGCTTGTCGCGAGAATAGGAGATCGAGCCTTGCATTCTTCAATAAAATCTTTAAAAGATATTGAACTATTTGTTAGCAACTTACTGTTTTGTAATATTTCAGAGCGAGCAATGAATTCAGATTTAGCGCCAATTAGATATGGAGAATTAAGTAATAGCCTCGCCTGGTGATTATTAATTGATTGATTATCAAGGCTTAGCCATTGAATGGCGTGGGCAATAAGTGGAAATTCTAATAAACTGCGTCCTAGAGAAATGTTAAATTGACTCGCAGAAATTTTTTGTTTAAATAAGCGTTTTAAGAATTTCTCATCATCGGCAAGATTGGGCACCACAACGCCTATTTGTTTATCTCCTCGTGATAGACATTCCTCAATCCAGCTGAGCATTTGTTGATACTCATCTTGTTTATCTTTGGCAACAAGGGTTTGTGGATTGCTAAACTTCAAAGCTAAATCATAATGGCTTATTGAAAATCCCTGTGAGATAAGACTTTCTTGGAGGATTTTTTGTTTGGGAGTATAGTCATCAAAGCAAGCCCAGATTATTCTGTTCGGCGAGTTTTGCAAGCTTTTGATAGGATACTGCAGACTGTAGTTGGCTAGTTGCTCGCTGGTTATGGCATTAATATCATTTAATTTTTGTTGAAAGTTTTGCTGCCAGATTTGAAATTGTCTGGTTTGGCTTGTTTGCAGAAAAGATTCATCATCAAGGGCAATACACCAATCTTGACAACGTCTCCAAGCATCTTGGATTTGATTTAAAAGCCCAGTATTGAAAGAGTAGTTGCCATCTTTGCTTAATAATTGTTGCCACAAATATCTTTGCTGAAGCTTGGTTAATAAAACAGGATGAGAAACAGTGTGGTAGGTGTGTTTTATTGTATTATAGTTGTTTTCCAAATATTTTTGATATGGTAGGCAAGCTGGTTTAGCTATGGCTGCGTTTTCCTCTGTATATTTATCGCAGTAATCACGGAGCAATTGATTGGCTAGACGATTGTTTGGGGAAATTACAATCGCGCCACGCTTCATCTCAGCTAATAGTGTGTCTTTATTGTCCATAAACATTATAAATGTAGAATATATTTATAGTATACCTTGTGAAACATCGAATCTCCCAGTAAAATTTCTAGTATAACTTTTTTATGTGTGGAAAATATGTTCAAAGGAAGCATGGTTGCGTTAGTAACGCCAATGCTAGACGATAAGGTTGATGTTAATCGTCTTTGTGAGTTGGTTGAATATCATATTGAGCAAGGCACAAATGCTATTGTTGCAGCTGGCACAACAGGTGAGTGCGGCACCTTAACCAATAATGAAAAATTGTTAGTGATTAAAACTGTTGTTCAACAGGTTAATGAGCGTGTTCCTGTTATTGCTGGTACTTCAGCAAACTCTACAAAGCAAACTATTGAACTAACTAAGTTGGTCATGGAAAGTGGCGTACATGCAGCTCTTATTATGACACCTGCTTATATAAAACCTACCCAGGAAGGTTTGTTCATTCATTACTCACAAATTGCCAAAGAAGCTGCTATTCCTATTATTTTATATAATGTTCCAGGTAGAACAGGCACAGATTTATTACCAGAAACTGTAACAAGACTCGCAAAAATATCTAATATAGTTGGGATTAAAGACGCGACTGGTGATATTAATCGTCTAAAGCAACTCCTAAAAGGAAGTCAGGGTAGCTTAGATGTATATAGTGGTGATGATCTAACAGTCGCCGATTGGGTCTTATCTGGCGCAAAAGGTGCTATTTCTGTTACGGCTAATGTTGCACCAAAACTCATGGCAAAACTTTGTGATGCAGGAATTGATGGTGATAAAGAGCTTTGTATGCAAATAAATGAGCAATTAATGCCGCTTCATAAATTGTTATTTGTTGAGTCTAACCCTATCCCAGCAAAATGGGCTTTGTATCGAATGGGATTAATGAATGATGAAATTAGGTTACCGATGACCAAGTTATCTGCTAAATATCATAGTGATATGGATAAGTTGTTAGGAGATTTAAATTTATTGTCGTAATATAGGCGCCATATAGTCTTAGTTGTTGATTTTCAAACTTTTAAATAGTTCTTTGTGAACTAGAGGTATTTATTGTGAAAAAAATATTTGTATTATTAGGCCTTATCCTCCCGCTTGCTAGTTGTTTATCCTGGGAGCAAACAGATTACGCAAGTAATGATAAGGATCAATATTTAACTAGTAAAAGTGGTCCAGCTCTAGTTGTTCCTCCACCATTAACCACGGTAAATATAAGTGATTTTTATATTCTACCTAATCAAAATGAAAACGCTAAAGTAAGCATTAACCCACCACCTGCAAATTAGTAAATTTTAAGTTATCAAAACGTCCTCTTTGAACTAAATATGTGCTATAATACGTAGCAAATAAGATAATAACTGTTAAATTATCTATAGTTGGGGTTATATATGGGAACTGCAAATCAAGAATTAATTGAACATATCAGAGGCTTAGATTTAGGTACTGAAGATGGACGTGAATCTGCATACTTTAAATTTAAAGATTTTCTTGGGGATTATTCGGACAAAGTACTTGTAAGCAATGAGGATGAGTGTAACTATCTATCTGCAAGATTAGGTTATATTAGTAATGATTTAAACAGATCTTTAACTATAGCAGGTCCTCCTTCATTTGCTTTTATGATAAGTGCTCTGCAGAACATGACTAAAGTATTTGCAATTGAACAAAGAATAAGACTCATAAAAGATACGGATAATACTAAGGATAATATTGACTTTTTAAATGCTGTTCTTGGATTAGGAGATAACGATACCACAAAAAATGCTGACTTTATTAAGGATTATGGTTCTCCTGTTTTAGATTTTTCTGATGCTGGTTCTCGTGATCTTTTAGTAGGTGCGGCAAGGTCTAAATTAGAGGAAATTAATAGTAAAGCAATAGAACAATCTACAACTAAACTTGAAGAAGCTCGGGTATTGTTAGATGCGAACAAGACTAAGTTGTCTAGTTTTAACTTTAAAATACTTCAATTACAAATCGATGCAATTGATGCAATTCGTAATATTGAAAAAAAACTTGAAGAAGTGGAGGGAGAGATATCTAAAGTCAATCTTGAAATACCTGGCTGTAAAGATAAAGATTTATTAGCGGCTAAAAAGCAGAGCTTAGCTACTTATCAAGATCAAAAGGAAGCCCTGAACTCCGCACTTGCTAAATCTACCCAAGTAAAAGAAAGATTTGATGCTAGGTTAAAGTATTCTCAGTCTGTTCTAACTGATTCAATAGATAGATATGATGGAATGATTTATGACCAGTACTTTTTCGAAGACGGTGAACTACCTCATGAACTAGAGGATAGGAAGTTCAACACTATTTATCTTAAAGATGATCCGGATAACCATGAATTATATCAGTATTCTGTAATTGATAATACAAAAGAGCCTTATGATAAAAAAAATGTAATAACTGGAACAATAGAAAAATCACAGTTTACGGGCTTCATTCCAGGCAATCTAGATGTAACGTTAAATACTTTAAGAAGTAATAGAGCAATTGTTGAACAATATAAACCATACACCCTAGGAAATAGCCAATCAGGCATAGCTCATGATCTTAAAGAAATTCAGCAGTTATCTGCTGAGGTAGAAGATATTGATGCTGATATTGATGCATGCACTAGAAATATAGCCGAGAGTAAAAAAGTAGCCAACAACCCAACAAATTCTGGTGTACGTTATCAGCCTGCAAATGCTCTTTTAAAGGTTACCACTCAGGATTATATAAACAAGCAAAAGGCGAAGAATGAAGATTATGAAGTGCATGAAATTGTTTGTAGCGGTAAAGTTAAAACTGACGATGGTAGAACAAAACATGGTATAGAAGGAACAGTTATTGTTCGAGGAATTAAGTTAGCCAAAAATGAGGTGATTCGATCTTCAATATATAGTCCTGATGGTAAGCGAAAACTATCTGTTGAGACGAGTATTCTCCGTGATAGTGATTCACGTAGAAGAGATGTCGGCAAAGTTGTCATTCCATCTACCAAAAAACTCAGTCCAGAGGATGAGGTGAAACAAGCACTTTTATTTGCCGATAGATTATTAGAATTATACAAGAGTGGTAAAAGTGAAAAAATAACGATCAGTTGTAGTGACCCCAACAAAGCTGAGCAGATAGCTAGAATTCATGCCGCATTGTTAATGAAGACGACTGCAAATAAAGATAATGAGGGTATATACTTAGATCCAAGTAATATTGTGATTAAAGTTAAGGGTGCGATAAAACCTAATCGAATAACATTTTATCGAGATTCTGCTAGAGCCGATTTTATTAGAACACATTTGCCAAATGAATCTATAAAACCTGCAGATCATAAAGAAAATTATAAAGAACAATATCAAGCTGTTACTAAGACAATTAAAGATAGTAAAGGCAAAGAGGAGCGTGATGTACAATTTGGTCAAGGGGATGAATATATTCCAAGGTTAAAATAAAATATAAACTAAATAGTCAAAGCGAGAAAATATGGAAAAACAACAATTAGCAATTGGGGTGTTTGATTCGGGGATGGGTGGCTTAACGGTGCTTCGCGCACTGCAAGAGTTATTACCTCAAGAGTCCTTTGTATATTTAGGAGATACTGCTCGTCTACCTTATGGTACTAAGAGTGTTGATACAGTTCAGCAATATGCGATGCAAATGGCAAAACTTCTAGTAGAGAGGCAAATTAAAGCTTTGGTTATTGCTTGTAACACAGCAACAACGGCAGCACTTAGTCATCTTCAATCACTAATGCTTGATTTACCCATCTTGGGAGTTGTTTCTCCCGGCGCAAATGCAGCAATTTCAGCCACAAAAAACCAACATATTTCTGTTTTGGCAACAGAGACCACTATTGCGGCTAATGCGTATCAAAACATAATCCATCAAACCCTACCCAATGCAAAAATTAGTGCTAGAGCGTGCAGTGTTTTGGTTGCTTTAGCAGAAGAAGGAATGGTCGATAATGCTATTGCTAGAGAGGCCTTTAGGCATTATCTGGCAGATATTTCAGGTGAAGATACAATTCTTTTAGGGTGCACGCACTTTCCTGTATTTAAGCCACTACTACGCAATATGCTAGCTGATGATATTGCGATAGTTGACTCTGCAGATGCTACCGCTTTGGCTCTTAAAGAGTTGTTAACTAGAGAGGGACTATTAAATTCTAATAAAACTACTTCTAGTAGCACCGCATATTTAGTAACAGATTCTGTGAGTAGGTTTCAGTCTGTGGGTGAAATATTCATACAAAAAGAATTACGCAGATGTGATATTGAGTTAGTCGATGCAAATCGCTAGATCCATCGTCGCTGCGCGCTTCGCAACGACTAACTTATAAACCGCACCGATATTTTTATTATAGCGCCACCCATTAGCATGCAGACATATTTTTCAAGATATTTCCTATAGCTTGATCCAGCATCGCATCCCTGTCTTCAAAAAGGCTTATCCTAACCCCGCCTACTTGCCCTGACTTGTTCAGGGCATCCAGTCAAATT
>JARGPO010000028.1 GCA_029213075.1 Legionellaceae bacterium | reverse complement strand
TGTAAGAACCGTTATAATACAAGTTTGCTCTTATAAATCAATGTATTAGAGCTTTGTTGAAGTATAGGTTTTAATTTGACCATCTTCTGGATGCCTCGGACAAGCCGAGGCACGTAGGCGCTGGGGACCAATTGTCAACACGCCCTAGTATTTTTGAAAAAGTGCATCATGACACCCAAGGCAACACAATGATCCTATATCAAACAAAAGATACGGTTAAGTTCAAAATGGACACTTTTATTAGAGATCATTATATTATACGAAAAGTTAAGTTGTTATATTTCGTCTATTTACTTATTGCAATATTGAATTTTACTCTCAGGTTGAAAGTTAATATGATATAATGGTATTAATAGTACAGACTAAATTAGGAGTTACATAATGAGTAGACAAACTGTTTCAACTATCAAGCATACTGCTGAGTCAATTTTAGCAACCAACAAGGTATTGAGAAATACTTATTTGCTGTTGTCTATGGCTTTCATGTTTAGTGCTTTCACAGCCTATATGTCTTTTGCAACAGGTGCAAGGATGTTAAATCCATTCCTTTTGATTGTAGGAATGTATGGCTTAATGTTTTTAACTAACGCTCTAAAAAATAGCCCTTGGGGTTTGGTGAGTGTTTTTGCTTTCACGGGCTTTATGGGATATATAATCGGTCCGATCTTAAACGCGACTATAGCCCATTACAGTAATGGCCCACAGTTAATTGCCACAGCTCTTGGCGGTACGGGTATTATTTTCTTCTCACTGTCAGCGTATGTATTAACTAGCCGCAAAGACTTTAGCTACTTAGGCGGATTCTTGTTTGTTGCGGTAATGGTTGCTTTGATAGCAATGATAGCTGGATTCTTATTTCAAATTCCAGCCATGCAGTTGGTTATCTCTGCGGCATTTGTGCTTATTTCATCTGGGTTAATTTTATTTCAAACCAGTGAAATTATTCATGGTGGTGAAACAAACTACATCACTGCTACTGTTTCCCTTTTTGTATCAATCTATAATCTGTTTATAAGCTTGTTACAATTATTAAGTGCTTTTTCAGGCAGGGACTAAAACCGAAAACATTACTTATTGTCCTCATATACCCTGCTCAATGCAGGGTATATCCAAATATAACCCCGCAAAACTTTCTAAATCCATTTTTCTTTCATAACTACTATATAAAAAATATTAAGCTATAATTATAGATAAGGACCTCTATTTAATTGAGAATAACTCGAGGTATTTAGATATGAAAATTTTATACGTCTGTCTACTACTTGCTCTTAGCTCCATCACATATGCTGAAATAAATACTCAGTATCCTGGCTGTACGCCTGATGGTTCAACAGCTGAGGAAGTTCTTTATAGGCCAACATACTATTATATTCCCCAAACACCTCTTAGCAAAGAAGCATTAGAAGCGAGAGCTGCTGAGAAAGAGCAATAATAATCGATTCAATACTGTCTATTTTTATAGCAAGCTTTACGCTTGGCTACTAAAAACGTAAAATGCTCCAAATACAGCTTTGGTCTATTCTCATCAAGATTACAAGCCTTTATAAATATTTAAAACAGGTTTGAATTTATGAATCCTAAAAATAAATCACTAGCAGAACTTCTAAGACCCACAAAAATATCTGAAGTTATAGGCCAGAAACACATTCTAGGATCAGGTAGCGCACTGTGTATGGCCTTTGAGTCTGGGCACCCTCATTCAATGATCTTCTGGGGTCCACCTGGTGTTGGTAAAACGACTATAGCTCGCCTTGCCGCACAAGCATTTAATTCTGAATTAATATCTCTTTCAGCGGTGTTTGCAGGTGTTAAAGAAATACGTCAAGCTATTGAAACAGCCAAACAAAATCAACTGCATAATAAACATACGATATTGTTTATTGATGAAATCCATCGGTTTAATAAATCTCAGCAAGACTCCTTACTACCTCACACAGAATCAGGTTTAATTAGTCTAATTGGCGCAACAACAGAAAATCCTTCATTTGAAGTTAATAGCGCATTACTATCTAGAGTACAGGTTTATGTTTTAAAGTCACTGTCAGATGAAGAACTGGGATTGTTAATAAAACGTGCAAAAGAGCGCGCAATAAGTCACCTTAATTTTTCAGATACCGCAACTAATATGCTAATAGATTATGCCGATGGTGACGCAAGACGTCTTTTAAATTTATTAGATCAAATAAATACATCAGCCCAAGTTCAAAATATTACTGAAATTTCCGTTGAATTTATTCAAGCATCTCTAACCTTAATTTGCCGGAGATTTGATAAATCGGGTGATAATTTTTACGATCAAATCTCCGCTCTTCATAAATCTGTGCGTGGCTCAAACCCAGACGCTGCTTTATATTGGCTGTGTCGCATGTTAGATGGCGGGGCTGATGCAAACTATTTATCTAGAAGAATAATTAGAATGGCCTGGGAGGACATCGGACTTGCTGATCCTAGAGCCATTCAAATAGCAACAGATGCTGCTGAAACTTATCAACGACTTGGCTCTCCAGAAGGAGATTTAGCACTGGCCGAAGCAACTATTTATCTTGCCGTGGCTCCTAAAAGTAATGCGGCATATAACGCCTTTAAAAAGGCTCAAGCTTTTGTTAAACAAGACAAGTCACGCGAGGTTCCTCTACATTTAAAAAATGCACCGACTAAATTAATGAAGAAACTAGGCAATGGTAAAAACTATCGATACGCTCATGATGAACCAAATGGATTTGCTGCCGGAGAAAAGTATTTTCCAGATAATATGCCAGAGCCTTTATGGTATGAACCTGTTGAGAGAGGCCTAGAAATTAAGATATCGAAAAAAATGGCGTATTTACGAAAGATGAACTTAGAGTCAGAAAAAAAATAAAAATCGCAACTCACCTCACCCATATTGTTACCCATAAGTGTGTCCATGTGGCGTAGTTTTTAATTTGGTTTATAGCACACAGAGTAGTTACTAAAAACTTAAAATAAGTTCTTAACTAAGTTTAGTTGACGAGAAAAATTTAATTAAACCTTGAGCTTGCTGAAGGCTTGTTTGTGCGGCAATTAGATTTAGACTAATTTCTACTGTTGTTTGCTCTCTTTGATTAATTAGAAAAACTGAACTACCTCCAGCAAGAAAATTTGTTCTCTCAGCTGCTGCAACTTGCTCTGCTAAACTTAACTCCTCTTCCATAAGATCAACTTGTCTTTGAAATGTCCGAAGAGAAATCCATAAGGAATTTAACTGAGTACTTAACTGCTCATATAGAAACTTTTTTTTGGTTGCTACTTGCTTCAACTCACTAGTTGTACTTATTACCTTCCCTCTTGCAACCCTTTGATAAACTGGGAACTTAAAGCGAACACCAATTTGCGCAGCTTGCGGTAGTAAGAGTGGATAACCGTTTGTTCCATACTGTTTAGATGCAAAAGCTGTGGCATCTAGATTTGGCAGTAATTCATTCTTTGCTAAGTTTTGTTTTAGTTTTACAATTCTCAAGTATCGCTCTAATTTACAAAGATCTGGGTGTCTTTTTAATTGTTGCTCTATTTGATACGAGCTTTTCATGCTATTTGGTTTATAAGAAGGTATTTTTCTTAGTAATTTTCTTTTGGATGGTATCATTGGACTACCATCTTGTGTGCGGTAATATAAAGACAATCCAACAGCTGCCTGCTCTAATGCCATTCGACCTTTATTAACCCACTGTTTACGTTGCA
Source organism: Legionellaceae bacterium (assembly GCA_029213075.1). Taxonomy (GTDB): domain Bacteria; phylum Pseudomonadota; class Gammaproteobacteria; order Legionellales; family Legionellaceae; genus 2-12-FULL-35-11. The sequence goes on along the minus strand of JARGPO010000028.1, from coordinate 33,067 downwards.
TTATTATTTGTTTATTTTCAACTAAAGCTATTTGCGGTAAATCTCCTAACTTAGCTTGTCTTTCAAGGGCGCGTTGACGAAACTCTGCGAGCTTTAACATTTTAATTAAGACTTTTAATTGTAAACCAGCTCTTGTCCAGTCCCAATAAGCCTTAATTGCATCTTGGTATACCGATAGCTTAGTTGAAGTAACTTCGTGCTTATTAATTGCGATGGTTTCAGTTCTTGTAAATAAATTAGTCCTATCCGTATCTATTAGTCTATCTCGCATTAGAGGTAATGAGAGACCAGCTCGATATTCACCTTTCGAGTTTGTTAAGTAGTTTTGATAATAAATTGGAAACTCACCAACACCGATTCTATATCCCCCAAAAAACTTCAAACCATTAATCAGGGTTGGCACATCAATTTCATTGTTTGCATACTTACTAATATATCCACCAACCGGCAGGTGCCTGGTTTTGACTCGAATATTAGGGTCAAATTTACCCAAAGCAGAAATATAATCCCCTTTAGCCTTAACCACTTGTAGCCTAGCCGCAATTATTTGCGGATAATTGCTATTTACTGTCCTAAGTAATTCCTCCAAACTAAGTGTGCGGTCATCATCAGCATAACCATTGATAGAAATCAGACAACTAAGAGAGAAATATAAAATAGATCGAGTTAATATTTTTATAACGAACAACGCTTTTCTCACTTTTTTTGCCCGCTTTCTGGAGGAAAACCATTAAACTGTCGCCACAACTCATACCACAATCTAACCCTACCTAATTGCACCCAACCATGCACTAGGACACCTTGTCTTAAATAATTAAAATCAGGCCAAGGCTCATTTGGAACAACAACTATCCGAAACTGTCCAGATCCACTATCAGTTGTATCAATAAAAGAAACTAATCCAGAAAATGTGCCAACAGCGATTTCAGGCCAACCTCTAAATTGTACTGCTGGCCACCCTTCAAATTGCACTCTCGCTATTTGATTTACTCTAACAAAGGAAATATCATTACCATCCACCCATAGCTCAACCGCTCTAGAAGGAGTTTTCGGAACTATTTCAGCAACTTTATCACCTTTCATGACAATAACATTCTCCTGACCTGATAAGCGTCTAAATATTGTCCCTGAGGACTCAGCTAGGATTTTTTGTGTTTTTTGCCGAGCAAGAGCAACGTTATTGTTAATCCTCAGAATTCTAGCTTGGGCTAGCTCGTCTTGATACTTAGATAATTCAATTTGAGCTAATTCATATTTTCTTTTCGAACTAATCCCCTCTTTAAATAATTTTTCTTGCCGATTAACATTGGAAACACCTGCTTGCAATGCTCGCTCGGCTGCCGCAACTTTCGCAATAATCGCAGTTCTTTCATTTTTAAGTCGTTGAATATATTCTGGATCGTTATCACTAAGCTCAACAATTAAATCACCCTTCTTAACTTCGCTTCCTTCATTAACATACCATTTTTGCACTCGTCCATTTATAGGAGAGGAAATAGTAAATTGTCTTTCTGTTGGTGAGAAAGCAACAACTCGACCATTTGCAAGAGCAAACTGCTGCCAAGGGGTTAGGAGAAAAAACAGCGTAATTAAAGAAAAAACTGTGAAAACAACCTTAAATACTGTGATAGGTTTAGGTAGTTTTCTTAATAATGTATAGGATTTTAATATCATTATTTAAATACCCATTTATTGGTGAGAATTGGAAAATCTGTACGCTTTGATGTTATTAGGATTGTAGTATTTTCCAGTTGTAATAATACCTGTAAAAGTTCTTCGATTAACTGCAAAGAAACTGAATCAAGAGTCCTATCGATAATAATTAGGCTTGGATTATTAATTAACGCTCTCAATATCATTAGTCGTACCGACTCAGTCTCTGTAAAAGATATATTCCAACTATCAATAATTGTGAGCAAACCATTCGGCAGTGACATGATCTTTTCTGAAAGGCCAACTAATTTAGCTTTCTCTAAGACCATATTCATGGATATATCCGGTGTGTTTAGTACTATGTTTTCATAAATAGTTCCGGAAAAGCATTGTGGCTCTTGTAATAAAATGGCTCTTTTTCTAAGGGCCATAAGAATATTATGATTACAAGTTACACCATTCAAAGATATTTTTTCTGTTCTAGTTTCAGTCAAACCAATTAAATCTACTAGCCAGTTATGGATTGGTTCATGCTCAAGTGAGTGAACTAAAAGTGGAGATTTTGGAGTGGCTGCAAACTCATTTTCAGATGTATGCCAAGTTAGATTTATCGTTTCTAAGTTAGTTATTGTCGATATAATCTCTTCTGTAATCTTATCTGTTCCTTCAATAGGAAGCTCAAATAAATCATCAAATTTATCTAGAGATGCATTTAAATCGTAATAGTCATCAAGGATAGATATAGATTGCTTTAGAGCATAAGCAATTGCAGCCATAATAATTTCCGATGCAACCAACTGACCGAGGCTTAATTGATCTGAAATAACCAAATATCCACCCAAACCAAGCAACAATGCACTCGCTACCGCAGATATAGCATAAAATCCAAGTTGATGTTTAATTAATTGCCGAAAATGACGATTGCGAACTTTCAAAAATCCAACAAGCCGATTATCTGTTTCTTTAAGAACAAATTTAGAATAATTACCAAATTTAAATAAATAGCGATTAATCACTATTTCATCAAACCACTCGGCAATAGAATGCTTTTGTGCACATTCTTCCTCGGCAGTTTTTTTGGCGACTCGAAATGGCAATGCCACTACTAAAAAAATACTAAACAATACTAAAATATCGAAAATCACAAAGTATGGGTGATATACCACCAATAAAACCAAACCAAAAAAGATTTGCAGAGTAATATTTACACCATATAGTAATAAGCCTGCAGTAGCTTTCATCACAACGACTATATCAAAAAATTTATTAACTTCCTTTTGCCCATCATGGGACTGTAAGGCTTTATGAGATAGGTCAGAAAAACGTCTAGTTAAAAGTATTCCTACTTTGACCATTAATTTTTGTTGAATAATTTCAATAAGAATGTTGTGCCACAAACTAAGCGCACCAGCGCTTAAAATCAAAACAAAAACCATGATGCTTAAAATGAAAACAGGGTTTAGAACATGACCAAATGCAATAAAATTCACAAGGGTTTGAGCGGCGACGGGAATAACAAGAAATAAAATACTCGTCATTGTACTAATTAAAACGATAGAATATATAGTACTACTATCAACAATAGAAAGAATAGAATCTATATGTGTTTTTTTAAACATCTATAAACATCCTTGAATACGATAATTTAAAACTTATATAAAAATAAAGCCGTATTCCTAGTATGTTCTTCTATGACAAAACACGCAAGCCTCCTGGATATTTGAGTTTGTTTTGAAGATGATAATCATATCACTGAGGCTTTTAAATCCTCACTTAGGATGTGGTTTCAGCAGATAAAATTTTCTTTCTAAACATTAAATCGAAAGTGCATAACATCGCCATCAACTACAACATAGTCTTTTCCTTCAACTCTCAATTTTCCGGCTTCTTTTGCACCTTGCTCGCCATTATTTGCAATAAAGTCATCATAAGCAATAACCTCTGCACGAATAAATCCTTTTTCAAAATCAGTATGAATTGCAGCAGCCGCTCTTGGAGCCTTATCACCACAACAAATTGTCCAGGCTCGAACTTCCTTTACACCAGCTGTGAAATAAGTTTGGAGGCCAAGAAGATCATATCCAGCTCGAATAACTCGGTTTAAACCTGGCTCTTCCAAACCAAGATCTTCCAAAAATTCCGAACGCTCATCATCATCTAACTCAACAAGCTCAGATTCAGTTGCAGCGCACAAAGGAACAACAACTGCTCCCTCTTGTGCAGCAAGTTCCGCTACTTTATCTAGTAATGGATTGTTTTCAAAACCATCATCATCGACATTAGCTATATATAAGATTGGCTTAGCAGTTAATAAGAATAATTTTTTAGATACTTCAAGTTCTTCTGGAGTTAACGATAAACTTCTAACTGGCAGACCTTGATCAAGATGTAACTTAAGTTTAGTTAATACTTCTTTTTCAAAGGTTGCATCTTTATTACCACTTTTACTAAGCTTAGTGGCCTTATGCAAAGACTTTTCTACTGATTCCATATCAGCAAGCGCTAATTCAGTATTAATTACTTCTATATCATCTATAGGGTTAACAACCCCCTCAACATGTATAACATCAGAACTGTCAAAGCATCTAACAACATGAGCAATTGCATCTGTTTCACGAATATTAGCAAGAAACTGATTTCCAAGCCCTTCACCGCTTGACGCTCCTTTTACCAAACCAGCAATGTCAACAAACTGCATAACTGTTGGTACAACTCGTTCAGGCTTAACAATATCACTAAGTTTGTCCATGCGACTATCTGGCAAGGTCACGATACCGACATTAGGCTCAATAGTACAAAAAGGGTAATTAGCTGCATCAATTTTAGCTTTAGTTAATGCATTAAACAAAGTGGATTTACCAACATTTGGTAATCCAACAATCCCACATTTAAAACCCATAATATAACCTCAACTGAATTTAAGAACTGTATTCAAACAATATATTTAATGTAATTTTTGCATAACGTCAGTAAAGTTGCCTATAACTATTTCTGAAGCTACATCAACCGCGCGTTCAATTGCGTCTATGATTAATGCTTTGTCATGCACAGATGGCTTACCGAGAACATAATCAGTGACTAAGTCACGATGTCCAGGATGGCCTATCCCAACTCGTAGACGATGAAAATCTTTGCTACTTAATTGAGAAATTATATTACGCAAACCGTTATGACCAGCATGACCACCGCCTGTTTTTAATCGAACATTACCAACAGGTAAGTCTAAATCATCATGCACAACTAAAACTTCATTAGGTAATATTTTATAAAACTGACAAACCGCACGCACACACTCGCCACTAACATTCATAAACGACGATGGCATAAATAAGCCACACTGCAAGCTTTGAACTTGCAATGTGGCTATTTCACCTCGTAACTTACGGTCAGACTTAAAAGATAGATTATCCATCTTTGCCAAAGACTCAACAAACCAACTACCAACATTATGGCGGGTGTTTTGATATGCTGCCCCGGGATTTCTAAGACCAACAATTAGCTTTATCGGTGTGACGCTAATAACTTACTCCTTATCAGCATCTTTGCTATCTTCAGATGTATCGTCTGAATCAGCGCTTTCTTCTTTACTAGACTCTTCAGAAGCAGCAGCTTCTGCTTCAGCTTGCTCTTCAGCTTCAAGAGCTTCTTCACTCAATGCTGCTTTACTAACATGAGCTGCAGCAACCGGTAAGTCATGATCTGTATCAGAAACATCAACTGTTAGTTCAACATTTTTTGGTAATTTAACTTGAGAAAGATGAAAAACCTCATCTAGTTTTAAGTTTATAAGATCTACTTCGATAAATTCTGGTAAATCTTTTGCTTTACATGTTATTTCAATCTGTGTCATAGAATGACTAACAACACCACCTTGCTTATGACCTTCAGATTTTTCACCGTTGATGAAATGGATAGGTACCATTCTAACTAATACGTCTTTAGCTGATACTCTTTGAAAATCCATATGCATAATTTCTGGCTTGTATGGATGTCTTTGTAAGTCTTTTAAAATTACATTTTCTGACTTACCATCTATTGAAAGACTAAAAACACTTGAGTATATTGCTTCATCTTCAAGAATTTTATTAACTTTATTTTGCATTAAATTAAGTAGCATTGGTTTTTTATCACTACCGTAAATAATAGCAGGAATCTTGCCATCAAGGCGACGTAGGCGGCGGCTCGCACCTTTCCCCTGAACGTCTCTAGCTTCTGCTTCAAGTGTAAAATCTGACATAATTTGAACTCCTAAAATAAAAATTGAATGCTCAAAACTTTGCGACCAAGTCTGAACACTAGCGCCAAATTATACGATAAATTAAATAGAACTTGAAGTCGTAATTGAATTTTTATAGAATATAGCACTTTTGTACAGGAAGCTTGGAGATAAAATGATGCATGCGGTAATAAAAACCGGCGGGAAACAATATCGCGTTACTGAAGGCGATACCCTTAAAGTGGAAGAATTGGACGTTGAAATAGGTCAAACTATCGACTTCAACGAAGTTTTAATGTTAACTGACAATGATAAAGTAACTGTTGGCACTCCTTTTATCAAGGGTGGCGTGGTTAAAGCTGAAGTTCTTGAACAAGGCCGACATAAAAAAGTTAAGATTATTAAATTTAAAAGACGTAAGCACCATATGAAAAAAATGGGGCATCGTCAAAATTTCACTCAAATTAAAATCACAGCGATTGGTAAGTAATTAATCAGCTGATAAACGAGGCAGATAGAAATGGCACATAAAAAAGCAGGCGGGAGTACCCGTAACGGACGCGACTCGAATCCTAAGTATCTTGGAGTTAAGCGTTATGGTGGCCAACTAGTTATGGCTGGCGAAATTTTAGTTCGACAAAGAGGAACTAAATTCCATCCTGGACAAAATGTTGGACTAGGTCGTGATCATACTCTTTATGCACTAGAAACAGGCATAGTTAAGTTCGTGATTAAAGGTCGTCTTAAACGTAAGTTTGTTACAATCGTTCCTGAAACAGAAACAAAATGAAATTTGTTGACGAAGCGACCATTAAAATCTATGCGGGAAATGGTGGCAATGGTTGCTTAAGTTTTAGACGCGAAAAATATGTTCCTAAAGGTGGGCCTGACGGTGGCGATGGCGGAGATGGAGGTTCTATCTATCTACAAACATCAACCGACTTGAACACTCTTATAAACTTCAGATATCAACGTCAATATAAAGCTGAAAATGGTCAATCTGGTATGGGGTCAAACTGTACTGGAAGAAAAGGTGAAGACCTCTACATAACCGTTCCAGTTGGCACTATTGCTTATGATATCGAAACCGATGAAATTCTTGCAGATCTTAGCAAAGAGAACGATTGTGCTTTAATAGCTCAGGGTGGATTTCATGGACTTGGTAATGCACGTTACAAGAGTAGTACCAATCGCGCACCACGCCAAACTAGCGACGGCTCGAAAGGTGATTATCGACATGTGCGTCTTGAACTAAGAGTTCTTGCCGATGTAGGTTTGCTTGGACTACCGAATGCCGGAAAATCAACACTTATTCGTTCTGTTAGCAGTGCCACGCCAAAAATTGGCGACTACCCTTTTACAACCCTCCATCCAAATTTAGGTGTTGTATCAGTTGCAGCAGATAAAAGTTTTGTAATAGCTGATATTCCAGGGCTTATAGAGGGCTCAGCTGATGGTGCTGGCTTAGGGCATCGATTCTTAAAACACTTATCAAGAACGTGTATGCTACTACATATAGTTGACATCGCACCAATTGATGGCTCGGACCCATTAGAGTCTGCTCAAACTATTTTAAATGAATTAAAAGCGTATAGTGAAGACTTATTAAAAAAGCCACGCTGGTTAGTTTTTAATAAAATAGATATGCTTACCGATGAAGAAACAAAACAACAAACAATCCAACGTATTCTTGATGGTTTAAACTGGCAAGGACCTCACTTTTGTATATCAGCAATAAGTAATAATGGAACTAAAGAACTTTGCTACGAACTAATGAATGAAATTGACAGCAAAGAATCTTAACCTCCCTCGTTATCCAGAAGAACGAAGCAGTTAAGAAGATACTGTCTTGAAAATAGACTTCCATATTTTTTAGTTATACATATCAATATTATTTGTCGAGGTACTTGTGCTGAGATTAATAGAGGCAGACAAAATTACGCTCTGGATGACAATCTCCATACATCTAACTTAATAGAGCAAAATTAAGATGCCTTTATGCTGAGCTTTCAGGTTGATTTGGAATCTAAAAAACAATATTATAAGCGAACTGATAATTTAATTTAGGTCTTAATATGGAAAACTCTGAAGAAAAAACCACCCAAGATCGCTCATTAGACCATCAAGAACGTTGCCGTATCAGGCAATATATTTTAAATCTTACAGCAGAACGTGTAAATGAATATCTAATAATTTCGGGTCGAGATCTAACAGCAGAATTCTTCAAAATATACAAGAATAGGATTGAGAGTCTACTTAATTCAGATACAGCTCGGGAATTTCAAAAAAGTCTAGGAGAGCTAAATTACATAAGCAGCATAGAGACTGCTATAGATCCTCACCACAAAGAAATATTACCAAGCATTATGGAATATAAACGTCTTAGATTTAGAGGTGTTAGAGTAACTCCATATGCTAGCGAAATGGATGAGGTAAGGGGTGAAATTGATCAACTGCTTGATAGGCTTAAAAATGATATTAAATTCATTGAAGAACTAAAAAAAGTCGCCTGTAAAATGGTCGCAGAAGCTCCTTACGAAGACCCTGTGAGAGTTGAATTTTATAATTCTATTATTCAATTCACAAATGCTAGCAGATTACACACCGAATATTTTAACAATCTAGTCGATTCGTTAGTAGAAATGGCTCAGGCAGAACCAAGAATTTTAACTGAGGAAGCATACAATGAATTTTTGAGACTCATACTACCATACTCTAACAACAACATCGCAAAATCTAATTTATATGTAGTTATGTTATTTAATAACGTAACTACAGCAATGATAAATAAATTACAACATAACGATTTAAACCAAACAGATACAAGAGTAAATAAGCTGTGCGATAAAATAAACGAAATAAAAAATAGCATAAGTGGTGTTTCAACAAACGCTTATATAGATATGAGCAAGCAGATGAAAGCTCTAGAAATATTAATTGAAAATGCTCATAAAAGATTCCAATATGAAGAGGACATGACGACTTTTATTTGGCAATGTCTATGTACTATGGTTGTGATGATACAGAAGGCTGTTTCCTATATATCTGCTGAAGAAGCTGAAAAAAAATTAGATAAACTAAAACCAAATGCTCAAAGAATACTTGAGAGTAGTGATGTGTATGGTATGTTCTTCAGGCCAAGGAATAGATGTGGCTCTGAACCTGCAGGATTAAAGAACGCGATGAAAATGGAACAGGAAAGAAAACAATATTCCTGTGCTTTTTTAACAGTCACTTAAAAAATGTTTGTTAGATCGTCAACTATTGACTAGGTTTTTAATGAAATAGATCTTACAAACTAAAACATCCCTAGTTATAGCTTAAATTTAAACTAGAACTAGGGATGTTTTTTTAACTTAACGTTGTTTCAATAACACTTAAGATTCTTCTGAATCAGAATCGTCATCATCATCGTCATCATCATCGTCATCGTCGTCAGCAGCATCTGCTGGAGCTTTAGCTGCGTCGACTGCTGGAGATTCAGCGGAAGAATCATCCATTGCTGGAACTTCTGGGGCTGATGTCTCTGCCTGAGCCTGTCTTGCACCAAAAGGTTTCTTATCACTTTTAGCTTGATCTCCAGCTACTGGTACATTTGGACCATCTAACTTCGCACCATCTTGACCTTCAGCAGCTGGATCTGCTACAGGAGCAGCTGGCTCTGCGGGTGCTGGTGGCGCCGCTGGATCTGCCGGCGCTGCTTGTTCATTCATTGCATCTGGAGCTTTTACCTCAGGCATTTTTGGTTCTTTTTGACCACAGGCACCTAAAGCAATAGCCATAAAAGCAGCTGTTGCTATAATCATTATACGTTTCATACCAATCTCCGTTTTGTTTTTTATTAAATCTCGAAACACTTATGGCAGCCGTAATAACATGCAACTGCTAAATATATGGTAGATTATACATGTAGATATGTCTAGTTAAGATTAACAATCTGTGATTAAAGTCTGCTATTAACAAAGAGATAATACAAATTATTTTACTATTCTCTATATCATTTAAAATGAGAGTTTCACTCCTGCAAGTTGTTCTCGATAAGCCTTGCTTGGGCATGAAAAAAGCATTTCAACATGCTTGTTTTTTGTTTGGTACGATTTTTTATCACTTTCCCGACAAAGCACATCATGCTTAAAAGACTTTAAACTGGTTCTTAAAGTTGAACTTATGGCTTCTTCGTAACTAATTGTTTAGACTATAAATATTTTCTTAAAAATTCCCCAGTGTATGATTTTTTATACTTGGCAACATCTTCTGGTGTTCCAGAAACCAAGATTTTTCCGCCCTTGCTTCCACCTTCGGGTCCTAAGTCGATTATCCAGTCCGCTGTTTTAATAACATCTAAGTTATGTTCAATAACAACAATTGTGTTACCTTGGTCTCGTAGGCGTGTTAACACCCCCAGTAATAACTTAATATCATGAAAATGGAGACCAGTTGTTGGCTCATCTAATATATATAAAGTATTGCCGCGCCCTCTTTTAGATAACTCTTTGGCAAGCTTCACTCTTTGCGCCTCACCTCCTGAAAGAGTAATAGCACTCTGACCAAGACGAATATATCCTAAACCAACATCTATCATTGTTTGACATTTGCGTGCAATAACAGGAATTGCTGTAAAAAACTCTCGTGCGTCCTCAACTGTCATGTTCAAAACTTCATGAATATTTTTACCTTTATACTTTATCTCAAGTGTTGCATGATTATATCGCATACTATTACAACTATCGCACGCAACATAAATATCTGGCAAAAAGTGCATTTCTACTTTAATAAGACCATCACCCTGACAGGCCTCACATCTTCCACCTCTAACATTAAAACTAAATCTACCAATCTGATACCCTCTAGCTCTAGACTCTGGAGTATTAGCAAAGAGCTCCCTAATTGGGGTGAACAAACCCGTATAAGTAGCAGGATTAGATCGTGGAGTACGACCAATTGGGCTTTGATCTATATCAATTACTGAGGAGCAATGCTGAAGACCATCAATCGATAACACCTTGCCTACAACTCTAAGATCAGCACGATTTAATGCATTAGCAGCCAATGGATATAAAGTATCGTTAATAAGACTAGATTTTCCAGAACCTGAAACTCCAGTCACACAGGTGAGCACACCTAGCGGTATTTGAACATTGACCCCTTTTAAGTTATTACAACTAACGCCTGTTAAACTAATAACTTGGTCTTTATTAAACTCGTTTCTAGTTTTTGGAACTGCAATTTCTTCTGTCTTAGCTAAATACCTGCCTGTTAGAGATGATTCATTGTTTATAACGTCTTCTAAGCTACCTGAGGCCACTACTTCTCCGCCATGCACCCCAGCCCCTGGACCAATATCTAGAATATAATCTGCAGCGCGAATCGCGTCCTCATCATGCTCAACTACAATTACAGTGTTTCCAAGATGACGCAAGTGCTCTAAGGTTTTTAATAGACGCTCATTATCTCTTTGATGCAGACCAATTGAGGGCTCATCGAGAATATACATCACCCCCACCAAACCAGAACCAATCTGACTTGCCAAACGGATTCGTTGTGCCTCACCTCCAGATAGGGTTTCAGCACTTCTAGATAAGGATAAGTAATCTAAACCAACGTTTATTAGAAAACCTAATCTCTCTGTAATTTCTTTATTAATTTTTCCAGCAATTTCTCCTTTTGCACCATCTAGATATAAATTTTTAAAAAAATCATAACAATCTTCTATTGATAACGCAGTGAGCTCAGCTAAGTTTTTATTTTTAATAAATACATATCGAGCAGACTCACACAATCTCTGCCCAGAACAAGATGTGCACAACCTCGAAGACAAATATCCAGCCAACTCTTCACGAACAGTTGTAGACTCTGAATCACGGTAACGACGTTGCATATTGGGAATTATTCCTTCAAATGTATGCTTCTTTACGACCCTTTTCTTATGTAACCTATGATAATGAAATACAATTACGTCCTTGCCACTACCATATAAAATTATGTCTCGAATATGATCTGGCAAATCACAAAATGGAGTATCAACTGAAAAATCATAATGAGTAGCCAAAGACTCTAACAATGCATAATAATACATTGTTTTCTTATCCCAGCCTCTTATTGCTCCATCAGCAAGGCTTTTTGTCTCGTTATGCACAACGCGATTAACATCTATGAATTGATCTATCCCTAAGCCGTCGCAATCGGAACAAGCCCCAACTGGATTATTAAATGAAAACAATCGCGGCTCGAGCTCACTTAAACTATACCCACACTCTGGACAAGCAAAATTGGCTGAAAAGACAATATCTGCAAAAGAATTATCTAATGATGAAACTGTAACTAAGCCATCCGATAAACCAAGAGCATTTTCAAATGACTCACCCAAGCGTTGTGAAATATCCGGTCTAATTTTAAACCTATCAACAACTACATCAATATTGTGTTTTTTTCGTAGAGCAAGTTCTGGTATATCATCTAACTCATAAATTTCACCATCAACTCGAGCTCGAATATACCCTTGTGATTTTAACTGTTGGATGATTTGGGTATGAGTACCTTTTCTCTCCCGAACAATTGGCGATAAAATCATAGCCCGTGAATTTTCAGGAAGTGAAATCACATGATCAACCATTTGGCTCACGGTCTGTGCATGTAAGCAATTACCGTGTTTTGGACAAAATGGCTCTCCTACCCTCGCAAAAAGTAGTCGGAGATAATCATAGATCTCGGTAATTGTGCCAACTGTTGAACGAGGATTATGAGATGTTGCTTTTTGCTCAATAGAAATGGCCGGAGATAAACCCTCAACAGAATCAACGTCTGGTTTTTCCATTTGCGATAAGAACTGCCTGGCATAAGCAGATAAAGACTCAACATAACGTCTTTGACCTTCAGCATATAAGGTATCAAAAGCAAGAGATGACTTTCCAGAACCAGAAAGTCCTGTAATTACTGTTAACCTGTTTCTGGGTATATCAACATTGATACTTTGCAAGTTGTGAGTTCTAGCACCACGAATACGAATATCCTTGATACCATCTAGATGAGATGAAGAGTCTGACATACTAAAGAATACCTTAGGAAATTCTTTAGTATATCAGGAGTTATCAAAAACCCGCAATTAAGTCTAATCGTTTAACGAGAGATTAATTATCGATTTCAATGAATTGATGCTTATTAATTGCTTATATGTTTCTTTAGCTAGAAAGTTATTAGGATGTCGTGATAATAATCCTGATAGCAATTGTTTGGAATAGCGCTCCTCACCAACATTCCAAGCATTTAAGGCATTCAGATACAATAAATCAGATGGTGTGGAATCAGGTACCTTAACCTGTGCTGAGAATTGAGCTGGCTGAATAAAACTTAATTTAACACTATTCTTAGCCCCAACCCAATCAATCAAGGTTTCTGCATTAGCATCACCATATTTCTGTGCTTCTTTTAACCATCTCAACCCCTGATCTTGACTACAATTTTCAGGAACGCCCTTAAAACAAAGGACTGCCATTTGATACTGGGCATACGAGTTACCTCGTTCAGATAGAGATTTATAAATAGCAGCTGATTTTAATACATCTTTCGAACCGCCAATGCCATGTTGATATATCCGTGCTATAGCCATATTCGCTTTTTCATTACCTAATTCAGCAGCTTTTTTATAAGCAACTTTTGCTTTAGCATAATCTAATTTAGTAGCAACTCCGGTCTCATACATCAAACCTAGTTGATATAGAGCGTCTCTATCTCCTAATTCTGCTGATTTTTTATACCACTTAAATGCTTCTCTAACGTCAGGAGAGCCAACAAAACCATTTAAATATATGCCTCCTAACTGATACATTGATTCTTTATGTCCTTGTTTAGCAGCCATAAAGTATAATTCTTGAGATTTTTTATAATCAATCCCACAGCCTTCGCCACGCTCATATAATAGAGCTAGATTATATGCACCAATAATATCGCCTTTGTCGGCCGCGTATTTATATTGTGACATTGCGAAGTGATAGTTTTCGTCTTCAGTATCATAAATAAATCCAAGAGCAACTGCGGCTTGCGGATATTTATCTCTAGCAGCGTTATACCACTTCTTAGCCAAGTCATAACGTGGCACTTTATCTGTTTTACCTAATTGATATAATCTTGCTAACAAATATTGAGCTTTAGGTTGACCTTGTTCGGCCGCAGTTGTATACCACTTCTCAGCCTCTTTATAATCAATCTTACCACCAATACCTTTTTCATATAAAAATGCTAATTTTAGCTGCGCTTCTTTATCGCCCTTCTCAGCAAATTGCTTAAATATTGAGTGAGCTTCTTTTAATTGCTTATCGTCCGCAGAATTACTCAAATAATAATCAGCCAAGAGTAATCCAGCAAGATTATTGCCTTCGGCTAAAGATTCCGATAAATAAGGCAAGAAAGCTCCACCATTTTCTTTTTTGATGATTGCCATATTTAAATTGGCGTAAGAGAAATTACTATTAACAGCTTTTTGTAATAATTCTTGCGCTTTTATAGTATCTTTATTAACTCCTTTCCCTGAAGCGGTGTATGTTCCCATAATAAATGAACTAACAGGGTTATCACCCGACTGCTGATACCACCTCATTGATGCATCTTTATTTTCAGTTACAACAATTCCACGGTCATACATCAAACCAAGAAGGAGAGCCGCTTGCTGATTGCCTTTAGTTGCCTCTTTATTAGCTGCCTCAAAAGCCCACTGTTGCCTTTTAGTGTCTTCTTCCATAGAGTAATAAAAAGCCAATGGCAATCGGGCATCAGTAATATTATTAGCTAAGGATTTTTCGTATAAACCCTTAATTAGTTTATTACGATGTTGCAGACCACGCTCACTTATATCTACTGGTTTATCACGCACCATAATTTCCGCAAGTCGATATTGAGCAAGACCAAAATTATTTGCAGAAGCGATGCGATACATATCAACCGCTCTATCATGATCAGCTGCAATAACTTCCTTACCATTTTTATCTTTATATCCACTTTCATAAATTCTTGCTAGTACATACTCAGAGTAATCATTACCTTTAAAAGCCGCATCATTTAACCAATGAAGTGCTAACTTGTAATCTGGCTCGACACCATCCCCGGTTAAATAAATTAGTCCGAGGTTATATTCAGATGGTAAGTTCTCTTGTGCAGCAGCTAATTTATAATATTTTATCGCCGCATCAATATTTCTTTCAACACCAAGACCTGATTGATACATTTGGCCAATATCAAATTGAGCTGCAGTATCACCAATATCTGCTTGTGCTAATAATTTATCAAACAAAGATTTATAGTCGATTTTAGAGTCAGATGTCATAAGGGCATGCAGTAGATAATCAAACCCGAGACTATCTTGTTGCCGATGCCTTTCAGCTCTATCTTTTTCAGAGATATTCTCTGATTTTGCAATTAAATAAAGTGGGTGATCCCACTTGTCATCAGCTAGATTTTTATTATCTGATACTAGCATATCGTAATAGTCACTTATTGGAACATCATCTGGATCTACTAGTTTAAAGACTGGATTATACAAGCTTGATCTGGTTATATTTTCTAACTGTGGTGACTTATTATAGTTATTTTGCTTGGTAAAAAGAGAATTATGCCACGAGCTTAAAATCCCACGTAAATCATACCTAGTATCCGCAAAATTAATTGCCTTTCTATCTGTTAACCAACGCACAGCGGCGATTGTCGCACTGTTATCAGAAGACTTTGACCTTTCTTTATATTTTTTATGCCAAACCTCAGCCAAACTATCATCCGCATCTGTGCCGATTCCATCTTTATAGCTTTTAGCTATGGATTTAATTGCTTTTTTTGAACCTAACTGAGCAGCCTTCAACATCCATAAAAAAGACTCGTGGGGATTATAAAAAGGACTGTCTTCCATTGCATACAAATCCGATAGTGCAATAGTTGCTGGTATATATTTACCATTTGAAGCTTTTAAGAAAGATTGTCTTGCATCTTCATATTTTTTTTCTTTTAAATCTAACTCACCTAGTTTGTAATATGCGGGTATATAGTTTTGAGATATTGATAAATTAATTAATTCTCGAGCTTTAGCCAGATCTTTGTCGACCATTTCACCACTAATATATTGATCGGCCATTAAAAGCTGAGCCGCGGGATTATGTTGCTTTAAGGATTTACTTAACCAAATCATACCTAATTTTTTATTGCTTTTATGTCTGGTTTTTAAGAAATTTCTAGCAACACTATATTGAGCGATGCTATCACCATTTTTTGCAGCGGCTATATAATATTTCTTTGCTCGATCACGATTTACTTTTACCCCAACCCCAAAATAATATGCCGAAGCACAGTACATTAGCGCCGAAGTATCATCCGTTGCAGCTGCCTTTTTAAACCAATACAGCGCTTTCTCAAGATTGGCTGTTTCAAGAAGCTCATATCTCGCCATAATTTTTTGCGCGGATAATAAGCCTCGTTCTGCAGCTAGCTCATAATGACGAATCGCAATATCATTATTTTTGATTGCTCCATAACCATATAAACGCATCTTAGCTATATAAAAATCAGCTATCGGATCTTTGTTTTTAGAGTTAAGTAGTATTTTTGCAGCTGTATCATAGTTTCCCAAACGATAAGCGTCTATGCCATCATCTGCGAAAGCCATATTCGTAACAGCCGCCAGACAAAACCATGGTACTATTGATTTCATCTCTTTCTCCCTATCTTATTATAATTATCGTGGGATAATGCCGTATCGTACGACATCTCCTACAGCCCGACCTCGTGATGCATTTTTTACTAACCAATAGTTACCTCTATTGTTCATGCCAAATTTAACCCGCGCATACTCGCAGATTTTTAAGCTTTTAGAACAATCAACCACTTTGCCATGCACAGACTTTTTATCAGCAACGGTACAGATATACTTAATCTCTTTCTCACCAGTTGCGAGCACTGCCCATTGATTAGGTCTAATTTCATGATTTAAATAGGTGCTGCGTGTACTGCTGCTCTTTAACATTTGAAAAAGTTTTACAGGTTTGTTTAATCTATTATAGACGAAATATAGAGACTGCCTATCTCCAACATCCTCTGGCAATATGTTGACGACATTTAACTGAAAATTATAACCAACATTTTTACATCCCAGTGGACTTCTTATTTTACTTTTAAATTCACTTTCATATTTTTCTGCACTCTCAGCACTGCACACGTTGCTGATTAAAAATATAGCGCTTAAAACAAGTAATTTTAATTTCATGATTATCCCTACCCTAACTATCCTTTAGTCACAGGACGAACTATTATTTTCGTACCTACATAATTGTTTCTTTCATTTGCTGTTTCTACAAATTCCAAATTCAACCACTCGGCATCACGAGTAAACATTCTTACACAACCATGGCTTGCTCTATGTCCAGGAACATCATTGGAGCCGTGCATTGCAAATCCTTTGTGAAAAAACATGCAATATGGCATTGGAGCGCCACCCCTACCAACAGGAAATATATCTGATTTGCACTTCGCATTTTCTTTACTAAATACTCGATAAATTCCAGTTAAAGTTAAGCAAGATCTGGGACTGTCTGGACATCTATTCCGACCTGAAGAGATTGGCCCCCATTTAACAAGTTTGCCATTCTCATCATAGGCGACCCAAGCCAGTTTATCTTGATCAATAATCACTTGCTTTTCATGTTCTGATATATAACGAGAGAAAGGTGCCAAATCGACAATCGTTGCTGTTTCGAGGTTAACAGGTACAGCTAAAACCGTACCTCGACCAATCCAGTTATATTTTCTATTAACACGCTGAACCAAGTCACGTTGTTCTTCATTTGGGAATAGGCTTTTCCAATTTTCTCCTGAGCCCACTGTCACACATTTATATTGAGGATACTTGCACAAGTCAGTACCATAATATGCCGGCATATTGTCATTTTTTTTAGTAGAGCTACTTTTAGCATCAACACTGGTTGTGAAAAACATCAAGCCTGTTAAAAAACAATAGACAAAAATCCACATCCAGCAACGCCTACCACCTCGTGAACTCTTCTTCATATCTGCACCTATAGCTAATTATTATTTCCAATATTTATAATTACGGCCGGATTAGGAAAAGGTTTAGTAATTATGTGAAATGAATTATGAAATAAGAATAAATTAGGTGTGGTTCTGAAAATTTACGACCTTATAAGATCTTAACCCTTGCCGATATAGGCATAAACAACTAGTCTTTAATTTGAAATTTAATTATCAACGAATGGACTAAACTCTGTGAATAAAAATAAAATTAAACGCTTTATTCCACTAGGAATCATTATACTTGCACTAGCGGCCTTCTTAAGCACAGACCTACAACACTATTTAACTTTTGAAAGTCTTAAAGAACATCAAAATATTTTACTTGAATGGACCACCGAAAATTTTCTACTTTCTATCATAATTTTCATAGGAATATACACAGCAGCTGTTGCTGTTTCAATACCAGGTGCGGTCTTGCTCACCCTGGCTGGTGGATTTCTTTTTGGACCTATTGTCGGGAGTATTTTAGTTGTTATTAGTGCAACTCTTGGTGCTAGCGCACTATTTTTTGCAGTACAAACATCCATTGGCGATTGGTTTTCAAAAAAAGCGACTGGATGGGTCAACCGCATGCAAAGTGGCTTTCAGGAGAATGCATTTTCATATCTGCTATTTCTGCGCTTAGTACCTTTATTTCCTTTTTGGGTTGTTAATATTGTCCCAGCTTTGCTTTTGGTTAATCCAATTACTTTTATCATTGCGACTTTCTTTGGAATAATACCCGGCTCGGTTGTATTTGTCCTAGTCGGCAATGGCTTAAGTCATCTTTTTGCCACCAACCAAACGCCTGATTTAAAAATAATTTTAGAACCAGAAATTCTATATCCCCTCCTTGCTTTAGCTGCTTTATCTTTGGTGCCAATTATTTATCAAAAATTCTTTAAAAAAAAAGGACAATCTAATGACCAAAAATAACTCTTTCGATCTTGCGATTATTGGTGGCGGCTCTGGTGGCCTTAGTCTTGCCTCAGGAACTGCACAATTAGGCCTGAAGGTTGTTTTACTTGAAGGTCATAAAATGGGAGGGGATTGCTTGAACTATGGTTGTGTCCCCTCTAAAGCCTTATTAGCAGCTGCCAAATCAATTTATAATGCACAACATAGAGCACCTCTATTTGGAGCAAAAATTCAATTTGATTCAATTGATTTCGAAAAAGTAACGCAACATGTAAAAGAAGTTATTAAAAACATTGAACCTCATGACTCAGTCAAACGTTTTGAATCTTTAGGTGTTACAGTTATAGAAGAGCAAGGGGAATTTATTGATTCGCATTCACTTAAAGCAGGAAAACAAACAATCAAAGCAAGAAAAATAGTGATTGCGACAGGCTCATCTCCTTTTATTCCACCTATTAAAAACTTAAACACAACGCCTTATTTAACCAATGAAACAATTTTTAACTTAAAAGAACTACCAAAACACCTAATAGTTATTGGTGGGGGCCCTATTGGCTGTGAGCTTGCACAGGCTTTTGCAATGCTCGGTAGTCAAGTCACAATCATAGAAGCCTTTTCTATGCTCCCAAAAGATGACAAAGACTGTGTTGAAACAGTCAGACAATCTTTTAAATCAATGCAAATAAATATTTTAGAATTAGCAAAAGTTCTCGAGGTCACTAAAGTTAAAGATGGAGCAATAAATATTCAGGTATTGCAAAATGAAAATGAGAAAACTATCACTGGCTCACACGTCTTAGTTGCGACCGGTCGACAACCAAATACATCAGCTTTAAAACTCGATAACGCAAACATCACGCATAACGCCAAAGGCATCCAAGTCAATGATAAATTACAAACCAACCAAAAGCATATTTATGCCATAGGGGACGTGGCAAGCCCTTATCAGTTTACACATATGGCCTCATATATGGCAGGTATTGTATTACGTAATATCGTCTTTAAAATTCCATCCAAGGTAAACTATAAAGCCGTGCCTTGGGTAACATATACCTATCCAGAGCTTGCCCATGTTGGTAAAACAGAAACTGATTTTACAGATGATTCTGAGTTTGTAATAACTAGTTGGTTTATGAGCGATTCTGACAGGGCTCGCGCAGAAGGAGAAACAAACGGAAAAATAAAAGTTATAACTGATAAAAAAGGTATGATTATGGGAGTCACAATTGTTAGTGCTCATGCAGGTGAGCTAATTCTACCTTGGGTCATGGCTATCCGCGAAAATAAAAGCTTGCGTGCTTTTACAGATGCCATTGCACCATACCCAACACTTAGCGAAGTAAGCAAATATGTTTCTGGTGAGTTTTATAAACCTAAGCTATTCTCCGCAAACACGAGAAGGATTGTATCTTGGCTACAAAAATTTCCATGGTAGTACATGAAAAGATATTCCGTCTCACTCAAAAATACCTATGTTTTGTGCTTTATTAATTTAATCTAGGATTAAATTCTAGATCCCTCGAACAAGTCGAGGGACGTAGAGAGGAGGTATATGTGAATAGAGTGAAGTCGAGGTACGTAGATAGGAGGTATATGGTGGTAGAGTGACTTAGAGAGGCATAGAGGGTCGTTATATGGACCTAGAGTGGGTAGACAAGAAGGAAAAGACATACTCATTTAAAATGGTTATAAATTAACTTAGCCAGGCTATTGCTAATACCAGGAACTTTTTCAAGCTCTTCAATAGATGCAGAACTCAACTCGCGCATTCCTCCAAAGCGACGAAGCAATGCCTGGCGACGTTTTGGTCCGATGCCTTCTAGATTTTCAATAGAGGAACCCATACTTGATTTATCTCTTTTCTTGCGATGCAGAGAAATTGCAAAACGATGCGACTCATCTCGAATATGCATAAGTAGATGCAGAGCTTTTGAATCAGATGGCAATACTACCTCTTGTGACTCACCAGCTATTAATAGTCGCTCCATTGTTGCTTTTCGTGACGGTCCTTTAGCAATTCCTAAAATGGTTACGCTAGTAATGTTTAAACTAGCCAATACTTTTTTAGCAACAGACACTTGTCCTTTGCCGCCGTCAATTACTAATACATCTGGTACGTTTTTAGCTTGTTTATAACGCCTAGTTATAGCTTGTTCCATAGCAGCGTAGTCATCGCCTTTGGTAATATCATTAATATTAAACCGACGATATTCGCGATTACATGGACCATGTTCATCAAAAACAACGCAAGAGGCAACTGTTGATGAACCTTGTGTATGACTAATATCAAAACACTCCATCTTTGAGATGTGCTCAAGACTCAAAAACCCTTCGAGCTCTTCATAACGCTTACGCATAATATTCACAGAGGTATTATGTTTAGCGACCGACAAATGTAAATTATTAAGAGCGAACTCAATCCAATCTTTCCCTGAGCCACGGGAGACTTTTTTAATCGTACAGCGTACTTTGCCCTGTGAATTTAACATTTCTTGTAAAATAAGTTTATCTTCTACATCTCTATTTGTCAGAATCTGTTTCGGCACTCGACCTGGCATAGTAAGATAGTAGTGATTAATAAATAAGTTAAATACTTGCTGCCACACTTGCTCATCACTTTCTAGGTTCTCATCTGGTACTTCTGGAAAAAAACTATCGCAAGACTGAACTTCACCATTGCGGACACAAACACATTGTACACAAGCTATTCCTGGCTCTACCTCAATGACAATAACATCTAAGTCCCCGCTTGTTTTTACAATTCCTTGCTGCTCTTGAATTAAGCGGAGGCTTTTAATTTGATCTCTAATAAAAGCGGCTTCCTCAAAAGCCAATTCAGCTACAGCTTTATCCATACGCAAAGCTAGATCGTCTAAAATTTCATAACCATTTCCGCTTAGAAAACGTCGCGCATCATTAACGGATACCTCATATTCTTCTTTGGAGATATAATCCGTACATGGTGCACTGCATCTCTTAATTTGATACTGTAAACAAGGTCTTGACCTGGCGTTAAAATAACTATCAGTACAGTTTCTGATTTTAAATATTTTTTGAATCATATTCATAGTTTCGCGAACGGCGGTTACACTTGGATATGGACCAAAAAAGTCTTGGGTATTAGGTTTTTTTTTACAACGTTTAACAGTGATATTAGGAAAAGAAGCGCTGGAAATTTGGATGAATGGATAGGATTTATCATCCCTCATTAAAACATTATATTTAGGCCTAATTGATTTTATCAAGCTACTTTCAAGCAAAAGTGCTTCTGTTTCACTACGAGTAATATGAACTTCGATTGAAATAATTTGACTAACTAAAGATCTTTGTTTGCTACTGGTTTGCTGCTTACTAAAGTAACTACCTACTCTTTTTTTTAAGTTTTTGGCCTTGCCAACATACAAAACCTGACCCTGCTCATCAAGCATTCGATAAACACCAGGTTCGGTCGTTAGGTTTTTTAAAAAAATCTCTAAGTCTGATAATTTAGAACTACTGCTCATCAGCGTCTGGTCTTTCAATAATTCCATGCTTTAATGCTAGATATGTAAGTTCAACATCATTTTTAACATCTAACTTCTCAAAAATACGATATCTATAACCATTAACAGTTTTACTACTTAGAAATAGATTTTCCGTAATTTCTTGAACAGTCATGCCGCTGGTTATCATCATCATAACTTGCATTTCACGCTCTGATAACTGCTCAAATACCGTTTTATTCGAGTCATCCAAACTGTTAATTACTATTTTCTGTGCAACTTCAGCACTTAGATACCTTTCACCTTTATTAACTTTACGAATGGCTGATGCCATCTCATCAACACCTGATTCTTTAGTTAGATACCCAGATGCACCAAGTTGCAGTAATCGACTTGGTAACGTATTAGTGCACATTGCAGTAACTGCAATAACTTTTACTTCAGGGCTTGATTTTGTCAAACGTCTGGTTACTTCCCAACCATCCATACCAGGCATTTTCATATCAAGTAAAACCACATCCGGAGAAAGAGACTTAACTAAAGACAAAGCAACATCACCATTTTCAGCCTCACCAACCACACTCATGTCCGGTAGATCATCTAATAATCGACGAATTCCCATTCGTACTAAAGCATGATCATCAACAATGAGTACTTTTATCAAGATATAGTCCCCTACCTAATTAACAAGCCAAAAAGATTCAATGATAATACCAAGAGTAAAAGATATTTACAAGCTAGAGAAATAAGTGGCTTTTAAATCATAATAATACAAATCTTAATTAACAAGCACGAATATTCATCTCAGAAATATCTTTATCAACATCAAAAAGTGGTGGGAACTCACCAGTTTGATATGCCTTTTCTAATAAGATCTGGATATCAAGATTTAAAAAATCATACAATTGCTTATATTCATGAATAACAAAATACACTTTTTGCTTTTGATCAATCCTATACGGAGTTCTGAAAATCGCTAACGGATCAAATAAAATCCTTTGGGGCAAGTTACTCTCAACGCTATATACCGTCTCATCTATTGAGGATAAAATTCCACCGCCATAAATACGTAATCCTTTTGGAGTATATATAAGACCAAACTCAACAGTAAACCAAAATAACCTCTGCAATAAAGGCCAATTTTTTTCAGGGAACTCAAGAACTCTAGTTGAGTAATCTTGCAAAAAATCGGCATAAACCTGGTTTGTTAGCATTGGACAATGACCAATCAGCTCATGAAATATATCTGGCTCTTGAACATAATCTAACTCTTCTTCCGTGCGAATAAATGTTGCCGCCGGAAACTTACGCTGTGACAATAACTCAAAAAATTCTCTAGCTGATATCAAAGCTGCAACAGGCTCTAATTGCCAACCAGTTAAGTTACTTAAAATTAGATTTATATCTGGTAGTTGAGGGATAGATTGCTTAGTTAATTTTAGTTTTTCTAATCCAATCAGATAATCATCACAAGCTCGGTTTGTCCACAATTTTTCTTGTCTATTATACAATAAACTCCAAACTCTATTCTCTTGTGCAGAATAATCAACCATTCCATCGGCATCAGGCACATGAGCCTTATATTTGCTAACAAAATCCATCATGGCTCCATATGGTAAACTAATCAAATTGTAGTATATTATTATCATGGCGGGCAATAGCCATGATAGCCGCATCTTAATTTAAACTTGGTGCTAACAAAAGATTGTATCTTGAGAATCATTTCTTAGAAAAATTATTAGATCTATCCTTAATCAATAACTCTTAATCCTAGGGTCTGTTGACAATTGGTGCCACGGTCAAAAACCATGCTAATTTTTGACTCGCGCACCCAATTGTCAACAGACCCTAATAAAACTACCGTTTCTTTTTTAACGTGGCTTTTAAATCAGCAACAGAAAAAGATGCCTCGATACTTTGTTCACTCTTTTTGTCATCACCCTTCCAAGCATGGCCATTAACCACTTCATAGGTTAGAGGATATTTATCCGTTTCTGTGCGGTATTTTAGCATTTCATTCTGAAATTTACTCCAGGAATTCTTGCCAGTTAATCCTTTATTTCGATTGGGGCTTATATTAATTACCCCTTGAGATTTTAAACCATACAACAAATCTTTAAGGCTTGGGTAGTGAACGCTTAAAACTTCCATATCGATAACAGGATCTGAAAATCTTTCTCGTAACATACAATCACCAATATCATGCATATCTAAAAATCCATTTACATGATCGAAGTTATCAACCGCTGAAAAAGCACACTTTAACTCTTGAAAAGTATCTGGTCCTAAGGTTGAAAACATCAAACAACCACCTTTTGCTAAGACACGATTTAACTCTCTTAAGACATCAACAATAGGCGCCCAATGAATAACTTGATTAGAAAAAATCAAGTCAAATTGTTCGTCTATAAATGGTAGTTGACTCATATCAGCACTAATGGATGACCACTTTTTCATCCATCCTTGCTTAGATTTAGATATCTTAAGCATTTCCAAGGCTAAGTCTAATCCAAAAACTCGTGCTTTGGGATAACGATCTTTTAGCTTTGCCGTAAAAGTTCCTGGGCCACAGCCAAGATCCAATATATTTTTCGGCTGAATTTTTAAATATTCTAAGCGCTGAAAAAGGCGATTCCCAATTTCATTTTGTACCTCGGCAACTTGCTCATAATTACAAGCTGAAGCATTAAAGGCATTGCAAATTTCTTTTTTACGATTCATCATAGGCTACAAAAAATAAAGTAAATTAAACATGCTAAATAGCGTTTCGAGTATAACACATATCATCAATACAGTTCCTAATCACTATGCAAATATTTTGCAATTTTTTCAGAAAAAAAATATTAGATTGCCAGCCATATGTATTCTCTGCAATCAATATCATTACGAAAAACATGCAATATGCGCTAATTGCAATGACTTTTTAATTCCAATTGGTCACTCTTGTCGAATATGCTCTATCCCTTTGGCAAACATAGAAATATCTATTTGTAATTCTTGTAGTCTATGCAAGCCGTATGTCGATAAAGTTTTCACGGGTTTTCTTTATGAAGAACCACTACGCAGTCTATTGCATAAATTTAAATATCAACATAGCTTGTATCTAACATCTCTGCTAACTGAGATAATGTTGCAAGCAAAGATTAACGAGCGCATGTTTCAATGCTTAATTCCTGTTCCAATACATAAAAAGCGCTTACAAGAGAGGGGATTTAATCAAGCGGCTGTATTAGCTATGCATCTATCCAAAATTATTAAAGTTCCATACGACATAAAAAGTTGTAGAAAAATCATCAATACTCCATCTCAAGCTTCCCTTAAATCTAAGGAGAGAAAGATAAATCTAATTAACGCATTTAGTGTGCGTGACCTAAAGTATAAAGAAGTAACTCTAATAGATGACCTAATGACCACAGGTAGTACCGCTAATGAAATTGCGAAAACATTAAAAGAAAATGGCGTGCATAAGGTATATTTATGGTGCTGCGCTCGTGCGACGTCTAATTTTAGCTCTAAAAATAAAGACGCAACCAAAACAAGTAAATCTTAATTGCGTCCTAAGAGCTAACAGCTATTCTAGGTTGATACTAAATCATTAATAACAACATTTTGATTATAGATATAGTGCTGTATTATTTTTTGAGCCTGATCCATCGTTAGAGGCTTTGTAATAACTCCTGCCATAAAATAATCACGACAATCATGCACTACAACTTCTGCTTGGTATGATGTTAACGCAATAATTGGTACATGTTGACCTGTACCCTCTTCTTTTTCACGTAATTTTTTTGAAACAATATAACCTGATGTATCTTGTAAACCAATGTCCATAAGAACTACATCATATTTGCCAGGAGCAAATAATCCTAATGCTGACTCTCCAGAATCGGCCACATCTACATCACAACCTAACGAAGTCATTAGGTTATGCTCTACTTTTTGAGCAATTAAATTATCTTCTACCATAAGTACTCTTGGAGCACGGCCGTTACGGCGATCCAAAAGAGTTAAGTCTTGACTCAATTTTTTATTATTTTGCTGCCTATTTTGTTGATTGTCTTCAATATCAATTAGAACAACAACTAAGCCATTCACTTTTTTATTATTATCTAACAATGGAACCCGAGTAGACAAATAATATAGATCTTTGTCTGGACCAAGTTCAACCGGAGACTCTTCAACGTTATGCTTGGATTTCTCTGAGAATATTACACCCATATCATCAAGCTTGAGCTCATCTATTCTCGAATCAGGCCAAAAAGCGTATTTTCTTAATAACTCATAAGGAGTTCCAGAGAAGTCGTTAATTTCCTCAATACCTAGCAACTTAACAAAATTATCATTGTAACCTTGTAGTTTGCAGTTTAAGTCAATCCAATAAACAGCATTTGGCATGCAATTAATTATGTCCATATAATGCTTATGAACATCCACTAGCTCCTGTGAGGGTTGTACTTCTATATCTTCTGCCATCATACTTCCTTTTAACACAAATTAAATAATTAAATATATTCCTTCCATTGGAACAAAAACAAACTATCATAAACAAAGATATGCGTCCAGATACTTTTGATATATCGAAAAAAAATCAAAACCCACCTTTTGTAAGGCTGATATTTTCATCATCTCGAACACAAGAGTCGTAATTATCAGTTTTTATGCGCTTATCAGAATGATTAATCTTGGAATAACCAGGATCCAGCTCATCAACAATTAGACGCTTACCACTTTTTCCATAAACATATTTTGCTGGTATATTAGGACTAAAAATACCTGTGGTAGGCAAATACCTGGCACTATCTGCATAATATGTTCTATCAAAATCTATTTCTTCAGACGTTGATAAATCACTAAGTCTTAACTCGCTACCAACAGAATCTTTTTCTAATTTATCCTCAGCTAGCTTACCTATAAAATCATCAGGAGTAGAAGATATTGTTACTAAAAATCCCGTATTCTTTAAAGAGGTCATCTTCTCTCTAGTTAGAGCATATGGAGAATCAATTACGACCTCTATTACATGACTTGGTATAGATGAAATCATTTCCATACTAACAGATGGTTCAACTATAACTAGACTAATTGATTTTGATATTTTACTTATGCACTCTGGAAGTACCTCGCCTACAAGAAGCACACAATAGATATTGCTTAACATTCCATCTACGTCAACAGGACGTGTTGTCTTATCAAGAACATAGCCAATATTTACTTTGTGTCTAAAGCTAATTACTAAGTCTGGACGAATATTTTGAAGACGCATAGATTTACTCCGTATATAATTAATAAGCACATACTATATAAATTCATTGTCTGTTTCAAGATTAGGCATCACTCGCTGTCTATTCATTATTTTTTGACAATAACACTAAGGGATTTTGACTTTTGTTACCCTCACCTACTTAGTTAGACTTGCTTGGATTTTGTGGTTTTTTATGCTCATTGTGGCTAGATACCCCGCATAAAGCGGGGTAAGTAGGGGTGATGCGGGGTAAGTAGGAGTTTTGCGGGGTAAGTAGGGGCAAGGGTTAATGGCGCTGCCTTAAGTGTCTGAATTACCCCCTACTCCTACCTACCCTGCTTTATGCAGGGTATCTAACCAGATTCATCTTTAAATTCCCTAGATGGTCAGACACAAGTTGGACCAAGTGGGCGGGGGTAGGGGAGTATTGTGTTTTCAGTTGGTGGTAACAACTCACTAAAATTCTTGTTAGAAGATAGCCCCTGCCCTAATGACGCCGCTTAAGGCAGCGCAATTAGGGTAAGGGTGCCTATTAAGAGATTAATAATCAACAGAAATGATTTCATACTCCACAATTCCATCAGGAGTATTAACTGCGACCGTATCATCTATACTCTTAGCAATGAGTGATGAGCCAATCGGTGATTTATAGGATATTTTATTTATCTTTAAATCCACCTCATCTTCACCAACAATTTGGTAAGTCAACTCTGCATCGTTTTGAATATTTAAAATTGTAACAGTAGCACCGAAAACAACTTTACCATTATTGGTTAATTTACTAATATCAATAATCTGTGAGTTTGATAGTTTTGCCTCTAAGTCTTGAATTCGACCTTCCATAAAGCTTTGCTCTTCTCGAGCAGCATGATATTCAGCGTTTTCCTTCAAGTCTCCATGTGCTCTGGCCTCTGCTATAGATTCTATAATTCGAGGTCGATCAATTGTTTTTAATTTTTGGAGTTCTGTTTGTAGGGCCTCGGCCCCAGCAACTGTCATTGGGTGTTTTTCCATTAATGTAAATCCTGTAGTCTGGTTACGTTCTTACGTTCTTCATACTTCATAGCTAAACAAGCAGCTTTTGCACCTGATAAAGTAGTAGTATAGCTTATCTTATACTGAAGCGCATTTCTACGTATAGCAAATGAATCTGCGATGGCCTGCTTGCCTTCTGTTGTGTTTACAATAAAATCTATGTCTCTATTCTTAATGTAATCAACCACATGTGGCCTTCCTTCTGCAACTTTATATACAACACTGCAATCAATTCCTGCAGCTTGAATAACTGCCGCCGTGCCTCTTGTCGCAATAATCTCAAAACCTAATTCTATAAGTCTTTTGGCTATTTCGCCAATGCCAGCTTTATCATCATTGCGAACAGATAAAAAAGCTCTGTTTCTAGTAACAATATCAGAGCCAGAACCACGCTGAGCTTTTGCGTATGCTTGACCAAATCGCTTGGCTATTCCCATAACTTCACCTGTAGACTTCATTTCTGGACCTAGTATTGAGTCAACACCAGAAAATTTAATGAATGGGAATACTGGCAATTTAATCGAGTAAAAATTAGGGGTGGGAGCATAGTTAACTAACCCCTGATCTTCTAAACTCTTACCAACTTTACATAAAGCAGCAATTTTTGCCAAGGATAAACCTGTTGCTTTAGAAACAAAAGGTACCGTGCGCGATGCTCGTGGATTAACTTCCAGAACATACACATCATCAGATTGAATAGCAAATTGTGCGTTTACCAGTCCGACAACTCCTAGCTCTAAAGCCATTTTTCGTAATTGGTCAACTAAATCTTGGGCAACAACAACGCTTAAACTAAAAGGTGGTAGTGTACATGCCGAATCACCAGAGTGAACCCCTGCTTGCTCAATATGCTCCATAATACCGCCAATTAAAACGTTACTACCATCGCAAACAGCATCGACATCAACCTCAATTGCATCATTTAAAAACTTATCTAGTAAAACTGGCGAGTCGTTTGAAACGCTCACAGCATGACCTAAATAATGCCGTAAATCATCTTCATTATAAACAATTTCCATAGCTCTGCCACCTAAAACATAAGATGGCCTAACTACTAATGGATATCCAATTTTATCAGCTAGATTAATTGCCTCTTCTTCACTGCGAACAGTGCCATTCGCTGGTTGATGCAGGTTTAATCTATTAACTAAACTTTGAAAACGCTCTCTATTTTCTGCCTCATCAATTGCATCTGGTGATGTACCAATTATTGGAACACCATTTTTTTCTAAGTCACGCGCTAATTTCAGAGGTGTTTGGCCACCATAATGAACGATAACACCATCTGGTTTTTCAACCTCTATAATCGACAAAACATCTTCGAGAGTTACCGGTTCAAAATATAGCCTATCAGAAGTATCAAAATCTGTAGAGACTGTTTCTGGATTACAATTTACCATTATTGTTTGATATCCTGCCTCTCTTAATGCCAAAGCGGCATGCACACAGCAATAATCAAACTCTATTCCTTGACCAATCCTATTCGGACCACCACCTAGAATCATAATCTTAGATAAAGACTTATCAGGATTAGACTCACATTCAGACATATAAGATGAATACATATATGCAGTATTAGTGGCAAACTCCGCGGCACAGGTATCTATTCTTTTATAAACAGGCCTAATACCTAAGCTCAATCGACGCTCTCTGACATCGGCCTCGTGACAATTTAATAAAGATGCTAAATAGGCATCAGCAAAACCTCTTTTTTTCAAAAGATATAAGGCGTCATGATCAATAGATTTGATACTCTCGTTACTGAGTCCTTTCTCAAATAAAACCAATTCTTCAATCTGAGCTAAGAACCATGGATCAACTCGTGATTCTTGATGTATTTCTTGAAGAGAAAGCCCAGCTCTAAAAGCATCAGCAATGTACCATAACCTGTCAGGAGTAGCCTCTTGCAAGTATCCTCGCAAAACAGACATTTCTTGGCCCTTAAATAAAGGCTGTAGACCGACCCGATTATTTTCTAGACTCCGAATAGCTTTTTGCAGGGACTCTTGAAAGTTAGAACCAATAGCCATAACCTCACCAACAGATTTCATCTGCGTAGTTAAAACATTTGAGGTTTGAGGAAATTTATCAAAGTTAAATCTTGGGATTTTAGTGACGACATAATCAATTGTTGGTTCGAATGACGCCGGAGTTCTACCTCCAGTAATTTCATTGGCCAACTCATCTAATGTATAACCAACTGCAAGGAGTGCCGCAATTTTAGCAATTGGAAAACCAGTTGCTTTGGAAGCTAATGCTGAACTACGTGATACTCGCGGGTTCATCTCAACAACTAACAAACGACCATCTGCAGGATTAACCGCAAATTGAACATTCGAGCCACCAGTCTCAACACCGACCGTTCTGAGGATCAAAATAGATGCATCACGCATTCGCTGGTATTCTTTATCCGTTAGAGTTTGAGCCGGCGCAACAGTAATCGAATCACCTGTATGAACACCCATTGGATCAATGTTTTCAATTGCACAAACGATTAAACAATTATCATTTTTGTCACGAACAACTTCCATTTCAAATTCTTTCCAACCAAGAACTGACTCATCAATCAATAACTCGTTGGTTGGAGATAACTCTATTCCTCGTAGACATATTTCTTCAAATTCTTGAATATTATAAGCAACACCACCCCCACTACCGCCCATAGTAAAGGAAGGTCTAATTATTACCGGAAAGCCCAGCTCTGTTTGCGCAGTCATAGCTTCATCTAAGGTGTGAGCTATTCTTGAACGAGGCATTTCCAGGCCAATATCTTTAATTAATTTTCTAAATTTATCGCGATCTTCTGCTTTATCAATAGCCTCTCGGTTAGCACCAATCATCTCGACTGAATACTTTTCTAGAATTCCTTCTCTTGCCAAATCTAGAGCACAGTTTAATGCCGTTTGTCCGCCCATAGTTGGAAGTATGGCGTCTGGCCGCTCTTTCTCAATAATTGCCGTAACTTCAGGCCATAAAATAGGCTCAATATAAGTAGCATCAGCTAGACTTGCATCAGTCATGATAGTTGCAGGATTGGAATTAACTAATATAATTCTATATCCCTCTTTTTTCAAAGCTCGAACGGCTTGTGTTCCTGAATAATCAAATTCACAAGCTTGGCCAATGATTATTGGACCCGCGCCAAGAATTAAAATCGATTGAATATCTTCTCTTTTAGGCATGATAAACCCCTCATGATTGCTGCATGCTGAGTATAACCTTAAATTATATGGCTTACCATAGGGTGGGATTTACAATAAAGCGATAATTAAACTATTGATACGTTGGTGATGGAGGCCTATTTTCTTCATCATCATGCATAACACTTAGTAGGTTTTCTATATTGTCCAAATATGTAGAGACTGCGGACGAAGCTTCAATGCAATGACGAAAATCCGGCTCATCCTTCACAAACAAACTTGATAACTGAGATTTATTATGTTTCTTATAATCCAAAAGTGCTGCCTGAAGACTTTTTGATATTTTGTTTATATCCATTCTTAAATCTTTAATATTTTGCTTTAACTCATTTAAAGGGCAATTTTTAGTAATTAAGTCTGATATGTGATTTAAAATAGCACATGACTCCTCTTGCTTCACAAAAGAATTTTTCTTGGATTTATTTAAACCCTCAAGCATGTTTATTAAGTTTGTTATTGGCCTTGCTAATCCAGATAAGTCTTTTTGAAAAGATTTGGATGTGCTTATAATGTCTCGGTTCAATTCTGCAGCTTGTATAGATTCCGCTTCATCAAACAAAGAACCAGCAGCAAATAATTCAGGATTTTCTAAGATATCTTGGATGCAATTTGTAGTTACTTCATAATAACCAACTACATTCAAATGCTCTGCCAGCTCAACTGACTCATGCTTGGTCATTATCCTTTGCCTATCAACTGCCAATGAATTTAGCCCAACCAAAACAACCGGCACATCAATAAGCCTTGCATCATTCATTCTCATAACTTGAACTAAATGTTTTTGTGCACTACGAAATGATTTTTCTGATTCTATTTCAAAGCACACAACAATCGAACTATAATTTTGCTCATCAACTTTGTATGAAGAATCTGAAGTCACACTATCTATCGATGCGCTTTTAGCAATAGTCCAAAACTCTACGGAGCTATCATCCGACCAACCATCAATTATTGATAAGTCATCATCAGAATCATCATCCACCTCATTTGAACCAACTATTAATATTTTCATTTCTTGACTAGGCATTATAACACACAAGTTAATCACTATGATTACATTATAGACCAAAATTAACGCTGGTTCATAAGATTCACATAAAATCTTTCTACTCTGATTAATTTATAATGTACAAGTTACTATAGCGCCACCCATTAGCATGCAGACATATTTTTCAAGATATTTCCTATAGCTTGATCCAGCATCGCATCCCTGTCTTCAAAAAGGCTTATCCTAACCCCGCCTACTTGCCCTGACTTGTTCAGGGCATCCAGTCAAATT
>JARGPO010000022.1 GCA_029213075.1 Legionellaceae bacterium | reverse complement strand
GGTATCCTCTAACAAGAATTTTAGTGAATTGTTACCACCAGCTGAAAACACAATATTCCCCTACCTCCGCCTACTTGGTCCGACTTGTTCGGACCATCTAGGGAATTTTAAAATAAATCTGGCTAGATACCCTGCATAAAGCAGGGTAAGTAGGGGGAGGTGGTAATGACGTCGCTAAATGCAGCGCTATTAGGCCAAGACCCAACCTATAAATTTTTCAGTCTAACGATTAGATAGTTTAACTTTGATGATCTTGCCCTGGAAGAAGAGCCAGATATACACGGCTGGCTTGCGAAAGGTGAGTTATAAATAACTAAGGATTACTTATTCTATATTAACAGTTACCTCTTTATAGATTGCACTTTCAGGCTCCCATGAGCGAGCATATTTAAACTTCATTTTCGATGTTTTAGGATAATGTTTTTGTTTTAATAATTTGAAAGTATAAATCATTGTTCCGCCTGCCCCAATTACACCAATTTTAGATGTTAAATACTGACCATTAATTAACTCAAACAATGACTTGTCATATTCAACAATTGACCATTGAAACCCAGTGGTCGAATTTGCAGGCAAGGACACAGTATACTCTGCTTTTTTAGGATCTTTTTCGACATTTACACTACAACCATAAAATAAAATACTGGATATTATTAGTAGAGTAAATAAATAAGACTTCGTCATGTTTTGCACTATTATCTCCAAAAATTTCTAATCTAAAGTATTCCTATATCTTTTAAAACCTATAAATAGTACAACTACTGTAAATAGAACAATAGGAATTACCTCAGACCAAACTTCAACGATACCATTCCCTTTTAATAAAATTCCACGAACAATAACCAAAAAGTGGGTGATTGGTAATACAGAACCTATATATTGAGCCCATTCAGGCATTCCCCTAAACGGAAACATAAAACCTGACAACAGTATTGAAGGAAGAAAAAAGAACATAGCTCCTTGTACAGCTTGCAACTGATTAGAAGCCAGTGTAGAAAAAGTTAAGCCAACGGATAAATTAGCTAATATATATGGAAAACACATCAATAATAACAATAAAATACTACCTTGCATTGGCACACCAAAAATAAATTTAGCAGCACATAAGATAAGAATTATTTGTACGTATCCAACCATAACATAAGGTATCATCTTACCGATCATAACCTCAAGAGGTCGTAGTGGAGTCGCAAGTAAGTTCTCCATAGTTCCGAGCTCATATTCTCTTGTGATAGCAAGAGAAGTAATAATAACTAAAGTCATCGTAAGAACAACGCCCAATAAACCAGGAACTATATTGAATGCTGTAATAGCCAATGGATTATAAACAGAGTGAACCATTGGTAAGTATGGTGGACCTGTCGCATTTAAATGCTTTAAAGGACCAATTAGTTCATCACGAATACCAATACTGGCTATGTCATTAAAAACAGCAACGGCTCGACCTGTTGCTGCTGGATCTGTAGCATCAGCCTCAAGAAGAAGAGTTGGTTGACCTCCTCTAACTATATTTTTAGAGAAATTCGGTGGAAAATTAACTACAAACTGTACTTGCCCAGTTTTTAGTAGATGATTCGCTTCACTATCGCTAACAGAAGGAGCTATAAACTTAAAATAAGTAGAGTTTTCCATGCTAGTTAAAATACTACGTGCAAAGTTACTGTGATAGTCTCCAACTATAGCTGTTGGCAAATTCTTTGGATTTAGATTAATTGCAAAACCAAATAAAACTAACTGTATCAATGGTATGCCTATCATCATTCCAAGAGTAGCCCTATCTCTTCTCATTTGAATGAATTCCTTAGAAATCATTGCTCGAAGACGTAGAAGAGTACCAGAAAAATTAATTCGTAATTTAGATAGCATAATCAAATGCCACCATCTTGATTGTTAGACTCATCCTTAGAAACGAGGCTTATAAAGGCATCTTCCAATGTTGAATCAATTATACTGTATTTGATTTTATACTTTATGGCCAACTGTTTAAGACCTTCTTCTATAATCGCAACACTAAATCCACAGGCATGAATCTGTCTCCCAAATAGTGAGGCTTGAGATACACCAGGTATATTCTTTACTTCTTGAAGTAGGTGAGTTGTAACATCACCAGAGATATTCCAAGTTAAGAGCTTAGTCGCCGCAATCACTTCATCAACACTCCCTCGGATTAACATGTCTCCGTATGCAATATAAGCTAAACTTGTACATCGTTCCGCTTCGTCCATGTAATGAGTAGACATCAACGTTGTAATACCTTGTTCACTTAATGAATGAATTTTATCCCAAAAAATTCTTCGGGCAATTGGATCTATCCCAGCTGTTGGCTCATCTAACAATAATACTTTCGGGTTATGCAACAAACACGCTGCCAAGGCTACTCTTTGCTTCCATCCTCCAGAAAGAGTTTTAGTTAAATGAGATTTGTAATCCATTAAATCATGCTCTATCAAGATTTTTTCTACTCTATTTTTTATGTCATCCAGTCCGTAAACATTAGCAAAAAAATTGAGATTCTCAATAACTGACAGGTCTTGATAAAAGCTGAAGTTCTGAGTCATATATCCAACTAAATTTTTAATTTTAGTAGACTCTGTTAAAATATCGAAACCAAGACATGTTCCCGAGCCAGAATCAGGGGTTAAAAGTCCACATAACATTCTAATAGTTGTTGTCTTACCACTACCGTTAGGTCCTAAAAATCCAAAAACTTCGCCTTTATTTACTGATAAACTAATTTTATTAACAACTACTTTTTTATCAAAAGACTTTGAAAGATCAGATACATCAATAATAGTATCACTTATCATGAGTAGCATCGATGGTTACAGTTATAGGCATACCAGGAAATAATTTCACATTATCATCCGGCTTAGCTTTAATCTTAAATACTAATTTATCCATATTATCTCTACTATAAACTAAAGGTGGTATATATTCAGCTTCGGGAGATATATAAGAAATTTTTGCATGGTTTAATATATTTGTATCAGCATATGTAAAATCTACATTACCACCAAGTTTTAAATTTTTAATCTCGCTTAGAGGAACAAAAAACTCTATAGTTATATTATTTTTAGTCAATAGCGATAATACGCTTTTAGTTTCAGGAACATACTCGCCTTCGACATAATAATGGTCAAAAATAAAACCGTCATCTGGTGCGTAAATAATTTTTTGTGTTAACATCCACTCTAGCAACTTAATTTTTTTATGAATAACATCAACACTGTACTTCATGGAATTCACAACATCAGCCCTTGCTCCTAGTTTTGCATACTCAAGATCTGCTTCTATTTGCTCTTTTTTAGCCAATAGTTCATTTAAATGCTCTCGAGCCAAGTCCAAACTATCCTTTGCTAGAACATTTCTGTTGAATAGTTGCTGGTTCCTTTTAACTCTGATAGTTGCCAAAGAGATCTGAGCTTGAACCTGGGCTATTTTAGCCTTAATCGAATCTAATGCTGGTTGACGTTTTGGTTTTTTCAGATCCTGAAGTGTTGAAATAGACTGCGATAAAGCAGAATCATATTCATGTCTAGTAAAGCTTTGCGGTGCTGGATCTAAAGAAAATAACAAATCTCCTTTTTTAACAGTGTCTCCTTTTTTTACCAGTAATTTATCTAATCGACCTGACATAGATGAGGATAAATAAATATAATAAGCAGATACATATCCTTGATATTTTGGAGTAGGCTTACTACAACCTAATAAACCTATAGATAAAAAAAGAATTGCCGAGAGGAAAAACCTCATAAAATATCCAAAGTAATTATTCTAATTATATAATAGAGTATATTGGAAGTTATGTGATTAAATCTATAGAAAATTAAATTTATCCTATCTTATTGGAGATCTCTCCCTTTGGCCTCCAATTAGCCTTATGTTTTAGTTTGACAATGCTTAAGGCTAATCACGGCTGTCCCATTAAAGATTTTACTGGCTTATTTTTAATGATGGAATCCGTGCCTGTTTAGGGAGATTCCTCGCTACACTCGGAACGACGTGCTACTTTTTAAGGGACAGCCGAGTAAGGCTAGTTGAAAGCCCTGTAGTCGAGATGACTTCGGGGACTGCTTAGAATTTAGAATTTAGAATTTAGAATTTGGAATTTGGAATTAAAACCTTAATAAGTAGACTGTAAAGAAATATAAAATCTTTAAATGGAAACTGGAATACATTTAAATTAACATTTCTCTATATTTTTCAGCCTACATATCTTGGCTAAATATACCCTCTTTGGATATTAAACCCTGACGATGACCTACTTTCACATGGGGAGACCCCACACTATCATCGGCGCGCGAATGTTTCACTTCTGAGTTCGAGATGGGATCAGGTGGTTCCAAACAGCTATTGTCGCCAGGAAAACTTGGTTTTGAATGTCTTCAATTTAATCGACATTGTACAGCACTTCTAGTGCTCTCACAATAACAATCCATCGATAAACACCCAATGGTAAAAAGAATTAGGTTATACAAACACTTTTGTATCTAACCTGAATTAACTCAGGTTATATGGTCAAGACAATCAGCCAATTAGTACAAGTTAGCTTCACACATTACTGTGCTTCAACACCTTGCCTATCAACGTCGTAGTCTTCAACGGGCTTCATGGGAAAACTCATCTTGAGGGAGGCTTCCCGCTTAGATGCTTTCAGCGGTTATCCCGTCCAAACTTAGCTACCCGGCAATGCAACTGGCGTTACAACCGGTACACCAGAGGTTTGTCCACTCCGGTCCTCTCGTACTAGGAGCAGCTCCTCTCAATTTTCCTACGCCCACGGCAGATAGGGACCGAACTGTCTCACGACGTTCTAAACCCAGCTCGCGTACCACTTTAAATGGCGAACAGCCATACCCTTGGGACCTGCTGCAGCCCCAGGATGTGATGAGCCGACATCGAGGTGCCAAACACCGCCGTCGATATGAACTCTTGGGCGGTATCAGCCTGTTATCCCCGGAGTACCTTTTATCCGTTGAGCGATGGCCCTTCCATTCAGAACCACCGGATCACTAAGACCAACTTTCGTTCCTGCTCGAGACGTCCCTCTCGCAGTCAAGCACCCTTATGCCTTTACACTCTTGGTACGATGTCCGACCG
>JARGPO010000013.1 GCA_029213075.1 Legionellaceae bacterium | reverse complement strand
GATCTTGGATCTTGGATCTTGGATCTTGGATCTTGGATCTTGGATCTTGGATCTTGGATCTTGGATCTTGGATCTTGGATCTTGGATCTTGGATCTTGGATCTTGGATCTTGGATCTTGGATCTTGGATCTTGGATGATAGAAAAATGATCTGTAATAGAAAATATCATGTGTGAAGTCTCTTATGTTATCAATCAAATAAATGGATAACATAATGATAACATTGCATTTTTTAATCATTTTTTCCTTCCATAGAAGTGCCACATGACATTTTATTTTCACATGGCTACCAAGCTATTTTTTAAGGATGATTTGATCTTCTAGGGCTTTATTTGAGCTTATATGCGCGGTTGATAAGGGACGCCAATTTAGTTTGAAATATTGGACATATAGAGAAAAACACTGTCAAGTGAAATGTTAATTTTTTTCACTTATTTAGGGTGTGTGTTATTTATGGGCACACATGTTTTTGCCCTGATGATAAAACTAAGAACCTGTTTAAAGTCTTTTAAGCATGATATGCTTTACCGGTAAAATAATAAAAATATCGGTATGATTTTTAAAGTCGTCGTTGCGAAGCGCGCAGCGCTGAAGCAATCCAGAGGCTTTAATTTGTTGAATTAGCCTACAGATGCATTGATATCCATATTTTTTCTACCAAGCAACAGGAAGAGGCATGGCAGTTAAACAACCAGCCATTTATATCATGGCTAATAGACGCAATGGAACGATTTACACTGGTGTCACGAGTGATTTGATCAAACGAGTATATGAACATAAATATGCGGATGTACCGGGATTTACACAAAAATATGAGTGCAAACATCTTGTCTATTATGAACTTATTGAAGATATGACAACCGCCATAGCTCGAGAGAAACAACTTAAGGGCGGTTCAAGAAAAAAGAAATTGGCTTTGATTGAAAAAATAAATCCATATTGGGAAGACATTTATGAAAGCCTGTTGTAATGATGGGCAATCTTAAGGCCACTGGATTGCTTCAGCGCTATGCGCTTCGCAACGACGACTTTAAAAATCGTACCGTACAAAAAATAAGGATGTTGAAATGCGCCGTTCATACCCAAGCGATGTTAGTCGTGAACAATTTGCAGAAATTGAACCACTATTATTAAGTGCCAGAAAAATAACTGCGCCTAGAAAAATAGATTTATATGACGCATTTTGTGCGGTTTTATATGTATTAAAGACAGCTTGTCAATGGCGATCTCTACCACATGATTTTCCAAAATGGAGTAGTGTTTATGCTTATTTTCGAATATGGAACGAACGGGTCAATGATCAACCAAGTATCTTGGAGCAAATTTTAAAAAAATAGTTTCTGGTATTCGCATTGCAGATGGTCGCGAAGAAAGGACATCTTTTTGCATCATTGATGCGCAAAGCGTTAAAAATACTGATACAGCTGAAGATAAAGGTTATGACGCAGGAAAGAAAGTCTCTGGAATAAAGCGCCACATTGCTGTAGATACACAAGGCTTACCACACGCTATTTATGTTACAACCGCGAATGTTACCGATCGAGATGGAGCTGGTGCAATGATAGAGTATGAAAAAGAAAATCTTTCTGGTGTATTAAATGTGTTAGTGGACGGTGGTTATACCGGTGAAAAATTTGCCGATAAAGTAAAATCTATAATTGACGCGACTGTTGAGGTTGCAAAACGTAACGAATTACATAAATTTGTAGTAATCCCAAAGCGTTGGGTTGTTGAGCGCTCTTTTGCTTGGCTTGAAAAGTGCCGCAGGTTGTGGAAAAACTGTGAAAGAAAGATAAACACAAGCTTGCAAATGGTAGTGCTTGCGTTCTTAACTTTATTCCTTAAAAGACTTTAAACAGGTTCTAAAAAATCTATCACCAAACCTATTGCATCTAAGACAAGCCCCTCTTTTTCAAGATAGCAGATAAAATACATTTATTCCAATGACTGAACATCTAGTCATTAAGATTTTCCAAGACTTATAAAATTATAATTATTTTCGAGTCAGAGCAGGTTCTGTAGAAGAGCAATGACCTTCTTTAGATTCAGGATTATCTCTAAAAACAGAGTTAGTTGATACAACAGGATAAAACTCTAGATATTTACGTTCTATCAAACGAGCATGCGGTTTAGATCGTATAGATCGTTGCACTTTTCCAGAAAAACTAGCGATTAAATCATAAGCATTTTTATAATCTATTTTTTCTAATTGTTGCTCTTTTGGATTATCAGATGTTTTATGAGCAAAACTTATTGCAATAAATGACAATAACATTTGTTCATTATCCATGAGAGTTGGGTTTCGCATAAAAGAATATACGATTTGAGCAGATGTAAAGAAGTTAAAAGATGAGTGTTGATTGGCATAGCGACTCAATAGGTGGATTAACTCTTGCAGTTTTTTATGTTCTTGACCTATTAAAATCTCATAAACTTTTTTAAGCAACGAATTTGTTACAAGAACACGATTAGCTATATCAGTCCTGTCCTTATCTTGTGGTATATATACAAAATATGTTGATTGTTCCTCTGCGTTCAAAAGAGTACTTACACAACGTACGCGCTCTTCGAAATAAACATGTTTTTTCGTATCGCACGTAATAAAAAACATCGACGTACAATAATCTACTCCCACACATATAGCTAAAGAATATAATAGTGTTTCAGCGTTGATTTGGCCACTATTGACCAGATCTTCTATTAGTTCCGGATAATTATATCGTTGTCTTTGAATGGCTAATATTAAGGTATTCGTTGCTAATGAAGTATCTGTAGGGAAATCAAATGTTAAATTTAACCTTGCTCCATTTCTAAGCAACGATTGAATATACTTTAATTTAGGGTTTTTATGAAAAGTACATATTATCGAGTCTAATACACTAAGTTTTCTGCCATTAGTTTTATAACAATTATCTTGTTTAGAAATACCAACTTGGCGTAACCCCATACGAAAACACTCGTATTTATCCTGTATAAAGAATAATAACAACCAACCAAAGGATGTTTCATTATCACCTAACTTATTATTTTTAAATATATTCGTAATTGTCATTCGGTATACAGATGAGTTCTCAAATAAAAAATCTGCTACTGCTATTAAATCTATAGGATCATCTAGTGCGGTGAAAATTTTGGACATTAATTTTTTTGATAGCTCAGACATGTTTACTTTTCTAGCTATTTCAGGATAAATAAGACGAACACCATCAACATTCCCAAATAAAACACAATGTTCCAAATAATGTAGTACTGAAACAGGAAAAGGTAATTTTTCTTTCTGCTTAGCAACAAAGTCACGAGCACCATCTGTACTTACTCTTTGAATATAAAAGATAAATTTATCTTCCAAAGCTACAGACATTTGAATAAGCTGCAAATTATATTCATCCCTAAGATCAAGCGCAAAATCAATTATACGTTGCACATCGATAATTATGTCCGCACGCATATCATTATCTATTTCCTCAAGAGTCTTCTGAACTTCTTCATTTTCAGGCTCATCTTGAACGGCTAAATTTTCCCATACAACACTATCTTCCTCGCATACTAAATCGGCAGAGAGTCTTGCTATAATTTGCTCATATTCGATAGTCCTTGGATCTTCTAAACTATCATCATAACTAGAAATGCTTATTGTTAAATCTCGCAACTCTTTTGCTAGCTGAAGCATTTCTGGCTTAGATTTTTTATCAGAAATACGCATTAGTGATGTCAGTTGACTATCTAAATCGAATGACAGTTGAAATAACTCAAGATATTTTTTACTCTTCTTTTCGGTAAGTTCATCTAAAAAATTAAAAGATGTATTTGCAAAAACTTTAAGCAGAGACTCTTGGTTCTCATCTAACAATTCGGGAATACCAGGATGACTATTTACCTCATCTCTAGGATATTTTTTTGCACTAACATTCTGGATATGACCATAACGATTAAAATACACTCGTCCTTTAATAACAGAACTACCCCTTTCAAACATAACTACAGCATGGGCATGAGTGAATTTTGTCGATAATGGTGAGCTTGTGCTTTTCACAAACATATCAACGGTAAGATAAGTTTTAACGAGATTATATCCATCAAACACCGAGCGATTTTTTGCAAGAGCCTGATTTTCTAAATAGATAGGAAGATGAATATGATATGCACGACGAGAACTATGATTATTATGTTCAAATCTTATATTTTGTGAAGTTAGAAGCTCATCCTTATGGTCATTTACATAAAAATAAAGGCTATTTAAAGACCCTTGTGAACTATGATACTTTCGTCTCTGCAGAACTCTCCACTCACCTAGTTCACGAACCATACTACCTACTCATATAATGACTTTAATATGCGCAATTATACACAAACAAATCTAAGAGAACAACTATGCGTCATTGAGATTTTATTTTGGATATAATGGGAATCATGATACAATGTGCTTTGTTCAATCTATATGTAAAAATAGTTTTGGAGTTGTATTAATATGTTCAGTAAATTTGGTCGAGTAGCGCTTAGATCCTCAAAACCTGTAGCAAAATTCGCACAAAACTTCACAAGCTCCTCATCAAAGAACTCTAGAACATACAACCATTTATTATATGGGTTAATAGGTGTAGGGGCTGTTACTACAGCAAGTGGAGTCTATGCCTTATATCAAGATAAAACACACCATCCAATATCTGCAGATTCAGAAAACACAGAGATTTTGAGAAAACAAAAAATCATCTCATCTGTATATAAAACAATGGGTGTTGATATTCCAATAAATAAAATTCATATTTCTCTTAATGATAAAACTGTAAAATCAAGTTTCTACCAAAGTTCTCTATCAAAAGATCTATATGTAGAGATACCTTCGTCTATAGAAGAAAATCCTGTTAATTCAGAAGCATTATTAGTTGGAGAGTCTGCAAGGCAGGCATCGTTAAGCAAGAACAGAAGTGCGTCAACTGACAATACAGTATCTGGATTAATGACTGGCCTCACATTCGCATCAACAAGGTTTTTAGGCCTAAGTCCAGCACTTATAATTAGTGCCGGAGTATTATCAGCATTAACACTCTACAAAACGCAACGTTATGATATTCAAGCAGATAAAGACGCTATTACATATTTTCCTGACTACGAACTTGAGATTAATAAGCTTATAACTAACAATCAGGAATTCCCCCAAAATATAAAATTATATGAACAGCAAAGACTTACTGCAATCGATGAGCATAAATCTTTAATTCAGAAAGAGTTTAACAAGCAATATGCGGAAATAATGAGGTTAATACCCCTGCACCGCCGTAGTTTTAATCCAATCAAACCAAGAGACGAATATCCACATCCTTTATCAAGAGCCTATGCAGAAGATGGCCTACATTTAAATAAAAAACAAAAGCTCGCGATGCAAAGACTAGAAAATAGCGCCCGAATTTATATATCAGAGTCAACCGCACAAACTCTACATGATTTTTTTGAATTAAATAAGCAACAAGACACGCCACTAGGGAAGCTATATCAAAATATAAGTTTCACAGATTTTGTTGAGCGATTAATCACAAAAACATACAAAACCGTTTATTTAAATGGCCTAGCACTGCATGGTCGTCAT
Organism: Legionellaceae bacterium; assembly: GCA_029213075.1. Classification (GTDB taxonomy): domain Bacteria; phylum Pseudomonadota; class Gammaproteobacteria; order Legionellales; family Legionellaceae; genus 2-12-FULL-35-11. Next base: position 58,143 of record JARGPO010000013.1, on the reverse strand, counting down.
CATCATGAAGACCGCTTATTAAAAGCACTGCCGAAATATCCAAACGCCGAGGTTGCTTGCAATCTAGAGTTATTACGTAACACGGGCGGCAATCTTGATGAAGCCGGGGTATTTAACGATTATCTCTCATTAGAAGAGATATGTGTAAAATCTTTAATTATCACCCAGGCAGTTTGTATGCCGGTTGGGGATGGCCGTCGAGATACTGAATATTCTGAAGATGCTAAACTAGATACCGACTTTACTATTCCGGTGCTTGAAAGTTTGCATGCTGCAAAAAAACGCCCTGTATCAATAGCATCTGTATCCGGTATCGAAGCGCGAAATGGTAACAGCGTACACCCAGACTTATTTATGATCTTCTCTCCCGAAAAACCAAATCGTACATGGGAGGATATGAGTCACTCTTTAAGACAATCTCCTTTATATAAAGTATCTAAATCAATATACGGAGATAAATTAGCGATTGATAACAACCCAGCCACCTATCCTAAAGATAAAGACTTTGTACTATTTGGTGATGGAGTATATCAAGACAAATGGTATCTTTGTAAGCCGGCATATAAGCAACGCATGAAATTATTATATAAAAGTCTTTTAAGTGCTGCTGATGAGCAAATGTATGAATATGGTTTAGGTAATAGTTATAATCTAAAAGGATTAGGCCTAGGTTTTTTTGGTTTTAGTCAAGCAACTCCTATCCTTGAAGAATTATCAAGAGAAGCACTCTTTGAAACTTTGGCTGAAACTAATCTTAAACATATCAGGCAAGTAAATTTAATAAACTGGCCAAGCCAAATTGATAAAGCTGATTTAGAGAAACCATTCCACCAACAAGAAAAGCTTCAAGAGGTTACAAGTATTCAATCTGTTAAAGTTTTTGAAGGAATCTCGGAACCGTTATCTGCTCTAAAAGATGCCGGAAATTTGGGAGGAACACACGCCTGTGCTGATGCTGCATCGCAATTTGGGAATGAAGCCAATATTGGTATGCCACCGTCTAGTAGTGACGAGGCAGCTATTGTCTACTCCCTTCTTAACTCAGACTCACTTAAATCTAGCAAAAACACTGACCTCCCTCTAAGAATAAGACCAACCATCTAGAATATAGCTCCTTGTGATATATTGATGCCCAGTCTATAGTTAATTTATACAAAATTAATTTCCAATGAAAGGGGCAGGTGTTACTATGAGCTATAATAAAGTAGCAAGTATACTGCAAAAAACCAGTTCAAAACTAAGCCAAGCTAGCACGAGACAAGCAAACAAAGGCTTCGGATACTCAACTCGTGTCTACGCAAGAGGACCAGAGAAAGAAATATATCCACCAATGTTTCCTAAGGCATCAGAGCACTGTTCAAAACTAGCTTTCCTATCCGCATCTATGGCTATAGTCGGAGCCAAAGCTGCGTATGATTATGTTGAAAAACATGGTGAGGACATAATGGATGATGCAATAGAGGGCTTCGATACTTTCATGAAAGCAGATGGCAATAAGATGTTTCTTAATGCTATGGCAAATGAGACTTTTCGTGAATCTGTATATGCGGTGCGGAATGCCGAACTACTTCACCATGGTATTAAATTTGAAGAAAATGATAAGAATACGGTTTTCTATCGAGGCATGGCACTGCCAGCTGAAATTGAACAAGATGATGCAGAGAAAGTACGAGAATGGCAAGACAGCGTTATGGAGTCAGTTGCAGGGAGAGGATTTTCACCATTACTCTGGATTACAAGAGCCAGTGCCACAAGGGAGCAAGGGCTAAATATCCATCCACACGATGGTAATTGTGCTCGTGCAAGCGCACCAGACGCTCCGCCATCATGGTCTGCGGATGTCATGGCTATGACATGCGATTTTGAACGCCTCAAAGGCTACTGTAAACTTGATAATGTTACCGAAGGAGATAAAGCTGGGTGCATTATTTTAGCCGCTCCCAAAAGGATACACTATCTAAGCTCCGGTGATGTTGGCTCTAGACATACAGAAATAGTCGATCATGAACATGAAGTTATTGCGCCATACATTGATAGTAACGACACACTTGCTGTTTTATTCGTTGAAGATGGTAAAATTAGCCGCGTGGAAGTAAACGCAGATGTGTTAAATGCAAGCACAAGCGATGAGAAATATGAAATAGATATTCTTTTAGTAAAACAATTAAGAGAAGCTCATAAAAACGCGACGCAAGAAGTAAAGGGCCAACTTGAAAGCCTAATCAACACAATTGATCAACAAAAACATAAAGTTGATTTAGATGCGGAGTTTAATAGCCGATTTCACGATGATATTGATTCACTAATTGATTATACAAAAAAGAGCATTGCTCAATGTGACGCTGAAATAGCGAGTGCGCCGGGATTATTGGGCATGGGACTTCGAGCCATAAAAAAAGAGAATAAAATAACCCCTAGAGAAGTAATCGCTGAAAAATTACAAGTGGAATTACCAAGTACAAGCATTGAAGAAGACGTTGAAATTCGCGGCCCTCTAATGCAATAGTGGCTTTTATATTGGCATGATAACTTAGAATTATGTGCTATTTTTGAAGTAGAACTTGTAAAAAATCTTCGAGAATGACAATAGACTAATTTATGTTGCTGTAAAAAACATAATTCATTAAATATCTTTTTTATATTTAGAATTACGGAAACTTTCTAAAAGCTATTTATATTCAAACTTCTTCATGTTATAAAAGAATCAGTGTTTTAGGGAGTTTTACAAGAATAAGGATATATAAATGAGTTATGCACTACAACATATTAATGAAGCTGTTTCTATTTTAAAAAACATTGATATAGACGCAATTGAACAAATGGCTGTTCTTCTAGAGCAAGTTAAAAAAAGTGAAGGGCGAATTTTCTTTTTAGGAGTTGGTGGAAGTGCTGGCAACTGTTCTCATGCTGTTAATGATTTTCGCAAAATAGTTGGCATTGAGGCTTATGCCCCAACCGACAACGTCTCCGAACTAACCGCCCGTACAAATGATGAAGGTTGGTCTACCATTTTTGTTGAGTGGCTAAAGACCAGTAAATTAAAGTCTAACGATATTATTTTTGTTCTTTCTGTTGGCGGGGGTAATCTTGATAAAAATATTAGCCCAAACCTTGTCAAAGCTTTGCAATATGCTAAAACAGTAGGCTCTAAAATTACCGGTGTTGTTGGCCGTGACGGTGGCTTCACTGCTCAAGTTGCTGATGCATGTGTTGTTATTCCAACGGTTAATACCGATAATATCACCCCTCACTCAGAAGCCTTTCAAGCAGTAGTATGGCATCTACTTGTATCTCATCCAAAACTAAAAGCCCACCAAACTAAATGGGAATCTGAGGTTGCCTGTGTTGTCTAATACTCAACGCCGCGCCATTTTTTTAGATAGGGATGGCGTGATAAACCAATCAGTTGTGGTTGATGGGAAGCCTTATCCACCTGAGAATCTATCTCATATGGTGATTTTACCTGGTGTAGCAGATGCCTTAAATGAGTTATCCAAGGCCGGCTTTTTATTGATTGTCATTACTAACCAGCCTGATGTGGCCCGTGGTACAACATCACAAGAAACAGTTGAAGAAATCCATAATCATCTTGCCAATTGTCTACCTATCGATGAATTTTATAGCTGCTTTCATACAGATGAAGATTGCTGTGATTGTCGAAAACCAGAACCTGGCGCAATATTGTCTGCTGCAAGCAAATACAATATTGATCTAGAACAAAGCTATATGATAGGTGATCGCTGGCGTGATATTGAAGCAGGTGAAAATGCCGGATGCAAAACTATTTTTATTCCCTATGGGTATAAAGAGAAACAACCAACATCGATGAATTTCAGTGTGCCAACACTCAAGGATGCGGCACAAATTATTTTAGGAGAAAGGAAATGAAACCAGTAGACGAATTAAACATTAAAATTTTTGCTGATGGCGCGAATAAAGACGACATGATTAATATATCTAAACAATCTTTTATTCAAGGACTAACAACAAATCCAACGCTAATGCGCAAAGCTGGTATCAACGATTATAAGGCCTTTGCATTAGATATTTTAAGTGAAATAAAAGATAAGCCTTTATCATTTGAAGTGTTTTCAGATGACTTTGACGATATGGAACGACAAGCCAACGAAATTGCCAGTTGGGCCGATAACGTTTATATTAAAATTCCTGTTACCAATACCAAAAAAGCACCTTGTTATGATTTAATTAAAAAATTATCAGCGAAAGAGGTTAAATTAAATGTAACTGCAATCATGACATTGACTCAAGTTCGAGATGTAGTTAATTCACTTGACCCTTATGTTCCAAGCTATGTTTCTGTTTTTGCTGGCCGAATTGCTGATACAGGACATGACCCACTACCTTTAATGGCAGCAGCAGTTGAAATTTTAAAAATTGCACCCGCAGCAGAGCTAATTTGGGCAAGCCCACGTGAATTGTTAAATATTTTTCAAGCAGATGAGATTGGCTGTCATATTATCACTGTAACCAATGATATCTTAAAAAAACTATCTTTGGTTGGACATGATTTAAATGACTATTCATTAGATACAGTTAAGATGTTTCATAATGATGCGCTAGCTGCTGGTTTTCAGTTATAAAAACAATGTAGATATATCTGCTTCTCGAACATGATGTTTGAGAGGTAGATACGTTACCTTATTTAATGGACTAAAACATGCATCAATCTATGAACATAGCAGACCGGAAACTTGCCATCATTGGGCTCGGTTATGTTGGATTACCTCTAGCCATTGAATTCGGTAAAATTAGACCTGTTATGGCTTTTGATATTAATTCGGAAAGGGTTGAGGAATTAAAATTAGGTCATGATAAAACTTTAGAAAGTTCTATAAATGAACTTCAAGAATCGAAATTACTTTACTTCACAAACACACTTTCAGAACTAGCAAGCTGTAATGTTTTTATTATTACTGTACCAACCCCAATTAATAGCCACAAACAACCAGACTTTTCTTTATTGACAAAAGCAAGCACAATGCTTGCTCCACTACTTAAACAAGATGATATCATCATTTACGAGTCAACGGTCTATCCAGGTGCAATTGAAGAAATATGTGCCCCAACTTTAGAAAAGTTCTCTCAGTTAACATTTAACCAACATTTTTTTCTAGGTTATAGTCCTGAGAGGATAAACCCTGGTGATAAAACACATAAACTCACTAACATTAAAAAAATAACATCTGGATCTACTCCAGAAACAGCAGATATTGTCGATAAGTTATATCAAGAAATTATCATAGCGGGGACGCATAAAACAACAAGTATTCGAGTTGCAGAGGCTGCAAAAGTAATTGAAAATACGCAACGAGACCTTAATATTGCTCTTATAAACGAATTAGCCATATTATTTAATAAACTAGACATTGATACTGAAGAAGTTTTACAAGCAGCTGAAACCAAGTGGAACTTTTTATCTTTTCGCCCTGGTCTGGTTGGCGGTCACTGCATTGGCGTTGATCCATATTACCTTACGCATAAAGCACGCGCGGTTGGTTATCATCCTGAAATTATTTTAGCTGGTCGTCGCTTGAATGATGACATGGGATTTTACGTTGTTTCCCAATTTATTAAAATAATGCTCAAAAAACGTATTCATATAGATGGTGCACGAATACTTATGATGGGACTAGCATTTAAAGAAAACTGCTCAGATATTCGTAATACTCGAGCATTTGATATAATCTCGGAATTAGAAAGTTATAATGCTATAGTCGATGTATATGACCCTTGGGTAAATCCTACTACGGCTGAGGAAGAATACGGTTTAACCATGATCGAAACACCAACTGAAAATACCTACGATGGTATTATTATCACAGTAGGCCACCGTCAATTTAAAGAGTTAAATGCTCAACAAATTCACGCATATGGCACAGACAATCATGTTCTTTATGATTTAAAATATATTCTCCCCCAACATGCCAGTGACTTGAGATTATAGGAATAACCAATGAGATTTGAACAAACTATAAGAGCTTTACAAAAAGAACCTAAAAAATGGTTAGTTACAGGTGTTGCAGGATTTATTGGTTCTAATCTTTTAGAGTTTTTACTCAAAAATAATCAATATGTTGTTGGCTTAGATAATTTTGCTACAGGATATCGTCATCATTTAGATGAAGTTAAAAATAAAGTCGGCGATAAAAAATGGCGAAATTTCTTTTTCATGGAAGATGATATTAGAACTATCGAAACATGCCATGCTGCTTGTGAGGGTGTTGATTATGTTCTGCATCATGCTGCATTGGGTTCTGTACCTCGTTCTATCGATGATCCAATTACAACAAATTCTGTCAATATTAATGGTTTCTTAAATATGCTTGTTGCGGCACGCGACTCGAAAATTACTAGCTTTACTTATGCTGGATCTAGTTCCACTTATGGCGACCATGAAGCACTACCTAGAATTGAGGATAATATTGGCAAGCCATTATCCCCTTACGCTGTGACAAAATATGTAAATGAACTATACGCTGATGTGTTTTTTAAAACCTACGGTCTGCAAACAATCGGGTTGCGCTACTTTAACGTCTTTGGCCAAAGACAAAATCATAATGGTGCTTATGCTGCGGTCATACCGACATGGACTACAGCAATGATACGTAATGAAGATATTTATATAAATGGTGACGGAGAAACAAGTCGTGACTTTTGCTTCATAGAAAACGTTATTCAAGCCAATATACTTGCCGCAACTTCGGATAATTCGGCTAAAAATCAAATCTACAATGTTGCACTAAATGACAGAACTAGTTTAAATCAGCTTTTCATATATTTAAAAAATACTCTTGCAAAGAACAATGTTTTATATGAAAAATTACCTATCTACCAAGACTATCGCCTTGGCGACATAAAACATTCTGATGCCTGTATCGATAAAGCTAGAAAATATTTAGGTTATGAACCACAATTTAAGATACAGACTGGGATCGAAAAAGCCATGCCTTGGTATATTAAGCATCTGCAATGAAAAAAATAATTCACGTAATTAACAGCCTAGAATTAGGAGGCAGCGAAACTTCTTTATTTAGGCTAATTCGGGCATCAAGAGATAATTATCAAATATATGTTATTGTTCTAGGTAATCAAGGATATTACTCTCAAAAAATTGCAGAAATGAATATACCCATATATTACCTAGATATTCAAAAGTCTCCTATTAAAGCTTATTTAAAATTACTTTCACACATGAAAAAAATAAAGCCCGATGTTGTTCAGACTTGGTTATATCACTCTGACTTAATTGGCGGTATGGCGGCCAAGTTTTGTCGTGTTAAAAAAATCATTTGGGGTATTCGCTGCGAAGGTGTTGGATTAAAAAAAAATACACGGCTTATAAAATATATTTGTGCTCGATTCTCAAAATTAATCCCTAGTGCTATTATTACTAATTCAGAAAAGTCCATACAAAATCATATTCAAGCTGGTTATGAAGCTGAAACAATAAGACTCATTCACAATGGTTTTGATTCAAAAGAGATTTTTCCCGAGAAAAAAAAATCGCGAAGATATCTTCACAGACACAATCTGCCTGATAACGCTATAGTAATTGGATCTCTTGCAAGATTTCATAAAAATAAAGACTACTTTAATCTCATTAAAGCAATTAAACTGGTTGAAGACACAAATCCACACGTATATTTTATATTATGCGGCGATGGGTGCCATAACAAAAACGAAAAACTAAGCCAAATGCTTGAGAGATTACATAATCCAGAACGTGTGATTTTAATCGATGGGGTAGACGATCCTGTTTGCTATTTAAATAGCATTGATATTTTTATACAGCCATCTAAAACAGAAGGTTTTTCAAATAGTCTTGCGGAAGCCATGCTCTGTGGTCTGCCTTGTATTGCAACTGATGTAGGAGAAACGCGGAATATCTGTGGCGACGCTGGCTTAACTACTCCAAGCCAAAACCATCAACAACTTGCACTAGCATGCTTAACTATGCTTAATAAAACTGAACAAGAGAGAAAGACGATAGGTGTCTTAGCTAGACAACGAATAGCGAGTAATTATTCAATTGAGCAGTATCAAAATAAAATACAAGCTATATATGAAGAGCAAATAATATAATAATTAGGGATAATAATAATGTGTGGACTGACCGGGTTCTTCGATGCACAGGCAAATAGACAAGACTCCACGGCTGTTATCTCCCGCATGACAAACAAGCTAACTCATAGAGGCCCAGACGATAGCGGAATTTGGCTAAATAATCATGAAGGCTTAGCACTCGGTCATCAACGCCTAGCTATTCTTGATTTGAGTTCTGCTGGGCGCCAACCAATGCAATCTCATCACGGTCGATATGTAATTATTTATAACGGAGAAATTTATAATACTATAGCTCTAAAAAAACAGTTACAAGAATACTCCTTTTCAGGTCATTCAGATACTGAGGTTATTCTTGCTCTCATTGAAAAATTTGGGCTTGAAGATACCCTAAAACAAATTACAGGCATGTTTGCCTTTGCTCTTTGGGACAAAACAGAAAAACAATTACACTTAGTTAGAGATCGTATAGGCGAAAAGCCATTGTATTATGGCATGGTCAATGGAGCGTTCGTTTTTGCATCTGAGCTTAAAGCAATTCGTGAATACCCAAACTTTAACAATCAAATAGCTCGGTCTAGCATATCCTTGTTTATGGAATATGGATATATTCCAGCTCCAGAATCAATATATGAAGGCATATATAAACTTAAACCAGGTACATTTATTACTATTTCGAAAGAAAATATGAGTCACCTTCCAGAGCCTCGCGAATATTGGTCTGCAACTCAAACGGCGCAAGCAGGAATTATTTCACCACAACACTTATCAGATACAATAGCTATTAACCAAGTACACACATTACTAAGTTCGGTAGTCAAAAACCAAATGGTATCCGACGTTCCTATTGGTGCATTTTTGTCAGGAGGAATTGACTCTTCACTAATAACCGCGTTAATGCAGGAAAATTGTAACCAACCTGTTAAGACATTCACCATTGGATTTCAAGAGAAACAATATAACGAGGCAGAATATGCGAAAGCTGTTGCCAATCATCTTCAAACCGACCATACCGAACTTTATGTAAGTGCGCACGATGCCCTATCAGTTATTCCAAATCTCCCCATGATTTATGACGAGCCATTTGCTGACTCTTCTGCTATTCCAACATATTTAGTCTCAGAGTTAACCAAGAAACATGTAACAGTTTGTTTGTCTGGAGATGGTGGTGATGAACTCTTTGGTGGATATAACCGATATTTGATGGGTAAATCTATCTGGAGAAAAATGGCGTATTTTCCTTATCCAATAAGAGTTATCTTACAAAAAATTCTATTTTCACTCTCATCACCACTGGCTTGTCGTGGATTATCATATGCAAAAGCATCAATCCTCGCTAATAAAATACACAAACTTGCATCAATTATGACAGAACGATCTCTACCTGGAGTTTATCAACATTTAATTACTCAATGGCAATGCCCGAGCGATATTGTAAAAACAAATGATTTAGTTTCAACAAAGTTATTATTAAATCAAATAGAAGAAATGAATTTTGTTGAAAAAATGATGATAACTGACACAGTCTCTTATCTACCTGATGATATCTTAGTAAAAGTAGACCGGGCAGGGATGGCGGTTGGTCTCGAAAATCGAGCACCATTTCTAGATCATAACCTAATTGAATTGATGTGGAAATTACCGTTAAACATGAAAATCCGTAACCACACAACTAAATGGATATTACGCGAAATACTATCAAAATACGTCACTGAACCACTTTTTAATAGGCCAAAAATGGGATTTGGGATCCCGCTAGATGCATGGCTAAGAGGTCCATTACGTGACTGGTCTGAGCATTTGCTTGATAAAAACAAAATCGAGCAGCAAGGGTATCTAAGGCCTGAGCCTATTTTAAAGAAATGGCATGAACATTTATCTGGTAGAAGAAACTGGCAATACCAATTATGGCCAATATTAATGTTTCAGGCATGGTTGGATAATTTAAAATATAGCTAGAAAAACACATTAGAGCGTATATTAAAAGTTTTATATATCAGTTAACATAATTTAAAGAATGGAAATAAACAATGAACGGATGTCACTGTGAAAAAAAAATTACTATTCATCTTAAATGAACCAACATATTTTATATCTCATCGACTACCCATTGCCATAGCAGCTAAAAAAGAAGGTTATGAGGTTCATGTTGCAACCGGCGCTCCTAGTGCCCTACCAAGAATCTTAGATGAAGGATTTACCTACCACGCCATTCCATTATCAAGAAGTGGCAGAAATGTATTTATGGAAGTTTATTCTATATTCGCGATTTACCGTTTAATGAAAAAATTAAATCCAGGTATCACACACCTTGTTACAATTAAGCCTGTTATATATGGTTCAATCGCCGCCAGATTTGCAAAAGTACCAGCTGTAGTAGCAGCTGTATCAGGATTAGGATATGCATTTATTGATAATTATTTTGAAGCACGGTTATTAAGAAAAGTAGTAAGCCATCTTTATAGACAGGCTTTTCGACACAAGAATCTAAAAGTGATTTTTCAAAATACTGATGATCTCGACACATTGATTCAAATTGGCGCCGTAGATGAGCGTCAATCTGTTTTAATAAAAGGCTCTGGTGTAGACTTAAATCATTATAAATATACTGAAGAGCCAACAAGTCGGCCTTTTATAATTGTTATGGCATCAAGGTTGTTACGCGATAAAGGAGTTTATGAATACGTTGCCGCAGCTAAATTGCTACGAGAGAAAGGAATAGATGCTAAATTCTTACTGGCTGGTCAAATTGACAAAGGTAACCCATCATCTATAAGTCAACAACAATTAGAAAAATTGTCAAATGGCAAGTATATTGAACATATAGGGCATCAAGATACACATCTTTTGTTTCAACAGGTACATTTAGTTGTACTACCATCATATAGAGAAGGATTACCTCGTGTTTTATGCGAAGCTGCTGCATCTGGCCGGGCTGTCATCACAACTGACGTACCAGGTTGTCGAGCCGCCGTTATTCCTGATAAAACTGCGGTTCTTGTGAGTGTTCGCGATCATATATCGCTTGCTAGAGCCATTGAAAAGATAATCAATAATAATGAAATGAGGGTCAACATGGGAATATCTGGACGAAAGTTTTCCGAGCAGGAATTTGATGTTAATTCTATTGTTAATCAGCACTTGGTTATTTATAAGGCATTAGCAAATACAAAAACAACGTCTGTTTTTGCTTAATTATCAAAGAAAGGTTCATCAAGAATATATCCACTTCTACAAGATTCTCAGGAGTATACAGAAATACGGTAAGCGTCAAATAAAACCCATCTATTAACTCAAAAGCATATAAATAATAATACTCGATGATCGACTTTTTTGTTCTTGATCTTAGTAATTAATTGAGTGATCTGATCAACCTAAACCTCACATATTTACTTTGGAATTTTCAAATTCAATTGACGAAACATCTCCAGTTGTTGTGTGTATCCTCACATCATTATTTTTTAATAAACGTTGAAAGCTATGACTTGTATATTGGGAGCCTCTATCGCTATGAAATAAAACTTTTTGGCTTGGTTGGGTAATCCTCCCTTTTTGAAGTGTAGTCAAAAGTAGAGGTTAATTAAGCTGCCATAGTAAGTTTTTGTCTCGGTGTTATAAGACCAGAGCCACTTGGTTGCGTATTCCTGAACTTCATTAATATTACTAAACAAGTATTGATTCAGCCAGTCATATTTTACGGTCCTATTGTAACGCTCAACATATGCATTTTGCTGAGGATTTCCAGGATGAATGAAAACGGTCAAGGTCGAGTAGGCCAGCGGAGCTTCCCCACGAGCCTCTCACAAAACGGTATGTGAACCTATCGATTCATACCGCTCTTGTTAAGCAAATGCTCCCTTTATTCCTGAAGCCCAATGAGAAAATAACTTAGGTTTGTTAAGTACCAACCTTTGGAGATAGAATGCGTTTACGCGAAAAGTCTTCTTTTTTATTCTTGTGTTTAAATGATAAGCTTGGATTGGCGATACTTTCCCTTATTATCTTTAATAAAAATTTTTTTTATTCATATAAATTAACAATCCGTGATAATTCAAAATGACTAACCATACTAACCATACTAACCATACTAACCATTTGATTATATAGCAAATTTCCTTAACTTAACGCCATTGCTCTGAGCCCTTCACCAATCACCAGGGCTAAAACGATATTCGTATGACTAAAGTACAACAGAAAATATCAGGCTACTTCAAGTCAATGGCTGGAGCCAACATTTTTTGTAGGATAAGAAGTTATCTGATCACCGCGAGGAAACACGGCATTACGCCAACTGATGCATTGATATCAATCTTTGAAGGGAAAAGACCGGATGCTTAGTTGGGTAACTCTGGAGCAGGTGAATAGTTACAAATATTGTATATAATAATTGCTAATGACAATGTCATTGGGGATAATTCGATCGCTTCATTAGAGTTTAAAAGTAAGGATAATTATTGACACTTTTTTAATAGCTTGGAGCACTAATGGGGCAGTGAATTGATTTAAGATGTTGGCTGCGGTAAGATTAATCGCAGGGGGTTATGTTCTATGGCATATAATTGCTGTTTGATAGATTAAGTTTATTCGTTCAGAAGAACAATCAAAGTTATTTGAATTTAAATTAAAAAAATCAAAATTTTCTTTAATAGCTAAGTCGAGATCTGCATAGTAAGTTGTAAATAAAATAGCGTTATATTTTGCTAGATCAATGGTATTTTTTTCATAAAACTCTCTGGAACCTCCTACACGATAATCAACATTAGGAAACATCGTCGATGTGATTTTACTTTCAGGCACTTGCCAACCCTCTCTTCCGGTGCATCCTTTCATGATTGCAGAGTCAATTGAAACAGGACGAAAAACATTGTTCATGACTAACCACAGTCGTTTACCTATTATATTCTGTTGGGCATTGAAGAGATTTTGTTGTACAACTGTATTTTTTCCAATTTCTTTTAAATAAGGATAAATAGTCTGAATGGATGTGCTAAAAATTGGGGCTATCATCACAACAATAATGACCCAAATACTGACAGCAGTCGCTCTACCTGTAATCCTTTTTAAAGAGAGTCTTTCTCTATAAATCCAACAAAAAACCAACCAAAATACTAATTGCGTATATAAAAGTGATTCAAACATGCTATTGGGATAATCCCTTTTATGAATAAACAAATGATAGGCTAAACTTCCAATAAACAAAGAAAATACAGCTGAAAACTCAAAACGATTTTTAACTTTTAGCAAAGCAATCAATGGTACGAGGGGTGTGAAATAAATAATTTTATGAATACTAAAAGGTTCGTGCCATTTAATGGCTATCCATTTTGACCAACTTATTTGAGCAATACCTCCTCCGGATTTCATAAAGCTCATTATATCTACAAAATATTCAGTGATAAAATCAAATCGACGATAATGAATTAATAAAATAATAAAATAAATAGAAGCACCCAATAGAATACTCATAGAAGCATATAACACCGAGCGGCTAAAAGACTTCTCATTGATCATCCATCCTAAGCATATCGTCAATGGTAAAATCACAAATGTCATTTTAACAGCAAGGGCAACACCAAAATATATTCCTAAAAATAATGTATGACTTAGTTGCCATTTAAAATTTGACGTTGGCCACCGCAAATAACATCCGGCTGCTATTAAAGTTAGGGCCAGTGACATTAAAAGATAATCGGGTTGTAATAGAACCACGAACCCATTAAAGTTAGGAGAAAAAAATACAAACAACCAATAGACAACGGATAAAATAATCAGGGGTAACGAATTTAACGGTCGAATAGCCCACAAAAAACAGCAAGAATTGATTAAATGAAGACTAAAAACAGAAATATATGAAAAATAGTTAATTCGTGGATATAGTTGGGTAGACGAGTACCCAAAAAAACTTAAGATTCGGTGAATTTGCTGATTTAAAATGTCTAAAAATTGTCCTTGAGGTAAAAACAAATACGTTGAAGAATCGTAAAGCTGTCGTAAAGGGTAAAAATATCTATAGCCTACACTTTCTTCATATAAACCGGTCAACACATAGCCATTGTATACAACAAAAAAAAGTGGATAAATGCTTATCAATAAAAAAACAATAGATGCGATATTTCTCTGCATAATGTTTTTTGAACTATCCATTGTTACTCAGTCTCCTTTAATGTCTTTTGCTTATAACAACATTACAAATTTATTGAGCTTAGACAATATAAATTAACAGATTATCAACGTAATCACAATGTATAAATCTCGATGATCAGAAGTTCCCGGTTAATTTGTATGCCACCCTAAAAAACCCAGATATGATCTGGTCAACCTAAACCGCACACATTTACTTTAGAATTTTCAAATTCAATTGGCGAAACATCTCCAATTGTTGTGTGTGCCTCACACCATTGTAATAACAAATATAAGACTCAACTTCTTTTTTCATATCATCTCGTTTTAAATGAAAAATATTAAAAAGCCATCCTTTTTCAATCTACCAAAAAACCTTTCAACCACTGTATTATCCAAGCAAGCCTCTTTTCCGCTCATTGAGGCAATCACATCATTATTTTTTAATAAACCTTGAAAGCTATGACTTGTATATTGGGAGCCTCTATCGCTATGAAATAAAACTTTTTGGCTTGGTTGACTTAAAGTTAATACCATTTGCATGGAGCTTTTGACCAAACCAACCGTCATGCGTTTATTAACAGACCAGCCAATAATGCGGCGTGAATATAAATCCATGACTATTGATAAATACTGATCTTACAAACTTTTAGTTGACAGTTAGAATCCGAATAATCTCTTTCCTTATAAACTATTATTTTTTACCATCTTAATTTATCGTAATATGTATTGGTTCCGACTTGGCAACGAGGAACAAATGAAAATACTAATCGTCTTTTAAGGCAGTATATGCCTAAAAAGACAGATCTGAGTATTCATGCTCAATCAGACCTGGATCAAATTGCGAGAGAATTAAACGAAAGACTTAGAAAAACATTGAACTTTTTATCCCCAGCAGATAGATTGAACGAGGTGTTGCAATGACCTGTTGAATCTACACTGGCCTTTTTTAATATCTCTCGCTCCATTAGAAGGCGTTTATTTTCTTTTCGAAGCTTTATTAACACTGTCCGCTCATCGTCTGATAATAATCCATCTGATTTTTGAGCTTCAATTTTTTGCTTCCAGTTATAAATAACTTTGGTGGTTACGCCTAAAGAATTAGCAACTTCGGTAACAGTATAACCTTGATCCAATACTAATGAGACGGCCTCTTCTTTGAGTTCTTTTGTATAATTTCTGTTTGCTAGCTTTGTAGTCATATGCCCACCTTGATAAGTTAAGTTATTATCCTTTATCAATGTGTGCGGTTCAATTAGACCAGATCACCTTAGTTTAGACGGTCTAAACAGGATGATTATCCACATAGTTTGTAATTTTATAACAAGGAAAATGTGCTCTGGTTAAATGATTTATATATGTATTCCCCATAATTGGATTTGGCTTTATTAAATTAAAAGTTTGATAAAATCCATTCTCTTTCCAGCGATCCTGGAAGATGAATTTTAGGGTGGCTTTGAATTCCTTCTCTATTGCATCACTAGAGGTTAAAAAGTTGACTTTCAACGGTGTCTTTTGATAATTATAATTAATTTCATTTAGTCGCAATTGCAATTCTTTTTCAGTAAAAGGATATAAATGTATGATTTGCACCAGTGTATTCACTTTCTGAAAAAGCAGAAAATTAGAACATACAATAATGATTCCAGTTACACTCAATAAAACCTCAAATACTGTTCTTTGTTTAAGGTTATTTTTCAAAACTTCCATCGCATTTTTTACTAAAAAAGCAAGCCACAATAGATTCAGTACAATTATATTACTGTGATAATAGTAATTAAAGGATCCTAAGTAACTAATTTCATGAGGGAATGGATACCAGTCTAATAAGTTATCAAAAATATTAACTAAAAAAATTAATATACTAATCACTATAAAAGGATCAGTAGAGATAACTGAAAGCAAACTCTTCTCTCTATACCGAAGGAGTTGCAATACTGGCAATGTCACTAAAACAAATATAGCAAAACACTCAGTCCAGAACACGTGTTTATATATTCCAAATGTTGTCAAAAAGGAACGTGCCGTTAATATTAAAGCAGCCTGATAAAAATCATAGTTAAAAAGATAAGTGAAAATAGCAAACTTTTTAGAATCATTTAATGCGTCCCATGCTCCATGAACACTATACAGTCGATAAATGAATGGTAAACCCCATTTGGTTAATAATAAAAAGAGAATGGGTAAAGTAAAATAAATCATTAATTTCTGTTTTGTTTTAACAATTGAAGGCCAAAATAAAAAACCACATATCATAAAATTAGCTAGCCCCAATTCATCGGAAAAAAATGACGCTAAAATAGAAGAAAAAAACAGCCAAAAATCTCTAGACTTACCCTTTTCTGCATGGCGTTGTCCAAAACAAAGTGCTGCGCATAAAAAAATCATATTTAATTTTTTTGCTGGTCGAATATAACTAACAAATAGAGAAAGAAAGCCCGTATTTGAAATAAAAATCATACAAAGAATAACAACAATCCAAGATATCTTCAGATTTCTTTTCAGGTAAGCATATAAAAAACCAGGGGCCACTAGAAGTAGGCCTAGCGCTGAAAAAGAAAAACTGGGGTGAGGACCTATCAATTTCACTAAATGTGGTTTAAGAATAGCATCAAAGACTTCTATTACATCATTAAGAGGACGAACTCTATTTACATTGGGATCAAAAGCCTTCCAATCGAACACTTTTCGCAATAAATTAGGTAAAGTTTCCACATCAGGAGCACCCCACACATAAGCTGCGGTGCCTAACAATTCAGGATGCAACCAAGCAGCATTAGAGTAAAGCCACATTTTAAATAGATAGACAATAAAGCACGCAGATAGTAAAAATTTCGATGCGACAATAGTATCTTGTATGATATATTGTTTAAATTTATCCATAAATTAATTCCGCGAATCCAATATAACAGTAATATAATTGATTCGTTAAAAAAAAACTACACATCTAGTAAAACAATAGCCGATTTCTTTCTATAAACGGTCAAGGTCTTACGCAAGAATCGCTGTACCGGGACCTCAAATAAATGATAAATGATTATTGCAAGTCCTATGGATGAGAAAAAAGCAAATAGCAGGCGAGAAAAGTCGCCCAAGTAGGAAGTAAAAGGTGAGTCTGATGATAAGATTACTGTCTCGCGCGCAACGGCATAAACAATAGCGATATGAAAAAGATAAAGTGAATAACTGGCTTCACCAGCAATGACTAAAATTCGAGTCTGAAAAAAACGAGTAACTACATTTGAATATCTCGCACAATAAAAAACAATGAAAGCCATGCTAGGAGCAAATCCAAAACATGTAGCAAATTGCTCAAGATAATTTTGATATGCTAACAATTTTATAAGAGCATTTGGAGAGAATGCAAAATAATGTAAGATTCCAATGTATATTACGCAGATACTGAGAATAAATCCACCGAACAGTTGCTCTTTTTGTGAAATTAATTTTGTATTTAATCTCATATAGATTGATGCCGTAACACAGCCTAACAGAAACTCTAACATCCTTGTATACGGAGAAAAATAAAGTAGCCATCTTAAAAAAGAATTACCAGTACTTATGTCAGCAACTGCTCCAAATATAGCAACAGCCCAGTCATTAATAGACACTTCATTAACATAAACCAATCCAAGAACCGTCGTACTTACTAAGCAAATTATGGAGAAGATCGTGACCAGAGAAGAAAGTTTATGTACTTTGGCTAATAGAAAACATATAAACGGATAAAGCATATATAAAAACCATTCCGTACTCACCGACCAGCTAATACAAAGAATATCTCCAAACTGATAAATTAAAGATTTATCCTCAAAAGGAATATAAAACCACGATTGTGTTAGGGTTAAGTAATAAGGAACAACGCTAGCAAATGATTTAATTGATTCCATACTGTTATGAGTAATAGAATCATAGCAAATAGCAAGTAAAAATAAGGGATAAATTCTAGTGAGTCGTGCTACAAAAAAATTCCATATTCCTTCGCTACTTTTATGTAACATATTTGAATAGTTGTAATGGATAACAAAACCACTGAGAACAAAAAACAGAGTCATTCCTTCAGCATACAATGAAGAAAAAAATACCAACCACTCAGGCTGGATACCTTGTAGTGGCATGAGTTGGTGAAGAGCATGGCTTAAGAAAACAAAAAAAGCTGCAAAAAAACGTAATGTCGTAAGACCAGGAATATCCACAGATTTTGTCAATGATGCATTAGATTTTACAGACATAATATATATTAAACTAATACCAAATGATAAAAAATACTTGACCAAAATAAACCTGCTCATACAACTTGGATACGTTTACCGTGGAAATATGAGCAAGATGCTTGACACCAATAATTGATGGTCTATTTATTATTCCGTAAGTTAAGATATCTGGCTCCTAAAGCAGCCCACCAACGTAGCGCCATTTCCTGTTAGCTCGTTAAAGGAACATATAAAATTATTTGTGTTGATATCATATCTAGCTTTAAATTCATTAAAGGTTGGATCTTGCACATTGGGAAAATATGAGTACACAATGGTTTGAAAAAGATTAAAATTTGGGGTGTTGTTCGACCCATAAAGCTCAGCGCCATGTATATACCATCTATCTGGAAAAAGTCTTTTCATAAGTGGACTTTGATCCCATCTCGCATCTGTCACATCTGTTGCTCCTTTATAAATAGAGGAGTCAATTGTAAGAGGCCTAAGCGCATTGTTTGGAGTAAGGAATAATGTCATTCCACTATGCTCACGTCTAAAAACCTCTAACTTCCTACCACTGTCTGCAGTCATGGCTATTGGACTAAATACCTTCGATATAAGTATATTCATTTCTGAATAAGATATACCAATCAGGGCAATAACAGACATGCCACCTAGTAATTGGCTAGATAAAGTAAAATTTAACCCTTGCTTTTTAAAACGCTTTAGACATAACTCTAACCATGGGTGAAAGACTAATAGAAAAAAAATAATAATACTACCAGCAGCAAATGCATTTGTTTCAATACTCGTATCGCCATTAAATCGGATCCATCCAATCGCAGTTTCTAAAGCAGTACCAATAAAAAGAATGGCACAAATTATTCTATTTTTCTTGGAAAAAAACGTCCCCAATAAATAAAGGAGCGGCAGCAACATTGAAACTGTAATGAATTTTACTGGCCAAATAAAAATTTCTGATGTGAGCCATTGCCAAGCTTGTTGTGTATCACCAGCACTTTTCATATAATTGAAAAGTCTCTCAACATGAATAACAACAACCTTCGTGTTAAACTTGTAATAAATCATTAAAATTAGAACAATCATACTAACGGAAATCAGACTTGCTACAATAGTTCTTAATATACAAGAATGCCAACCTTTAGTATTCACAGCTATTGCTAACCAGATAGTAAATGGCACAATTAAATAGGTGACTTTTATAGACGCACAAAGACCAGAAACTACGCCCAAAACAATATAATCACCCCAGGATATATCTCTTTGAATATTAAATATTTTCACAAGTGCATAAACAAGTATGCAAACGGGTATTAGAAACCACGCAAAATAATCAGGTGTTAGTAAATGTAACCCCCAATTAAAGCTCGATTGGGCATAGGAAGCAATTAAAAACAATGCTACAGCAGCTAGTCTAATACTGGTTTGGCGTATGATAGAAAAAGTAAATAAAAAAGTAAGAGCAATTAAGGTCGACTGAACCAAAATAGCCGTATCAACAAATGCTTCCACACGGATATTTCTATCAGAAATTGGATATCCTAGTGCAGTTAAAGTCAGCTGAATAAGCATATGAAAAAGGCCTGTCAAGTGCCCCTGTGGCAGCCAAGGATATTCTCCTTGACCATATAATATTCTTAAAGTATGAAAGTATCGATATCCAATACTTTCTTCGTTAAAACCAATTTGTGATAGACCTTGAATCTTTAATTGTATCCAAGGGTAAGTAAGACCTAACCAAAAGCAAATAGAAATAATAACATGTGAAAATACATTATAAAAATTCTTAATATACATATTATAATTCTTGAATTTACAGAGAATTGAATTCATAACATCATCCTGATAGTTTAAGAAGTACTTGTATTTATGGCGTCAACCATTTTGTTCGTGACTACATTATTCTATGTTGCTTGTAATATTTATCTAAATCAAAAATAACATAATCCTTACCGCGCTCAGCAATAGGTACATTAGGAAGTGCGGTAATAGTTTCTTCTACAGATAGTTGATTTCGCCTCAAATATGCGGGATTTATATCTGAGTTCTTAAGCCCAGATCCGGGAGTATTTTGAAAGGTGATTTGCTCTAGAACAACTTTCCTATTTCCGTTATAAGTTACTACCACGTTGATAGGTAAAGTCTTTAATGAGTAATTTTCAGGTATTGTATAAATTATATTAAATGATCCATATATACAATTGTAATTAGCTTTACTCAGCACTTGTCCATTTGAAACAAATTCAATCCTATTAATATTTGCTTTACTTGGATTTGCAAAAGTACCAACAATCGCAATATCAGAGCCAGGGCTAAAAGTGTGGATAGAGCCTAAATCACTCATTGAAGCAATAATTGGCTTTGTATTTGAAAAACCGCCAATAAATTTAGCAAGATAATCTTGATAACAAATAGGTGATGGGGTATCAAATTGATTAGCTTGATCTGTTGAGTAATATAACCAATATTTAGGATATAAATATTTATTTGTTTTGATATTTACATCTTGCTGACCAAACAGAAAATAATCAGAATACTTAAATGGTGCTTTATTCTCTTGAAACCGTTTAATTATTTTATTTTCAGCACCAGCATTAATTGCTACCACCCAGCTGTCAGTGAATGCAGCCACACTATCTGGTATCCAAGAGGTGGCAAAACTTGAATCTTTATATTTTTTAACAGCAGAAACCCACGATGTAGGAATTGGTTTAAAGTATTTTATGTTATCCAATTGAATTATAAAATGGTCAAGTATTATAAACGTAATCAATGATAGTGGTAACCATCTCAGGTTAGAGCGTACTAGAAGTAATTTAGAATAGAATACAATCAATATTGAAAGTACAATTGATTTTGCAAGCAAAATAGGTGCTGCTAATAATGGAAATTGATGTTTAAAATACACATGTAGAGAAAATGGTGCAAATATTAATACGCCAATTGAGCATCCAATAGTGATAATAAAGAATAATTTCAGCCCCCCTTTAGAGAACTCAAATACATTAAAAAATGAAGTGAATCTTGCTGCTGTTGAAATACGAGACATTTTAGCAAAATATTTCATAAGGTAGCTTGTAATAACATATACACAATTAATTATCGGAAAAAATAAAACTAATATTACAAACCCAATATTTAAAGTACCGAAGGATGGTATTGTAACTTGGCGTAACATATCCTTTAATGTGACAAATATACCAGCCCATTGTGCTGCTTGAGTTGCTGGTGCTCTAAGAACATTATGGGCAGTGTAGTACTCATCAATTTCTGTCATAGATGTTAAAGGGAATAAATCCTTTAAAAAAGGTATTTTTATTGACGCACTATAAATAAAATCATGATACCAAAAATCATATCCTAATGTAGAGATAATATGAATCTGTCTCAATATAACCGGAAAAGCAAATATTAAGCCAATAGAAAATAAATGTATTAATATCTTCTCTTTTTTATAATCCACCGAAAAGAAAGAAAATATAGTAAGAGTTAATATAACAAATAAATTTATTATCCAAAAATCGTAGCCGACTCCAAATGCCAGAATAACATAAAGAGGAATCATGAGCCGATCGGTCCAAGGAGATTTAGTCGGTTCTTTAAAATATCTACCTACATGAAATAGTAACCCAAATAATACTAACCAATGCCAGACTCTTAAAGCATTTAATCCATAGCTAAAGACATGATAATAATCCGTACAGAAAAAGAAAAGCATCGACCCTGCTATTAAGTAGGATTGTGAATAAAAAAGTGTGGTTCGATATATATAAAATAAACTAAGTCCAAAAATAAAAAGTGAAAATAGCTGCTTAGTCCAAAGTGCACTTATTCCTGCCCACTCTAATAAAGGATATAAGATACTTGGAGTGCTTACATTATGTGTGTATAAATAGGGATGAGCTTGTAAATTATTCGAATTTGCATGATCTTCAAGTAATCCATATTTAAATCCATATAATTTAAAATTATTAACTTGTATTTCTGCACAAAATGTTTCTCCACAATTTGATACACAAGGAATAAAATTATTGGCTTTACCATACTCCCATAAAGTGAATACAGTTATAGTGATCAATATAAGCACTGAAAGATATCTTTTGTTAATTAAGTTCATGAATAACTCTTCATATAACACATGTTTTTTTGTTGCGAATGTAGTTCATGTGAATTGTTGTTTTTTGATTCGTCTTTATCTTTGGGAGCTGATGGTTTTTTTAACGCAACAATTGACCATTTATCTCTGCCACTTTGATCATGCTCCACTTCTTCTAAAATAAAATCTACATTTTTTGCATTTCTTACAAGCTGAATCAGTGGAAAATCATAACATTTTGGTTTTGGAAATCCCAATAAATCAAATGAGTAATAGCTCTGCCAACAAACAAAGTAGTCTTGAGTCAAGTAATCTTTATTTTGACTGGCGTCGGCAACCCACATATATCGTAAGTCCCGGTTAAAATGTACGTTAGTGGGATCTTTAATGATGTTCCCATCATTTTGCCCAAAAACAGGATCGGAATATGCCCAGCTCTGAGTAACATATGAAAATGGAGCTGCATATGTATTAGCTACAATAGACTTTTTATAAAATGGTTTGTTTTTTAGTAATTTTACAAAATTAAAATCACCTGGAGGAAATTCTTTGATGTAAAGCCACTGAAGATCGAGCCACAGATAAGAAAATGTTAATAGTAGTAATAATGCCAGTGCCGAGATAAAGTACTCTTTAGCAAGTGTAGCTGTATTTTTTAGTCCATTTATTTTGATATTAAAAGCTCGCATACTTATAACATAAAATAGCCATGCGTAGATACTGATATGAGCGAATACCGAAAAGCAACAATATCTCCACAAATATCCCGATCTAACATAACCTGGAAAAACCATATATACACAAAGAAAACCTAATGCTGTAGCACAAAGAAAAGGCAGAAGTTTTTTGAAGGTAATTAGCACAGCATTATTTTCTGATGGTTGATGAGATGAGTAAGTTAATGGGTTACTTATAAATAAAATCACCCCTAAAATGAATAACATTACAGATGGCTGACTTAAAGCTTTGACTGTATGCAACTGTATATAAGTAGCGATAGGTCCAGAAAATCCGTCCAGATAATACATACAATAACTTAAAATAATAGTGAAGAAGAAATATAGAATTAATAGTATGTTTTTATTAGCCAGTTTATTTTTATCTAGCTCTTGGTTAGTAAATTTTATAACGAATAACAAAACAAAAAGAATGATAATGTTTAACTGCATACCTTGAAATATAGTCGAGATCTGAGGCCTGCTCCATGTGATAGGGAAGGAAACAAAAGTTAAAAATGCTAAGCTTATTATAAACGCTATAGTGGTAATAAAAGTGAATACGCTTTTAGATTTTAAAACTACATTTGAGTAACCTCTTAAGGTTTTATTGTTTTTGAAAAAAAATCTTAGTAAATAAAGGCTGATTCTAAAAGTTATGCATCCGATTAAAAGTGCAAGAGCTGCTCTATATATAAAGCTAACATTCCATTGCATGGGGTGAATAACCTGCGATAAAAAGATTATATTTAGAAGAGCGGACAGTGCAAAGAAGATGATTAACGACGCTGGAGACATTAAAGTGAATTTAAGAAAAGACCTGGTTTTACTTAGACATAGATTGTTTGAATTTTTATAAATAAATAATGCGGATGAAAGACAAATAAGAATAGTAAATGACACTGTTAAAAGTGATACATGACCAAATCGACCGTTCCATGTCGATGGCCTCATTATATATTCTAGAAAAAACAACCCAGCCACACAGGATGTGCTTATTACAAAAGTTCGAATACTATTTGGCTGTTGAACTAATTTCATAAAACGGCTATTGGATTTTTGCTCAAATTTTAAAGTTAGATAAGATAAGAAGCTTCCCAAAATGGTGATGAAAGCTGAAAGATTAATAAAAGGTCCATAGGGCAGTAAGCAATATCGATACCAAGTTTGAATAATAACAAGAGGATCTCTTATATGTTCATAAATATTAAAATTATCCCAAAAAACAATTTTATGGCTATAATAGAAATCTTTAACTTTAGATGTTTCTTCCCAGCTAAGAACATTATTGCGAGCTGTAAAGGTATAGGACATATCCTCTAAAAAATTATCCCAACCCAAATAGATAATATTTTGCTCTACTAGAACGACAATAGAGAGTAGTACGCCAAGGCTTATAATAAAAACATTAAATAATTTTCTCTTTAGTGTACAGCTTGGAAAGAGTAAAAGATAAATACTAGCGCTAAAAAATACAAAAGATGCATAAACAATTTCTGTATAATATAAACAAGCAAAATTTAATATACTAATAGGAATATAAAGTTTCCATTTTTGATCATTTAATCCATGACAACAAAGAAAACTAGAAAAGAAAAAAAACAGATGCCAAACACGCCATGTATTGATATGCCATTGTGCGAACATGATGTAGTCAGTCATTAATAACAAACAAAATATAGCAGCAAATAATGTTGATACATGTTTACAAAAATAATGATAGCAAAAGAGAATACCGGCTAAGCCAATAGTGAAAGTAGAAACAAATATTTGCCATTCAGCGGATCGTATCCCTAAGTAGTAAAGTAAAAATGAATAAAAACGAGGAAAATTCCCTTGATGAGTGTAAACATAAGGATGGGCCTCTTTTATAAGACCATAGGCTTCATCTGTAAGTCCCAACGAATCTTTTAAGCCAAAATGAAAAAGATTCTGAGCATGTATAAGAGAAGAAAAGGTTTCGTTATTATCAAAAACATAGGGCAAAAAATGAGTATTACATAAAAAAATAAAGTATATAGCAATGTAAGCAAATATAACTGCTCCAAGAGAAAGCTGGTAAGTAAATTTTTTGTTACTTAGTAAGGGGGTACTCAAAATTCTATCCTTTAATTATGTTGAACGGGAATTTGATGCATTTTTTCAATGGGGATAGCAAAGATATTATTACCCTCTGATGAACCATATAATTTATCTTTTTCTACAGGAGAAAATTGATCTTCTTTATGGCAATAATTAAATAGAGCATAATCATTGTTATTAAAAAAGGTTGATATATCTCCGAATGATGACCAGCATGCTTCAAACATGTAGAAAGGTCTCGTTTTTTGTAATGTTTTTCTAGATCCTAAAATAACTTGGTAGTCAAAACCTTCCGCATCAATTTTGATAATGCTTGGTTCACATTCCAAATCATCAACTGTGACAATTTTAACGGTATTCTCTTTGATTAGAATCTTATCAGCAACTCGTTTACCAAAACTCTTTGATACGGCATCATTAACTTGCTGTTTACTTACTGATGTAAATGTGTGAAGTGTGATTCCCTTATATATTGGGGTATGTAATGTTACCTCTACTCTCTCCATCCCCACCCCTGTTAATAGGTAGGAAAAAGGCGGTATTTTATTGATCAGCCTGGCAAGGTAGCGCTCATGTATTGTGTTAGGCTCTACGGAAAGAATAGGAATAGTTTGATTAATATGATTGCTAACCTTTCTAAAAGATAGGGCTGAAATACCTGTATTAGCGCCTATATCTAAAAACATATTATCTTTAGTTAGGCAAAAGTGCTTAAGTGCCCAATAGCTATCATCATGAGGTAAAGAAAATGCAAAGGTATTTAAACACTTCCAAGCTAAATGCCAAAAAAACGGGCTTTTAAGAGCGGATTGTGCAGCTAGATTCTTCATCCGTTCAATGACCATATTAAATCTCCAGCTTAAATATATTTGATGTTAATTTTTATCGTTGCCAATAAATTAAATTGTTCTGATGCATTTTCCATTTATCCACACATTCATATCTAACCATAATTATTACGATTATCCGCAATAATAGAGTGGAATCAGCGTGTTGTGACAATGATGTTAAAAACCTTGAATAGACGATAACACTAACTAAATCCATTATCAACTTATCTTGCAATCAATCATCAGGACCCGTTTAAATACGCCAACTATGCCCTATTAAAAGGTATCCAGTCAGCCCAATGACTTCTAATATCTTCTTCAAGATGCTTGGCCTTTGGGGATAAACTGACTAATCAAATGGCACCTCGTTGTGCTAATTTTCCCCTAATATTTACATGCTCTTAATCTTTAAAATCACATGATTTTTTTTCTGAAAAAACAAAAATTGAAATCTTTAGGACAATAGAATCATTATCCACACACAGAATATCCATTAGCATTCAAAAAATGCAGGACCATGCTTTTTGCAGAAAATTGTTGTCGACGAAAATTGACGATGATTTTCAGAAACTATAAAATTCGCATTACAAATGATATAGGTATATATTATCCATATATACCTATAAGGAATGAATTATGAACGTATTTTTATATAGCACACTCTCCTTTTCTGTGGCTTGGTTTATACACTTGATAATTTGGCGTAGCGCGCGACCTGCAAAACATACCCGTGCTTTACTAATTATTTTTTTGTCCGTATTATGTGCGACGTTAATTGTTAGCAAAACTTCTACCAGCCCTTTAACTTGGGTAGAAGCATTGCAAGTAATTGTGTTTTATATTTCAACTATGCTTGCATATATTTGTTTTTATTCTTCGATTGAGGAAGATAGCCCATCGATTGAGCTTATTAAATATACTGAAAGTAAAAAGACCTGTGAAATGGAGGATTATTTAGCTGTGATTAATAATCAAATGCTAGTTGACTCACGTTTGCAAGCCATAGTTCGTGACGGATTACTCTTTCAGAAAGACAATCAATATGGTTTAACATCACAAGGTTTTCGTTTAGGAAAGTTATTCTACTCCTCATATATTTTTTTGCAGCTTAAAGATGGTGGTTAAGGTATGTATTCGAATCTATTTTCAGTTTTAATTCCAATCTGCGGCCTTATGATTCAAATGGTTGTGCATCTTGTAATGAGCAGAGTATCATCAGAAAACTCTCCATGGCGTTTTTTGTTTATTGGCTTTTGCCTAGGTGCGTTGTTTGTATTTGTTGTTACTCCATTACTATGTATTTCTCAAGGATATTCTACTCAAGATTGTGCAGGCATAACGTTGACTAATGTATTTACAGTTATCGCTTTAGGTTTTTGCTATTTTACTTTTGTTAATTTAAATTATTCTTCATTGCGCATTAGAATGTTACGTGAATTTTTCATGCAAGGAGGTTCAATGCCATTGTCAGAAATGTTAAAAAAATACAATAATGAAATTATACTGTCAGCACGTCTTGAAAGATTAGTTAAGTCAAATCAATTAATATTTGATGGTCAATATTACCGCCCTGGAGCAAGTGCACACTTTAGCATCCTGGGATCCATTCTAAGTTTTCTTAAAAGAATCTTACTGAAGAAAATACCTTAACCAGATATAAATACTGCCAATCACTACTACCTATTGAAGATAGGCACTGATAAAGGATTGCCCACATAGCTACAATGACAACCTTATAGCGCTAAAAGAAAGCCGTTGAATAAGAATCAAATATACTTCATTTAACTAAGAGTATTTATAATAAATATATCTTCATAATAAACAGTGAAATTTAAAATCCACCTCCAACGTTTGATTTATAAGCTGACCAAATCAAGTGGCTATAGTGCATACAGAAACAATGATTTCCTCATAGTAAGAGAAGGACAGTGTAAACGTGGATATTCTATTGATTACTAATTATATTCCTGATAGTCTCTTCATACGATATGGAAATAACTTGATATTAAAGTGTTAATGCTAAATGTATGCGTTATAGGAGGGCAACAATGGAACCTGATGCAAATGAAATTGAAGTGGAGCTTTTTTCAAAACCAGAACATTTAGAAAGTAAATTAAAAAAACTTCATAAGGGCGCTGTCTTTACTAAAAAAGAATACACTAGCGATATTCCCGGTTATGTTAATGATATGGAGTGGAATTTCTATGATGAGCTTCATCGCTATTATGTCCACAATACATATCATGATATGTTCAAGATATTTTCAGGAAAAACCTTTTCGGTAAACTTAGTAAAATGGAAGAACTACCCTTTTTTTGTTCAGGTAGCCAATGCGAAAATTGCCCCAAATTTATTTTATCAAACGATGACTATCTTTAGTTTCTTTTATATACACCAAATTATGCAGTTAGAGCAACTTGATAGAGAAGTTCGTTTAACTAGAACTTGGTATACAGTTAGCCACTGGATATTTAAGCCCCTACACTTTCTTTTAAACCGTAGTATGATGAAATTACAAAAAAAACAAGATGATGAGGATAACGAACTAATCCGTAATCGTAGATTATCATTACGTGATGCTGGCTATAAATTTAAGACCGACTCTGCCAATTTCACCAATTCAAATCAATTAACTAATAATGTAATTTTCCCTGATGTTCCAACTGAGTCAAGATTTGATTTATCCCTATTAAATGAGAATAAAACACAAAATATAACTGTTGGACTACTTGAATTATTAGTAAAAATGGAGGGCGACAACGTACGAGTCTGGCCTGGAATTTGTCCTCATGAAGGTGCGGTTATTAATAAAGATCATTTATGTGAAAACACAGCTCAATGTCCATGGCACGGTAGAAAATTTAAAGGATATTTGCTTGAAAACAACAAAGGTGAGCGATGGAACTTCATGAACTTTCATGTGTCACAAGAAAATAAAGAGCTTGTTGTTCGAAGTATTGATAAAGAAAACATTAACATTACAACTAAACAAGAAGAACTTAAATTGCCTGAGATGGAATCTTAAGATGAAAAATTATACTTCTCATAGACGAGTTGATTTATTAAAGTGTGCGGATAAAATGGATGTTCTTGATATAACTATTTTTGTTCCCTGCCGAAATGAGCAAGGTAATGTTGGACGTGCGCTTGATGAAATTGTTAAGACCATGCTTGAGTATTCATACACCTATGAAATAATAGTGATTGACGATGCATCTACGGATGGTTCGGTTGCTGAAATTGAGAATGTCATCCAGTCTCACAAAAATATTCGCATTGTACTTAAGAAAAACATTCAACCTTTAGGTGTCTCTTACAACTTTGTTGATGCGGCTATATTAGGTAATGGAAAATATTTTCGTATGATAGGAGGACATTTCCAGGACCGCCGAGAGGCTATAATGAATGTTTTTGACAATCTTGGCAAAGCAGACATTATTATTTCTTATATGGAACCTGACTATCGCAGACCACTTCGGCAACATACATCACGCACTTATACAAAGCTCGTAAATCTAATTAGCGGATATAATATTTCTCATTATCATGGGACGCCTCTACATAGAAGAATTGATATTATACGATGGCATTCGTATAGATCTGTTGGTTTTTATGCCGATTTAACAACTCGTTTATTAGATGAGGGAATTACCTACCTTGAAGTTCCAACTGTTGCGTACGAACGAGAGCTTGGAAAGTCGCTTGCACTGAGGTGGAGAAATGTTGTCTCTCTATTAGTTGGTCTAGCAGATATGTTTTTACGTAGATTTTCTAAAGAGAGAGTTACTTCTACTTGCGTATCAACTATACTTTCTCCTGAAGTTGATATTTTAAACAACTCAGATAATAAAGAAAATATAAATGTTTAATAAAAAACTAGTTACAACTTTAATACAAATTCTTATAGCAACAGGTATATTAGTTTTTATGTACCTAAATATAGATATAAATAAAATTCGCACATTAATTCAGAACACCATACCATTTTATTTATTTCTTGCCTTTCTAGCTCTTGCAGTTCAGCTTGTTATAGCTGCTTACAGATGGCTTTTTTTAATTAACTTGTCTGGTTTTTATCCATCAAAATGGCAGTGTGTAGGCTCATGTTCAGCTGGTTTTTTTCTTAATACAACCTTACCTGGTGGTTTTGGTGGTGATATTATGCGCGCTTGGGTTACAACCAAAAATGGGATCCCATCTGATGTTTCTGCCTACACTGTGATTTCTGACCGAATACTTGCTCTTGCCGGTTATTCATTATTGGTCCTATCATTATTACCTTACTTGTTGTTAACACATAAAGAGATGTACTCTCTTTGTATGATTACTTTGTCATTTGGCACCATATTACTATTAGGTTTTATCACGCTAATTATAATCGCTCCGACTTTTAAAAGACTTAAAATTAACATGCCCTCATATGGATTACCTATAATTAAATTATCTAGCATGCTTTGTATGACTTTTAAAAATAAAAATTACTTATCCAGGTTTATAAAAACCAATATAATTGTACATTTAACTCAGATAGCCGCTGTAATCCTAGTCGCTTATGCGTTACGCGTCCATTTCTCTCCACAGGCGGCTCTTATTGGTGTTCCTATAGCACTGCTTATATCAGCCCTACCTATTACCCCAGGTGGATGGGGGATACGAGAAAGCGCAATGGTATTTGTGCTTGGGCAATTTCAAGTTGGAGCTGAAGAAGCTCTGAGCATATCCATACTGTTTGGGATTTGCACAACTCTGTCAGGTTTGCCGGCGGCAATATGGTGGTATTTACATAGATTACAATCAAAAAAATATCATCCAACTTCTTTACAGGTGGATGTATCAGAATAGAGCTGAGTTATAGTGCTAAAAAAATTGCAAGCTTGATAACCAAATATGATGTAGCTCTTTTTATATTCGGATTAGCATTTGCTTTATATTGGCAACATATAACACCAATACAGTATACTGGTGATTCTGAAGGCTATCTAAATGTGGCACATTTGTTAATAGGCCAACCTTCTCCAGGGATGGCTGCCATATTCAGGTCTCCAGGTTACCCTTTGTTAATGCTCTTTACTGGTACCGTTTATCCAGGAACATTCAGCATCCTCCTGTTAACACAAGCACTATTTGCAGCAATCACACCTGTAATTATTTATCGCATCTTAATTCCGTATAATAAAAATACTGCAATTGGCACATCTATTATTGCAATATTAACAGGAACAACAACAATTCACACATCTCAAATTATGACTGAGTCATTATTTACATTCCTACTATATATTGGACTTGCTCTCACAATAAAAATAATAAAAGATAAAAATATATTATCCTTACCTCTTTATATATTTGCATTTGTATTTGCCTTATTGAACTCCGTAAGACCAATAGCATGGCCAATATTTTGGGTCCTTCTCGCTCTTATCGTATGGAGATTTTGGTATGAAGAAAAATTAGTACACACATGGAAAACAATCATCAAAACAGCGATGATATTTATGGCTTTGATGATTCTATGGGGGATTGTTGACGATGTTGCTTTATCATCTGGAGCGCGTTACTCACCACTTTTACCTGCCCGCAACTATTCAGACACTCGTATAGAAAATTACATCTATGATTTGCCTTTTAATGAAGCCTATTTTTCCTCATGGCAAAAACGCATTGAACATATCGACAGTAACATCAATTCACTCGACCCGTTAAATGAAAAACCAGCTATGAAGAAAATTAGAGATATTATTATAAATCAACTCATAGAAAATAAAGATGAAATTTTAAATGACACAACTAGTTATCCTCATCATCTTTTTGGAAAATACATAGAGCACCCTCAAGAACTGGCAGAAAGAATATTTGCATTTCCTAATTATATCTACGCAAATTATGTGCGAGCGACTATCGAAAAGGCCGTTTTAAAAAAAGAGCGGTTGAAATTATATTACGACGCAGCAAAAGAAGAGCATCGTACCTGGCCAAGTCGCTGGGTAGAGTTATTCAGACATCAACCATGGTTATTTTTCACAGGACCAACGCATGGAAATGGGTCCCAAAGATTTCTAATGGCATACACTTCCCTAAGACATTACGTACCAGATCCAAATGTGCGTGATTACCGCTCTTTAATCAACGAAAATAATGGTCCTGCAACTCGCATGCTATTTACAATACTATCTAAAGCATTACAAAGTAATCCTGAGCTTTGGAAAGGGACAGCTGGACTTTTTGGTAGTAATATTAATAATCCTGATGCATTAGAAAATATAATTATTACAAACCCTAATCAAACTTATGCCTGGGATATAACTGTAACACTTTGGGATCTCATGGGTTATAATACTACGTCGCTATTTCTGGACAAAGTAGCTAATGAAGCATTTTCTTTATATAAGGAAGCACTTTTATTAAGAGTCTGGGATACCGCTCTTATGGTTCTTGCAGGCCCTGGTTATATTGAATTTGATAATTTAGGACCAGAGCTTGGTCGGGTAGAAATATATGACCATCTTGAAACACAACAACCCACATCCAAGCAAAAAAAGGAGCTGAGAGTAACTAAAACACGTTATAATGACATATATAAAAAATGGCAAGTACCAGTAAAACTAGGATACTTTTTATTTTACATATGCAAACCAATTTTCTTGTTAACAAGCATTATGTCAATGGTAATATTATGGGCGAGAAAGCGTTTGGTAATTGTGCCAACTATACTGATGATTCCTTATTTTATTAGTGCAATTATATATGGGAGCTTTCTAACAGCGCTGCCAAGATATACTGATCCTACTATACTGTTACCTTTCATTGTAACACTTATGGCTATTCCAGAGTGTATAAAAATTATCCGTGATCGTAAACATGTTTGTATTAATTAATAATATAAATATCAAGTTAGATATAAGTCATGTAGTGTTGATGGAAGAGTTATATCTGGAATGCTAAATAACAATTTAGATTCATTCATATCAAGACTCGTGTACATAGGTAGATCTGTCTCTGATATTCCGAGTTGGATAGCTGACTTAGGATTTACTAATGAACTGTCGGAAGTAAAATGCCTTGCCAAATATTCAGCGACTACCAAATAACTAACATCTAGAGCTCCTGAAAGATGAATAATTCCTGTTACTTTATTTTCTGCAACTCTTTTTAGACAAGAGGTAACCACTCTAACCGAGATAGGACAAACTTGTAAATCGTGGAAAGGAGCAATACATTTTCCTATCTTCAAGTCTTCTATCCAGTCACATATCAGAGGGTAAGATGGTGTAAGAACTTTAGTTAACCTAACTATCGAAACGTTTTTCGACAAATTAAGCAACAATTTCTCGGCAATGGCCTTAGACTCCCCATACACAGTTATAGGTGAGGTTGTATCACTGATTTTGTAGGATGGTTTTTTTCCATTAAAAACAGCACTTGTTGATAGAAAAACAACGTGTACTCCTTTATCTAAAAATAATCTTGATAACGTAAGTTGCGCATCTACATTTAGTTTGTGACACAACTCTGGGTGTTGACCACACACAGAAAGTGTCGTTAGACTAGCACACAGGAAAACGACATCTACATCTATCTCAAAACTAAATGAATCAATATTTAAAAGATCCAAGTAAAATATTTTTTGATTTATAGACTCTTTTTTACGTGACGTTCCAAATACATCCAATCCAGAAGACCGTAATTCTTCGTGTAAAAAACTTCCTATACTAGAGTCAATACCAATAATAAGTGCTTTTTTCATTTAAGATAGTATCACGGATGCGATGCGCTCATGGTATATATTAAGAACATCATCAACCCCACCAAATTTAATAATTTTACCATGCTCCAACAGGATAGCCTTATTACACATTCGCTTAATTAAGTCATCCGAATGAGACGCAATAACCATAATTCCTGCTTTATGATAAAAGCTTTGAAGTCTTTCAGTTGCTTTGACGGCAAAACTAGCATCACCTACCCCAATCCCCTCATCCATCAATAAAATTTCAGGCTCTAATGCTGTAACAATAGCAAAACTCAAACGTAATAACATTCCACTAGAATAAGTTCTAGCTGGAAGATAAATATAATCTCCAAGTTCACTAAACTCAATAATTTCATCTCTTTTTTCATCAATCATTTCTTTGCTTAAACCATAATACATGCCAATAGTATTAATGTTTTCAAGACCGGTATCATCTACATCTAGCCCTAAACTAAGGTTAAACAAAGATGTTACTTTTCCATGCATTTCTATAGTGCCTTTATGTGGAAGATATATTCCCCCTAATGTATTAAGCAAAGTTGACTTTCCCGCACCATTATGACCAACTAAGGCTAAACGGTCCCCATTTTCCAAGGCAAAACTAATGTTATCTAATGCTCTCACGCAGACATGCTTACCTGTCGTTTTTTGAATTCTTCCTCCGACGCAGCGATTAAAAATGTCTTTTCTTAAGCTACGGCTTGAATCAAATACAGGAATATCCAACGTTACATTTTGAACGTATAATTCACACTTATTCATGATAACTCCTACAACCAAAACACCAAGTGTCTATAATATTTACTCAGTACTTTCATAGTAACAAACCAACCCACTATAGAGACTCCTATTGCAACAGCCCAATTCAAGCAAGATGGCGACTGCCCCAAAAGAGGCTGTCTAACGATTGAAACAAAATGAAACAATGGGTTGATATCAACAAGAAGCCTTGTTTTCCAAGATAAGTCCATTTGAGATGGCATCCAAAAAATAGGTGTTACAAAAAGTGAAATTTGTAAAAGACTAGCAATTACTTGTTTAACATCTCGGAACCTAGCCACCAAAAAACCGACTAATATTGCAACCCAACTAGCAGTAAAACATAACGTAAGCATTGCTGGAATAATCAATAACATATTGACGTTAATAGATACTTTAAATATAACAATTATTAATAGATATACCACGAAATGATGAAACATAATTAATAAATTACGTAACACTACAGTATTCGAATAAACTGTGTAAGGCAGTGAAACTTGTTTGAGAATACCTGCTACGTCCAAAAAAGTCCCTGAAGACTCTGTAATACAAGCAGCAACAAAAGACCAAACTATAAAACCAGAAGCAAAAAACGGCAAATACGTTTTAGTGTCCGTATGCCATAGAATAGGAAAAACAACTCCCATGACACCAATAAAAATAGATACACTTAGCGTTACCCAGAAAGGTCCTAATAAAGTTCGTCGGTAACGTCGACGAATCTCAGAGGTAGCCATATGAAACCATATATGCCACAGTAAAAACCCTTGCACATATATATTAATCCCTTTGAAAAACCCATCTCGAATTAAATCATCGCCTTTAACCCTTTTAGTTTCATCCTGAGAATTTGTTAAATCAACATTTAATTCTAGTTCACTCATAGTTTGTTCCTTGCTCAATATCGGCGCACATTTCACGGAATTCACGACGTAGAATATCTAAATCATCCATGTCCCACACCCACTTTTGAAACTTTCTGGCAAAGAGCGGATTTTGACCTGGGACAAACCCTCTTTCAATTAAAACATCTATTGATGATTGAGGTCCATTCTTTGCTATAGTTTTAAAGGTTATATAACGGCAGCGCGAATTTAACCAACATAAAACCATTGGGCCATTATTAACCCCTAAATTTAAATAAGATAATTCATATAATGCACTACGTAAATTTAAATTCCAGCATGCCGGATAAAAGACGTTAAAACAACCCCATTCTTCGGGCTCATTATCTATCGCACTTTCTGTATCAGGAATGAGAATGATAAAAAAATCTTGCTGCTCTAATTCATTAGCAAACCTAATCCAAGCATCCATATTACTATTACGTTCGGGTGAGTGAGCATATTGACGAAAAGTTATTGTTATTACTTTTTTCAAACCAATGCGTTTAGAAAGCCATTGTGAAACATATTTAAGAGCTTGAGCATCAGCTTCAAGTGCCAGAAAATTATGTCGATAAGACATTCCTAATTCTGGAGAATAAGATACAGGAAATGTTACCGTGTATTTTGCTGGGTATATATGTTTTACATGATGTGACTTTATCCATGCAGCTTCCTGCCTTGTTGAGCAAAATGAAATGCTTACAGGAAAAGGAAGCAATTTAATTGCGGGTAGTAATATTGAATTTATGCGCCAAG
Source organism: Legionellaceae bacterium (assembly GCA_029213075.1). GTDB lineage: Bacteria > Pseudomonadota > Gammaproteobacteria > Legionellales > Legionellaceae > 2-12-FULL-35-11. The sequence goes on along the minus strand of JARGPO010000013.1, from coordinate 21,847 downwards.
ACCGAGCATCAACTCCGACAATAGTTTCATATTCTAACGACTCTTTTCTTAAACCACTGTCAAAACCAGGAACAAAAACTATACGTAAAGAGGTCAACTCTAGTTCTATTCTTCTGGCATTCGCAATACACAAAGCCCATATAAAGTCATACGTAATAGGCTCTACCGAGAAGTCATAAAAAAAATAAAGACAATCTTTATGCTTTTCACTTGAGCTAAATAACAATGAAAGACGATCAATAGGCTTATTTATTAAGTAATAAGCAAAAAAGGTATAAGGCTTTAGTTTCCTTCCAAGCTTTGTCGTAGGTGCTGTTAGCTCTCGAGCTAGACGACGAACAAACCAAAAACAATCATTATGTTTTAATTTTTGAATGAAATTCATTGGGATTATATATGCCTAAATATAAAAAATTAAAAAGTATATTAAAATCAATTCTCTGCACTATTTTCTAAATATGATTGAGGGACAGGAATATAATTCAAATTACATTTTCTTATTCTTAATAAGCAAAACAATCTACCTAAAAGAAACCCTACCGGCCTTACTATTAACAAAACAATAACAGATATACTCAAAATAGCTGTATATTTTAAGATTTTCTTTAATATAGCTATAATAGATTCTTTTTTTTGACCAAAATAATAGGAGTATAGAATTAACTTAATCCTATCATAAATGGGGTAATTCTTACAGGCAACTTTTTTCATAATTGTCGTGGTTTTTTTTGCTAGGGAATAACAATCATGGGTAAGATCTTTTGTGTGCATAAATATTGGTTGTGTAGCAAAGTTAATCTTAAATGAGTCCGTATGACTGTTACCCTCCCCTTTAAGAAATTTTCGAACGTAAGAAGTCTTAAAATCGCATATTATTTTACTAGATAAGCGATTTCTACTCATCCTCATAGGTACTAATCTACGTTCAATATGAGGACTATAGCTTATCAAGGTAAACTCATCCGAATCCGTAATCAAATGAATATCTTCTTTATCTAAATTATCTCCAAAATATACACCATCAACAGTATTATCTCCTAGTGACATACTATTGTGAGTTTTTATCTGACTATAATCAATAAACGCGCACCAGCAACTCCAAGTATGAAAGACCATCCCGCTGTTATCTTGGAAAGACCAGCCCGCCTCCATCATAAATTCAGGAATATACGGTGCATACCATTGCTCCATCAACATATCAACATGTAAACTTTGCATGGCTATCTTAACTAATTCGCGAGGTTCAATTGTTAATGGTTGACCAAAATGAAGGTAGCTTTGCTTAATTAAGTTTTCAATAATATCTTCTGTTGAAAACCTAGGACAAAACACAAAAACACCTTTTTTTCCTTCTATAATATACTTATATGCCGATTGTATAGATCTATCAGCATAAATAGAATCAGCTAAAACAATACTTCCTACAGCCTTATCCATATGCATCCTAGCAACTATATTAAGATGGCCTTGTGTCATTGTATATAACTTTCTAGAGCGTAGAGAATTATTTAACTTTTGATAGTCAGTTTCTGAAATAAGAGACATCTCCAGAAACTGAACTTTCATTAAGGTCTTTAATAAGATAACTAATGGTTGTTCCTCTATCCAAAGCCTATCCTCTAAAGTTGTACAAATTAGGAAACAATTTCTTCCTGAATTATTATCCAATGAAGGAATATTTCCTTTCGCCAGCAAAGACGCTAAGGTATTGTTAACAAAAGACTCAGAAAATGCACGCCCCCAAATAACCGTGCCAAAATAGATCGGTGCTCGCATAGAGTCTTTATTACATACCACAATATAATACTCCTAAATAAATATCTTTCTAAAAAGGACCAGCAAACCAATTTCCAGGAACATCCTGAGGATACTTGTTTCTTAAGTTCTTCATTGGTTGAACATCAACATCCAAAGAGAGAATATTGCTAATTTCTTCAACAACATCATCACTATATAGGTATGCAGGATTAGCTAAAGAAGGAGAGGTTAATACCGAGTAATCAGGCATAGCAAGACGACGTGGCGCCATACTTAACTCTCTAAAACACTCCATCGTAACTTTCGCAATTATTTCGCTGGCAACAGAACAAAATTCAAACCCTGTATCCAGAACTAATAATTTTCCTGTTTTTCTTACGGAAGAATATATAGATTCCCAATCAATTGGTTTAATTGTTCGAAGATCAATTAAGTCACAATGAACTCCATGTTCTTTTAAGAAATCAACAGCATGAATAGCTTCTATCGTCATATAGGACATAGAAACAATCGTTATATCATGCCCTTCATTTACTAATTTTGCACTACCTAGTGGAACAAATTTATAAGGATCAGCATTAACATTTGCAGAAATATTATGTAGCCATCTATGCTCCAAAAACATCACTGGATTATCATCAAAAATACTCGATAGCAATAGACCATATACATCTTCTGGTACAGATGGCATCACAACTTTTAATCCTGGTATTTGTGCAAAACAAGATTGAAGACTTTGACAGTGTGTAGGTCCTTGCCCCCAACCACGGCCAATAATAACTCTCGTCGTGAGATTAATTGGCATAGTACCGGCAAAAAGACTATTCCATTTAGCCGCGCCATTAATAATTTGGTCCATAGCTAACAATATAAAATCAAGTCTATTATGTGAAATAACTGGTCTATATCCTTGAGTAGATAAACCGATACCAATTCCCGTTATGGCGTTCTCAGCTGTTGGCATATCAAAGACACGATCTTCACCAAACTCTTCAACAAGGCCTTCGGTTGCACCAAATAACCGAACTCTATCGTTAATCCCCAAACCATATGACAAGACTTTATCATCAATTTGCATAGCTTTTTTAAAAGCGGCATTCACAAGGTGAATAAATTTATTGTTCAACTGTTAGGTCCTCCTTATCTTTACTTAGTATTGACTCCAGCCAATCTAAATTCATATCCACATATCTATTTTTAAATCGATCCAGAGGATCAGGAAACGCAGACTCCTCAGCAAATTTAAATGCAGATTCAATTTCTTCTTGAATAGTTGTTCGATAGTCTACAACGTCATCTAAACTAAGAATAGAAGAAGAAGTCAATTGATTTTCTAAAACAATAACTGGATCCTTAGATAACCAATAATCAAGCTCATCTCTTGGTCTATATCTTTCGTCAAGATCATCTTCATGACCACAGTGCACCTTATGGCGATAAGTTAAAAACTCCACAAACCAAGGCCCACCATTGTTTCTAACATCTTTCATGATATCTTGCATATCATCAAAATATGAAAGAGGATCATTACCATCAAATTGTGCTGACTTAGCTCCAATCCCTTTGGCTAACTCAAACATAGGTCGGTCGATTGGTTGTCTTAAATCCAGGGGGGTATTTACGGAATAAAGATTGTTTTCACAAACAAAAATCACAGGAAGATTTTTTAATACCGCATAACTTAATGACTCATAAAAAACACCCTCCTCAACCGCCGCGTCACCTAGAAAAACACAGGTAACATCTGAGGTTTTTTTTAACTGTTGAGCTAAAGACAAACCAACTCCTACAGGAATAGTGTTCCCAATTATAGCTTTACTTGCTACAAATCCTGCAGATAAGTCGCTCAGATTCATTGAACCACCACACCCTTGTGTACACCCAGTTTTCTTACCATAAAGCTCGGCAATTAAGCCATTTAGGCTACCACCTTTTGCTAAATAGTGAGCATGGGCTCGATGCGAACTAACAGCCAAATCGCTAGACGTTAAACTATCACAGACAACTACTGGGATAGCTTCTTGACCAATGGATAAATGAGTTGGACAACGCATCCTACCCTCTGGATATCGTTTCGCAATCTCTTCCTCAATCATGCGAATACGTAATATTTCATAAAATATTTTTTTACAGGTATTACTAGTAATTTTCTTATTTAACACATTTTCACCTATTACGTTAGTGCAATTTAGATAAGCTATACAAAGCATATCTAAAATATCAAATAAACGATTAGGTTAGAGCATCGCTCTAAACCAATTATCACCCACCAGCAATTAACAACAATGACTGGAGCTTGAAAAGGCTAGGCTCTCATTACATAATCCGTTGAGAATGACTTTAATTGCTCCAAGTATTTATCAGTCCAATCAACCATCTCTGACAAACCCTGTTTCCATGATATTTCGGGTTCCCAGCCAACATCTTTTTTAATTGCCGAAGAATCTAGCCAGTATCTTGAATCTTGACCCAAGCGATCTCCTGTAATCTCGCATAAGTCATTGAAAGACATGTTTAAAGAGCTAGCACATAACTCAACTACCCCTCTGATTGAAGTTGGTTCATTGGAGCCGGCATTATATATTGTGCCCAAGGGTGCCTTTTCAGCAACCAGATGCACTGCACGTGCTAGATCGCGTGCATGAATATATGACTTCTCTGCACGCCCACCACCATGTAATGGTAGTTTTTGCCCTAATCTACCAAGTAACAATGATTTAGGAATAACTCTATGTAATAACTGACCAGGGCAATAAGCATTAGATGGTCTAATAATATTCATAGGGAAATTTAAATAGCGACTAACAGACATAAGATGCATGTCAAAAGCAACCTTCGATGCAGCATATGGGCTTGATGGCTTGATTGGCTCATCTTCAGTACAAGGATGAGAAGCAGAACCATAAATTTCTGATGTGCCAATTTGTATAAATCTCTCTAACCAATCACGCTTCATTAATTCTTCAGTAAAACGAGCCAATGCCATAGAATTAGTTTCAAAGTAACGCCAACTATTTTTCCAAGATGCAGCACCTTCACCTTGGGCTGCAAAATTAATAATAACGTCCGGCTTTTCTTCGTCTAATAACTCCATCAACAAATCAAGCTCGTGTGTCACATGTCGCGCATGATACTCAAAGCCTTCACGATTTTGAATATTTAAAGAAAAAGGCTCCTCACGCAATATATTTCTTCCAATACCAATAACTTTCTTAGGATTTGCATTATCAAGCAAGTACATCGCGGTATGAATACCAAACGAGCCTCCCCCTCCTAATATCGCATACGTTTTACCCACAACTATCTCCTTATTGGTTAAACTGTAAAAACAATTAAATTACTATATACTTCTATCCTGTTAAATATTAATTTACAAACAATTTTGATTTATATTTACTTAGCATTTCTTTAAAATTCCAATACACAGATTTAAAACGAGGCTTAAGTTGACTAGGTATGCATTTCATCAAGCCTTTTTTCATATAAGAACACAATCTTTTATTCATGTGTGAAGCGGGTGCTAGGACGAACTTCACCATCTCAAAACTATCTCGTTCAATATTCAACCACTTACTATTTAGATCATTAACATGCAGTTTATAAACATTATAAAAATGGACCTTTTGCAATTCATTAACAAGTGGACATTGTGCCATATCGATAATTGCTTTAGTTTTTTCACTCTTGTTCCATAGTAATCCTGACTCATGTCGCTCCTTTTCACTCGTCATCGAATACAAAATCATATTATCTGAATCTCTCTCCCAAACAAAGGCATTAAGATTTGTATAATTTCTCTGAATAAAGCTTGCATCAATAGTATCAAGCATATTAAAAGATACGGGGGTTTCTCGATTCGTGCAGCTTACCATCAAAGGATGAAGATGAAAGGCTCGTATCAATAAACCTTCCTCTCCAGGAACATCGAATGTCACCATATGTGGCCATTTGGTGAATTTCTTTTTTGTATAATTATAATTTTCAAATTCATCATGCAAACAAGACAATCCAATCTTAGCTAGTTTCCGTGACTCCAAACACAAAGGCTCATCATCTGCAAAATTTAAATCCTGAACTAATGACAGAAACTTTTCCTTTATAACTCTTGGACCAGGAAGCAAAACCACATCTCGGCCTTCATTTGCATATTTCTCCAAGGATAAAAAGGTTCCGTCAGAAATGATACAGTCTGGCAGCAAATATATAGCGTATGCTTGTTGTTCGGTCGCAATAATAGTTGCTAACTCATATCCTCTAGTCATTCTAGAATATACATTTTCTTCTTTTGAATCCAACTCAACAAAGACAATCTCTAAATATGTTGCGAGTTTTTTAAAAATTGCAGATTGTGAAATAGTTTCATAATCCCTTCGTGTTGTAACAAAAAGAAACTTTGAAGTACTTAAGTTACTAACACCAGGGATATTATTCTCAGAAAGAAAGCAGCGAAGAGAAACTTGCAGCAACATATTAATATAATCATCGCCCCATACAACAACAATATAATAAAATGGTGAACTCTGCTTTTCAGTTTGACTCATAAAAACCACGCATATAAAAACCTATTTCTGATACTTTATTTACAACTTTTTCATGCAGCAAACACCGATCAAATAATGAGCCATTTTCGAGTATCCTGTATGAACAACTTCATCATTCATTGAAAACAAGAAAACATTATTAAAGTATTTTTCTAAGAATACTTTAAGATCTGAACCGCTCTTGCAATTAATATGTCCTTCTTTACTAGTTGGTGATGCATATTGTTGTGACTCTAGAGATGGCATACCAATAATCAAGACACCATCTTCTGTTAAAGATAAACAAATATTTTTAATAAACTCATCTTCATGTTCAGAACTGATATGCTCTAGAACATCTAAAGAGTATGCGCCATCAAACCTACCTTGTATTGGTGCCTCTAAAACATCATGTACTTGCGTATTAAAATGCCATTTATCACACATTCTCTCATTAACATCTTGAATAAAAGCAGGCTCAATATCTATTGCTGTTAAATTTTTAACCTCTTGAACAACAACCCTGGTACCAAAAGCATCTGCACAACCAACCTCTAATACATTCTCTTTGCCAGAAAGCATTTTGCTCACGAATTTATAACGTGCAAAGTGAAATGCCATACGCCTTGGATCATCATACCAAGCAAAATTAGACATCAATCCGAAACTTTGTATCCCTATATCATTCTTCGCGCCAAGCATCATGTTATTAGCCGAATCATTAATTTTTATTTCTTCCATAATTATTCTCTCACACTCATATTTACAAAGTTTATATAAAATACCAATATTTAATAGCTAGTTACTCTAGCACTGTCCAGTAATAATCACCTTTATATCCAGCATCATTAAATACACTCATCCACTCATCTGGATAATCATGAAACTCTGCTGTTAAAACCCAATCTTCAAATAACTCTTTTTGCTCAACAGTATGGTAGCTATCTACTTGAACAAAACAACCCCCTTTTGAAACTCTCTGCATTTCACTCAAGGCCTTAATTGCACCATGACGTGAAAAATTATGGATTGTATTTATAGAAATAACCGCATCAAAACTATTATCCGGGAAGGGCAAGTTATCTGCACTTCCTAGGTGAAGACGTCCAGAAACCTCGGGCTCACAGTTTTTTAAAGCATACTCTGAAATATCAAGTCCATATACCTCAAGATCTGGGCAAACAATCATTAAATCTTTAACCAAGAAACCTTTCGCGCATCCAACATCTAGTACCTTACTTCCAGGCCCTAAATTAAAATGTTTAACAATATCTTTCGCAACAGAGATCCATCTACCATCATAACGATACCCTCCATAACCATAAGTACGGGGGCCATCGAAATACATCTCTCCAAATTGTTTTGCGACTTTAATAACATCAAGATCTTTCCCAACTTGTCTTGCTTGAATATTTCTTTTTGTATTAGGTAACGATTGAAGTAAATTAATTTCTTGCACAACTACCTCCTTATTTAATTACTATTTACTTGATGCATTTTATTTAATCCATCAGCCAACATAGTATATTGAAAAGAGGAGAAAGCCTTCTTACATGTCTCATTATCAAATGCACGATAACCATTGTGCGGCATAGCACCATTTCTTGGCTTATATTCAACTTCTATCGCTTTACCTAACGAGTTATTTAATAAGTTTATAATATCAGCAAAGGATGTAACCTCGCCTGTTGTAATATTTAAAACTCCATGACTGCGATATGTTAGGCATAAATATATAATCTCAGCCACATCATCTATATAAACATGGTCACGCTGTTCCTCTCCCTGACCAAACAAGGCAATTTCTTTTTCTGCAATTGCTAATCGATAAAAACTATTTGGGCCATAACCATTATGTGGGTCATTTGCTCCATAAAGAAGACTAGGTCTCAAAATTACAAGTGACTCTTTGCTAACTACAGATTGTAACATTTGCTCGCGAGCTAAATGCATAACTCCATGCAAAGAAGTTGGTGCAGCAAGTGAGCTCTCATTTAGCTTGCCCATTGAATCTGTATATACAGCATCAGAACTGATATAAATTACCTGCTGAACAGGCTTTTTAATAAGCGCATCACACACAGATTTCATCATCTCAATATTTTCTAATAACATACTGTGATTTTTACAAGGCGCACTGGCCGCAATTACAACCAATGCATCATCAGCTAATAATTTATCTGCCAATTTCTCAGCTGCAGATGTGCTTGTTAAATCAATCTCGTCACGTCCAATGGCTAGAAAAGGTATATCTTCACCCATAAGTTTTTTAACTGTAGCCGATCCTACAAAACCCTTTGCACCTAAAATAACTACTCTTTTCGGAGAAGTTGGCTGCGTATTCACATGATTAAGCATAATCTAATTCCTTTTTTTCTGTCTTAATAAAACCACGTCCTAAACTATAATAATTCAAATCAGACGCTCCATTAGAATCAATTGATAACAAACGATGCGGATCAATTACAGTATTACCTCTCATATATTCAGATAGTAACTCTATTGATAAAACCCGGTACTCATCACACGGTGTCATAATAATAACAACGTCAGCACCGCTCACCGCATCTAAAATTATATCTTTACGTATCGCATGCGTTTGATGCTCATCTTTAACAATTGGGTCATGAGCGTTAACGTCAAAATCAGTCAATTGATTGATCAAAGCGATTGAAGGTGAGTTTTTAACACTATGAGTATTTGGTTTATAAGCAAGACCAAGTACACAAATAATTGGCTTTTGCCTCAAGTTCAACACATTTTCTTGCAAACAACGTAAAACCCAATCTCGCCTATATTTAGAATTTTTTATCCACGCGCTAACGGTATCGGTGTCTGTTGTGTATTTTTTCCCTAACTTAATAATCGTATTTAAATCTCGTTCTAGATTACCACCAGCAATACCCAAGCCAGCTGTCAAATAAGCGTGTTGACCGATTCTCTTATCTAATCTTAATGTCGGAGATATATCCTCCCAATCTGCGCCAATGTTCTCACAAATTTCAGCTAACGTATTAGTCGTTGTAACTGAAGCAACTAAAAACATATTAATTGAAATTTTGGCAAGCTCAGCACTTTCATAACGCATTTTCAAAATAGGGCAGTCAAAAGTAGCTAATAAAGCAGCATAGGTTTTTGGCAAAACATTATCCGCTTCACATGCACCAATAATATATCTTTCTGGATATAAGGCTCTCTCAACAGCGCGACCAAATATTAATGTCTCTACTTGATAAAATAGGCGCTCTTTTGGAAAATCAATTTGCCGGCTAAATCCTGGTGGAACCTGTGATAATAAGACTAAACAAGCATGGTTAGCCATGACTGGCTTAACCTGTGCTAGTAATTCTTGAATAACATCAAGCTGACTATTTCCCTCATCATCAGTCGGAACATCATATGCAATAAAGACAACATCACATTGTTTTAACTGATCTATATCTGCTGTAAATTTTAATCGTTCTTGATTTCTTGAGACCAAATCATCTAATTGGGGCTCATTCACTGGTAATTTGTGCGCTTGTAGTTTTTCAATTAGCTCTGGCTTTTCATCATAACAAACCATGCTAAAGCCCTTATCAGCAAAGGCAACCGCATGTACCAAGCCCAAGTGAGTCATACCAACACAACCAATTTTCTTATGAGCTAGATTAGAAACATTATTATCTACTACGTTCATACTATCATCTCTTTTGAATTTAAATAATCTTTGGTTAACTGATTCAACTCTTTTTGAATCCACAGATCTTTACTTAAGTTGGTACGAATATGACACCTTATTAAACCTTTAAAATGAGCATATTCTAATGCCCAAGTTGGATCTTCTTGAACTAATGTAACGCTTTCTTCTGGTGGCCTGCCACTTGGTAATACTCTTTTATGATGAGTAAATCTGCTTGGCCCCCATTTACATAAAGATTCTATAAATGCCGAACCTTTCTCACCAACCATTTCACACACAAAATGATTGCGCCAAGATAATAAGCTCATCTCAAATGTAAGTTGTGGTTTTGAATTTTTATTAATAATCACCGCATGATCTGGAGTCTTGTTTTCAAAATTATTCATAACAACACTTTCAAATTTTTCTGGCTGTCTACCAAACCAAAATTGCACAGTATCTAATAGATGTGAACCTAAATCAGGAAGTACACCTGCTCCCTTATCACGCCAAGCAGAGTCACGAACTAATCTTGCCGTACCATTACCATAAAACATTCGGCAATATCGTATATCGCCTAGTGCATTAGAATCTAGAAGTTCTTTCATTTTAATAAAATGTGGCTCAAACCTATGATTGTAAGCCGTATAACAAACCAAATTATTACGACGAGCAAGATCTTGTAACTCCAAGATTTGAGAATCGGACTCAGTCCAAAGTGGTTTTTCAACTAGTAGATGTTTTCCATTTGTAAGTAGATACTTTAACACTTGATACTTTGGTGCATCCGGTAGACACACCAAAGCAGCATCATATCTATCCAGAGGTACATCCATAACAGACTTATAATCAGCCTCAGAATTAATTGGATCAACACTACAAACAAAATCATCTCTAGCATGAAACTGACGTTTTTTTCCTTGTACGCCCAAGCCAACTACAATTACATTCATGCTGGTACCACATCCTCAACATAAGAAGGTGAGAGAACTACGTCCTCAACCGGTGAATCAAACTCATACTGTGACTGAGCAACGATTGTTCTAATCTTTTTAACTACATCTTCTTTAGCGATTGGAATATTACCATCTACTTCACACTCACATGCTGCAGCCATTGATCCAACAATACTTGCAATAACTGGCGAATAACCTTTGGTCATGGCCATAGTTGCATAAGCGAGCAATGCATCACCAGAACCAACTGCATCGATTAGGTGATCGACAAAACTATCAACAAACACATAAGAACTAAGTGACTCATGATCACTGTTACAACAAGTTAATGAACCTCTTTCACCTAGTTTCAAGATTAATGTTTTACACTTTGCTGCATCATACAAGCTAGCAGCTAGTGGTCTTATCCCAGAATCTTGATCACTTAATGCAAAACGAGCCTCTCGCTCATTTGGTGTTATCAAATCAAAACCTTGAAACTCAGTAATATTTCCCCAGCGACTAGCAACTTGACTATCGGCAACTTTAAAACAATTCTCTGGAATTGCTGCGACCAATTCATCTATTGTTCTTTTGTTAAAAATGCCATGCCTAAAGTCACTAAATATCACCGCATCTGACTTGGTAGACCTGATTTTTTCTATAAACTGCTCAACAATTGAATCAGAAATAGATGAGTTGTCTAACGTATCAATCTTAACCAGACGATAATTATTGGCAACAATTGCATTTTTAAAAGTGGTAGGGCGATTTTTATCAACAATCACCTGCACAGTAACACCTGCTTCTTGTAAGTCATTTAAAACAAACTCAGCTAACGGATCCTCACCTAATACCGTTGTAAATATTACCTCTGCTCCAGCAGCTTTTAAATGTTTCGCAACAATACCTGCGCCACCAACAAAGTTTTCTTCAGACTCAAGTCTAACACTCAATGTTGGTGTTTTAATTTGACCACCAATCACATTGGTATAAGTAATCCCATCAACAATAGTATCACCAATAACGTGCATAACCATTGGCTTCTCTGAGCTTAAACTATCAATCATGTTATCAATAGTAATTGCTTCTTTTTCCATGACCGCAGCCAATTTTTCTAAACGAATCATTGGCTCTTCAAGATTAATGAATTTAGAAGATGAATAAACAACATCTCCTGGAGTGAAGAGCATTTCTGCACCATAACTAGCTAACAGCTCCTCTTCTTCCTGGGTTTTTTTAGGTTTGCTTTTCGCTGAATACTCATAACCCTTTGCAAAGAAATCAGGCTTCAGTGTTTTAATATTTTCGAGTGGTGTCTTATTTTTATCGATAATAACGTAATCAACCATTTCAAAGGCTGATAAATTTGTTGCGCGAATATGTTGAGGTATATGAGGCCTATAATGACCTTTATTAATGTGATGATCGGCAGTCAAACTTGCAACCAAAATATCGGCTTTCCCTTTTGCATACATTAAATGCCGCATATGTCCTGGATGAACCACATCAAACACGCCATGACACATGACAACTTTTTTTTCTCTAGGAAATGACCCTATTATTTCTTGCAACTCTTCGACTGTTTTGAGTTTGTGCTGATAGCTACTTAGAAACATCTTTAAAACTCCATTTTAGTAAATCTTCCATTTTGCAAAACAGCTCATCATGCAGAACTAAATTACTTTATTACTACATGATGAAGCCTACAACCTTCTAACTTAAGTACTCAAACCAAGTACTTGTTGCAGTGGCGATTGAACTCTTATCCCAAAGTGGCGCATCTTTCCAGTGCTCAATTTCTGCCATCATCATTTCTACTCCGTCAGGAAAAGAAACTTCTGGCTGCCAACCTAGCTGCGTTGTGATTTTGCTTATATCAGCCCACGTACAATCAGGTTCACCTGGACGTTTAGGTAGATAATCTGTTACTCCACCGCCAAGTAACTCTACAAGATAGTTAATCGACTGAGGTCGGCCAGCACCTATGTTCCAAGTTTCCCCAACCATATCCGTCTCAGCTGCAGCTAAAAAGGCCTTCGCAACATCTGTAACATACAGGAAATCTCGGGTCTGAGTTCCATCACCAACAACTGTATAAGGTTTTCCTAGAAGTTTTTGTTTGAAAAACACCCCAAAAACCGCACCATATGCGCCGGTAGTGCGAACACGCGTGCCATAAGCATTAAATATACGAACCGTATTCACGGGCAATTTATAGACTTTGTGCCAATGAAAAGACGCCATTTCGCCCTGATACTTAGATAAAGCATATGGATATTGAGGATAAATATCATGATGCTCATTTGTCGGCGTCATGGCTAATCCATAACAAGAAGAGGATGCAGCATATACAAACTTTTTAACTTTAGCTGCCCTTGCAGCTTGCAAGACTTGCACTGTTCCCATAACGTTAGTTTGCATATAACGCACAGGATCTTCTATCGATGGAACAATATCACCAACTCCAGCGAAATGAAAAACATAACTCGCATCTTTGAATATAGAAGAGTCTGGTTTGATATCCATAATATCCATTTGTTCAAAGGAAAAGTCAGGATCATCATCGTGATGGGCAATATTTCTAGCATGCCCACCAGATAAGTTGTCTATTACTCGAACTTGATAACCCTTTTCCAATAACAAATCGACCATGTGACTGCCAATAAATCCGGCGCCACCTGTAACAACCGCAATTGGTTTTTTCATTAGGCAACTTCCAAAGATTGAATACGTTTAACATTATAGTAAAGGTCATCTGTCATGCTATCTTTAACCTTTCCATCACGAAAAGCGTGACACAAGTCACGTACCGCGTCTTCAACACTAAGACTTGGAGAAAAACCAATGCAGCGCTTAATTTTATCAGAGTTAATATGATAAGAACGATTATCATCAGACTCTGAAACTTCCACTGTTAATGGTGGTTTTTCTGGGAATTCTTGCTCAACAACTCTCTTAACAACACTCGCAATATCTCGGATAGACATATTATCGTACCCAGCATTAAAAATTTCACCAGCAATTTTTTCTTTAGGAATAGTCAATAATAAAGTATAAAGGTCGCACATATCTTGAACGTGGATGTTAGGTCGGAGTTGATCACCACCAAACACCATAATTTTATTATTAGTTATCGCATGATTAGTTAAGATGTTAACGCTTAAATCAAGACGCAACCGAGGTGCATAACCACACACTGTTGCAGGTCTAATTGCTACACAAGTAAAATTATCATCCATGTGTTTAAACAATAATGGCTCACACATGCCTTTATATTTGTTATATAAGGTCAAAGGAACTAGTGGGTGCTCTTCAGTAACATTCGGTTTATCAGATACGCCATAAACAGAACTAGAAGAGGCATATATAAAGCGTTTTACGCCAGCTTGTTTTGCAGCAACAACCATTGGTTCAAACGCTTGGAGATTTATTGATGTACTTAGCTCTTCATCCAATAGGAAACTAGCATCATTTGAAATACATGCAAGGCTAATAACAGTATCAACACCATTAAACGCTTTACTTAAACTTGCGGTATCACGAATATCACCTTCAATAATTTTTAGTTGCGGATTATCTTTTGGTAAAAAACTGTCTCCAAAAAACAAAGTATCATAAATCGTAACTTTATAACCTAAAGCCAAAAGCTGAGGTGTTAATAAACTACCCACATAACCAGCACCACCGGTGATTAATACATGATCCATTGTCAATATCCTTATTTAAATAGTTTGAAAATAATACGTTTTTATAAATTTACTAATGAATAATTTATATCATATATCCAAAGACATGAAAACATAATATTGAAAAAAACCATAACTCGCATACGTCGTTACAAGGTAATCCATCATTTCGTAACGACATAATTCTTAAATAAAGCGACTAAAATAGTTTATATTGTCAAGGTTACAGAATCAGGAGGAGCATCACTCATATATTCTAATATTTGATTTCTTACAGTCATCAAAGCAGATTTTTGTTCTTCTGATAAATTTTCATATTTTGGTGCGAATATATTTAGTTGTTTATAAACCTCAGAGCGCGAAGCCTCACGATAGTTCTCCCAAGCCTCCTCAACACCTTCATCCATTCTATCGAAAAAGGCATCCCAACCACGTTGAATGTTCATAGGAAGATTATCAAAAGAGCGCATATAATATTTTTTATACTCTATAACATCAGAATCTTGAGTCAGTAATTGATCGACCTCCTGTTCATCTTGCATTTTTTCCTGCAGTTTTCTTTCATACCAATATTTAGTACGAAATCTCATGGCTATCGCATAGCAGGTATAAACGATATACCCCGGTGTTTTTTCAGGATTGGGTTTAAATATTGAAAAACTAAAATTGTTCATCGTATGATCATTATCTGCGATTTGCTTACTACGCATATTTTTAAGAAGCTCAATAGATAAAGTAGGAGAAAGCATATTTTTTATTTCTTGAACCTGATCATTCCTTATTTTCTGAGTCATAGAAAAAAGAAATCTAACTGTTTCAGTCCTACCATTATCTATTGCCAAGTCCAAAAGTGTTTGACCATTACTATCTTCAAGATCAACAAGCAATGGATTTGCGTGAATACAGCCCTCTAAATATAATAACTTACCATGTCGCGCAAATATATGAACAAGATGGTCTTTTCCTGGCACAGCCTTGGGAACAAATGCACCATGTTTATATAGCAACATAGCAATTTTAATATTGTCACTGTTTTCAAGCGCCATATCCAATGCGCTCACACCTTCTTTTGTAACAAGATTAACATTAGGATTTAGTGAAAGAATGTACTCAAGCATATCGTCTAAATTATCAAAAGCGGCAAAGTTTCTGATGATGGCAAGATGTAATAGAGTGAATCCATCTTCATTTTGAAGATCGAGTAACTCAGGGTGCATCTCCAAACATTTTTTCAAACATTTTAGATCCCTCAACCGCGTAAACATGTGAGCCAAATTAGTTATTCCTGACTTATATACAGACATTTTTGCACCAGAAATAAAAAGAAGCACGGCAATGTCGCCATTATCTCCAGACATCGCCAAATCCATAGCTGACTGATGCTCTTGTGTCAAAATATCCACATCCGCGCCCAATGACATTAAATACTTAACAATCTCAGTGTTCCCAAGCTCAGATGCTATATGAAGAGGGTTTTTACCATTCTCATCCGTCTTATAAAGTAAGGATTTATCTTGCTCAATCTGACTTTTAATATACTTAAAGTTTTTTTCGACCACTGCCTTTTTGAGCTCATCCGGCAATTCAGAGTTAACCTGTAATTTTGCTTGATATCTTATAGCTTGCTCTTTGCGTAGAATATTTAGAATATCGAAGTGTCTATAAATACAAGCTAACTCATAGATAGATATCCACTTCTCATGGGTTTTAAAACCATCAGATGGTGTTTTTTCTTCAAGACTAACTCCTTGTTCAACTAAAAAACGTACAAATTCTATACGACCATTAGAAATAGCCAATGACAATGGTGTTTTACCATTCAGTGGAAGGTCAAGGTACAATGGCTCCTTCTCTAAGCACTTTTTAAACTCTTCCAGCATACCTTTTCGTGCAAACGCAGACATACAACCATGCAACTGGCTAGGTTTGACTATAGGATAGGCATTTTTATACAGTGCAAGAGTTATTTCCACAGCACCTCTTGATATAGACAAATCGAATGCTGTTTCTCCTGCGTTTGAATACACATTAACCTGAGCTTTTAGTGATAAAAGGTATTTAACTATGTCATCTACACAATGATTAACCGCGTAATGCAATGGAGTGAGTCCTTTCTCATCTTGGAGATCTAGTAATTCCGGATATGTTGCCAAACACCTTTCCAAAAGTTCTATATCACCAAAAATAACAATGACGTGAATCAAATGCATTGTATGTGGTTTTGCAATTGGCTCCAAAGCACCTGCTCTATAAAGTACAATTGCGCAATAACAATTGTCGTTTTCAATTGCTATCTCCATTGCCGACTGGTTCTTAAGAGTCAATATATCTATATTAGCGCCCATTGAGATTAAAAAATCCACAGTCTCGCCCAAACCCATCTCAGCCGCTAAGTGCAAAGGAGTTCTACCTTGTGCATCTGATTTATAAAGGAGAGATTTGTCTTTCTGAATCTGTTCGATAATGTTTTTAACATTGCGTTTTTTTAATAAAGATATAAATGTAGAAGGCAATACCGAACATAATTGCAATCCTGGTTGATGTCGATTCTCCTGTTCTTTACTTAAAAATCTAAAAATATCGAAATACCCACCTTCTAAAGCCCAAGAGAAAAGAGTACGACCATGTTCAAGTGCACTAGAATTAGGGGTAATTGTTTGAACATCAAGGTTAGCCCCTTGCTCAACTAAAAACCGCACAAAAGAATAATGACCTCGAGACACAGCCCATAACAGGGGCGTTTGATGAAATTTGTCCGGTAAATCAAGCACATTTCGATCTTTATCTAAGCACTCTTTAAAGTTGTCAAGATTACCTGTTTCCGCAAAATAATGCACAATATTGTAATAAAACCGGACGGCATCAAGCTGCACAGCACCATGTTTATAGAATAGAAGGATCATTTCGTTGTCACAATGATTGATAACTATTTCTAGAGGTGTTTTTCCAGAGGGAAATTTTTGATTAATCAGCTCTACATTGTAGGAAAGACATACTTCGGCATATGTAATGTCACCTATTACTAATGCATCTTCATCCATATACTGAGGATTATCTAACTCTAGAATTAATTTCTCAATCTCAAAGACCGTCAACTCTCGATCTACTTGTCGCCAGGCATACAATACATCGATAAGGTCTTCTCTAACGTATCTAGCTTTAACATTTTCAGGTGAAATCTGATTTCTTAAATAAATGATCGTACAAATTGATGCTATAATATGATTCTCTTCAATAGTTACTCGAGATAACTCTTCATATTTTCCGGTTTTATACAAAAACTGAAGATATTGTTCTCCTGGCTCATCATCTTCACAAACACAATGCTCTTCATCAAGACAAATAACCTCGCCACTTTCTAATTTAACAATATTACCCGTGATATATGCGTCTGCAATTAACACTCTCTTTTCACGATATAGTTCAATAAGCAAATCATGGCATTGTTGTTGCGTAGGAACACTAGTATTTTCAAAAAAAGGTACTTCAATACCAACGCCTAGATCTTTAGCGGGATATTTAGGATTAATATAATTCCAAATTTTTAACCTGCGACTTGTACGCATTAGAGGGTCTAATAAATCTAGGGGCCAGCGTAGGGCACGATTTTTATCTTCTTTATGACGAAAAAGAATATTCGTAGAACCTCGCTCATGCTCATTCCATAATGATAAATCCAATGACAATAATTTATTTTCATCATATGTATATGTAAGACTATCTTCTTGTATATGTTTAATAAAAATTTCGGTAAACTTTCTCTTTAAAAAAACATAATTATCCTTTTGCTCTGGGTATTTTTGATGGAGTTCTTGAAATAATTTAAGATAGAGAGATCCATATTTAGTATAATAAAACGACTTCCATAAATGAGAGTATTTTTTTATACTAATTTGTGCTTTTGGATCCACACCTGGCATGAGCCTAGATTTTAAATCATGCTCTAGTATAAAAATCACTATTCTCATCAAATCATTCAATTCATCTTGTGTCATATAACCTCAAAAAAATTACGCTACTACCAACATTTATTCACAGAGGTACTTGGCAAATAAAGTCAACCAGAAAAACAGCTGCTCACAATAACACAAATACATAAACTAATATATCTAATTGTTCTAAAAATGACGCTGGAAGAACAAGCTTTGTCGTTCATATCACTGTTGATTTCATTGCATTTGCATCTTGATTATGAAAAAATGCCTCCGTGTTTTAACACAATCTTCAGGGCGGGGTGCAAGTCCCTACCGGTGGTAAGCATATTGCAAGCCCACGAGCGCCTTATTTATATTAAGGGTCAGCAGATCTGGTTTAAATCCAGAGCCGACGGTTATAGTCCGGATAAAAGAAGATTAACGTTCTTATCATTCATTCTCAGACTGCATATACGGCCGTTGTCTTGTCGCCCTATGTCCACATAAAATAAAAGGATATAGGTATGTCTCATTTTAAAAATTTTAAAGATAGCTTTTCAGAACGCATTGAAAATGCTTGTAAATCTCTCATTCAAGGAAAAGGTGTTATCTTAATTGATGATGAAAGCCGTGAAAACGAGGGTGATCTTATTTTCTCAGCAAAAAATATTTCTGTGTCAGATGTTAATCAACTAATACAAGATTGTAGTGGTATTATTTGCCTTTGTTTAACTCAACAAAAAGCAGACTCTCTATCACTCAAACCAATGATCACAGAAAATACTAGCGCCTACCAAACAGCCTTTACCGTTTCAATTGAAGCAAAAACAGGTGTGACAACAGGTGTGTCAGCTTACGACCGGTGGAAAACCATTAGCACTGCTATTACTGACAATGCCTCAGCCATAGATATACGTCAGCCTGGCCACGTTTTTCCATTAATTGCCAATAAGGATGGTGTTCTTAAACGTCGCGGGCATACTGAGGGCTCTGTTGATTTGATGAATATTGCAAAATTACCTCCTTACGCGGTATTGTGCGAGCTCATGAACAAAGACGGAAGCATGCAAAAGCTACCTGAACTTATTCAATACTCCAAAAAACATGACCTGCCAATTTTAACCGTAGAGGATATTTATCAATATCGTATTACACAACAGCAATCAGGTCTTAGTGAGACTGTGATGCCTATTCCACAGGTAGTCACAAAGAAAAATATTGCTTCATAATCCATAAAAAGAGCATCATTCTATCTCAATGCTTGATGCTCAAAACATTTAATATCGTATACATACCAAAAGTTTCTTAAGTCATTTATCAAAAAATGTCTTTTTCATAATAAGAAATATAATTTCATTAGAGAATTGTGAAAATGAATAGGGTCTGTTGACAATTGGGTGTGAATATATAAATGTTCTTGTAGATAACCGTGTGTTTTTTAGAGGATAACTTGATTGTTATTCCCCCATTGCCACAACAATTTTTCGCTTACCCTGAAAAGGTTCACGCCCATGAGCCATAAGCTCGTTATCCAAGATTAGTACATCTCCTTTTTTCCATTTGAACACTATTTTTTCAGATTCAAAAGCATCGTTAATTTCTTTAATTTCATCATTAGTTATTTCACTATCATCACCATATAGTGACTGCCTAGGAAACATTTTTTTATCTAAGATTGTACTAATTATATCTTTATCAGAATCATCTAAAGCAGATGTATGAAATAGATGAGCCTGATTAAACCATACCTTATCCTTTGAGCTGGGATGAGACAATGTTGCTTGGCAAACTTGCCAAGTAGTTAATTCAATATTAGATTCTTGACTATCCTGCCATTGAAAATTGATATCATTTTCAGCGCAGTATTTTTCCAGCTCTATTTTCGATTCAGTTTGAAACACCTCTTGCCAACTGAGATCCAGCCCTTCACTATAATTTCTAACATATTTGACCTGTTTTTTATCAAATTTATCAATGAGGTTTTTACTTATGCGGTTATATACCTGTCGGATATCAGCGATGGGGGTTTCTCCTCCAACCTCCGGTGCAACAACACAAAAAAATATAACTTTACTAGGCCAAGATAAAGTATATGAGTTTTCACTATGCAAAGAAATAGACCTATGCTGAGGATATTCAGTTGCTGTATATATTTTTCCACCCAATAATGTCCGAGGTGTGGAACGATTTTCATAATCCAACAAATTAGGAGATACAACCCCAGCTAATCTATTAAATTCAGAAACAGATCTAATATTAAAATCCCGAAGTAAAATACCTCCATATTGAGTAACTATATCACTAACATCTTCTTTATTTTCCTCCATAAAATTTATAATATCAGGATTGCTAGTAGATTCACAAACAGCCAGTTTACCTTTAGAACTTTCTGAGTTAATAAAGCTTAAATTATCTTTCACCATGTTAACTTCCTGTATAAATACAATCTTTATATACTAAGACAATTTTATCCATTTGTCTCCTTGATATCTAGCCGGTTATTGCGCTATACTACAATTGTAGCAGCTTGAAACAAGAGGTGATTTATGGGCATACCCATTCGAATAGATGATGAAATATATAATGATGCAAAAAAAGTGGCTAAAGCTGAATGTCGTTCAGTTCCAGGTCAAATTGAATTTTGGGCAAAAGTAGGCCGTTGTGCTTTAGACAATCCAGACTTACCAATTGAGTTTGTTAAAGACTTATTGATCTCAAAGAACATGGATAAGTCTTTAGCAGAACCTTTTTCTTTTGACGAGGACTAGCGATGTCTAATGTTTTCATCAGTCAAATGCCGGCATTTAAAAAAGCATATAAAAAACTCCATAAAACACATAAAATCATCGTTAATGATGCAATTAAAAAAATTATTTCTGATCCAGAAGTTGGAGAGCAAAAAAAAGGAGATTTGATGGGTGTTTTTGTTTATAAATTTCAAATTAATAAGCAAGAGACATTGCTTGCATATGAATGGGATCCAGGAGAACGAGTCCTACTTGCTCTAGGAGTTCATGAAAACTTTTATAGAGATTTAAAACGCTAGGTATATCAAAGATATCTTTCTTTGTCCAATAAATCGAATAGTAGACAAGATCGTCTATTAAAAACTCCGTCTAGTTTGTTGTAGTTCTTTTGCTTAACTTACTTAACTTACTTAACTTACTTAACTTACCTAACTTACTTAACTTACTTAACTTGCTTAACTTGCTTAACTTGCTTAACTTACTTAACTTGCTTAACTTGCTTAACTTGCTTAACTTGCTTAACTTGCTTAACTTGCTTAACTTGCTTAACTTGCTTAACTTGCTTAACTTGCTTAACTTGATTAACTTGCTTAACTTGCTTAACTTGCTTAACTTGCTTAACT
>JARGPO010000073.1 GCA_029213075.1 Legionellaceae bacterium | reverse complement strand
GGGGCGATGTTTGGATAAAATTACTGCATATGGTGTAACAAAACTATATTCTGAAATTGCGTTTGAGATTGCTCGAGAAAAAGGAATACTCGGACAGAGATGATTATGACACTGTGTCTTATGGTTTATAATTTTGCCCAGTACAACATGCGTAAATGCATGGAAGAGCAAGGTGATGTTTTGCCTAATCAGGTGGGTAAGCCAATTAAAAACCCAACCATGAAATGGATTGCTGAATTAATGAATATGATTGCTGTTGTCACTATCATCTCAGATGACAAGCGGCATCGTATTTTGACTAATGTTAAAAAAGTGCATCAAAGGATCATTGTGTATTTTGGTAAACATGCGTTAGATATTTATGGTTTGACATCTGATCTGGAACGTGTAGATATTAATTTTTCTAATTATAAAAATCTTCTACATTGGTGCGAAAGGTAGGGTTGAACGGTTTTTTGGTAGTTTAAAAAATGAATGGCTTTTTAATATTTATCATTTAACCCGGGATGGTATGAAAAAAGATGTGGAGTCTTATATCCGTTATTACAATGGTGTTAGGCTGCATACAACGATTGGAGATGTTTCGCCAATTGAATTTGAAAATTCTAAAGTAAATGTGTGCGGTTTAGGTTGACCAGATCAGTTTAAGGAATACCGATGGAAGTCTCTGGCGATTGTTCTGAGGTACATATCAAATCATTGCCAAACTTAAACAAGCAAACCAAAACAGAAGAAACTATCTTATATGCTAAAAGAATTGCTAAAGGTATGATTCTTAAGAATAGTGCCATACTTGCAACCACAATGGCTCCCAGTATCATAATTGATATTCCCACGCAATCCCCAACAAACTCACCCAAAATACCAAAAGGATATTTAGAAAAAAAACCACCAACATTCACTATATATCGGTCACGACTAAAACTGTCAGAAATGCCAAACAAATAACATAAAAGTCTCATGGATTTCAATGTATGCGTACCACCTATATATCTATGATAAATATCTGAGTTTTTATGCCTTAAATAATAATCTAGGCAAATACCAGGCATTGCTATAAATCCTGATATAAAAAAGCTTATATACATGCCCGCTTCAAAAAAAGGTAAAAATACGTATTGCAAACATTCTGTCAAATAGTTTAAAAATATTAACACTCTATTTTCTATTGTCAGTTGTCCATTATTTAAATCTGAAGTCTGCGTACTTGATGAGCTCATCTCAACAGATCTTATATTACTCTTTACACCTTTGATTTGCCATTGTTGTTGTATTAATCCAACATCTGAATATTTAATAGTGTTTTCATAATCATGCAAGTAATCTTCTGATTTTAATTTCCTTAATTTAGGCACCATTTGTATGAAGTTTAAATATAGTTCTCTATATAATGGAAATAGTAACGATTTTCCTTTAAGGCCAAGATATGAAGACTTAATGGTATTTAGTTTCTCTTCATCATTCATAGCTTTGTACAAACTATAAAAAGCAAGTAAATATTTTGTATTACCAAACTCAGTATCAATTTCTTGATGATTTATAAAAATTAAGTCATTAATCAATCTATGAACTATAATCGAGTAACGAGGTAATTGTGAATGAATTTTGTCAATCTCCAATACAAGATAATCAAATAAATATTTATTAACTTTTTTAACATAGATCAAGTCATAATCTTGACAATTAACCCTAGAAATTTCAGTCGCGCCTTTAATATTTAACTCTGTTGCTGATATCATATCACCTTCTTCCAAATAATACTTACCACGAATTTTAACTCCATAGACTGCCATCTAATATTAAACTTAACTCAAGATACCAATTATTGACTACTCATAGTGCTTACTTCATGACAAAACACATCCGTTTTTAGAAGGGGTCTCTTCATCTTTAGCTAATTCACTATCTTTTACTTCATTAAAAGTATCATAACTATTATGAAACATTGTGGGGGAATGTCTTCTGCGTCCTTTGCAAGCATCTATGGAAACCATATCCTCTACAGGCTCTCTCTCTGACTCCTCAAAATCTTCTATAAACTTAAGGTGCGCAACATTCACTTCATGAGCTATTTTATTCTCTTCATGAGCTCGTTCTATACATCTATCTGCTTCTTCATGCCCTCTTCTACATTCGGCAAAGTAATCTGCATATCTTTCCTTTAAACCCAATATACTTTTATCAGAATATATATGTGATAAAAGACTTTTATATGCCTCATTTATACTTATAAATTTATCTACATCACCACCTGGTTTATCAGGGTGATATTTTAAACAAAGCTTCCTATGTTGTTTTTTTAAATCACTAACTAAAAAATTAGAGCCTATCTCTATATCAATCCCTAAAGATTCTAAATGTTCTTGTGACTTTTCATCAACATTAAAATGTGTATCTGTAGATATAATTGCCTCTTTTAATGGCGAGGATGATTCATTTTTAAAAAACTTCACCCTAATACCACCAGCACACCAAACAATAGGAGTTACAACACACCATTTAACAGGCTCAACACACCTTGATACGCCGTTATATAAATTTCTTGACATTGATGGTTCTAATTCTTGTTGCTTTAATATAAAACCACCTTGCTTATCTACTTGCTCCCTATCAGAATCAGTAAACATAATAATCCCCTCTTCATACTTTCGCCATGAATAATAAGCTTGCAACTTATGATAATTTTGACGATAGTGATTGATATTAAATATCCAATATAATGAGCGCACAATAAATCCAATAAATCCGACTTTATTTAATATCTTATTGGTATCATCATTTATTGACCTAAATAACTCGGCACTAGATTGCAATTCCTGCAATAAATCATAAAAATTGCTACAGCCTTTCCTATCAAGTCCTAATCCCCATATATAATGGTAACTAAGTCTTGATAAAAATTTAGGGCTTAATGCTAAATATTGCTTGCTCATTATCCGTTATCCGTATTTTTATATGCTGTTATCAGATACTTGCTCATAATCGTTAGAGCTACTGCTACCAGCCTTTCCACTTCTACTAAACATAGTTGAATGGTGGCTGCTATTTCTTGTTAGTCCAACTTGGTTATCTCTTGATGATGACTTGTTATATTGTGATACTTTGTATTCTCCTAATTGACTTCTTAACTCTGAAGTTTCATGATGTTTATCTTTGATGATGCTCTTTAACCTAGTAATAACTTGATCCTGAGTTTCTAATTCAATTTTTCTATCAACTAATTCTTGTTTTCTATCAGCTAATTCTTGTTTTCTATCAGCTAATTCTTGTTCTAGCTTAATGATCCTTTGCCTATCTTCATTACGTATTAAAAGCTCCTCATCAGCTGCTGCCAAAATCTCGTCTTTAATCTCAGGTATTTTATAATGATCAATAACTACTTCAAAATCATCCCCAACTCTTTGAACTTCAAGTGCTGATGCGGGTGCGGGTGCGGGTATAGTAAATTGAAAAAATTTATTATCTACAAATTCTTTAGTGATTTTCCTATACAATCGCTCATCTATCATCGTCCTTTCTAATTTTGAAAGATTAGTATATATATCTCTTTCACCATATATTATGCAAAAACATGCATTAACTTTCCTATATAATTTTACCAAAATATTAACTGTAGATTCACTAATCAAATAATGAATTGTTAACATCCAACCTACCTTTCGCACCAATGTAGAAGATTTTTATAATTAGAAAAATTAATATCTACACGTTCCAGACCAGATGGCAAACCATAAATATCTAACGCATGTTTACCAAAATACACAATGATCCTTTGATGCACTTTTTTAACATTAGTCACAATACGATGCCGCTTGTCATCTGAGATGATAGTGACAACAGCAATCATATTCATTAATTCAGCAATCCATTTCATGGTTGGGTTTTTAATTGGTTTACCCACCTTATTAGGCAAAACATCACCTTGCTCTTCCATGCATTTACGCATGTTGTGCTGGGCAAAATTATAAACCATAAGACACAGTGTCATAATCATCTCTGTCCGAGTATTCCTTTTTCTCGAGCAATCTCAAACGCAATTTCAGAATATAGTTTTGTTACACCATATGCAGTAATTTTATCCAAACATCGCCCC
>JARGPO010000007.1 GCA_029213075.1 Legionellaceae bacterium | reverse complement strand
AACAGTTAACCTCATTTTCATCCGTGTAAGGTTTATCCTCGATCGTATCATCAAGAATTAATACTCCATCTGAAGATGAACGCTCTTGTACTGATGGTTTTACATATTGCCAAAGTTTTTTTGAACCAAAATCTTCCAAGCGAAGGAATATAGAAACTTTATCATGAGATAAATCACCATCTAACATATCAGCTAAACCAGTTGCAGTAGCATATTTGTTCTGACAAATAAGGTAGTCAGTGTAAATATCTAGCATATCCATGCTTTGAGTCTCCCTAAAATTTAAGGAGTGAATTTTAAGCTATTTTCAATAGACTGCAATGGCAGGTGCGTAAGATGAGTTGATAAATACTTAGGCGGCGATTTTCCGGAAATTATTTTATTAAACATCACGCATGTTGTAGGCCCATCAACAGAGTTATCACGCACTGCAAACCCAATAATCCTTCTAGTAAACTGATTAATAACTAACATTACCATATGAGATTTTAAATTGATTGACTCACAACGGAAAAGATCAATTGACCACAGAGAATCTTTCATGTGTCCTATGGTTGTTAGCCATGACGGACCACTATTTCTAGGTTCAGTGGATTTAAAGTATTGATTTAAAACTCTCCTTACAACACCAAAATCTAGATTCAAACCAAATGCGCGATTGAGCTACATGGTGATGCTTAAATATCCAAAACGTGGATTTCGCCGTTTCATTTCTATTATTATATCAATTAATTCTTGACTTGGACCTTTGGGTCCTGGTTTATGTAGCTTCTTATTACTAAATAACACGCTATATTTTCGTTTAATCAAAGCTCGATGGAAATTTAGCAATGTTACCGGTTTAATTGCAATAGCAATTTTCTTCAATCGAGCTGGTGAAATAAAAAATGCGAACAAACCAAAGCTTAGTCGTTCATAAAATGTTAGATCAGGCGCCCGAGACCTATTTCTTGTTAATGAAATCAGTTGTTGGCGTAACGATATATTCTCTGCAATTAACTTCTTCATACCTTTTCGGCGCATTAACTTTATCAGCGTGATAACAAGATATATTAATAAGTGTAAAATAGTTCTCATAAGTCAATTATAGCAGATTACGTAATGTGCTTATTTAGCTGGTTTTATAAGAATGCTCAGAGCACAGGCTACTTGTTTTTACAATATTTATTGCTAATTGTTTTTCTGGAAATAAGAGAAAAACTCAATGATAATTTTACTGTTGATCAAGCCTTAATGGCATTACGAACACTAAAATTTAAGGTCTATGATAGTAAAATAATCGTTCAGGAAAAAACAAAAATTCATAAGAAAATCTTTGAATTAGCAGATCTGCAACCAGAAGCGATCCTAGTGCCTAATTCTTGGGGAATTTAGGAATTTTTGATGGGTATTAGTAGGTTTATTGAGCGATACAACAACACCTTAGCATAGAACAGGTATGGTTGAAGATAAATATCTAAGCTATCTTGTTTTTCAAAGATATAATTATTTAAAATTAAATGAATCATCGTCAGAATCTGGTTCGGAATCAGAGTCTGTATCTGGATTATAATTTAGATCAGAGCTTGGCTCAGAGTCTAATTTTAAGTCAGTATCTCCATCAATATCTGAATAATCTGACTTAATGTCATTTAACCTATCTTTATAGTTTGTAAGAGATCTTATATCTCTACAAAATCCTCTCATCTCTAAATACACTGAATGATACGGTTGAATGACACATAAAAACTCTAAAAACTTAACTGAATATACTAACAAGTTGAATAATATTGTTATCTCATAACTATCCTTCCTATCTTCGCTATCTGTTAAATTTTCTTTATAAAATAAATAAACATTTTTAAAGTTGTCCGTCACAGCCATTAAAGATTGTTCGTCATCAAAATTACATTTTTCTAGGCTTTCTTTAATTGATGATATACTCTGATGAGTCTTGTTTGTTAATGGTACATTTTTACTAATCAAATATGTCTGAATAAGTATTAACTGACTAATTAAAGTTATTTTATATACTTCAAAATCTGACTTAGCATTATTAACTAATTTATCAAAATTAGTTTTACGCACGGATTTAACATCACTAGCCAACTTAGAGCTTGAATAACGACGTCCTTGAAATAACTTATCAGTAATTCTACCTATAGAATAGATGTCAGATGAAGTATCTACAGTGCCGTTATATAGATACTCTGGGGCAACTTGCGGTTGAAATAATAATTTGATTTTATTTGTCCTTAAATATAAATTTTTCTCGTTAAGCTTAACAGAACGCCCTAAATCAATAAGGTTAACCTGAATCTCTCCTCCTACCCGATTGATAATAATATTATCAGCCTTTAAATCTCTATGCATTAAACCTTTTTTATGTAGATCATCTACCTCAAGCGAAATCTTTTTAATAATCAGCACCTTTTCAGCTAAAGTTAACCCTTCGGCCATTTCTTTATCTAGAGTCTTTCCCTTAAAAAATGGCATTTTAAAGTAATATAGACCTTCATGTTCAATTACTTCTGAATCTATACCGTAGAACATTTGAATAGCTTCAGCCTCATATGCGGCCCGCTCAGGATCTTTTTCGGATTTTACACACCACAACTGTTTGTTTTCTTTATCTTTCGCTAAGAGTACAGCTCCATGTTGCCCAACACCTAACTGCTTTTCTATATGCAAATCCCCTGACCTTAATGATATAATTTCTGGCCTCATGATTCAAAACATCCATTTTAGTACCAATATAGTACATATTAGCATGTTTGGAGAAATTTTTCATAAACATATATAATTTTGAGAGTATAAGAAGAATAAAGCAGATCATTTGTAAGCGCCAAACCATCAACCTACTTATCAGGATAAGATAAAGCAGGGATTCTTCTTTGATTTTTGAGAAGTTCAGGATTAACGTTATATGGCAGCAAGTTATGGATGTCATGCACATCTTTGCATAAGACGATTTTTTCTAGGGCATATTTAAAATAAGCGAAGACATCTATACTGTGCTCTTTGCAGGTTTTCACAATAGAAAATAAAATACTTGAGGCATCAGCACCTTTAGTGGAGGTATTAAGTCGAGTCAACCAAGGGAACTCTCATCCCTTAGTTGCTCACAGAACCGTACTTGATAGTCTCCCATCATACGGCTCTTAGTCACGCATTCTCTGCACGAAGTAAATACCAATGAGCAAAGATCCGGGGTGTTGCTTTTCTTAACAACGCCAGCTTGTATTTAGCCTTCCTCGTGGAAACCCGATGCTTTGATTGCATCCATTTCACAAGCCTCGATTGAAACACGCTCCATAGGTGATAACCAAAGTTCCTATAGGAAAATTTCCCATAATATTCGATCCATCCTCTAAGAGTTGCATTGTATCTGGCGGCAATACCCTCTGCACTTTTCGAGGAGCGATGTATTCGCCAAGCCTTAATCTCTTTCGTAATTTTCCGCATGGCTTTCTTTTATGCCCCTGGCATGCATCTTCGATAGAGCTCTCCTTTATAATTCTTAAGAGTTCTTACCTTAAAGTCATACCCGAGGAATGTAAAACAAGTTTTAACATTCCATCGCTCAAAGGTATCTATATAGACTACGTTTGATTTCAAGTCATATATGAAAAAAACCCTTATAAGAATGGTACGACTCATGTGGTGTTTGAACCCTTAGATTTCATAGCGAGGCTTGCTGCATTAGTTCCCAGGCCAAGGATGAATCTTACCAGGTTTGACACATAAGAGAAATAAAGCAGATCATTTAACGCAGGACCCAATTATGACTCTAAATTTATAGGGCAATTTTTATGGTTATTTATATCATTACTCACCTTACGCACCTGCCATTGCAGTCTATTGAAAATAGCTTAAAATTCACCCCTTAAATTTTAGGGAGACTCAAAGCATGGATATGCTAGATATTTACACTGACTACCTTATTTGTCAGAACAAATATGCTACTGCAACTGGTTTAGCTGATATGTTAGATGGTGATTTATCTCACGATAAAGTTTCTAGATTCCTTTGCTTGGAAGATTTTGGTTCAAAAAAACTTTGGCAATATGTAAAACCATCAGTACAAGAGCGTTCATCTTCAGATGGAGTATTAATTCTTGATGATACGATCGAGGATAAACCTTACACGGATGAAAATGAGGTTAACTGTT
>JARGPO010000051.1 GCA_029213075.1 Legionellaceae bacterium | reverse complement strand
GGATTCATACATACCAGAACCAGTAAGAAACATTGATAAAGACTTCTTACTACCAATTGAAGATGTATTCTCAATTTCTGGACGAGGAACAGTAGTAACTGGTCGAGTAGAGAGTGGTATAGTTAAAGTAGGTGAGGAAGTAGAAATCGTAGGAATACGTGAAACAACCAGAACTACTTGTACTGGTGTTGAGATGTTTAGGAAGCTGTTAGACGAAGGTCGAGCAGGCGACAACGTAGGTGTTCTATTAAGAGGCACCAAGCGTGATGATGTTGAGCGCGGTCAAGTCTTGGCAAAACCAGGAACAATCAAGCCACATACAAAGTTTGAAGCAGAAGTATATGTACTATCTAAAGACGAAGGTGGAAGACACACACCATTTTTCAATGGTTATCGTCCACAGTTCTACTTTAGAACCACAGACGTAACAGGCACATGCGACCTTCCAGATGGAATTGAGATGGTAATGCCAGGCGACAATGTGAAACTAGTAGTTAACTTACATGCGCCGATTGCAATGGTAGACGGTTTGCGATTTGCTATACGGGAAGGCGGCCGAACTGTTGGAGCCGGTGTTGTAGCTAAAATTATTGAGTAAACAATACACGGTAGCAGGCATCAAATTTTGAAGCCTGCTACAAAATGAATAGGCCAGTAGCTCAATTGGCAGAGTGGCGGTCTCCAAAACCGTAGGTTGGGGGTTCGATTCCCTCCTGGCCTGCCAACTATTCACATAGTATGGGTGATATGAAAATAAGTAACTTAAAATTGGTAGAAGTAGCCGCATGGCTAGGGGTGGTAGTAGTTACCATAGCGTCCTTTCTAGGTACGTATCTTGGTAATCTATCTGGGCCAATCATATCTATGATCTGGATCGGATGGGTAGTAGCCACTTTCACTCTCTTCTATTTTACCGAAAAAGGTAAACAATGCTACGCATTTACAAAAGATGCAAAGCTTGAACTAGAAAAGGTTGTTTGGCCTAGTCGTCAAGAAACTACTCAAACCACTTTTATTGTAATGATCATGGTTACAGTTACAGGATTTGTATTGTGGGGGATAGATTCAGGCATGATGTGGACTATCGGTAAAATAACGCAATTAGGTTGACATGACTGTGGAAGAGCAAAAATCAAAACAGTGGTATGTAGTTCACGCTTACTCAGGATATGAAGGTTTTGTTATGCGCGAAATTAAACTGCGCGCTGAACATCATCATCTTGTCGAGAAAATTGGCGAGGTAGTTGTTCCTGCAGAAGAAGTTGTAGAAATGCGTGCCGGACAACAGCGCAAAAGCACACGAAAATTTTTCCCTGGATATGTTCTTGTTAATATGGAAATGAACGATGAAACATGGCATATGATTAGAGCCATTCCTAGGGTTCTAGGATTCATTGGCGGAACAAGTCAGACACCAACACCAATTTCAGATAAAGAAGCTCTCGCAATTATGCAAAGAGTTGAGGATGGGGTAAGCAAGCCTCGGCCTAAAGTACTATTTGAACCAGGCGAAGTAGTTCGTGTGAAAGAAGGGCCTTTTGTAGACTTTAATGGTGTTGTTGAAGAAGTTAACTATGAAAAAAGTCGTCTACGAGTCGCTGTCTTGATCTTTGGAAGATCAACGCCAGTTGAACTTGAATTTGGGCAAGTAGAGAAAACCTGATTTTGTTTGGTAGCAATAAGCACAGCTACGTAAACAGATTTAGGCAAAGTTCGAGCGTTCTTAGATAAACTAAGAACATGATAGCAAGAAGGGAAGCTAATTATAAATTAGCGTTATACCCATCGAGGAGTAAAAATGGCTAAAAAAATAGAAGCATATATAAAATTGCAAATTCAGGCTGGTAAGGCTAATCCTAGTCCACCAGTTGGACCCGCTCTAGGTCAACGTGGTGTAAATATCATGGAATTCTGTAAAGCATTTAATGCTGCAACACAGCACCTGGAAGCAGGTATGCCGACACCAGTTGTCATTACAGTTTATACTGATCGCAGCTTCACGTTTATCATCAAAACACCTCCTGCATCTGTCTTGCTTAAAAAAGCAGCTGGGATTAGCAGTGGTAGTGCCACGCCAAATAAAGTTAAAGTTGCAAAACTTCAACGTGCTCAATTGGAAGAAATTGCCAAGATTAAAGAGCCTGATTTAACGGCGAGTAATTTAGATGCGGCTGTTCGTACTATTGCAGGTACAGCGCGTAGCATGGGCATTGAAGTTGAAGGCATAGAGTAAGGGGTACTACAATGGCAATTTTGACCAAGAAAAGAATATCTATTAAAGAAAAAGTTAATCCAAACAAAACATATAAAGCAGAAGAAGCTATTGCTATTCTAAAAGAATTCGCTAGTGAAAAATTTAATGAATGTGTTGATATAGCTGTGAACATGGGGCTAGATCCACGTAAGCCTGATCAAGCACTAAGACTATCCACAAAACTACCAAAAGGCACAGGTAAAGTAGTGAGAGTTGCTGTATTTGCTCAAGGTGATAATGCTGTTAAAGCAAAAGAAGCAGGTGCTGACATTGTTGGCTTTGAAGACTTGGCAGATAAAATTAAAGCAGGCGAGATGGAATTTGATGTTGTGATTGCAACTCCTGATGCTATGAGAATCGTAGGTCAACTAGGTCAAATCCTAGGTCCTCGCGGTCTTATGCCAAATCCAAAAGTTGGCACGGTTACTATGAATGTTGAAGCAGCTGTTACAGATGTTAAAGCTGGTCAAGTTCGTTATAGAACTGATAAGAACGGTATTATACACTGCTCTGTTGGTAAGGTTGATTTTAAACCAGAAGACTTGATTGAGAATGTTATAGCATTACTTGCCGACCTCAAGAAAGCAAAGCCTGCAACGTCTAAAGGGGTTTACATCAAAAAAATTACCCTATCATCTACAATGGGACCAGGATTAACTATTGATCCAGCATCAATAGTAGTGTAATATTATTTCCCATTTTGCAAGAATTTCACGGCGAAGACTTTGGTTGACGCCGTCGAAGACCGCAGGTGCGAGAGTATAATATGCAAATATCATGTAAATTAGCAACATAACACAGCATTACTGTAATATAAAAAGTTATATGGACATAGCTATAGATAGTGCATGAAGGACCGCTTGTGTTCTAGCAATATACATCTGTTTGCATTCCTGCGCAGACGGGTGAACCTGACTCTGTTACAGACTTAAGTGTTTGTATCGTTGAAGAAGGCCACCATAACTGTCAAATCAATATTGATTTGCACAACTTAGGAGGTTAGAACGTGACGTTAACTTTAGCTGCAAAGAAAGCCGTAGTTGAAGAAGTAACAGCAGTTGCTTCGTCAGCAATTTCGGCCGTTGTCGCTAATTATCGTGGTTTAACTGTTAATCAAATGACCCAATTACGCTCTGAAGCGCGTAAGGCGAAAGTTTATTTGCGAGTTGTACCTAATAATTTGACTCGTAGGGCATTTAAAGAAACAGATTTTGATTGTCTAAGTGATCACTTGGTTGGACCATTAGTTGTTGCTCTGTCTACAGAGGCACCTAGTGATGCAGCAAGATTGCTAAAAGATTTTTCTAAAACATTTGAGAAGCTAGAAGTTAAAGCTTTATCTCTTGGCGGAAAAGTCTACGATGTAAATCAGCTTGATTATGTCGCGAGTTTACCAACTCGGGATGAAGCGCTGTCTAAACTATTGTTTGTTATGAAAGCTCCAGTTGAGAAGTTTGTAAAAACTCTTGCTGAGCCACATGGCAAATTAGTAAGAACAGTTGCGGCTGTAAAAGATGCAAAATCAAACTAACCAGATAATTACTATATAATATTTAACTTAGGAGCTAGAAATGGCTGTAAAAAAAGATGAAATTCTAGATGCAATAGCAAACATGAGCGTAATGGAAGTTGTTGAACTAATTGAAGCTATGGAAGATAAATTCAACGTTTCTGCAGCATCAGCTGCCGTAGCCGTTGCAGCACCAGCTGCAGCAGCTGCAGCTGAAGAAAAAACAGAATTTGATGTTGTTATGTCAAGTTTTGGAGCAAATAAAGTTGCTGTAATTAAAGCGGTTCGTGCTATCACTGGTCTTGGCTTGAAAGAAGCTAAAGATTTAGTTGAAGGTACACCGTCTTCAATCAAAGAAGGCGTGTCTAAAGACGAAGCAGCTGAAATTAAGAAACAACTAGAAGAAGCAGGCGCAGCAGTTGACGTTAAATAGTTAACAAACCCAGTCTGTTAAGACCCAGCCATGGTTCATGGCTGGGTATACGTGTTTATAGATATTAATAATTTATAGAGGAACTACCATGGCCCAAGCAGTTGCTAACGCTCAATATTCACATGCTGAGAAAAAAAGATTCCGCAAAAGCTTTGGTAAGCAAGCTGATATCATGGACATACCAAACCTCCTTGAAATTCAGTTGAAATCATACAGAGACTTTCTTCAATTGGAAACTGCAAATAAAGGCCAACAAAATAGCGGCCTGCATGCAGCTTTTTCATCAGTATTTCCTATTCAAAGCTTTTCTGGGAACGCAAGATTAGAATATGTAAGCTATTGCTTAGGCGAACCAGCTTT
The DNA here is from genome assembly GCA_029213075.1 of Legionellaceae bacterium. Lineage (GTDB taxonomy): Bacteria > Pseudomonadota > Gammaproteobacteria > Legionellales > Legionellaceae > 2-12-FULL-35-11. Next base: position 11,701 of record JARGPO010000051.1, on the reverse strand, counting down.
CGATGTGCGGGAATGCAAATTAAGAGGACTAACTTACTCTGCTCCACTTCGTGTTAAAATCCGATTGGTTGTTTTAGATAAAGAAGCTTCTGGCGATCCTAAGCCAGTTAAAGATATTCGTGAGCAAGATGTCTTTATGGGTGAAATACCTCTAATGACTGACGTTGGTACTTTTGTAATAAATGGTACTGAGCGTGTTGTTGTCTCACAGTTACACCGCTCTCCTGGTGTGATATTTGAACATGATAAAGGTAAAACACATTCTTCAGGAAAATTATTATATTCTGCAAGAATCATTCCTTATCGTGGTTCGTGGTTAGATTTTGAATTTGATCCTAAAGACAGTGTGTTTGTTAGAATAGATAGACGTCGTAAACTACCTGTTACTATTTTACTACGCTCACTTGGTTATGATGCTGAGGCGATTCTTGCTGAATTCTTCGAAACAACCGAGTGTCACTATAAGAAAGGTGAGTTCCACATAGACCTAATACCAGCAAGACTCCGTGGAGAAATAGCACTATTCGATATTGTTGTACCAACTACAGGTGAGCTAATTGTAGAGCAAGGTCGTCGCATTACTTCACGACACATTAAAGTAATGGAAAAAAGCAACATGAAGGATTTAGTTGTTCCTCGTGACTACCTAGCAGGAAAAGTATTATCAAAAAATATAATTGATACATTAACGGGTGAAATACTTGCACAAGCAAATGACGAGGTCGAATCTGAACTCCTTGAAAGACTTGTACAGTCCGGAATTGAAAACTTTAGTCTAATTTACACTAATGATTTAGACCATGGTTCATATATATCAGACACACTAAGAATTGACCCTACTTCCTCAGAGCTTGAAGCGCTAGTTGAAATTTATCGTATGATGCGACCTGGTGAGCCACCAACGAAAGAGGCGGCTGAAGCATTGTTTAAAAACTTGTTCTTTGCGGATGAACGTTATGACCTATCTACTGTTGGTCGTATGAAGTTTAACCGTCGTGTTGGTCGTAAAGAAGACGAAGGTCCAGGAACACTAACTAAAGAAGATATTCTTGCTGTAATCAAAACATTAATCAATATTCGTAATGGTATTGGTTTAGTAGATGATATTGATCATCTTGGTAACCGTCGCGTAAGAAGTGTTGGTGAGATGACCGAGAATCAATTTAGAGTAGGTTTAGTTAGGGTTGAAAGAGCTGTTAAAGAAAGATTGAGTCTAGCTGAGTCTGAAAACCTTATGCCACAAGATTTAATTAACGCTAAACCTGTTTCTGCTGCAATCAAAGAATTCTTTGGTTCAAGCCAGTTATCTCAGTTTATGGATCAAGTTAACCCACTATCTGGAGTTACACATAAGCGCCGTGTTTCAGCTCTTGGGCCTGGCGGTCTTACAAGAGAAAGAGCTGGTTTCGAAGTACGAGATGTTCATACCACCCATTATGGTCGTGTATGTCCAATTGAGACACCTGAAGGCCCAAATATTGGCTTGATTAACTCATTATCAGTATACGCTAGAACTAACTCCTACGGATTCATTGAAACTCCTTGCAGGAAAGTAATAGACGGTCGTGTAACAGACAAAATTGAGTATTTGTCAGCAATTGAAGAGGTTGATCAATATATTGCTCAATCAAGTGTTGCGCTTGATGAACAAGGAAATATTACTGCAGATCTTGTACCTTGTCGTCATGAGAATGAATTCTCACTAACAACACCAAACAACATAAATTATATGGATGTGTCACCAAAACAGATCGTGTCTGTTGCTGCATCATTAATTCCATTCCTAGAACATGATGATGCTAACAGAGCATTAATGGGCTCAAATATGCAACGTCAGGCTGTTCCAACTCTTCGAGCTGAAAAGCCATTGGTTGGTACTGGTATGGAGAGAACGGTAGCTTCTGATTCTGGAGTTTCTGTTGTTGCCAAACGTGGCGGTATTATTGACTTGGTCGATGCATCACGAATTGTTGTTAGGGTACATGACAGTGAAACGACAGCCGGTGAAACAGGTGTCGACATCTATAACCTAACTAAATACTTCCGTTCAAATCAAGATACTTGCATTAATCAAACTCCAATCGTTGCTACAGGGGATAGAATCGCTAAAGGAGATATTTTAGCAGATGGTCCATGTACTGACATGGGTGAGTTGGCTCTTGGTCAGAATTTGTTGGTTGCGTTTATGCCATGGAATGGTTACAACTTCGAGGATTCAATCTTAATTTCTAAAAGAATTGTTGAAGATGATCGCTTTACTACTATTCACATTGAAGAGTTAACCTGTATTTCTCGTGATACTAAATTGGGTAGCGAAGAAATTACGGCTGATATTCCAAGTGTTTCTGAATCTGCGCTAGCAAGCCTTGATGAGTCTGGAGTGGTATACATTGGTGCTGAAGTAAATGCTGGTGACATTCTAGTTGGGAAAGTTACTCCTAAAGGAGAAACACAGCTAACACCAGAAGAAAAACTACTACGAGCAATTTTTGGTGAAAAAGCGTCTGATGTTAAAGATTCATCGCTGCGTGTACCGTCTGGTATGAATGGTACTGTCATTGACGTTCAAGTCTTCACTAGAGATGGCTTAGAAAAAGATGATCGCGCAAAAGCTATTGAAGATGAGCACCTAGCTAGAGTTCGTAAGGATCTAGTTGATGAACGAAGAATTAGAGAAGAGGATATATATCAACGTGTTCACACAATGCTTCTTGATTCTATCGCCACGGGTGGTCCTGAAGGTATCAAATCTGGAACTAAGATTACAGCTGAGTACCTAGACCAGATATCACAAGATAAATGGTTTAGTATTCGAGTGGAAGATGATGAAACTAGTCATAAAATAGAGCAGTCTTCGAAGCAACTTGAACAACTTTCTAAAGAGATGGAAAAACGCTTTAATGATAACCGTAAGAAAATTGTTCAAGGTGATGATTTAGCTCCTGGTGTATTAAAAATTGTTAAAGTATATATGGCCGTTAAAAGACGTATTCAGCCTGGTGATAAAATGGCTGGCCGTCATGGTAATAAGGGTGTTGTCTCTATCGTAGTTCCTGTAGAAGATATGCCTTATATGGCAGATGGTACTCCGGTAGATATCGTACTAAATCCACTAGGTGTTCCATCGCGGATGAATATTGGTCAGGTACTTGAAACCCACTTAGGACTTGCGGCTAAGGGTTTGGGTCATAGAATAGCCGAAATGCTTGATAGCAAAAAGTCAATGGATGAAGTAAAGAGCTACCTATCTAAAATATATAATCATGATGGAATGAAGAGAGTTGATTTAGACTCACTAAGTGACAATGAGTTAAAAGAGCTTGCTAATAACTTACGAAATGGTGTTCCAATGGCTACACCAGTATTTGATGGCGCTTCGGAGCCAGAAATCAAATCAATGTTGAAGTTAGCTGATCTTCCACTTGACGGTAAGACAACCTTAATTGATGGTAGAACTGGACGAGAGTTTGATAATCCAGTTACAGTTGGTTACATGTACATGTTAAAGCTTAATCACTTGGTTGATGACAAGATGCATGCTCGTTCAACAGGATCCTATAGCTTGGTTACTCAGCAACCACTTGGTGGTAAGGCACAGTTTGGTGGGCAGCGCTTTGGTGAGATGGAAGTATGGGCACTTGAAGCATATGGTGCAGCTTACACTCTCCAAGAAATGTTGACTGTTAAATCAGATGATGTTGCTGGACGAACAAAGATATATAAGAATATCGTTGATGGTGATCATCGCATGGATCCAGGAATGCCAGAGTCATTTAACGTATTACTAAAAGAAATAAGGGCTCTCGGTATAGATATCGAACTTGAGCACGATTGATATTTTTTCTGTAGCAGCCATAATTGGCTGCTTATTAATTAATTCCTTGAGAATGCTAAGAGCTTATTTAATTCTTAGCACCTCTGCTTGACCATTTTGGAGGCATTAACGTGGCTATAGTACCAAATGCAGATAACGACATAATCTTAAAAGCACCTATAATGGGTGACTTGCTAGGCATGTTGAAACAACAAGGTCATAATGAAGAATTTGATGCGATTAAAATTGGTTTAGCATCGCCTGAGTTAATTCGTTCATGGTCGTATGGAGAAGTTAAAAAACCTGAAACAATTAATTATCGAACATTTAAGCCTGAGAGAGATGGCTTATTCTGTGCTAAAACTTTTGGCCCAGTTAAAGATTATGAATGTTTATGTGGTAAATACAAAAGATTAAAGCATCGCGGAGTTGTATGCGAAAAATGTGGCGTAGAGCTTGCATTAGCGAAAGTTAGACGTGAACGCATGGGTCATATTGAACTTGCAAGCCCAGTTGCTCACATTTGGTTTTTAAAGTCACTACCATCCCGAATCGGTTTGCTTTTAGACATGACTCTTCGCGACATTGAAAGAGTTTTATACTTTGAAGCGTTCGTAGTAGTTGATCCAGGAATGACTGAACTTGAAAAAGGCCAACTTCTAAATGATGAAGTTTATCTTGATGCCATGGAGCAATATGGTGATGAGTTTGACGCGAGAATGGGCGCGGAAGCTATCCGTGACTTACTCCGACAAATTGATCTTGAGTTTGAGATTAAAACTTTACGGGAAGAGCTCCCAGCAACAAGTTCTGAAACTAAAATCAAGAAAATTACTAAAAGATTAAAGTTGTTAGAAGCATTCTATGACTCAGGGAACAAGCCTGAGTGGATGATTATGAATGTACTTCCAGTTTTGCCACCAGATCTAAGACCATTAGTACCTCTAGATGGTGGACGTTTTGCAACTTCAGATTTAAACGACTTATATCGTCGTGTAATAAATCGTAACAATAGATTGAAGAGATTACTGGATTTGAATGCTCCTGATATTATTGTTAGAAATGAAAAGAGGATGTTGCAAGAGTCTGTTGACGCACTATTAGATAACGGCAGACGTGGTCGAGCAATTACTGGAACTAATAAGCGGCCATTAAAATCTCTAGCAGATATGATTAAAGGTAAGCAAGGTCGATTCAGACAAAATCTTCTTGGTAAGCGAGTTGATTATTCTGGTCGTTCTGTGATTGTAGTTGGACCGACATTACGCTTACATCAATGCGGGCTACCTAAAAAAATGGCTTTAGAGTTATTTAAGCCTTTCATATTTAGTAAGCTTGAGTTCCGTGGTTTAGCTACGACTATTAAAGCTGCTAAGAAAATGGTTGATAGAGAAGAGCCTGTTGTTTGGGATGTCTTGGAAGAGGTTATTCGAGAGCATCCAATATTACTAAACAGAGCACCTACCTTGCATAGGTTAGGTATTCAAGCATTTGAGCCAGTACTTATTGAAGGTAAAGCTATTCAGTTACATCCATTAGTATGTACAGCATACAACGCTGATTTCGATGGCGATCAAATGGCAGTTCATATCCCTTTAACAATCGAAGCTCAATTAGAAGCAAGATCGTTAATGATGTCTACAAATAATATTTTATCTCCTGCAAGTGGTGAGCCGATTATTGTTCCTAGTCAGGATGTGGTCTTAGGTTTGTATTACCTAACACGCTACCGACTAAATGCTAAAGGTGAAGGTAAGTCTTTCATGAGTACGCAAGACGCTCAGAATTGGTACGAAAGCGACTTCATTGATATTCATGCGAAAATCAACATTAGAATGCCTGTTGATGAGTCAGTTGATCCAAGTGGATTTCAACTTGTTGAAACAACAGTAGGACGTGCTATCTTGTCTGAAATTCTACCGAAGGGAATGGCATTTTCTCAGGTAAATAAAGTGATGACTAAGAAGGCTATCTCTAAAGTGCTAGATAATTGCTACCGTGCTTATGGTTTGAAAGAGACAGTTATATTTGCAGATCAGCTAATGTACACCGGATTCAAGTATGCAACTAGAGGCGGAGCATCTATTGGCGTTGATGATTTAGAAATCCCACATGATAAACCAGCAATAATTGAAAAAGCTGATAACGAGGTCCGAGAAATTGAATCTCAGTTCCGCTCAGGTCTTGTAACTAACGGTGAGAGATATAATAAAGTTATTGATATTTGGTCAAGAACCAGTGAAATGGTTGCTAAATCTATGATGGCAAACATAGCTACTGAAGAAGTTGTGAACTCTAAAGGTGAGATAAGCAATGAAGATTCTTTCAACCCGATCTTTATGATGGCCGATTCTGGAGCTAGGGGTTCTGCAGCTCAGATTAGACAGCTTGCCGGTATGCGTGGATTAATGTCAGCACCGGATGGTTCTATTATTGAAACACCAATTACTGCGAACTTCCGTGAAGGGTTGAATGTATTCCAATACTTTATTTCTACCCATGGAGCTCGTAAAGGTCTAGCAGATACAGCGTTAAAAACGGCAAACTCTGGGTACCTAACAAGAAGACTAGTTGATGTTGCTCAGGATGTTGTAATCACAGAGCTTGATTGTGGTACAGAAAATGGCATTCTAATGCAACCTCTAATTGAAGGTGGTGACATTGTTGAGCCATTACATGAAAGAGTTCTTGGTCGAGTAGTAGCAACTGATACATACATTCCAAATATTAAAGAGCCTGTTGTAAAAGCTGGAACATTACTTGATGAAGAGTGGGTTGAGCGTTTAGAAGCAATGAGCGTCGATCAAGTCTTCGTAAGATCACCAATTTCTTGTGATACCAGATTTGGTTTATGTGCGAAATGTTATGGTCGAGATCTAGCCCGTGGTCATCTCGTAAATACTGGTGAGTCTGTTGGAATTATAGCCGCTCAGTCTATTGGTGAGCCAGGGACACAGTTGACTATGCGTACCTTCCATATTGGTGGTGCGGCCTCTAGATCTACAGCAGCTAATAATATTCAGATTAAAACGAAAGGTGTTATTCGTCTACATAACATTAAAACAGTTACTCATGCGAATAGTAACTTGGTCGCGGTGTCGCGGTCAGGTGAAGTAACAATTCTTGATGAGTTTGGTAGAGAGCGTGAACGTTATAAACTACCATATGGTGCGGTATTATCCGTGCATGATGAGTCTTCAGTTGAAGCAGGTCAGGTTATTGCTACTTGGGACCCTCATACGCATCCGGTGATCTCAGAGGTAGGTGGTAAACTTAAGTTCGTTGATTTGGTCGAAGGCATTACAATGAACCGTCAAACCGACGAATTAACAGGGCTAAGTAATATTGTTGTTATCGACGCTAAGCACAGAAGCAGTGTTGCAGGTAAAGACTTGAGACCAATGGTTAAACTAGTCTCTGATGCTGGAGAGGAAATATTTCTAGCAGGAACAAATGTTCCAGCACAATATTATTTGCCTGTGGATGCAATCATTAATTTCGGTGATGGTGAGTCAGTAGGAGTTGGTGATGTAATTGCTCGTATACCACAAGAAAGAACAAAGACCAGAGATATTACCGGTGGTCTACCAAGAGTAGCTGATTTGTTTGAAGCTCGTAAACCAAAAGATTCAGCTGTAATGGCCGAAATTTCAGGTGTTATTAACTTTGGTAAAGAAACCAAAGGTAAGCGTAGATTGGTTATTACTGAATCTGAGAGCAAGTCACACGAAGAATTAATACCTAAATGGCGAAACATATCAGTATTTGAAGGGGAACATGTGGCCTGTGGTGAAGTTGTTGCAGATGGACCACCTAACCCTCATGATATTCTACGGCTACTAGGTGTTGGTGCACTAGCAAATTACATTGTTAATGAAGTTCAAGATGTATATAGACTTCAAGGTGTAAAAATTAATGACAAGCATATCGAAACTATTGTTCGTCAAATGCTACGTAAAAGAGTAATAACAGCATCAGGTGATTCAAGGTTCCTTGTTGGAGAACAGGTTGAAGAAACTGTGATGTTGGAAGAAAATGATCTGTTGACAGCTGATGATAAAATACCGGCAACAGGAATACCAATCTTGTTAGGTATTACAAAAGCATCTCTAGCGACAGAGTCATTTATTTCTGCCGCATCATTCCAAGAGACCACAAGGGTCTTAACAGAAGCAGCTGTAAGCGGTAAGACAGATGATTTAAGAGGTTTAAAAGAAAATGTAATGGTAGGACGCCTAATTCCAGCAGGAACGGGTTATACCTATCACCAAACGCGAAAAGCCCGAAAAGCTCGAGCTTTAGAAGCGGAAGCAAATCCACAGAAGGTTACAGCTAGTGATGTTGAGCATGCTTTGAGTGAAGCGCTAAATGCTGAAAATCGCCAGCAGGACTGAGTTTAGGCGTATTGAGGAAATTTATTGATATATTGGCCCTTGACAACAGGGCCATTTGTATCATAGAATCCGGCCTCTTTATATTTATGAAACAATAGTCAAAAGTTCGGAGTTACAATACATGGCTACTATTAATCAGCTAGTAAGAAAGCCTCGTTTACGTGCTAAACGTAAAAGTAATGTGCCTGCTTTGCAAGCATGCCCACAAAGAAGAGGTGTTTGTACACGTGTTTACACAACAACACCTAAGAAACCTAATTCAGCTATGCGTAAAGTTGCACGTGTTCGCTTAACTAACGGTTTTGAAGTTTCTTCATATATTGGTGGTGAAGGCCATAATTTGCAGGAGCATTCAGTGGTTTTGATTCGCGGCGGTAGGGTGAAAGATTTACCGGGTGTTCGGTATCATACTGTTCGAGGTAGTTTGGATACTTCAGGTGTTAACGATCGAAAACAAGGTCGTTCGAAATATGGAACAAAAAAACCTAAAGATAAGAAATAATTTGAAAGTAGGAATTTGATATGCCAAGAAGAAGAGAAATACCAAAGAGAGAGATTCTCCCTGATCCAAAGCATCATAGCGAGTTGCTAGCCAAATTTATCAATGTATTAATGATAAACGGTAAAAAATCAACAGCTGAAAAGATTATATACGGAGCTCTTGATTTGCTTGAACAACGAATTAAAAAGACTAAAAAGTCTGATGATGAGGGTGAAGGCGGTAATCAAGGCGCAACAGGCGTTTTACATTATTTTGAACAAGCTCTAGATAATGTTCGTCCATCTGTAGAAGTTCGTTCACGAAGGGTTGGTGGAGCAACATACCAAGTTCCTGTGGAAGTTCGAATGGATCGAAGCATTGCTCTAGGAATGCGTTGGATTGTTCAGTCCTCAAGAAAGCGTGGCGAGAAAGGTATGATGCTTAGGCTAGCTGGTGAGCTTGTAGACGCAGCGCAAAATAAAGGTTCCGCAGTCAAGCGAAGAGAAGAAATGCACAAAATGGCTAAAGCTAATCAGCCGTTTGCTCATTTCAGGTGGAACTAGGGTCTGAACTTTAAAGAGATAGAGAGGAACATCTTGTGTCAACTACATCATTAGAATTGTACCGAAATATTGGCATCGCAGCTCATGTAGATGCTGGTAAGACTACTACTACTGAAAGGGTATTATTCTACACTGGAACATCACACAAAATAGGCGAAGTCCATGATGGCGCAGCCACAATGGACTGGATGGTTCAAGAGCAAGAGCGCGGTATAACAATTACATCTGCCGCAACAACTTGCTATTGGGCAGGAATGGAGAACCAATACGCGAAGCATAGGGTGAATATAATTGACACCCCAGGTCACGTTGACTTCATGATTGAAGTTGAGCGTTCTCTGCGAGTTCTAGACGGTGCTATTGTCGTCTTTGATTCTGTGTCTGGGGTTGAGCCTCAGTCTGAAACAGTTTGGCGTCAATCTGATAAGTACGGTGTCCCACGCATAGTATTCGTTAATAAAATGGATCGAATGGGTGCAAACTTCTTACGAGTTGTTGACCAAATTAAAGCTCGCTTAGGATCAAATCCAGTTGTTCTTCAATTGCCGATTGGTGCTGAAGAGTCTTTTGCTGGTGTGATTGATTTAGTTAAGATGAAGGCAATTCACTGGAGTGAAGAGAACCGCGGGACTGTATTTGAATACAAAGATATTCCAGAAGCAATGCTATCTCAATGTGAAGATCTTCATTCGCAACTAGTTGAAGCTGCTGCTGAAGCCTCTGATGAACTGATGAATAAGTATCTCGAAGGTGAAGAGCTTACTGAATCAGAAATTAAATCAGCACTTCGGAAGAGAACAATAAACAATGAAATCGTACCGGTATTCTGTGGTTCAGCCTTTAAAAACAAAGGTGTTCAAGCGGTACTAGATGGTGTGATTGACTACTTGCCATCACCTCTTGACGTACCTGCTATTAAAGGAATTGATGAAGATGGTAATGAAGGCAAGAGAGTCACTTCCTATGACGAACCATTCTCAGCCCTTGCATTTAAGATAGCTACTGACCCCTTTGTTGGCACACTAACATACTTCCGTGTATACTCAGGCGTGTTAAAATCAGGGGACACTGTATTCAACCCTGTTAAATGCAAAAAAGAAAGAATAGGCCGATTGTTGCAAATGCATGCCAATTCTCGAGAAGAGATTAAAGAAGTTCGTGCTGGGGATATAGCTGCAGCTGTAGGTCTAAAGACAGTTACTACTGGCGATACACTATGTGATGTAAATAGCGTTATCACACTAGAAAGAATGGACTTTCCAGAACCAGTTATTGCTGTAGCTGTTGAACCAAAAACCAAGGCTGACCAAGAAAAAATGGGTATAGCTCTTGGAAAGTTAGCTCAAGAAGATCCTTCTTTCAGAGTTCATACGGACGAAGAGTCTGGACAAACGATTATTGAGGGCATGGGTGAGCTGCATCTAGAAATAATTGTTGATCGTATGCGTAGAGAGTTCCTCGTAGAAGCTAACGTAGGTAAACCTCAGGTAGCTTACAGAGAAACATTAAAAGCACCAATCGAGCAAGAAGGTAAGTTTGTTCGCCAATCAGGTGGTCGTGGTCAATATGGTCATGTCTGGTTGAAAATTGAGCCGCAAAAACAAGGTGACGGATACGAATTTGTCAACCAAATTGTTGGTGGTGTTATTCCAAAAGAATACATTCCTGCGGTTGATAAAGGTATTCAAGAGCAAATGCAAAATGGTGTTATTGCCGGATACCCAGTTGTTGATGTAAAAGTTACTCTGTTTGACGGTTCTTTCCATGAAGTCGATTCTAGTGAGATGGCCTTTAAGATTGCTGGATCACAGTGCTTTAAGCAAGGTGCATTGAGAGCCAAACCTGTTCTACTTGAGCCAATGATGCAAGTCGAAGTCGTAACCCCAGAAGAATACATGGGTGATGTGATGGGTGACTTAAGTCGACGTCGAGGTATTTTACAGGGTATGGAAGAATCTCCAGCAGGTCGAGTGATTAAAGCGGAAGTTCCATTGGCTGAAATGTTTGGATATTCAACTGACTTACGTTCAGCAACACAAGGTCGAGCAACGTACACGATGGAGTTTGGTAAATATTCTGAAGCTCCAGCAAGTATCGCTGAAGCCATCATTGATAAGAAATAGAGGTATTTGAAATGGGTAAGGAAAAATTTGATCGTAGTAAGCCGCATTTGAATGTGGGAACGATTGGTCACGTTGACCATGGGAAGACAACATTAACAGCAGCTATAACAACAACCATGGCAGCAAAGCATGGTGGGCTTGCAAAGAAATATGCTGAGATTGATGCTGCACCGGAAGAGAAAGCGCGCGGAATTACAATATCCACAGCTCATGTAGAATACGAGTCAGACATAAGGCATTATGCACACGTTGACTGTCCTGGTCATGCTGATTATGTTAAAAACATGATTACAGGTGCTGCACAAATGGATGGCGCAATACTAGTA
>JARGPO010000045.1 GCA_029213075.1 Legionellaceae bacterium | reverse complement strand
TAAAAAATTGTTTTTATCACAATCTACACTTTTACATTTTTATCGCTGTTTACCGGCTGCATTTGTACCGAATTTAATGACATTATCTTCTTTGCATGAAGGACATTTCACGAAAACCACCGCCATTTATTTCATTCCTTTGAAAAATTTTAAAAAGTTACGTATACATTAACAACTAATGTGAATCACTACCAATAAAACTATTCATAATTAAAGTATATCACATAACAAAAAGGCAAATGCATATAAAACGCATTTGCCTCTCTTGAGTAAAACTCCTAGTAAAAGAGTATCTTATTCTTCGACAACTTCTACTTCTGCTGGTCTATCGACAAGTTCAACTATAGCCATCGGAGCATTATCACCTGCTCTGAAACCACATTTAAGAACCCGAACATATCCACCAGGTCTTTCAGTATAACGTGGTCCAAGTGTTGTAAATAATTTACCTACAGCACCCTTAGAACGAAGCTTATTAAAGACGTGTCTTCTTGACGCAACACTGTCTTTTTTGCTTACTGTAATAATTGGCTCTATATACCCTCTCAACTCCTTTGCCTTAGCAAGAGTAGTTGTAATCAATTCATGTTCAATCAACGAACAGCACATGTTTGAAAACATTGCTTTTCTGTGACTGCTTGTACGACCTAAACTTCGGCCTGTTTTACGGTGGCGCATAACCTACACTCCCAATCTTACTCGCCTACACCTTTAGGCGGCCAATTCTCAAGTTTCATTCCTAGTGTGAAAGAACGTGACGCTAGCACATCCTTAATTTCAGTTAAGGACTTCTTCCCTAGGTTAGGTGTTTTCAAAAGTTCATTTTCAGTTTTTTGAACCAAATCACCAATCAGATAAATGCTTTCAGCTTTCAAACAGTTAGCTGAACGAACAGTTAGCTCTAAATCATCAACAGATCTTAAAAGCACAGGATCAAAATCGTTAAGAGCACTACTATCTTCATCTTCTTCTTCAAAAGTCATATCTACAAATGCAAAGAGTTGTCTTTGTAATATACTTGCTGAGATTCGAATTGCATCTTCAGGATCAATAGTTCCATTTGTTTGAAGTTCTATTGTTAACTTATCTAAGTCAGTTCTATTTTCAACTCTAGTTTTGTCAACAAAATAAGCAACTTTCTTAACAGGTGAAAAAGCATTATCTAGTTTCAATTTACCAACTGATTTTTGTTGAACTTCCTCTTCAAACAACATAGGAGGAACTTCAGCTGAGTGATAACCAATACCTTTCTCAACAGTTAGCTCCATCTTAAGCTTGCCATTTTCGTTTAAATGAGCAATAACTAAATCAGGGTTTAACACTTCAACATCATGTGTTAATTGAATATCACCGGCTGTAACTTGGCATGGTCCGCACTTATCAACTACTAAAGTTGTTGAAGATCCAACAGGCATACTTATGGCCACCTGCTTTAGATTTAGAAGAATATTAATAACATCTTCCTCTACACCCTCAATAGTACTATATTCGTGAAGAACACCATCAATGTTAACTTCAGTTATTGCACAACCAGGCATAGAAGACATAAGTATTCGTCTTAATGCATTACCAAGTGTGTAACCATAACCAGGTTCAAGAGGTTCCAATACTATACGTGAATGAAAAAGCGTATCAGACTGAACCTTTAGCACTTTTGGTGTTAACATTTCATTTATATCTGTATACATAAAGTAATATCTCCAAACTTACTTAGAGTAAAGTTCTACCACCAAGTTAATATTAAATTCAGCAGATAGGTCTTCCAAATTTGGTGACCTAACAAAAACTCCATTGAAATTACCTGCATCCACAGTTATCCATTCACAATTTGGTCGTTGCTCTGACAGAGCTATAGCAGCTTGAATTCGACCTTGCTTCTTAGCTTTTTCTCTAATAGAAATAACATCACCTTCAGAAACCAAGTAAGAAGGTATATTTACTAGCTTGCCATTAACCATTATAGACTTATGAGAAACCAACTGCCTTGCTTCAGAACGTGTGCTCGCAAAACCTAGACGATAAACAACGTTATCTAGACGTCTTTCTAAAAAGCACATTAAGTTTTCACCTGTTGCACCTTTCTGCTTCGCAGCATGTTTATAATATAGAGTGAATTGCTTCTCTAGCACACCATAAAAACGCTTAATCTTCTGCTTTTCACGCATCTGAACACCGTAACCACTTAGGCGTTGTTTTCTATCGCCATGTTGACCAGGCAGTTTTTCAGATTTACATTTTGTTTTATGATCACGAACGCCACTTTTTAATAATAAGTCAGTGCCTTCTCTGCGTGACAACTTACATTTTGGACCAAGATATCTAGCCATTATATAACTCCCAAATCTTATACACGACGTTTCTTCGACGGTTTACATCCATTGTGTGGAATCCCCGTAACATCAGTAATTTCGACAATTTTAAATTCCTGCGAAATCAACTCACGTATAGTTGACTCACGTCCTGGTCCAGGACCGTGTATAAACACGGCAACAGACTTTACACCATACTCTTTTGCAACTACAGATGCCTTTTCAGTTGCTATTTGAGCTGCATATGGCGTACTTTTCCTAGAACCTCTGAAACCAGACCCACCAGAAGTTGCCCAACAAAGTGCATTACCTTGTCTATCAGTAAAAGTAATAATCGTATTATTAAAAGATGCGTGAACATGAACAATCGCATCTGATACGTTCTTTTTAATTTTTTTTCTTGTTTTCTTTGGTTTTGCCTTACCTATTCCCATCAGATTTTCCTAAGTAATAAATCAATTATTGGTACCCTTGCGACGACCTTTTCTTGTTCTAGCATTCGTTTTAGTACGCTGCCCTCGAAGAGGAAGACCACGACGGTGTCTTAAACCGCGGTAACAACCAAGATCCATAAGTCGTTTAATATTCATTGAAACTGTTCTACGAAGATCCCCTTCTATTGTCATCTTCGCAATTTCGCCCCTCAGATTTTCCAACTGTGCTTCTGTAAGAACAGAAACCTTTGATGTCGGATCTAAACTAAGATTTTCACAAATTTTCTTAGAAGTAGATCTGCCAATTCCATAAATAGAGGTCAAAGCAATCACCACATGTTTGTGATCCGCTATATTTACACCTGCAATACGAGCCATTCAATTCTCCGATCATTATTCGCTCTACCAGAAAGGGAGAGAATATTACTATTTTTTTACTAAAAAATCAAGCAAGTCTAACCTTGCCTTTGCTTATGCCGTGCATCCTTACAAATAACACGAACTGTACCCTTGCGCTTTACAACTTTGCAATTTCTGCAAATACGCGTAACTGATGCTCTTACTTTCATCTGAAACTCCAAAATATCTATAATAGTCCAGGCAATTTTCCGCCTTTGAAATTTGTTTTCTTCATTAATGAGTCATATTGTTGAGTCATTAAATGAGCTTGTACTTGCGCAACAAAGTCCATAATGACTACCACTATGATCAATAGTGAAGTCCCACCAAAATAAAAAGGTACATGCCAGGTATACATTAATATCTGTGGTAACAAACATACAATAACTAAATACAAGGCTCCAGCTAGAGTCAATTTAGTCATCACAGTATCAATATATTTCATTGTTTGCTCACCTGGGCGAATTCCTGGAATATAAGCGCCAGACTTCTTTAAATTATCAGCGGTGTCCTTAGGATTAAAAACTAAAGCCGTATAAAAGAAAGCAAAACATAATATAGCAACAGCATATACTAACAAGTACAGTGGTTGACCTGGCGATAGCGCCATTCCAACATTAGAAAGCCAAGTCATTCCTTTTACATTAGAAAAGAACTGAGCAAGCGTTGCTGGAAGTAAAATTATACTAGAAGCAAAAATAGGAGGAATTACACCAGCCATATTTATCTTTAACGGTAAATGACTAGTTTGAGCCGCATAAATTTTTCTGCCCTGGGTACGCTGAGCATAATTCACTCGAATACGTCTCTGGCCTCGTTCTATGAATACAACAAAACCAGTAACAACGATAACAACAACAGCTATAAAGAGAACTGTGAGCATTTGCATCTGTCCCTCTTTTACCTGTTGAAACAATGAGCCAATAGCATTAGGCATACTAGAAACTATCCCTGAAAAAATAATCAAAGATATTCCGTTACCAACACCCTTTTCGGTCATTTGCTCACCTAGCCACATCAGAAACATAGTTCCGGTAACAAGTGTAACCACCGCTGTGAAATAAAACATTATATCAGGATTCAAAGCAATTTGCTGCCCAGCAAGCCACTTGGCCATACCTAACGATTGAAATAAAGAAAAGAGTAGAGTTAGATATCTAGTGTACTGATTTATTTTCCTTCTTCCTGCCTCACCCTCTTTCTTTAACTGTTCAAGTGATGGCAATACCACGGAAAATAGTTGAATAATGATTGATGCCGATATATACGGCATTATACCAATAGCAAACACAGTTACCCTGGATAGAGCACCACCTGAAAACATGTTAAATAGACCAAAAATAGTATTTTGTTGCTGATTAAAAAAATTAGCTAACTTTTGAGGGTCAAGTCCTGGGACGGGAATGTGTGCACCTAGACGATAAATTAATATTCCAAGAATAACAAATAACAATCTAGACTTTAGTTCCGCTAGCCCACCTTGAGATGACCCTTGCTGTTTTTGGTTCTTCATATTCACGCTTCTATGCTTCCACCTAGACTTTCTATCTTCTCTCGAGCACCTTTAGTCACTCTAAGTCCTTTAAGTTTAACAGCAATCTCAATCTCACCAGACAGAATAACTTTTACACTAGAAATTGCTTGACCAACTATTCCAGCAGCTTTTAAAGCATTAAGATCAATTGTTACTTCAGAACCTAATTTAGCAATTTCATATAATGTGACTTGATCAACAGTACGAGACACTCTTGAAGTGAAACCAAGCTTAGGTAGTCTTCTTTGTATAGGCATTTGACCGCCTTCAAAGTTGATTTTGTGATATCCACCTGAACGTGATTTTTGACCCTTATGTCCACCACCACATGTTTTTCCGAAACCAGAACCGATTCCACGACCGACTCTTCTGCGGTTTTTACGTGAACCTTCATCTGGAGAAAGAGTATTCAATTTCATTATACTAACTCCTCTACTTCAACAAGATAATAAATTACATTTATCAAACCACGAATTGCTGGTATATCTTGATGAACAACAGTACTGTTTATTCTTCCCAAACCTAATTGCTTTGCAACTTGCCTATGTTTAGGTAGTCGGCCAATTAGACTCTTAACCAATTTAATTTGAACTGTTTTTTCTTTTTTCATTATTGTTCCGCCATCAATTGTTCAACTGTAATTCCACGTTTGGCAGCGACGTAATCAGGAGTTCCAATATTTTGTAAAGCGCCAATAGTTGCACGTACAATATTGCTTGGATTTGTTGAACCTATACTTTTAGCTAGGATGTTATGAACACCGAGAACCTCTAGTACGGCCCGCATAGCTCCACCGGCAATAATACCAGTACCTTCGCTAGCTGGTTTCATGAATACTTTAGATGCACCATAGTTCCATGTGATTTCATGGTGAATTGTTGAACCACAAAGCGGAATATAGACCATATTCTTTCGTGCCTGTTCCATAGCTTTTTGAATTGCTATAGGAACCTCTCTAGCCTTACCACGACCAAAACCAACTTTACCGCGTCCATCACCAATAACAACTAGTACTGCAAATCCAAATACACGACCACCTTTTACAACTTTTGCGGTTCTTGTTACAGATACTAATTTTTCTTGGTAACCATCTGTTTTACTATCATCAAATGCCATGTTTGTTCCTTAAAAATTCAAGCCACCATCTCGAGCACCTTCAGCAAGCGCCTTAACTCTACCATGGAACTTATAACCAGCCCTATCAAAGGCTACGTCTAGTATGTTCTTATCTTTAGCTCGTGCTGCAAGTAATTTGCCGACTTCAAAGGCTTGTTCTGACTTCTTACCCTTTAATGTAGGACGAATTTCTTTATCAACAGTAGATGCTGAAGCTAAAACTACATCGCCATTTTCTCCAGCCACAATAATTTGTGAGTAGATATGAGTACAACTGCGATGTACAACTAATCTTGGTCGATTAGACTTACTGCTTTCAATAACCGCTCTAGATTTTAGTGCTCTTTTTTTACGAGCTGCTTCTTTATTCATATTTAAGTCCTATTTCTTCTTGGCTTCTTTAAGAACAATCACTTCACCAGCATACCTAACACCTTTACCCTTATATGGCTCTGGTGGTCTGAATGCTCGAATTTCTGAAGCAACTTGACCTAAAATCTGCTTATCTATGCTCTTCAATAAAATTGTTGTATTAGTAGGTGTCTCAACTGTAACAGACTCTGCAACTTTGTATTCTACTGGGTGAGAGAAACCGAGTGACAGTGCTAGCACGCCTGGTTTTACTTGCGCTCTATAACCAACCCCAACTAGCTCAAGTGTCAACTCAAAACCCTGAGTTACACCTCTAACCATATTGTTTACAAGTGCTCTAGCTGTACCAGCTTGGGCCCATGCTTGTGGATCATTTGCAGCTGGCGAAAAAGTTATTTCATTCTTGTCATCGCCTGACTTACTGATCTTAACCAACTGATTACAGTGCTGAGTTAAAGATCCTTTAGGCCCTTTTACCGTTACTAAACCTTTACTTACTGTTAACTCCACATCTTTTGGAAGTAAAATTGGAGTTTTTGCTACTCTTGACATATCTTTCTCCGCTCCGTTTAAGCAACTTCACAAATTATTTCGCCGCCGAGGTTACTAGCTTTAGCTTTCGAATGAGTCATAACGCCTTTAGGAGTAGACACAATTGAAATACCAAATCCTGGCACCGCAGTTAACTCCTTAACGGATTTGTATATACGCAATCCTGGTCTGCTAACACGCTTAATTTTTGTTATGACTGGACGCTCTTTGAAATATTTAAGGTCAATTGTCATTGTTTTAGAGTTGTTATCTAAAGTTTCAATTGAGTAATCGGCAATAAAACCTTCACTCTTTAATACTTCAGCAATATGCTCTTTTAATATTGATGACATAAGCGTCACGTTTTCATGCTTTGCTTGCTGAGCATTGCGGATTCTAGTCAGCATATCAGCAACTGGATCTTGCATAGTCACAGTCTTTCTCCAAATTTATTCAAAACTACCAGCTTGACTTACGTCCGCCAGTTACATTTCCAAACATTAATTGATTGCGCAAACATATTCGACATAAGCCAAATTTTCTAAATACTGAATGTGCACGCCCACATTGTTGGCATCTACTGCTACAGCGTGCCGCACTAGAGTTTACTGGCATCTTAGCCAATTTTTCTTGTGCTTCCATGATTGTATCAAAATCAGTCGAGGACTTAATTATCTTTTTTAGCTCGAGTCGTTTTTCACTATGTTTTTTAACAAGAGCTAATTTTTTCATCTCTCTTTGCATAATTGATTTTTTAGCCACAATACCACCCTTCTCAGTTTCTATCTTTAAGAGGAAAATTAAATGCTTCTAATAGCGATTTGGCTTCAGCGTCTGTTTTAGCTGAGGTGCTAATACAGATATCCAAACCTCTTATGACATCAATTTTATCAAAATCTATTTCAGGAAATACTATTTGTTCCTGTATGCCTAAGCTATAGTTTCCAGTGCCATCAAATGACTTTGGATTTAAGCCGCGGAAATCTCGGACACGAGGTAATGTTATGCTGACAAGTCTATCTAGAAACTCATACATTTTACTACCACGCAGCGTAACTTTACAACCAATAGGCCAACCGTCTCTAATTTTAAAACCAGCCAACGATTTTTTGGCTAATGTTACAACTGGCTTTTGTCCGGTAATTTTTGTCAAATCGCTAACAGCAAATGCCATAACTTTTTTATCAGTAACAGCTTCACCAACACCCATATTCAGGGTGATCTTCTGAATTTTTGGTACTTGCATTACGCTAGTATAACCAAATTTTTTCATCATCATATCGACAATTGTTTGTTTGTATAAATCTCTTAGTCTTACCATTTCCATCACCTAAATTAAATAAGGTCCACCAACTCATTGTCGGATTTAAAGTATCTAGCCTTATAAGTTTTACCGTCTTTTTCGGTTATTTTGAAACCTACCTTGTCAGCCTTTTTGGTTTTTTCATTATACAAAGCTACATTAGATATATGAACAGGAGCTTCTTTAGAAATGATTCCACCTTTTTCTTCTAGCTGAGGATTGGGCTTTACATGTTTTTTAATAAGGTTTGCACCTTCTACCCAGACCTTTTCGTTTAGTACACGAATAACCTTACCTATATGGTGCTTACTCTTACCTACAGTTACAATTACCGTGTCACCTTTCTTAATGCGTTTCATGATCTATCCTCTCTTACAATACCTCAGCAGCTAGAGAAATGATTTTCATGTATCGTTCTCTTAGCTCACGAGTAACAGGACCAAATATCCTTGTGCCTACTGGCTCATTTTGATTGTTCAATAACACAGCGGCATTACCGTCAAAACGTATCAATGAACCGTCTTTTCTACGAACACCTTGTGCTGTTCTAACAACAACCGCATTCATAACTGAGCCTTTTTTTACTTTACTTCTTGGCAAAGCGTCTTTGATGGAAACCTTAATTACATCACCTATACGTGCGTATCTTCTATGAGAACCACCCAGCACTTTGATACACATAACTCTACGTGCACCGCTGTTATCTGCGACTTCGAGCACTGTTTGCATTTGTATCATTATATTCTCCAGCTCCGATTTCAAACAGAAAAAGGTTGCTGATTATATCAGTCCTCTTCTGCTTTTGAAAGGAAATTATTTTATTTTTAGGAAATTACTTCAACTAAAACCCATGTTTTTGTCTTGGAAATAGGTTTAGACTCTTGTATTCTAACGATATTTCCAATTTTACAAACTTGCTTTTCATCATGTGCATGTAGTTTTGTTTTACGACGCATAATTTTGCCGTACATACGATGCTTAACTTGTCGTTCAACTTCAACAACTATAGTTTTTTCCATCTTATCACTAACTACTTTACCGACTACTAGCCTACCATTTAATTCATTATTTGACATCTTGCTTCGCCTTTTCAACCATTATAGTTTTAACACGTGCAATTGCTTTTCTAACTAACCCAACTACGTGAGTTTTATCTAGTGCACCGTTAGCTTTTCTCAAGCGTAAATTAAATTGATCCTTTCTCAAAACCATTATTTCAGCTTGCAATTCATCTACAGTCATCTTTCTCAAGTCTTCAACACTTTTCATCACATCACCTTGCGATCTTCAAATACAACTTTAAATGGCAATTTAGCTTTTGCTAAATCAAAAGCTTCCATTGCCAGCTCTCGAGAGACGCCTTCCATTTCAAAAAGAATTCTACCAGGTTGTATTTGAGCAACCCAATATTCTACACTTCCCTTTCCTTTACCCTGCCTAACTTCTAGAGGCTTCTTAGTAATAGGTTTATCTGGAAATACGCGAATCCATATCTTACCACCACGTTTAATGTGTCTGGTCATTGCTCGTCTTGCGGCTTCAATTTGTCTAGCCGTAAGTCGACCACGCTCAGTAGCCTTCAGTCCAAAGTCACCAAAGTTGACTTTGCTGCCTCTTTGCGCAAGGCCACGATTTCGGCCTTTCATTTGCTTTTTAAATTTTGTTCGTTTTGGCTGCAACATAATTATTCTTCCTCGCTAAATCACTGGCTTTCAGCATTACGATTTTTTTGGTTGGCACTTTCGCCTTTAAATATCCAAACTTTAACGCCGATAATTCCATAAGTTGTTTTTGACTCAGCAGTACCATAATCAATGTCTGCACGGAATGTATGAAGAGGAACACGTCCTTCTCTATACCATTCGCTACGAGCAATTTCAGCTCCGCCTAATCGACCACTTACACAAATTTTAATGCCTTTTGCTCCACTCTTTAGAGCTGAGGTAACAGCGCGCTTCATAGCACGACGGAACATAACTCTTTGTTCCAGCTGTTGGGCTATTCCCTCGGCAACTAGAACGGCATCAAGATCAGGCTTTCTTACTTCTTCAACATTTAAATGTACTGGAACGCCTAGTTTAGATGAGATCTCAGATTTCAAACCTTCTATTCCGCCACCTTTTTTACCTATTAGCACACCAGGTCGCGCTGAATGAATTGTGACAACCGCATTATTAGCTGGTCTTGAAATATGTATTTTACTGATCGCAGCAGACATTAATTTTTTCTTTAAATCACGACGTAGATTAATATCTTGATTCAATAATTCCGCATAGTTTTTAGTTGCGAACCAGTTTGAATTAGTTTCTTTGTTGATTCCTAATCTAATACCGATTGGATTTACTTTTTGTCCCATGATTAATCCTCGTCCGACACTTTAATTGTAATATGGCAATTACGTTTGGTGATTCTGTTGGCTCTGCCTTTAGCTCTCGGACTAACTCTCTTTAAGCTAGTGGCCTCATCGACACATACCTTGCTTATTTTAAGTTCATCAATATCAACACCGTTATTGTTTTCAGCGTTAGCTATTGCCGACTCCAGTACTTTTAAGATTAACTTCGCACCTTTCTTCGGAGTGAACTTCAACACGTCAACTGCACGTGATACGTCCATGGTCCGAATCATATCTGCAATTAATCTGCCCTTTTGAGCGGATAATGCTGCATTTTTCAAACTTGCTGTAACTTCCATCATTGCCTCTTATTTGCCTTTGGCTTTTCTGTCACCAGAATGACCTTTGAATGTTCGAGTCATGGCAAACTCACCCAGTTTGTGCCCAACCATATTATCTGTAATAAAAACAGGAACATGATCTCTTCCATTATGGACGGCAATTGTTAAACCGATCATGTCTGGAATTATTGTTGAGCGTCTTGACCAAGTCTTAATTGGTTTCTTAGACTTTGTCGATAACGACACCTCAACTTTGTTTAGCAAGTGCCGGTCGATAAAAGGACCTTTTCTTATAGAACGTGCCACTATAGTACCCTCTTAATTATTTTTTCTTACGTCTTCTGACTATATATCTGTCAGTCCGTTTATTACTTCTGGTCTTATAACCTTTAGTCGGGACACCCCAAGGTGTTACTGGATGCCGGCCACCAGATGTTTTACCTTCACCACCACCATGTGGATGGTCTACTGGATTCATTGCTACACCACGTACAGTTGGACGTATACCCTTCCAACGTTTTGCACCTGCTTTACCAAGTACACGTAAGCTGTGTTCGCTGTTACTAACTACACCTACTACCGCTCTGCAAGTTAGAAGTACCTTTCTCATTTCACCAGAACGTAACCGTAGAGTCGCATACGCTCCTTCTTTAGCTACTATTTGACCACTACACCCAGCACTACGTAGCATTTGTGCGCCTTTACCTGGTTTTAGCTCAACACAATGAATAACTATACCTAAAGGCATGTTCTTCAGTGGAAGGCAATTTCCTACAGATACAGGAGCATCATCACCACTTACAACTGACTGTCCTTGCTTCAATCCATCAGGAGCGATTATGTATCTACGCTCTCCGTCATTATAAACAAGCAAAGCTATCAGAGCTGTTCTATTAGGATCATATTCTATTCGCTCTACCTTTGCAGGTATAGCATCTTTTGTTCGTTTAAAATCAACTAAACGATAGTGGGACTTTGCGCCACCGCCAATATGTCTAACTGTAATTCGACCATTGTTATTACGTCCACCAGACTTCGATAACTTTTCAGTTAGAGGTGCATGTGGTTTACCTTTATGGATATGATGGTGAACCACTCGTATTTGACCACGCTTGCCTGGCGATGTTGGTTTTGATATCACTAATGCCATCTTAATTCTACCTTATTCTGTCACTGAAAAATCAATATCGTAATCTTTGTGCAGAGATACAAAAGCTTTTTTCCAGTCATTACGTTTACCTGTAGACTGTTTGAAACGCTTTGTTTTCCCTTTTACATTTAATACTGTTACGCATTTTACTTTGACATTAAACAATTGCTCTACCGCATGCTTAATTTCATTTTTTGTAGCTGTTTTTAATACTTTAAAAGTATATTGCTTATGCTTGTCAGCTAGAAGAGTTGATTTCTCTGAGGTGTGTGGCTCTTTAAGAACCATTAATAATTTCTCAGCATTCATGATAAAAGCTCCTCTATTTTTCTAACTGTACTTTCAGTCATTAAAACTTGTTTATAGCTTAGCAATAAAACAGGATCTAATGCTTCAACATCGCATACATCGTATTGGATAAGATTTCTTGAAGCCAAATATTCAAACTCACCTATTTCGCTCATTACAACCAAAGCATTTTCAAGGTTCAAGTCGTTCATTTTTTTCAAAAAGTCTTTTGTTTTCAATGACTCACATTGAAAATCACTTACAATTATCAAGTTCTCTAAACGATACAGCTCAGAGATTATACTACGCAATGCGCGTTTGTACATTTTTTTATTGATTTTTTGTGAATAATCTCTTCTTTTAGATGCAAATGTTACTCCACCAGAACGCCAAATAGGACTTCTAATTGTTCCTGCTCGGGCTCGACCAGTTCCTTTTTGATTCCAAGGCTTTTTACCACCACCACGAACTTCAGAACGTGTTTTTTGGGCGCTGTTTCCAGATCTGCCGTTATTCATGAAAGTAACAACTGCTTGATGAACCAAGCCTTCATTATATTCAGAATCAAATACTGTTGGGTTTAATTCAATTTTAGTATTCGTGTCTTTAGTACTTGATTGCATCACTCACCCCTTTCCACATGTTTAACGGCTGGCTTAACTTCAACACGTCCGCCTGGTGCGCCAGGTATAGCTCCCTTAATTAAAATAAGGTTTCTATCTTTATCGACCCGAACAACTTGTAGTGTTTGCACAGTACATCTTTTATTACCCATTTGACCGGCCATTTTCTTGCCCTTGAATACTCGACCAGGAGTTTGGTTCTGACCGATTGATCCAGGTACCCTATGAGACCGTGAATTACCATGAGTAGCATCTTGCGTGCGAAAGTTGTATCTTTTAACTGTTCCTGCAAATCCTTTACCTTTAGATGTAGCAGACACGTCAACTAACTGCCCTTCAGTAAAAACATCAGCAGCGTTAATTTCTTGTCCGAACTTGAACTCGTCTGTTGAGTCAACTCGGAATTCACACATCATATCACCAGCTTCAACTTCAGCCTTAGCAAAATGTCCAGCCGAGGGCTTATTTACTCGGCTTGTTTTTTTTATTCCACCTGTTAATTGAATAGCGTTGTATCCATCTGTTTCAACAGTTTTTAACTGAGAAATACGATTAGGATGCACTTCAACAACCGATACCGGAATAGAAATTCCATCTGCGGTAAATACTCGTGTCATACCAATTTTACGACCTAGTAAACCGATCATCATTCTAATACCTCATTATTATCATGCTAAGTCTACCAAGCATTCATCAGATTTGCGACAAATGCAAGGTAAAAAATTAATCAAAATTACGCATGAACTTTGTTAAACCAAACCTTTTAATCATCCAAACTAATTTGAACATCAACACCAGCTGCCAGATCAAGTTTCATCAAGGCATCTACTGTTTTCTCTGTTGGATTTACGATTACAACTAGTCGCTTATGAGTTCGTAGCTCATATTGATCTTGAGCGTCTTTATTCACATGCGGTGAAGTTAGTACAGAGAATTTTTCTTTTCTAATAGGCAAAGGTATAGGCCCTCTAATTTGAGCACCTGTACGTTTTGCTGTTTCAACAATCTCTCGTGTCGACAAATCTATCATCCTATGGTCAAATGACTTAAGGCGTATTTTAATATTTTGATTATTACTCATTATCATCACTCAATAATTTTAGCTACAACACCGGCTCCAACAGTTCGGCCGCCTTCCCGTATAGCAAATCGCAAACCTTCTACCATTGCAATCGGCGCATGTAAGTTAACTACTAGTTTTACATTGTCGCCTGGCATTACCATCTCAATTCCTGATGGAAGGTCGCATGTGCCTGTTACGTCTGTAGTTCTAAAGTAGAACTGTGGACGATAACCATTGAAAAATGGTGTGTGTCTTCCACCTTCGTCTTTAGATAGTACATATACTTCTGCTTCAAACTTTGTATGCGGTTTGATTGTTCCTGGTCTTGCTAGTACTTGTCCGCGCTCAACATCATCACGCTTGGTGCCTCTTAATAGTACACCTACGTTGTCACCGGCACGACCTTCGTCTAACAATTTCCTACACATCTCAACACCAGTACAAGTAGTTCTAGTTGTTTCACGTATTCCTACGATTTCAACTTCCTCACCTACTTTAACTATACCACTCTCTACTCGACCAGTTACTACTGTTCCTCGTCCAGAAATTGAGAATACATCTTCAATTGGTAGTAAGAAGTCTTTATCAATGTTTCTTACTGGTTCTGGTATGTATGAATCC
>JARGPO010000006.1 GCA_029213075.1 Legionellaceae bacterium | reverse complement strand
TAAAAAATTGTTTTTATCACAATCTACACTTTTACATTTTTATCGCTGTTTACCGGCTGCATTTGTACCGAATTTAATGACATTATCTTCTTTGCATGAAGGACATTTCACGAAAACCACCGCCATTTATTTCATTCCTTTAAAAAATTTTAAAAAGGATTAAGTCCATATACTGTTGTAAATTGCTGCGATTAAGTTAAATCTTAGGCCAAATTGCTTTCGCCTGTTTCTGTATCGCTCTGCTATGATTTTAAATCTCTTGAGCATGCCGATCACATTTTCATTAAGTACACGTTCGCTGGATAACAACTGATTTTTACGTTTATCTTCTTTTGTTAGGGGATTTTTCTTTGATTTTTTCTTTGGCAATTCAGCATTGGCATGCAGCTTGTTTATACCTTGATAACCAGTATCCGCAAGTGCTTTAATTTCAGACAGTAGTCGTACTCCTGATTCCTTGAATAATCTAAAGTCATGACGCTTTCCATTTGTTAAAGCTGTACAAATAACTGCTTTTCTTATCCACAATCAGCTGAGTTTTTAACGTATGTCTTTTCTTTTTTCCTGAATAGAACTTTTTTTGGGCGCTCTATCGGGCTTTCTGTAGCGTCAATCAGAACCAACTCATATTCCATATCACTTTTTAAAAGTGCTTTACGGCCAGGCAAAGAAAAATCAGGGTGTTTTATTAGCGTATCTTCTACCAACTTAATCGTTTTATAAGCACTACTTTCACTAACCCCATAACTTTGACTCGCATGAAAATAAGTGCGGTATTCACGAATATGTTCCAGAGCCATAAGTAGTTGATCTTCTATGCATAGTTTGTTCTTTCGACCTCCTTGCGCTTTTTTCTTAATATCTGCTTCTTTTAAAACGCTTATCATTTTTTCAAACGTACTGCGTTTCACACCAGTAAGCCGAAGGAACTTTTCGTCTTCTAATCCTTGAATTTGAGGGTATTTCATTACAGCTCCTTGTTATGGAGTCTTTTTAACAGAAAATTAATTAATTTGATAGTTTCGAAAGAGGTCTAATGTGTAATATTTTTTCCTGAATTCTGCTGACTATCAGATTTTCCACCAGAGCTTAGTTGGTCTATAACTTTTCTTATAGAAAGTAGAAACTCTTTGGCGAGAGTTAGACTTAAATTTTCTTTAACAACAACTCGCAATGAGGCTATGTGGTTAGCATTTTCAGGCATAGTATAAGCTGGAACTATCCAACCATGGGAACGTAGTGCATTTGAAATATCAAACACTGTATAAGGTAGATTTTCTTTAAGTTTAAAACTAACCACCGGCTCCATTCGCCTTGTACCTAACAAAGTAAATACTTCTAGCTCATCTAAACCTTTAACAATTTCATCACTCACTCGCATCATATTATTAACTATTCTTTTATATCCGTCTAAACCAAGACGTAGAAAATTATAATACTGAGCTACAATCATTGAGCTTCCTCGCGAGAAATTCAGAGTATAAGTCGGCATACTTCCACCTAAATAATTAACATCAAAAACTAGTTCTTTAGGTACAACAGACTCATCTTTAAATACAAGCCAGCCTATTCCTGGATAAACCAAACCATATTTATGACCAGACAAATTAATAGATTTAACTTGCTCCAATTCAAAATCCCAAGCAATACCATCATCAATAAACATTGAAATAAAGCCACCACTTGCAGCGTCAACATGTATTGGAATATCTAAATTCTTGGTTTTTTTAACATCTAGTAATAACTTATTAATTTCTTCTATTTCATCGTATTCTCCGGTAAAAGTAGTGCCTAGAATAACGGCTACACAAATAGTATTTTCATCAATTAATGAACGAACCTGCTCTGCAGTAATTATATATTGCCCTTCTTCAATAGGAATTACTTTGGCCTCAACATCAAAATATCTAGCGAATTTCTCCCAACATATTTGCACATCTGAACCCATAATTATATTAGGTTTAGAAAAATCACGCCCAGATGCTTTTTGTCGATTTCGCCAATTAAATTTATGAGCAAGTCCGGCCAGCATAATTGCCTCCGATGAGCCAACAGTTGCCGTTCCAACATATTCTGCATCTTTTGGAGCGTGTAATAAATCCGCTAACATATGTACACAGCGATTATGGAGTTTTTCAACTTCTGGGTATTCATCATGATCTATAAAATTTTTATTAATAGACTGCATGATTAGTTCATCTGCCTCAGGCTCCATCCAAGTTGTAACAAAACTTGCAAGGTTTAATAAAGGAACTCCTTCTAGATTGAGCTCATCCTTAATAAGTTGACCAACTACCGAGGCTGGGATTCCTTCTTGATTAAAAGTAGTTAAATTAAAGTCATCCAAATCATAACGACTGGCATAGGTTGATACTGAGTCAAATCTTTGTTTATCTTTATTTTTTTTACTAATCATTTAAATTACCAATTGATTAACAGGCTCTTCATTAATATTAGTCGTATTTCGTTGAAACTCAAATAAACTGATTGGCTAAATAGCCACAATTAATCTATATATTTAATATAACTTTCTCAATCTATGAGCTATGTTTCAGTTTAAATCATCAATCCCCAACAGATTATCATTTAACTCTGGTACGAACCAAGAGTTTGAACATAGCTTGATTGAAATGCTTATCAAGCACACTATTAGCTCTCCGAGTACCATTGTAATTCAAACATCTGATGAGTCATGGACTTATAAACAACTTTACCAAGACGTGCTGACGTGGAAAAATAGAATTCTTTCTTTATCTATTAATGGGCCAGCTTTAATATGCATACATAGAACCCCGCGCTTGATTTCCATCTTATTAGCACTGCAATGGCTTGAAATTCCTTATATTCCTATAGAGTTAAAAACACCTCTAGAACGAATACAGGCAATAATTGAAGATAGTAAAGCAACCACCCTATTTCATGACACATCAAATCACTCATCTTATATGACTCTTCCATGCACGGTCACAGCTTTGAAAGAGTTAGAACAAATAGGCCGAGCCGATATTAATACTATCTATGAACAACCAATGCCATCAAAGAATGCTATTGCCTATATCATATACACATCTGGATCTACAGGAACCCCCAAAGGTGTTAGTATTTCAAACAAATCATTAAACAACTTCTTATCGAGCATGAGTCAATATTTTCTAACAAATCCAACTGAAATGCTGCTTGCAACTACAACTATTACTTTTGATATTGCTGGATTAGAACTGTATTTACCAATTTGGCAAAATAAGACAATTTTTCTGGCTAAAGAAAATGAACATAAGGATCCTGAGAGTATTCAATATATCTTAAATAACTATCCAATTACCCTATCCCAAGGCACGCCATCATTTTGGAATATGCTTATCTATTCTGGATGGAGAGGTAAAAAAGATTTAGTCGTATTGTGTGGTGGTGAAAAAACAACTGAGCACATTGCAAAAAATCTATTAGAAAGAACTAATACTCTATGGAATATGTATGGGCCAACTGAGGCGACAATTTGGTGTTCGATGAAAGAAATCACGTCTACTGAAAACTTAAGCATTGGCAAGCCAATCCATAATATGCAAATGCAAATCCTAGATAAATCAATGCGAGTAATGCCAATCGGCATGAAAGGTGAGTTATATATTAGCGGAGTTGGGCTTGCCAAAGGTTACATAAACCATCAAAGATTAACAGAGGATAAATTCATTACATCTGAATATACAAAAAACAATCATAGGTTATACCGAACTGGTGATGTGGCTTGTATGACAGAAAATGGTGAGTTTATAATTTTTGGCAGAATAGATAATCAAATTAAACTCCATGGATACCGGATTGAGCTTGAAGACATAGAAGCTCATATTCAATCCAACCATGGTGTTAGGGAGTGTGTCGTAGGTGTATCAGATGAGCAACTAATAGCATATATTTGTGTTGCGTCTAATAATAGTTATGATGAAAAAACTCTTAAAATTCAACTTGGAAAAGAAATACCTAACTATATGATTCCTACAAGATTTATATATTTAGAATCATTGCCGATAAGTAGTAGTGGAAAACTAGATCGCAAAGCCCTCTCTCTACCAAACAATGAAATCCAGCATGAGTCATGCGCTCTAACTCCAATGCAAATATCAATAATAAATATCTGGAAAGAAGTCCTTAACTTAGAAAACATAGGTATAGATGATAATTTTTTTGAATTAGGTGGGCATTCATTACTAGCGGCAAGAATAGTTAACCAAATACAGAAACATTATCAAAAGCAAATACAAGCCCATGATATATATCACTCCCCAACCATAAAAGAATTTACAGAGTTAGTAATTGTAACTCCAGCATCCTCAATTCAAAAAACTTCTACAACACAACAAAATCGATGTGACTGGATGCCATTAACGGATTTTCAATTAGTCTTATGGATTGCTAATTTATTTAAACCAGATGTTACAAAGTTAAATGTCGTCGAGAGGAGGCGTTTATTAGGTCCTTTAAATATAGATGCACTAAGTTTGTCATTAAAATACTTAGTTCAAAAACATGATGTTTTTTCATATTCTTTTAATTCATTCTTTCCAATCCAAAAAAGAAAAAAAAATAACGAAGTAGCCAATTGGATTGAAGAATCACTACTACATCTTGATTGTAACAACACAGAGTCACATTTATATAAATCTATGAATGAAATATCAGAACATCATTCTTGGCAAAAAAATAAACCTTTAATAATTGCTAAATTATTTCATCTAAAAGATAACTTAATAGAGATTCAAATTGGCATTCCACATATGATAGCTGACCAACAATCATTAGAAATATTCTTCCAACAGTTATCTAATGTTTACACATTATATTGCCAAAATACTAGCAAAGAAATTACTATAGATTCTAATCCATTTGAATTATATGCACGCAACGAACACAATTTAATACAATCTTCACTAAAAAAAGATGAGGTTTTCTGGCGAAGCTATTTCAAAGATACAGAACTAATCCCGTTCCCAAAGCAATATATTATTGAAAACAACCAGCAGTCCAATTACTCATTTTCAAGTTATTTTCCGATAAGTAATACGCAAATAAATCATTGGAAAGAAATCTGCATAACAAATACCGTAACACTAAATGATTTATTATGCGCAGCTATTAGTAAGGCTATATATAATATTTGTGGAAACACTATGCAAATACCGAACAATATTTTTATTAACACGGTAAAGTCATCTCGTGATGACCCATGCTATGACGCAGTCATTGGCTGCTTTTTAAAGTCCCAGCCTGTTAAAATAAATATGCGTAATATACCTAATCTTGCTGAACTGTCTAAACAAGTCCAACAATGTGTAACAGAGACATCCTATTATCAATACGCCTCCAGCATCATTAAGCTCGCATCTGTTGGAAGACTCAAATCATCCGATAATAAAATAAAGTCCATGCTAATTTCTTTGATTGCAAGAATATATTGTAAATTATCAAAACATCCACATAACCTAACATTACCAATAATAAGGGCTTGCAAACGCCTGGCCGCTATTGATAAAGAGCATGGGTATCTTATAAATATAAATATTTGGGATAATTTTTTCTTACAAAAAACCAAAAATCTGTTCGGTGCAAAATGCAAGCCTACACCCATCCAAGAAAAGGATATCCTAGCTATTAATGGAGTATTAGATGTGTGTTTATTTAGAGACTCAACCAACAATCAAGCATTTTTAGTGATTTCAGCCAATCTCAAACCAGAGTTTAGAGAGAATTTAGGCAAAGAAATGTTGCGTGTTTTAAAATAATAAATATATCCAGCACATATTTTGTATCTGTATATTTTTTATTTTTTCGGGAAGTAGGCTCTTTTCTCGGTCAGTGGGATCTTTACAAGGTGAGTAGCCATTTCTTAAGTCAAGATAGGCTCATTTGCATACCCATTTGATCTGACAAGTTAGACATTTCTGTATCAATTAACATTAAAGCCTGTTTTGCATATTCAAATAAATTTGCAGATATGTCGACTGATACTGTAGTGCTAGAGACATAACCTGAGCTAAAAGCTCCTAGCTGACTGACATTTCCGAGCGCTGTTGAACACCCTATTGTGACATTAATAGATGCGCTAATGTACTCACTCAGCAAACTAGGGCAAATTTTTCCAATAACTTCAGTAAATGAGTTTTGTATATAACTTTTTGAGTAATAACTTTGAATATTAGCAGGAATGATAAATCGAGATTCTAAATAAACTCTTCTATTATCCTGGCCGTCTACATCTACTTGGTGCCAAGAATAAGTTTTGATAATGTGGGCTATTTGTTCTTCTGTCATTGGAAAATCATCATTCATGTTAAAGAGATAATGAAGTATACACTTATGGTTTTGATCTTTCAATTTAACTTTAAAATAGGCACCTTGAATGCTTGGTTATTGGGAGTAAGGAAGCAAGAAGTAATGATAATAAAACCAAGCGACAAGGCAAACGTATCTTATGCTGCAAATTCAACTCAAATGTCGTCATTGCGAGCATCGAGAAGCTCGCAATGACAAATTTTTCAGTGAATAAGTGTTAAAAATTAAGATGCGGTTGCCCTGCTGGAATATTTACAGGCTCTATTTTCTCCACTTGTTTAGATATGTTGTTGACGAGATCTTGTTTTTTAGTTGTTTCCCAAAATAAATAAGCACTACCTGTGGCAAGTTTCGTCACTGCATATGAGGCTGCTATTGCTAGACCAAGTGTCATAACAGCAAGTATTATGGTGGTTTTTCTTTCAGACCAACCTCTATCTTGCTCTAACATTATATGGTCTTCACTATGTAATTGCGCTAAAAACTTATCTTTAAAACGATCATAATCCTTTTTACTTGGTGCGGACTTTCCATCCCCTACAAGGATATTTATATAGGCCAACAAACGTCCAGATAAAAAAGGATCTCTAATATAATCAGATTGAAGAGAATTACAAAGGCTCTCTATTCCTGCCTTATATTCATCATGACCGTGAAGTGAGGAAACCTTTTCAATTATATTCTTTTTCACAATATCAAAATCAATAGATCTTTCTTGATTAACACCTGCATCAATCTCTTCCAATATCTTTGCTTTTATTCGACATAAAGCACTTACAAACATTATGCTATTAAAGTTTTTAATACCATAATTTATTTCATCTAATATTTCATTAAGAGCTGTATTATGCATCCCTAATTTTGTAGTCAAACCGCTTACAAATTTTTTCTGTCCGAAATCAAATATGCTTTTTGAATAAGACCGATTTAAAAGTCCTCTAGCTTCATCTTTAACAATAACAGTTTTTAAGTTAATCTCACTAAAGTGCAAGTCTGGAATCTCTAGGTCCATCTCTATACCAATATCATTTTTTACTCTCACTAGAAATTCTTTCAATGTCTTGGATTCAGAAAGATAATTATTATAGGCATTTATATTCCGAATTTTATTAGCGGGCACAGAACGATCTATTACTGCTTCTAGACCGCCCAAACTAGAAATACGGTCGTTTAACTCTTTTAGTTTAACTTCAGTCCTTCTTTTAACGTCATCTTTAAATTGTTGCTTAAATTGAGCCACCCTAGCCAGGCAATCTGAAGAGCTATTTACCTGTTCTTCTAGAACTGCAAATTTTAAAATCAAGGATTCTTTATGATCAACTAACCCATCATCATCTAATTTATCCCATAGGTTATGATAATATTCTGTATCAAAAGGTTTTGAAGATATAAATTCTGCTACTAATTTATTCATCCTGGCATCAGCAAAATGTGTATCTAGCTCTCTTACTTGAGATGTAAGATGGTTTATTTCCTCAGTTAGCATAGCTAGTTCAGCCTTTGATTTAGATACGACATCATTTATTGCGGATATTTTCCGATCAAGTTCTGCTTCAAGGTCACTAATTGCCTTTTCTGTGCTTGTAATACGTTCTCTTAAAGAGTCCGCAGTAACTCCTTTAGGACTTTTACTCTCTGAGGTGTCACCCAAAATATTTTTTAAATCTAGAGGTGTAACTTCAGGTCCATCAATTTTTTGATTTAGTGTAATCAACCATGTTTTTATTTTTTCAAAAGTGATTGCAGAAGGATTTGTTGAAGAAAATGGCATGCTTGGCATTGATAAACCTCTTTTCAATACTCTCTCAGGAGGAGCACCTACTGCCATCTTAGAGGATCCACTCACATCAACGACTGAGGATTGACGAGATAACGTCGACGATTTGCCTATAACTGTAGCACTAGGTTTTAGTTCCCCTAATTCTTCACCTTCATTTTGAGCAAAGAATCGACTCTGATACTGTTGCATAATATCAAGCCAAAGCTTTTTTTCTTTTAATTGAGCATCAAATGATAACCTCAAATCACTAATTTCAGCTTCTCCTTCTTGCTCAGCTTTTTCTTTCTCTTCATTTAAACTATTTTTGAGCTTAAGTTTATCCTGTAAAAGTTTTTGAGCGTTTTCTAAACTTTCATCTAGAGGTAACCCTTTATCTCTGATTTCATCTTTCATTTCTGCCATATGTAAATCCACCATTTTTAATAGTTGACTAATTTTATACTGAACTTCTTGTAACACAACCAGTATGCTGTTGTCCATACCTAATTGACTACCATTTTCTCTTAAATTCTTTATCTTTAAATCCAACTCAGATAATAACTTAATCAAGTTATCACGTTCTAATTTTTTTTTACTAATTTTTTCATTTAAATTTTGTATAAGTGTTTTATTCTCATCATTCTCGAAAACATTATCATACTTTTCTATTTGTCTAAATTGACTTGAAAAATCTAGGTATGCATCATCGACTTCCTGGCTGTGTATGTTTTCAATATCATGTTTACAGGAAAAATATTCGTAACTAAGATCAGTTTCTGCTTTTAATAATAACTTTTCAAGTAAAGAAATTTCAGCACGAACAGAATAAAAATCTACACGTTCCCCTCTAATATACTTAGAAACTCCTGCAGGTATCTTTTCACTAAGATATCGCTCCTCAACTTCGCCATCTGCTCTAACTATACCTAGTACTTTTAAAGAAGACGACTTGAATGATTTAAGTTCGCTGGCTAATCTTTCAATATTTTGGAATTTGCTAATGTATTGATCTTGTAGTTCCAAGAACAATTGATTCGTTAATTGACTAGTACCTAGAGTTAGTTTTGGTATGCGCTCTATTCTCTGCCTAACATCTACAATTTTTCCTTCTACACAACTCCTAACCAAGTCATACTGCTTATTATAATAAATGGTAATTTTATCTATTCTAGCTAATAATTCAGGGCTAATACTCTCCTTCGAATCTTGAATTATCATCAATGCTACATTTATAAACATACTTTGAAATTCATGACTTTTATCTTCATCAATAAACTTTTCATTTAAAAAGCCTAATAAACTTTTAAAATCAGGTAAATTCATAAAAATCTCGATAAAAAACACTAGTACCTCTATCCTCATATGTGATTTAGGTAGGATATGATTTAATGTGTTTGCTATTAGTTTATTATCACTATCGGCATCCATGAATAATTTTAGGTTTTCTGCTAACACCGATTTCGCTATCTCAATATCGGATTTTTCATAACCAGATTCGAAAGCAACAAATGCTCTATCAGCGGTTATCTCAGCCAATAAATCACTATAACCTGCACCACTAACTACTTCCTCACCTGCTCTAATTTTAAAAGAATCTTTGACTCTTAAACTAACGTCAATCAAAGTAGCAATTCTCATACTTAGTTTTTTGAAGAAAGATAATGAATCATAGAATTTTATTGAGCTAATCGGGTTTTTAACTATAGTAAAAATGTTGCTAAACTCAATCTGTGGAGCAGATCCTCTGCTAAATAATGGGAGTATATGATCTCTTAAAAAACGCAGTTGGTGCGCAAGTTTCGCTACAACGTCTTTATCAGACACACCAAATTTTTGCGTGGTAACAGTACGTTTGTTCTTTGCTAATATTTCATCAAGACCATTTACAACTGCATTCAATGTAAATTCTAGGTGACTATCTTGAAAGTCTGTATATCTAGACAATTCTTCAGGATGATTCATACTAATAATTAAACCAATTAGATATTATTAGCGACCACTATATTATAAACAGAGGCAAATTGAAAGTTATTTGAGCATAATTTAACATTGAAAGTTTCCACATAACTCAATCCCTACCCGGTTAATATGTTCAAGTAAATTAGAATTATCAATAGTGTGCTTCAATGTTAAGTCTATTTTCCACGGTAATAATAATCAAACCATGAATAACCAATAATCAATGTATACTTTAAATATATCATCATACATAATAGCATTTAATCACCAATCACACCTTTTTGCAGGTGATGCTGTTTAACTATTTCATCTAGACCTGCCGCCTCGGTTAGAGCTGCAACATTTTGTTTAGTAAAGAAACCATCAAAATTATGACAACGTTCAACATATTCGGTAATTAAGATAGATAACTGTGAATGCTTAGAAAAAATTTGTTTTAAATCGGGTTCATCCTTACACTCTCCAAATATTTTTGCTAAAAAACTAATATTTGCTTTGTTTTTTAAAACATCAATTACAAAATCAAGGTTTTTCATATTACTACCATGATCCCCATCAGCAACTTCAATAGCAATATGGTGCATCCGACGACCATAATTACGTACGAAATTCTCGGTTGGCATTGGGAGGTTTTTAAAAGAATTAACCATAAATGGTGTGTTATTAGCTGTGAAAACCTTAGCTGGGGATTGAATATCATTACCACTAATCGCCCGGTTGACGTTAGTAGATGAGTTCATATCACCTATATTGTATGCTCCCCAAAAATAATAATTACTTAAGCATAAAAACTCTAAAATTGCATCTTCTCTCTCATCAGACAAAATTCTTGTTGCCAAATGATCAATACCTCTCATTAGAGGTTTAATTCCTGAGCTTTTAGTGAAATCATCAATCTTTTGAAGCACTTCTTGTTGCGACAGACTTAGCTCAAAGGGCTGGCCATAATCAAATTTATCAACATCAAGCATGTTGTGTTGGGAGTATCCTGTACTATTAAATGTATAACCAGACATTCTAGTAAACAAAACATGTTCATTTGCAAAAAATTTATTTGGAACAGTTTCACTATCTTGAAAATGGAAATCATGTGATGTTAATATTTTTTGAGTTTCAAGTAAATCCTCACATTTAAGAATTTCTCCAACATATCGTGCATTA
The DNA here is from genome assembly GCA_029213075.1 of Legionellaceae bacterium. Taxonomy (GTDB): domain Bacteria; phylum Pseudomonadota; class Gammaproteobacteria; order Legionellales; family Legionellaceae; genus 2-12-FULL-35-11. The sequence continues at coordinate 161,649 of JARGPO010000006.1, read as the reverse complement.
AATTTTTCGCGAGAATTTGGATACATACGATTTGCACGTGTTAAGTCATCTTCAAAATTAAGATCCAGTGGCTCTAAAACAAAAAATAACGGTGAATTATCTGTGTTTTTTAAAATATATATTTTATGCGTATCTGAAATATAACTCTTGTAATACCGATACGGCATCATATAGTAAAGCTCTTGTAAGTAACTAGTAGCATCTCCTGTTTGCACCTGAACAACAACTGCTTGGATATTGCCAATTAACTTATCAAGTCCTGAAGACTTTCTGCGCTCATATATTTTCACACGATACTCGTTAAAATAATCAGAGTTCTTTTTATCTCCTACAGGAGAATATTTAAAAGGATTTATCATTATTCCAGTTCTCAATTTATATACATAAATATAAGTATAGACAATTTAATAAGTATTTCAGAACAAACCAATACAAATCAAAATATATCAACGAAGTATCTAGGGTTTGTTGACATGTATTCCCACAACCTACTTAGTCCGACTTGTTTGGTCAATCTAGTGATTTTCAAAGTCAATCTGACTGGATAACCCGCATAAAGCGGGTTAAGTAGGGGTTAGTAGGGCTGAGTCTGGTTAAGTCGAGATAAAGAACCATCTAGGGATGGTTTTCCGTTAATTATCAACTCGTCTACTCCACCTATGCTCACACAACCTACTTGGTCCGACTTGTTCGGACCATCTCATGATTTTCAAAGTCAATCTGACTGGATAACCCGCATAAAGCGGGTTAAGTAGGGTTAGTAGGGCTGAGTCGGATTAAGTCGAGATAAAGAACCATCTAGGGATGGTTTTCCGTTAATTATCAACCGATCTACTCCACCTATGCTCACACAACCTACTTGGTCCGACTTGTTCGGACCATCTCATGATTTTCAAAGTCAATCTGACTGGATAACCCGCATAAAGCGGGTTAAGTAGGGTTAAGTAGGGTTAAGTAGGGTTAGTAGGGTTAGTAGGGCTGAGTCGGGTTAACGATCAAGTCTGAGCTACTACATCTGAGTTACTACAGATAAGGGTATCCTCTAGCGAGTCTTTTTGGTTGAGTGTCAACTCATCCTATAATTCTTGAACCATTTTCCGAGCTGGGCTAGCTTTAGAAGATTTTTCGTCATCAGAAGACTGTTCTGAATTATCTACGAAATAAAGTAGTGAACTATCTCTTTTTTTAGCAGGGCTCTTAGCCACTCCCGGTTTTTTATTCCCAAATAAATCAAATGCTGAGCTACTATAAAAACTCGCCCCTCTTAGAACTGGTTTTCTCCTGCCAGGACCCCTGCTATTTTCCTTCTTTGGGTTTATTAACCTCAAAGCCCTTCTCAAGTGTTTTTCTAGGTTTACAATTTTTGCCTCAAGATCTTCTGTTGTAATATTTTTTGCAACCTCTCTTAGTTTAACAACTCTTTCTTCATCAACTCTATTTTTATCTTGTTTAGTATCATCTTTGGAAGTGACAGCTTCACTATCTGCAATCTTTAACTTCATACGCTTGGCCTTAGCCTCTTTAATTGCTTTTACTCTCTGAGTTTGTGCTTCAGGGTTACAAGTTTTTTCTTGCCACTCTCTAAAAAATCTACTTACGGCATTATCCTCCAAAGCCCTGGCTCGTTGCTCCTCACAATCAATCTCCCAAGTTATTTGCTCATATTTTAATTCAAGTTGGCGCGAAAAATCCTCATACTCTGATTTTATAGTCTCAAATTTCACCAATTCCTTTTTATCAGCACTCAAATGATTTAAGTCATAAATCCTCTTGCTACATATATCAGACCTAACATTAAGTGCATTAATACGAACGATAATCTTATTAAACTTAGATAATAACTCCCTGCTACAAGAATGCATTACGAGATACAACAAAAGCATTGGTGTGCGATGATTAACTTCTAATTTAAGTGGAGGGTTTGCTGCTAGCCTGCTATTTACATAATACAATTCTCTATGATATGGAGTACCAGCCCACTCAAAAGTATCTGCTATAGGATCCCACTCTATATTTCTTCTAACAATTTTTCTTGCATTCTCAGACATTTTTGTTTTAGCTTCATAAATATCCAAATATGCTTGATTTACTTTTTTCATCGCAGCCTGTCTTTCTATCTGCAAATCCTCACATTCTGGATTAACTCTACACTGACAGTCTGGTAAATTGTGCTTGGCTTCACTAACCCTCTCACGAACTCCAAATGGCATACTCTGTACTACCTCATTTACCCAGATAGTAATATCTACCAGTAATCTTATAGCCCAGTTGCTACCCAGGACACTTGGGTCTTTGTCTAATTGTTCCTTTATCACGATTAATTCTTTAGCTATTCGTTTTCTTATATTTTCTCTAGAAATTTCCGAGTCAACTGGTATAGATTCATCGATATTATTAATAATTTGTAATAAAGCCTGCTGTACTAATCTTCCTTTATTTACAACACCCCCAGAACCAGAAGATGATGGTGAGGATTCTTCTATTAAAACAACCTCTTGTTTTAAATCTTTTTTAACAAACTCATCAAATAACTCATCAAAACTACCATCCTTTACCTCCAGGTTAAGTGGTGAATTATAGACATCCTGTTCTAATTCATGAGTTATCTCAACCCTACCTTTGCGAATCCTCTCCCCAAGACTATACTTCGCATGAAATCCATCTCCAGAATCATCACTGTTAAAATCATCTTGAAACGATAAATCCTCAGAGCTTTCAGATTTTTCATCCTCTCCTGACTGTTCAAAACGATCTGACATAGAGTCTGATGTTGATAATTGTAAAGAGTAGTTTAAATCTGCAAGACACCTTGCCTGGAGTGTTTTAAGTCTTGATTTAATGTCACTTATGTGTTCAGCCATTTCTCTTATTTCTGTTAATGCTTGATTTGACTTTCTATCTACAAAAGTTGGAATTTCAAGATCTCCAACTACGGCTAACTCAGCAGCCTCTTTAGCATGATAAATATTTCTAGCTACACTTTGATACTCTAAAGTTGTCATACGCTTATTTAATCTAGCATATTCTTCCTTTGCAATATCTCTGGCATTTTTAGCATCAATAGCCGACTTTTTTCTGATAGCTAGATTCATCTTTCTTATTTCAAGGTCAAGATTATCAAGCTCTTGTTTGGCTTGAGTTTCTGGAAGAACTGCACCTGTAAACTTTTTCCTTGCGACAAACCGCAACTTACCAAGCTCGCTTTCAGCCATTGCTCTCTCAAAATACTGATCGGCTCTGGTTTTTATTTCTTCATCTAACCCTTCAACCGCACTAAGTTTTATACTGTTGACTAAGTTTGTACTTTTTAATTTTGCTGCTACCGCATTTTGTTTATAAGCAAATATAGAACGTAGTCTAGCTTGCTTAGATCTCTCTCGATATCTATCTATAAAACCAGGTTTAACAGCTAACTCTTCTTGTGCTAAGCGTAGATTATTAGACGCACACTCATATGAGTGACGCGCAATAGATATAACCCAGTCCTGAATCTCTTGTTTTTTTAATCTAGATGCATCATTCCCGGCGGCGGTCCAAGTTTCACTTAAAACAACCCAATTGTCTTCAACTTGCAAGAAAGCACAAATATCTTCATGATTTTTTTTAGTGGCAACAACACACCTCTCTATTACTTGCAACATTGTATTTATATCGCTTGGATTATCTGATTCTATCATGTCATACAAAACATCTTTAACTCTTTCAGAAGTTGCATTTATCGCACCTATTGCTAGTGAATGCTGAAAAACTTCACCTTGATCCGCAGTTAGATCTTTATCCCCATTGCTTGATTTAGAACGATTAAATACGGCCATCGCAAATTTTCTACAATATTCTAACTCCGCTAATATTTCCTCTGACTGAATTTGCAAAGCTTTCTTGTATTGTAACTCAACTACTTCCTCTTCCCGAAGAAAAGGTATTGCCGGAGGGTAATCAGGAATCCCATGCAAAACATCAAGAATGTTATGAAAGTTATTTTGGCAAATTAACTTCAGTTTATACATTTCCTCAACATTCTCAGACACTGATTTTAAAGCTATAATTTGCTTTCTATGCCTACTTGCTTCTTGTAGAGGTAACTCTCGAGATGCGTTTAATCCGGCTCCAGCAGACTCAAGAGTATCAATTACTAAAGTTCTATACTCATCAGTAAATTCACCATATTTCACAATACATCTCATCAAATTACTTACAGCAATAGCAGCATATTTTGCAGCAATAGCGGCCTCAAGTTGTTTCCTAGTTCGTACATCTGAACCATACTCAGTGTCATATACTGAAACCTGAGCTTGTACAGCAGCATCTTTAACTCGAATCACATCTTGTTTGACTTTGGTAATATCAAAGGCTGTACTAGACTTTTTCATTAATCTCTGCTCTCGAGAATAAATAGAATCGAAAGAAAACATTTCTTCAGTTTCAGCATCTGTATCATTTTGCGAATTTAATTTATTGTCCTCCCTTTCATTCCATTCCGGATCTCTATCCCATGAATATTCATATCGTTCCTCATAATAGGCAAGATCTGCAGGATTATCTGGTTTTTGCTGCTCTGAAGATAAAGTTGAACCAACCTCAAATGACGACGTATGCTCAAAAAAATCGGGGACAAGCCTACGAATTGCAACTACTTGGTGATCACGTAGCTCTTCATCTGTAAAGAAGGTGGCAAACCCTAAACCCATATTAGCAGTAGTTTCTTTCCTACCTAATAAAATAACAGGATACTTGTTTCTACCATCAAGAGACTCACCGGGTCGTTGCAAACCCCAACGAATTTCACCAAGATGATTAACTATTGCAGCATGATTTAACATTCCCAAAATAGTATAATTATGTTTTATATAACCACCAAGTAATGAGCGTGGTGCCGGACCAATTTTTGCTATTATAGCTTCAGCCTTAGGATCAAGTTGTAGTGTTTTATTACCAAGAATCTCTAAGTTTTCACCCCATTTCCATTCTGAATACCTTAATTTCGAATTTGGACTAGGAATAGCTGCATCTATAAATGATTGAACTAATTCTCCAACGTGCTCCTCAAGCTTATCAAGTGCATATAATTTCATGCATTCAATAAAAAAATCAGCCAATTTAAAAAAACCATCTTCACCTGCTGCAAGTCTAAATATTAAGAACTGAAACCTATAACCTAAAATACTAGATACTCGTTCAGATATAATTTTGTAATTGGGTTCATCAACATAGTCTAAAAATTGTGCTGCATAATAATCTTTTTCTGCTTCTTCTAAATTTCTCGTAGCATCATTATGATCTATTACTGCAGAACCTACACCATTAACAATGCTTGCCCCAATCTTAGCAGCATTACCCATGCCCATAGGGGCATTTTCTGTTATATCTGTTAACTGGCTTGTACCTGAAGATAGTTGTTCTTTATTACGTTGGCTTTTCTCATCTAAGGCTTTATTACGAGCGGCACGTTTTTCAGCAAGTTTTTGGCGTTGAGCAGGAGCATTAAGCATTGCTATAACACCTCTTTGAATACGATATTCAAATTGCAGGACTTTATCTTGCATCATCCGAATAATAGCTACGCGCTCTTTCTTCTCCATGCAAATAATAATTCTCGATATTTCTTCATTCAAATTATCCATTTCCAACTCCTTTTGAAAAAATAGCATTCATTAAGTTGCAAATTACGATAATTTGAGATGAAAATCAATAACATCAGTTCATTAATGATAAATATGGGTGAAAGTCGTTCTAGTCTAGAATTAAAATATTAACGGTTTTTTCTATGTAGCATCTTTCTGTTTATAAAAACTAAGATTGCAAATAATAACAAGAAAGCACTAGTTAAAGTACTTACTTTAACTAGTAAAACATATAACCTTGGCTTAAAATCAAAGATTAACTCGCCTTCTCCTGGAGGTAGAACAACTGCCATGGATATAGTATTAGCGCGATACATAGTCAACGGCTTACCATTCCATAGTGCACGCCAACTATCTGAAAAATGATCGTTAAACAAAACGATTCTGGGTGTGTCTTTAGATATCTGCAAACTAAATTTGTCAGCATCTATTTGCGTATAATTTAATTTTTTGAAATTATCTTTTTGAGAGACTAAATTCTTTGGGGACTTATCCAATATTACCGTTTTAGACTCCAGAAAATCATCATCTTTTAGTCTCTTTAATCCATCCTCACTTGCAGGTTGAACTTCATAGCCTGAAAAAGCTGAAAATCTTGGGATTGCATTCGGACGATAAATTTCAACTCCTTGCTTGAAATCATAACCAACTCCTAATAAATTTAATGCTTTTTCATCCTCAATAACACTTAACATACCAAACCTTGCCCACCAACTTGGGTCCAGTTTTTTAAAGTTACCAACAAAATCAACCAAGTCTTGTGCTTGATCTGAATCTACTCCTCCATATGTCGGTGTTTCATAAACCATTGAAAAACCAGATGTTAGCTCATTACCTGCTATTTTATTAAAAAGTGTTACATGATTCATTCGATAAGAAGAGCGATCTATCTTCTCAAGAACAGTATGTTGTGGCTGAACTACTGGAGAGTTATCATCTGGCTCACCACCAGGAAGTACAAAACTACTAGCAACCAACTTTGGCGCATAAACACTAAAATGACCGTCTCCACTTATATTTAAATGAGCACGAATTGCTTTTATAGATTTTTTTTCATCAATTGTTGAGGTATACCAATGCCACCTCCCATCACCTTTTTCTCGCAAAAGCTCTGTACCAACCCTATTTATCGGATCTGTTATAAAGACTCCAATACTCATGCCAGGAGTTGCTTTCATCCATACACCAAATGCGGCTTGTCTGCTTTTAGCATTTATTAGAGTATCTTTATTAATGTTTATTTCTTTATCAAAACCAGTATACTGAAAAGTATATGTTCCTTGGTAATCATCTGATTCTAGATTATTACTAGGTGCATTCCACAAGCTGAAATCACCAAAAAGATGAGGATTATCTACTAAACTTTTTTGATTGCTTGCATAGATATCTTTTCTATTAAACTTTTTATTTAATACATCTCTTGATGGATAAACGCTATTCATACTTTCATAATATGGCGAGCTTGAAAATATATTTACATAAGTATAATTAATATAAGCTGTAATCAAATCAGCTATAACTATAACCAATAAAAATAGCATCATCTCATTGAATGATAAATTAGACTTAGCCCACTGCAACAAGACTAAAAGCGTTGTAAAAAACAAGGCTATAAATACAATCCAACCCAAAGAACTTGGCCATAAATGAATAGCATGTGGAGGAATAATTATCTGAGCAAGAATAAAGCCTATAATTGCGGCAGATATACCAAAAATAAATTTTGTTTTATATCGTCCAATTTTAGCACTTGCAAAAGGTATAACCCATACACAAACAAAAAGCACAAACAAGCAGTTTACCGCTATTAATATATTAGATTCATGTGAAGGTATACTTACCTTTTTTGATAAGTAATATGCTATAACAGAAGCTATCACAATGAATAAAGTACAAAATCCAGTAAACCACTTCGTCGTTAGAGATGAAATATTTATTAGGGATACATAGCCAATCCATGCGAACAACAATAAGCTTACAAATCGGCATCCATAAATTAGAATTGGTAGGGGCTCTTTTGTAAGAGCGTTATAGTACTCATGAGACATTAAGCGGCCACTCATCGCCAATGCAAATAATAAAATAACTCCTAAGCCTATTAAGCACTCACGAATACCTTTTTGCAATTTCTCTTTATCAAGATTTGGAATCTCCCTAACAGAAAATATAAATAAAAATAGAAATGAGAATTGCGATATTATTCTAAAAATAGAATCATGATTATAAGGAAAAAATAAAATCATCACAGCATCATAAATAGGTTCAAAGGCTTTAATACAAGCACAAGAAATTACAAAAGTTACAAATGACAACAAGATAATAGCTCGACTTTCTCCTGCCCGCATTGCCAGATATATTAGAATTAAAGGAGCAATACCAATATACAAAGCGTTATGAAATTGATTATGAATACTTCCGTAATTGAAAGTAGTTGCAATTTGTGCAGCATCACCAAGATGAATACCAAGTACAATAGGATTAAAAATAGATAAGCCAAAATATGCGTCATTTGCGTAACCACCCAGCCATTTCATTTGACTTATTGCTACTCCGCTTACAATAAGTGCTTTTAAAACAGGTAGTAGGCGATGTATACAAAGAATCATGGCTGTAAGAGTAGAGATCATAAAAACCACAGCATATTGATATGATGATAGTAACCGCCTCTCAGCATATACAGTTATCAAAAATACAAGACCAATTGGAAGAGAAAAACCGATAATATAGCCTGGATGTGGAGTAATAAAAATAGCTGCCAAAGTAAATATTATTGCAAAATAATTACTAACAAGGCTCCTATTATTTCTAGTTAGAACGAGCCAACAGGCAAGAGATGAAAATAGGTACATTGGTATAGATATTAATGTTGTCATACCAAACCAAAAAAACATCCCGGCCTGTGCAATCGCCGACACCAAAAGAGCCGAACAACCACTTAGATTTAAACATCTTGCGATCCGAAACCAGACCACTCCAATAAGAGCATTCATGATATAGTGCATAAATGTTACAGCGAAGAGTAAATTCTCTTCTGGCAAAAGCATAAATGGCCAATATAGAGGATTTAAATAATGAGCATGCATGCTTTGGCTAAAGTCACTACCTAAAAATATATATGGATTCCAAAGAGCAAATTTACCAAACTCTTGAAATGTACGATGTCCAAAAATAAGATTAGGATAATGTGAAAACAATAAGTCTGTCCCGCCAATTGTAAACTGGCCAGTAAATAAAGCATAGAAAAGTATCGTGGATAAAGAGATGCAAAACAAAAAAGGTGCATATTTTTTTTGAGTCCAAACATCACTATCCAAAATTTAACTCCTTTAGTTTAATTAACAATTATCTACTTATGAAATTGATGTCTTTCTAGGGTCTGTTGACAATTGGTATTGCGAGATAAAATTCTAGATAAAGTAGTGCAAATTGTAACTTTAGCGAGGCGAATAGCCAGCTCTATTTAACGAGCTTAAGCTATAATTTACGCACTTTAGCTTGGATTTTAGCCGTGATACCAATTGTCAACAGACCCTAATCTTTTTTGTATTATTTTTAATTTTTATAAGTAAAAATATAAACAACAAAATACTTAATAAAATAGTCATAGCAATGCTGACTTTCACAAGTAAATTAAAAGTATATGGCTTGAAATCAAATACCAACTCACCCGAGCCATCTGGGAGAATTACAGCCATTGCGATTGTGTTAGCTCGAATTATCGTTAATGGTACCCCATTCCAAAGTGCATGCCAGTCATCTGAAAAGTGTTCATTAAACAGTATTATCCTTGGGGTATCACTTGCTATTTTTAATTTTAATTGATCAGCATTTGTATGCTTATAATTAAGCTTTTCAAAGCGCCTATAAACAGGTGCTATTTTATCGATTGGGTCACTCAATATAACTACTTTTGTTTCATCAAAACTTTTATCTTTAAGTCTTTGTAGTGCAAGCACTCGACTGTCTTGTATTTCAAAACCAGAAAAAGCTGAAAATCTAGGAATTGCGTTAGGACGAAAAACCTCATCTCCATCAACGAGATCGTAGCCAACACCAAGTAAATTTAACTCTTTGTTATTTTTAAGAATACTTAACAAACCAAACCTTGCCCACCAACTAGAATCAAGCTTGCTAAAATTCCCCAAAAAACTCACAAAATCGCTAGGTTGATCTGAGTCAACACCAGCATAGGTTGGGGTTTCATAAACGATTGAAAAACCAGCAGTCAATTCATTTTTCGCAATTTTATTAAATGTAGCGACGTGACTTAACCGATAATTTTGAAAGTCTACATTTTCTAAAAGAGCATTATTAGGGGTAATTATTTCAGCAGTATTCGGTGGTCTAACTTTGGGCATAACAACCCTCCCAACAACCAACTTAGGTCCAAAAATACTTACACCACCAATGCTGCATATGTTTAATTTAACGCGTACAGCTCTAATATCTTGTGATGATTCCAGTGATACAGATTTCCAATGCCATTTTCCATCCCCATCGTGCTCGGTATAATAATCTCCAGCTGATGGCTCGGTTAGATCCGTTATAAATAATTTCACAGCTGTGCCTTTCTCAGCTTTAACCCATGCACCAAAAGCTAGTCGATCTGTTGACTCATCTATAAAAACTTTTTGGTAAAAATTACCATCCACCTTCATATCTTCATTATATAAATCAATAACAGAGGAATTGCTTTGATTTTTAAATAAGACATCTTTATTTTTTAAGCCAAATCCACTTATCATCCAACTGCTAGGCTTAGCATTAAAATCGCTATCAGCTAATAAATTCTGTTGTTTTGTTTCTTTTAAATACTCTCCTTCACGATCGAAATATTTTTTTAACTTAACTCTATCTGGGTATACTTTGTTCATGTCATTGTAATAAGGTGATGTTGCACAAATATTTACGTACGCATAATTTAGATAAGAACTAATTAAATCCGATAATAAAATTATGACTAAAAATATCATTAATTGATTAAATGAAATATTATTAAAGGACCACTGAAGAATAACGAATATAGTGACAAACGATAGCGCTATAAACACACTAAAACCAAGCCAACTACTCCAAATCTTAGCTGAATGATAGCCTGTTACAACTTGGAATAAAATAAAAAAGAAAAAGGCCAAAACCAGGCCCACAGTAAAAGTAATTTTATGTCTAAACAAACAATTTGCTATACTAAAATGGGCAATCCAAGCACAAGTAAATAGTGGCAATAAACAACTTAACAAGATAATAATAGTACTTGTATGGCCAGTTACTCGAACATTTATAGCTAGATAATAAGATGCAACTAAAACAACACATGCAAAGATCAAGCCACAAGTTACAAACCAACGGGTTGTTAATGCATTAATTTTTGCCATACATACATAAGCAATCCATCCAATAACCAGTAATGAAACAAGTCTACATCCATAAATAAAAACAGGTAATTGTAGTTTGGTTAAATGATGATAGAACTCAAATGACATCAACCGACCGCTAAAAGCCATCGCGCAGATTATAATAATCCCAACACCGACTAAGCACTCACGCAATCCTTTTTTAAGCTTGTCTTTATCAAAGTTTGGGATTTCTTTAACAGAAAACATAAATAAAAATAAAAAAGAAAAATGCGATAAAATCCTAAAAATTGCCGTGTGATTAATAGGAAAAAAAATCATATTGACTACATCAGAAATAGGTTCAAAGGCATTTATACAAGTAAGGTTTATTGCAATCGTCACTGCCGCTAAGGTTATTATCGTTCGACTACCAGACGCCCTAAGAGCTAGATATACAATAATCAAAGGTGCAATACCAAAATATAGAGAGTTATGCATTTGATTATGGATATTAGGATAACCAAGCATTTCAGCAATCCATGAGGCATTCCCGGTCTGAATACCTAAAGCTAAAGGATTAAAAAGAGATAAACCAAAGTATGCATCATTTGCATAACCATTTAACCACTTCATTTGACTTAGAGTTACTCCGCCAATAATAAGTGATTTAATAACTGGGAAAATACGATACGCGCAAAGAATTAAAGAGCTAAACATTGCAAGAGTAAAAATAACAGGATAACCAAATGTAGGTTGTTTCTTAAAATCAGAGTAGATTTCTGCTAAAAAAACCACTATAACTGGCAATACAAAACCGACTAAATATGCTGGATGCGGGGTAATAAAGATTCCTGACAAAGTAAATGTTAAAAATAAATAGTTTGCAAGAAGGCAGCGATTATCTCTGGTTAAAACTAACAAACAAGCGATTGATGCAAGTAGATACATTGGCACAGAAATAAATGTAGTCATTGCAAACCAAAAAAACATACTAGCTTGGGCAACAATCGCAATTAATAAAGCTAAATATCCACGTACATTATATTTAGATGCAATTTTAAACCAAACAAAGCCAGTAACTGCGTTCATAAAATAGTGGAGGCAAGTAATGTAATATAACAAATACTTCTCAGGAAGAAGCATAAATGGCCAGTATAATGGATTCAAATAATGAGCGTGCATACTTTGACTGAAATCACCACCCAAAAACATATAAGGATTCCACAAGGCAAACCTACCAAAATCATGAAAGCTTCTATGCCCAAAAATAAGATTTGGGTAGTGTGAAAACAACAAGTCTGTGCCTGCAATAGTGAATTTTCCCAAAAACAAGGGATAAAACAGAACTGTTGCGAGCGATAGGCACAACAAAAAAGGTATAAACTTATTTTTATATATCCAAGAATCCATAAATATTAAGCTCTTTCTAATGTTCCAAAATAACTCTCTGTATCTTCAATTCCACTAAAAGAACCAACTTCATAGAATCTTTCAAATACTTCATAACCAGCCAACAACCCTTGTATAGATAGCTTGTAATATAAATCTGCGAGATCAAAAACAGTCTCTGATGAAAAATCAGCAAATACCTTCTTATTTACAATAGCTAATCCATAATCTATATAATTCATCTCAGAAGTTGGATTGCTTTTATTGTATTCCTTAAGCTCTCCATCAACAAAAAACACATTACTTTTATCAAAGTTATTGGCATTTTTAAATATCGTCATTAAAGCTGGTTTTCTATAAGATGCGAACTCTTGTTGAATTTCTTTGAAATCAACCGGTAAAAAGGTGTCGCCATATAAAACAAAAAAATTATCTTCTAGATATGGTAATGCTTTTTTCAAAGCGCCACCTGTTTTTAGTAACTCATCGCCATCAAAAGAATAAATTACTTCAATTCCAAACTGCGAGCCATCTCCTACAAGATCTTGGATCATCTCACCCAAATAACCGACACACAACACAACTTTCCTAATTCCTTGCTTAAAAAGATACTCCAACTGCCAAAATATAAATGGCCGACCTTGCACCTCAATTAAGGCTTTAGGAATTGTAATTGTTACAGGTCTAAGCCTTGTGGCCAATCCTCCTGCAAGGATAACTGTACTAAACATCATGAAGACATCACTATTTTTGTTCCTTCAAAATCAAAGCGGAATCTAACTTCCTCAAGACCTATGCGTGCCATAGTTTGCCTAAGTGCATTTCTATCATGGGATAGAAACATTAAAAATCCGCCACCACCGGCTCCGACTAATTTGCCACCAATAGCGCCATTTTGGATGCCAAGATCATACCACTCATTAATTTGTGGATTGCTCATGCCAATAGAGCGCTTTTTTTTATGCTCCCAATGATCATGCATTAACTCACCAAAAAGATTGGTGTCACCCATTTCCAATGCTCTTTGACTTTGATATCCAAGCTCTTTTACGTAGTGTAAGTTTTCAATCATATCTGTATCATGCTGCTTAGATTTAGTTTGTTGATCTTGCAAGATACTACTCGCACTCCGTGAAAAGCCAGTAAAAAATAAAAGTAAATTATCTTCAAGCTTAAAAAGAGTCTCCATACTGATTTTTAAAGGTTTACAAGTCACTTTGTCATCTTGGTTAAATGTAAAACAAGTAATGCCACCTAACGCGGCTATATATTGGTCTTGTTTACCAATTGGTTCTTGTAGCCTGTCTATTTCTAAATGACATGCTAATTCGGCAAGTTCTTCTTGATGTAGATGACGACGACGATGCATATATAAAGCTTTAAGTAGTGCTGTTGTAAAACTACCTGATGAACCTAAGCCAGTTCCTGCTGGAATATCCGCCAATGTCGTGATTTCTACTTGTGGGGTTTTGAAGTCCATTAAGTATAAGGCTTCTCTGATTATCGGGTGGGCAACATCGCTGATTTGGTTAACATGCTCTAATTGTGAGTACTTCAAATATATGCCTTCAGTAAATGGTCGCATAACATTTACATACACATATTTATCAATGGCTGCCGCAAGCAAAAAACCTTCATGTTCACGGTAGTATGAAGGAAGATCAGTACCCCCTCCTCCTAACGTAATTCTAAGTGGACTTCGAGCAATGATCATAGCCAGACTCCTTGGTTATTTTTTCAATGATTTTTAATGCGGCATACGCATCATTTAATCCGGCTGCAGGCGATCGGTCTTGATAAATATCTTCATAGAACTCTGCCATTTCTACCTGCCATGAGTTATCAGCCATTGGATATTCCCACTTAGTTGTTTGTGGCGGACCCATTTCTTTTAACATGTGATAATGAGTTAAACTCTCAACGCCATAACTGCCACCTAAACCTGAGATTTCTAATTTGCCATATTTTCCATAAATTTCCATGGAAAATATATTTTTCCATTCTGTGCATGAAACGTGTAAAAATGCTGTGCGATTATCAGCTGTTTTTAGCAACATAAACCCATTATCATCAACTGGCATATCCCAGTAATATGTATGTGAAAAACCCTCCACATGCGGAAATTCTCCTAGAAAATATCTAGATAAGTCTATTAGGTGAGGTCCTTGATCAAGTAATTCGCCACCGCCGGATATACGTGGATCTGCTCGCCACTCTTTGTCATAGCCAATCCTACCACCATGCCCATACCTGGCCCGAACAAACATCATCTCACCAAGAACACCTGAATCTAATAATGACTTGGCCTTTTGAAATGCACGATGGTAGCGATGATTAAATCCAACGCGAACTTTAACCGCGCTTGATTCATATGCATTAATTACTGGTTCTAGTTCATGTGAAAAACGGGCAGCAGGCTTTTCTACTAAAACATGCTTTCCCTCTTTAATAGCCGCGATTGTGATTTCAGCTAAAGAATCATGCAAAGTTGCAATAATGACCACATCAACTTCTTCAGAAGATAATAAATCTTGCCAACGTGAATAGCTCTTAGCAGAGTACTTATTAGCTAGGCTTGTCGCTCTAGACTCATTTAAATCTGCACAAGCAACTAGACGCCCCTCTCCTAATGCTTGAGCTCTCTTTTGACCAATAAGGCCACAGCCAATAATCCCTATTCCTAAACTTTTTTTAATAATTGTCACAAGCTTTCACCTATCATTTAACAAATCAGGATCTTTAATAAAGCAGGTGAATACCTAGCTTCCATGCAAACCTTCAGAGCGTTACAAAGTGCAAAGTATAAATTGCTATTTCAACTATTTTCAAGGAAAATTAGCATATTTAATTTAAAGGGATATTTTATGCGTTATTTAGTAACAGGGTGTGCTGGATTCATCGGAAGCAGTCTTGTAGATAGACTTCTTCAAGATGGTCATGAGGTAGTTGGCATTGATAATTTCTCAACTGGTCAACGTGAATTTATAACTTCTGCCAATGAATCTCCTAATTTCAATTTACAAGAAGTTGACCTTCTAGATGTCGATAGAATTAAACCTATATTTAAGAATATTGACTTTGTATTTCATCTTGCAGCTAATGCTGATGTTAGATTTGGCACGGATAATCCTTATCGAGATCTAGAGCAAAACACTATTGCCACCCACAATGTTTTAGAAGCGATGCGCACTAATAATGTAAAACGAATTGCTTTTTCCTCCACTGGATCAATTTATGGGGAATCTTGTGTTATTCCAACACCAGAAGATGCACCATTCCCAACTCAAACTTCATTTTATGGCGCATCTAAATTATCAGCAGAATCTTTAATTCAAGCCTATGTTGAAGGTTTTGGGTTTCAGTGTCATATTTTTAGATTTGTTTCAATTCTAGGTGAGCGTTATACCCATGGGCATGTTTTTGATTTTTATAAACAATTGCTTGAAAATCCAAATGAGTTATACGTTTTAGGTGATGGTAAGCAGAGAAAATCATACTTATATATTCAAGACTGTATAGATGCAATGTTACATGCTATTGACCATGCAAAAGACAAAATAAACATATTTAATCTTGGCACGGATGAATATTGCGAGGTAAATGATTCTATTTCATGGATTAACGAATACCTTAGCCTCACCCCAAAACAAACATACTCTGGAGGCGATAAAGGTTGGATTGGTGACAACCCTTTTATCTACCTAGATACTAAAAAAATTCGCTCTCTAAACTGGAAACCAAAATTATCTATTAAAGAGGGAATCCAAAAAACCATCTCCTACCTGCATAACAATCAATGGGTTTTGGAGCAACGTCAATGAAAATTGCAACCGTTGGATTATGGCATCTTGGATCAGTGACCGCCGCATGTCTTGCATGCAGTGGGTTTGAAGTCATTGCTTATGACCCTGACCCCCAAATAATAGATGATTTAAAAAAAGGAAGTCCACCTATTTTTGAGCCTGGGTTAGAGGAATTAGTTAATAAATCGCTACAATTAAATAGTTTAATACCAACATCAACACCAGAAGATATATCTGGCGCTGAAGTTGTATGGGTAACCTTTGATACGCCAGTTGATAATCAAGATAATGCAGATGTTGATATGGTATTTAATCAGGTAGCGAAGCTAGTTACTCATATGCAACCAAAAGCAACTATCTTAATTTCGTCACAAATGCCGGTCGGTACAACTAAGAAATTACAAGATTATATAAACACCAATTATCCTGGAAAAGAAATATCTTGCGCTTATAGCCCTGAAAACCTAAGACTAGGTAAGGCCATTAACGTGTTTCAAGAACCAGATAGAGTAGTAATTGGCATATCTTCTAATCAAGATAAACTGAAACTTACAGAGGTTTTCAAACCGTTTTCAGATAACCTAATTTGGATGTCGGTTGAATCTGCAGAAATGACCAAACATGCAATTAATGCTTTTTTTGCTACATCTGTCGTATTTATTAATGAACTAGCCAGTCTATGTGAAAAAGTAGGGGCTAATGCTAAAGAAGTAGAACAAGGACTTAAGTCAGAGGATAGGATTGGACCAAAAGCATATTTGCGCGCAGGAACAGCAATTGCAGGCGGAACCCTAGCTCGAGACGTTAACTTTCTCAATAATATAGGTGGTCAACTAGAACTAGAAACACCCCTTTTATCCTCAATTCTAACAAGCAATCAACACCATAAACAGTGGCCAGCGCGAAGAGTCCAAGATGTTTTAATAGATCTTGCTGATAAAAAAATTGCTGTACTAGGTCTCACATATAAACCAAATACAAATACCCTGCGTCGTTCATCAGCTGTTGAGACTTGTATAGAACTCAGAAAGCAAGGTTGTAATGTGGCGGCTTTCGATCCCGCGATCAAGACAATTCCGAATGATTTATCACCATATATTGACTTGAAAACAAGCTTAAATGACGCCTTAGATAATGCGGATGCGTTAATAATTGCAACCGAATGGCCAGAGTTTTTGGAAATATCAGGTGATGTGTTAACTAACGCTATGAGGCGAGCATTTGTATTTGATGCTGGCGGATTTCTCATGCACAAATTAAAAGATCAACAAAACATTTGTTATTACACTGTAGGGAGTCAAAATGAAATTAATCGGACGTAATGCCATTATCACTGGTGGTAGCCAGGGGTTAGGGTTAGAAATAGCCAAGTATTTTCTAAAAGAAGGGGCAAATGTTGCTATTTGTGCGAGAAATGCAAAAACACTTGAAGAAGCTCACTCTACTCTAAAATCATATACTAACGAAAACACCAAACTAATTACTGTTAGTACTGATGTTTCCAAAATAGACCAAGTCGATAACTTAATTCAAAAAACTTTAGAAGCATTTGGAAGTATTGATATTCTAGTTGCAAATGCCGGTATTTACGGCACTAAAGGTCCAATTGACGAAGTCGATTGGGATGAATGGTCAAATGCAATTGATATCAACTTAAAAGGTACCGTGCTTCAGTGTCGTGCTGTTGTACCATTAATGAAAAAGCAAGGGCATGGTAAAATAGTAATACTATCAGGTGGTGGAGCCACAAAACCATTACCAAACCTTAGTGCTTACGCTGCATCAAAAGCTGCTGTTGTTCGTTTTGCTGAAACATTAGCCGTTGAGGTTTCATCTTATAATATAGATATTAATTCTGTAGCTCCTGGCTCATTAAACACCCGTTTCTTAGATGAAATTATTGAAGCCGGAGCTGACAAAGTCGGCGCTGATTTTTACGCCCAGTCAGTAAAGCAAAAAGAAAATGGTGGTACATCTTTAGAATATGGGGCCAATTTATGTGTGTTTTTAGCCTCTAGTGCTAGTGATGGAATTAGCGGAAAACTACTAAGTGCTCTTTGGGACCCATGGCAAAACCTTGGTAGTGTTCAAGAAACTTTAAGAAACTCTGACATATATACTTTGCGCCGAATTATTCCGACTGATCGGGGAGAAAATTGGGCTTAGATGATAGCGCCATTCCTCCTGGGAGAGAGGCTAACATAATTGCAAAACCAACGAGAAGACCCAAACCAACCGCGGATGATTTTCCTATAGAGTCTCCAAAAATCATTAGAAAAATTAATTCGCGGGCACCAAAACCACCAAAACTAATTGGTATGTTTTGAACAAAGAAAATAAGTGGTGTAAATGCCAGTAACAACCAGATATTAAGCTTTATATTCAAAGCAAAACTTGCAAAGAGGATCAACAAAAAATAACTTGAAATATACAGCATCCCCACCAAAAAATGACTTTTATAATATTTAATATTTAAAAATAAATGCTTGATACCATCAAAATAACTAACAAACTTTTTAATCTTATCATTTTGGTTTGCCATTAAAATATAAATAGCAATTAAGCTTGCAACTAAAATTAAACCTATAACCCAATACCATAAATGTAAATTATTAATATAGGAAATATAATATGGTATAAAAGGAATTGAGAACATTAATATAGCTATAAGTGACATAAGTCTATCAAATATAACCATCCAAATTGCTTGTGAGTAACTATCACAAATATACTTTTTTAACCATAAAGCCCTAGAACCATCGCCAACAATAGAAACAGGCATCCAGTACCCTAAAAAAAGACCGGCAAAGTTTATTTTTACAACGTCAAATAATGTGGCACTATTATTTTTATAGCTTTTTATAATTAAAAAGAATCGGCAAGATGAGGTGAAGTGATTAAACATTGCCGTTAAGGTAAGCAAAACAACCCAATACCATTGCAAATCTAAAAAGTGCGCGCATAAAGTATTTAAGCCAGTTTTTCCTAAAGAAAAACCGGCGATAATTAGAATTGTTAAACTGACCAACAGTGATTTCAATGGAAAGATCCGGTTATATTAAGAAACATATCTTGAGATTGTTATAAATTATTCAAGATTAATTTTCCGGTCAATTATGTACATTGGTCGTCTTTTTATTTCATCATAAATTCTACCAATGTACTCTCCAACTAATCCTAAACCTAATAATTGCACTCCAGCGAAGAACGTAATTACTAAGATTGTGGTTGAGAATCCCATAGGTAGACTTACCCCAAATAATTTTTGTAGAACATACCAAATTCCGATAAAAAAGCTAAATCCAGCCATACAAAAACCAACAATTGACATCAATTGCAACGGTCGAATGCTAAAACTAATTAAACCATTTAAACCAATTTTGAGTGAACCCAAAAAGCGATTGTAGTTGCCTTTTCCAGAAAAGCGCTCATCTCTGGCATAACTAACATGAGTTTGTTTAAATCCAACAAATGCCGTTAAACCACGTAAAAAACCATGAGATTCATTTAATCTTGCAAGCTCATCAACAACTCGACGACTCATAATTCTAAAATCACCAGTATTTCTTGGAATTTTCACATCACTGAGTTTATTAATAACCGAATATCCAAAGTAGGAAACAAAACGTTTAATTAGAGTTTCACCTTTGCGTGAATTGCGTTGAGCATATACAACATCATATCCTTCTTGAATTTTATTATACATTTCTTCAATTAACTCTGGCTGATCTTGAAGATCGACATCAATAACAACACAGTATTCACCTATTGAACTTAAGATACCAGCCATTGTTGCAGCTGGCTGGCCAAAGCGTCTTGAAAACACCAAACATTTAATCGATGAGTTGCGCAAGCTTTCTTGCTTAATCACTTCCTCGGTATTATCTGGAGAAGGATCTAGAGAAAAAATTATTTCATAAGTTAGTTCCATCTTAGCCATAATAGCTTCAACTCTAGATAAAAAAGGCGAGATATTATCTTCTTCTTTATATACTGGAACTACGATTGAAATAACTGGTTTATCTAATACGTCTTTTTTCATCTAATTACTCACAGGGCTCGCAACAATAGAAAAAAATCTATGGGCAGAAAAATTAAAAAAGCGCCTACGAACAACTTCAAAATTTTCAACTAGGTTTTGATAGTCCATAGACTCACGAATATATTTTCCACGATCGATACTTAGTAAGATATTACTTAACAAGGAGTTAGCGGTAAAAACAGGCTCAGCAACTAATAATTTACCGTTTGGCTTTAAGACTCTTCTAACCTCTTTTAAACAATCTTGGATAGTGTTGTTATCCATATGATGGAATACACCAATAAAAGAAACAATATCCATAGAGTTATCCGGAAAGTCCATGGATTTACCATCCATAACCAAATAATTGCCATGCTGATACTGAGATTTAGCAAACTCAATATATTCAGGAGTGATATCAATGCCAGTATAGTTGTTTTTTTCGACATCAAATATAGTTTGACCACAAATACCAGTTGAACAACCGATATCTAGAATGTTTAAATTTTCCTTATCAATATTATCTAAAAACTCTTCTTTAATACGGTCATAATTATTACAATACTTTTGTTGTAAATTAAAAATTACCGGTATACCCAATAACTTGGACAACATTACGTCTAACCTCCATACGATAAAACACGTCCCTCAATAATGACAACCAAGATAAGTTAAGTGTAGTTATTTGTCAATAACAAGGTTCTTTCATTATAAATAGATCAATCGACTTAGGTTCGGCCTTGCCCTCATGGCGCTGCCTTAAGCGGCGTCATGAGGGCAAGGGGTATCCTCTAACAAGAGTTTCAGTGAATTGTTACCACCAACTGAAAACACAATACTCCCCTACCTCCACCTACTTGGTCCGACTTGTTCTGACCATCTAGGTGATTTAATAATAAATCTGGATAGATACCCTGCATAAAGCAGGGTAAGTAGAGGTAGAGGGTAATGAAGCCGCTTAAGGCAGCGCCACTAGGCCTTTGCCCAAAAATTTGCAGCCCAATTTATTGAGTTAGCGTTTTGGGCCAAAGCCTAACCTACTGTAATTTATATTGCTATAACCGTGATCCTTGGAAGAGTTTAACTTAGAAAGTATTACCGCTCCTTAATCCAGGTAATCCATTACTATCTATAGTTGTATCTGAAGTATTAGCAAACAACGTATCAACCCCTTCATAGACAGAATCAGATTTTTTAGAACTAAGCTCGTGTTTCAGACTTATTAACTCTTCAAGTCGAGTAGTTAGAGGATTTATTTGTGATAACAACTCAACTTCTACTTGAGTTTGCAGTGTGTTCGGGTCAACTATGGTGATATCTTGACCATTTCGGCAGGTGCCATCGTAATCTAATCCAAAACCAATAATAAATGCATTAGCTGACATTTCAAATCCGTAACATCCCCAGTTTGGAGCAGATGATTGCCTAACTTGATCTTTATTTACTAACGCGACTAAATCAATACCTTTTGCACCTTTAGCTCGAAGATAATCTTCAACTCCGGCAAACGTGTTACCCTTATCATACACATCATCTAAAACGAAAACATATCTCGCTCCAACTTTGCATTTTGGTTCAGACGTGATAGTTAAGCTACCTGATTCATCTCTTGTATAACTTTTTGTTTGCATAGTTGCATATTCAAACGCAAAATTAAGATCATTAAGGGCTTTTTGCAATTCAGCTGTAAATGGTAGCGCTCCATCCATAAGGCTTAGTAATACAGGTGGGCTACTGCAGTCCATCTCTTTATATCTATCTATTATTTGATGTGCTAACCCATTAATTCTTAAACTAATATTCTCTCTAGATAATACATGACCAGAATTATCGACGGCTAGTGTAGAACAGGCTTCAACCCGAGCGCCTATTTCAGATTTAAGAACATACAATTCTTCTAGTTTATTCTCAATATTAGTAATTTCTTCTGTTATTTCTTCCATGGTTTAGACCCTAATTTAAAAATAGGCTTAATATCTTATATTTTCTATTTAACATCAAGAAAACTTTTAGTTTATTAGGGTCTGTTGACAAATTCATCTAATTGAATTCAATCACTGTTTCCTCATCCAATACTGTTCTCTTATATTCTACAATCTTGGATATAGACTCAATAAGTTCATTTTTGGCCCCAAAGCAACTTGAAAAGAAACCACCTCTTTTAGGACAAGCTTTTTTTAATTTAAATTCCAATTCTAATTGGCTACTAACTAATTGCGAATTACTTTTGTCCCCTAACATACTATCAATTAACTCAAGAATTTCCACCTTGTTTTTATATGTTATTAGAGAATCTTTGTTCATATCAGCAACTACTTTAGATAATAGAGGTTTTAATTCTTCATCATCGTTTTTTTCTACAAATTCATGTGTTAATTGCTCATATTTTTTTCAAAAGCTTTTTCTAAGCGATTTTCCTCAACTTTTAAGGCAGGTCCGGCAACTTTTTCAAGTTGCTTTGAAAGGCCAGTTCGATTATATCCCATAAAATAGGCAACTACCGATACCAAAAGAAATGAAAGCATTGTAGCGGCAGCTACACCATATAAAATACTGGCAATAGGTCCACTTGAAATGATACTAAGGAGAATAGCTGCACATGCTACAAATAGTATTGGTCCCGGTAACTTTTGTATAAGATGTCTATCTACTCTTCCTCCAGATACATTATCAATATTATTATAATAATTTACATATCTTTCTGTTGAGAAGTATTGAGTACTATAGCCGGAAAATGCAGTTTGACGGATATAGTACTCTGTTGTTGCAGTGCTATCTATATTTTCTGGAGACATCAATTCGCATAGCGAAAAAATTATTTCATTTAATTTGGTTGCTGAATAAGCATTATTTATTATGGTATCTTTGTTTTTATCTATATAATTCAACAATAACTTAATGGACTCATTCAGCTCATTAAGGCTTGAATCTTCGCTTTCACTTAATTTATTTTTTAATTTGGCAAGGTTTATTTCATATTCTCGTGTTTTAATATATTTTAGGTTGTTTAAATACTGCTTATATAGATTTTTCATGTTGCTTGTTGGCAACATAGACATAAGCCTTGTTGTTCCTATCCCCGTTAAGAAATCAAGCTGATTAAGTGAAATATTGGCTCTTAAATCATCGGAAGTAATCCCTTCAAATAATTGTTTTAAAAATTCTTTTTGATTATCATCATTTGATAATTGCCATGTTTGGAGGTCTTCATCGGAACTATGCATAACTTCATATCTTTGATTGAATTTTTTTTGCATTATGGAGCAATTAAGAACACAAAGCAAGTTTTGAATCAAATATTCATAGCACAACTTCATTCTTAAATATAGGTGAGTAAATGTCTAAAAATATAGCTATAATTGGCGCGGGAATAAGTGGTGCAGTTTTATCAAAACAACTTAGTCAAAATCACTGCGTTAGTGTTTTTGAAAAAGCTCGTGGCTCAGGTGGCAGAATGTCTAGCCACAGATATGAGTCATACTCATTTGATAAAGGGGCACAAGATATTCAAATTAGTAATGAAGATGTATATATAATTATTAAGCCCGCTTTAGATGAAAAAATTATTCTTCCTTGGAAACCTACTTTTATGATGGTTAAAGAAGGAAAAAAAATCTGGCAAGACATAGAACAAAATACTATTTTTTCTGGAAGCGGGAATCTCAACTCCTTGGTAAAATGGTTTCTTGAAGATACAAAAGTATATTATGGTAATGAAGTTACTCAATTAGAAAAAAAAGGTCAACGTTGGTATTTACATACTAAAGATGAGAAGGATTACGGACCTTTTGATTTAGTAATAATGAGCCAGCCTACAGAACAAATTATAGCTCTTGCCCCGGAATTTAAAACTATAGTAGAAGACGTTCAATATAGCAGCTGCTTAATGCTATATCTAGGATTAAACCATCCCCTATCAACAAAACTACCTCATGTGATATTCAGTCCTGATACATTAACTAGATGGATAATACAAAATCATCTTAAGCCTGGCATAAAAACGGAGTCTTCTCTAACATTACAATCAAAACCTATTTCTTATACAAAAGATACTAAGTCGATTAAAAAACTAATTGAGACAATGATTGGAGATGCAGAAGAGTTATTAGAAAGTACGTTTGAAATTAATTATCAACATCACCATATGTGGCGCTACGCTAAAGTACTATCATCAAATCCTATCCGAAGTTATTTTGATAAAGACAAAGGTCTCGGAATAATTGGAGATGCACTCGGAAAAAACACGGAATCAGGAATTGAATCTGCTATATTAAGTGCATTGGATATTTTTAATAGCATTATACAGTGACATAAAACCTTAAGGATAAAAAAATGAAATTATTAATTTTAGGTGGTACAGGATTTATTGGTAATGCTCTCATTAATTTTTTAAAAGATACAAATACTATTACCGTAGTGACCCGTGATACTAACAAAGCTAAAAACATACTTCCTGGCATATTAGCTATTAATTGGGAGCATGATGGATTAATTAAGGCTTTAACAGATTGTGAGGTGGTGATAAATCTGGTTGGAGAAAATATTGGTGAAAAAAGATGGTCCAGTGCCAGACGAGAAAAAATTATTAAATCTCGCACTCAAACCACTCAAAAAATTTGCGACATTTGCATGTCATTACCAAAAGAATCAAGACCAAGAATTTTTAATGCCAGCGCTATTGGTCTCTATGGATTAAGTCCTGATAAAAATAATCAAATGAGCTGTATCTATGATGAAAATAGTCTTCCCCCTAAAAAATCAACAGACTTTTTAAGCCATGTTGGAAAAGCGTGGGAGGATCCATTAAATAAAAACCAAGATCTAGATATTGTTAGATTGAGATTTGCGGTTGTTCTTAACCCTGAAGGGGGAATGATCAAAAAAATCACATTACCATTTAAGTTAGGTCTTGGTGGCCCAATAGGTTCTGGGAACCAACCTTTTAGTTGGATTGCCCTAGAGGATCTAATTGAGATTATTAATTATTTACTAATCCATCCAGAGCTTAGCGGTCCATTTAATCTTGTGGCGCCTCAGGTTGTAACTCAAAAGCAGTTTGCACAAAGCTTCGCTAAATATCTTAAAAGACCTTGTTTTATCCCGATGCCCTCTCTAGTTGTGAAGATGTTATTTGGGCAAATGGGCGATGAACTATTACTACAAGGACAAAATGTGACATCCATAAAATTAGGTAGTGAACTATTTAAATATTCATCCCTAGAAAAACTTTTTTTAAAGTGGCATGAAAAATAAATATTATTTACCCTAAATTCTTAAACTCATAAATAGCCCGTTGCCTAGATATCTTTAAATCCACGAGTTGTCTAGGATAGGCTGGTACAATTTTTGACTGACTAAATGGATCATGAATCGCTTTATTATCTAATTCTCTTAGTTCGGGGCAATATTTTCTAATAAAGTCACCACCTGGATCAAAGCGCTGACTTTGAGTAATTGGATTAAATATTCTAAAATATGGCACAGAGTCTGTTCCTGTTGACGCGCTCCATTGCCAACCACCATTATTTGAACAAAAATCCCAATCTAACAATTTAGATGCAAAGTAGCCCTCCCCTTTTCTCCAATCTTGCCATAGATTTTTGGTTAAATACATTGCGACTATCATTCGTAATCTATTGTGCATAAATCCCGTTTCATTTAGTTGTCTCATCGCACTATCAACAATGGGAACGCCTGTTTGGCCATTTGCCCAAGCATGAAAATTGTAATCGTTATCATCCCACTTAAGTTTTTGAGTATTTTTTTTAAATGGTATACCTCTGCTAACATGTGGGAAGTTAAAGCAAATCATTCTATAAAAATCTCGCCAGATAAGCTCTGAAAGCCAAACTTCGGCTCCTTTATTACTTAAAATATCATCGAAATTATAATTGAAATCAGCTAATAATATATCCAAACACTGTCGCACAGAAATAATTCCTAAAGCTAGATAAGGTGATAACATCGACGTACCATTTAAATTTGGAAAATCTCTATATTTTTCATAGTCGACTACCCGGTGTATAACAAATTCTCTTAGGTGTTTTTTAGCGGCTTTTAGGCCTGGATTAATCTCATTAATTGATGGTTTTTTTAGATTTGGTAATGTATTTTCTGGTATTTCTGTTCGCAACAAAGATTTTTTTAAAGGTACTGGTAGTGTACTAATACTCGGTTGATTTTCTTTAATATAGGCATAAGATGCTTTTTTAAATGGGGTGAATACGCAATAAGGAGAGCCTTGTTTGTTTTTAATTATGTCTGGAGGAACGAGGCATTGATCATCAAATGCATAACTTTTAATATTTTTTAATGATAATAAGCTCTGAACCGAATCATCACGACACCTCTCATCCCACTCATATTCTTTATTATAATAAAGAGCATTAACAGATAGCGATTCACATAAGGATAAGAGCAATAATGGGCAGCCTTCAAAACGATCACAACTCTGATATATCAGTCGAATACCTATTTGCTCTAATTCTTTGCTCAAACAATGTAGGTTGTTATATATCCACTGTTTTTGAACATCACCCATATTATGGGTTTGCCAGGTAACAGGAGTTTCAATATAAACTGCTATAACAGGTTCTTTATTTTTTGCTGCATTATACAAGGCCGGATTATCCTCAATCCTAAGATCCCGTCTAAACCAAATAAGATTCAATCCTAACACCCCTTTTATTGTGTAATTTATTATCATAAATCATGAAAAAACTAATTATATTTTGTATTAGATATTCCACTATTCTTAAGTTTAAGATATAAGTATTTTTTAAGAAATACTTTTCTTGTATCTTTATTTTTTTACTATGTGAGGCACATTATGGAATTTCAAGTTTATGATACTGACACAGAAAATTCTGATGATGATTTAAGTGTTAGTGAGTTAGATATTGATGTTCATATCAAACAAAACAACCATAAAAATGACAATTATCAACGTTTGAGAAATAGATACGCTATTGAAGAAATTCTTGAGCGAAGAAAGCTACTATCAGAAGTTGAAGATGAATTTTTACTTTAAGTGAACTAGATGATATCTAAAGTCACGCACAAATATTTTGCTTGGGTTGTATTTACAGCCCAATAAATTAAAAAAGGCAGGACAAGAGCATCAAAGTCTAAACTCATAGCTATTTAATCAACATTAAGCAAGGAAGGTTGGGACTTGGCCTAATGGCGCTGCCTTAAGCGGCGTCATTAGGGATTAGGTATCCTCTAAAAAGAATTTTAGTGAATTGTTACCACCAACTGAAAACACAATACCCCCTACCTCCACCTAGATAGTCCGACTTGTTCGGACTATCTAGGGAGTTTAAAAATAAATCTGGCTAGATACCCTGCATAAAGCAGGGTAAGTAGGGGTAGGAGGTAATGGCGACGCTTAAGGCAGGGGGATCCTCTAACAAGAATTTTAGTGAATTGTTACCACCAACTGAAAACACAATAAACCCCTACCTGCGCCTACTTAGTCCGACTTGTTCGGACTATCTAGTGAATTTCAAAACAAATCTGGCTAGATAACCTGCATAAAGCAGGGTAAGTAGGGATAGGGGGTAATGGCGACGCTTAAGGCAGAGGGAGCCTCTAACAAGAATTTTAGTGAATTGTTACCACCAACTGAAAACACAATACTCCCCTACCTCCGCCTACTTGGTCCGACTTGTTCGGACCATCTAGGTAATTTAAAAATAAATCCGTCTATATACCCTGCATAAAGCCTGAATCTACTACATATCTTGCGTATATGATTCAAACATGATCAAACACCTTTCTTTTTATCTGGAAAGTTATGAATTTAGATGTTAATAACGCATCGGCATGGTCAGAGTCCCTGTTTGGAAATTGTTCATTGGGTGATACCAGTAGTAAAGCAAATGCAAAAAAAAAGGGGTTATATTGTTCATTCAACGATGTTGATGGATGCGAACGAAGAAAATACAATTGGTTTTGATTGCACAAGAACGCTGGTGTCGAGATGTCACTAAGCACGGTAAAAATCAACGACGCAGAGAGACTGCTTATGAAAAAAAGGAGAGTTATAAATGGGAACGGAATACTCATCAATTAAAAAAACGTCTCGGTAATAAACTAAGGGATGTTATTTCTATATGTGATAGAGAAGCAGACATTTATGAATATATTCAATATAAATTAAAAAATAATCAGCGATTTATAGTAAGAGCAATGCACGATCGCAAAGTGGTGGATAGTACAGAATGTTTATTAGGTCATTTAGATGGAGCAAAAACATTAGGTACTTATATCATTGAAATTGCTCAAAAAGCAATCGAAAAAAGCGGAAGTTGAGTTAGAGTTAGAGTTAAAAGCACAAACGTTAACATTTACCCCGCCAGATAAGCTTACAATTAATACAGCGTAACATTCAACTTTTCAGTTTGCAGGCTTAATCTAAAACGATCTATAAGTTGTTCTTCAATGCGTGCAACTTGTTCTCATGGTTAAATTTGTGACAAATCGAGAGCTGTTAGTTCATATTTATCTCTAATTGATTTGTTATAATACAAATCATGTGCTAGTATTCAACATGTAGGCATTATTAACCCTACATTGAAAATAAATGAAACAAAGGAGTGTATCATGATTAAGTTATCATTCTCAAAAATCGCATTAGGATTAGCTGCGATGACATTGAGCACTGGTATTTGGGCTTCAGTAGGTAATGCTTTTTGGAAGCCTGTTAATGCAACTGTAGATAATACCGTCGAAACGACTGATGAAATTATTAGTAACTTTGATGTTCTAGGTGTAAGACATGCAATGTCTGGACCTGACTATCTAGTTACTGATATGGAATCAGGAGTTGTCCGTGAGCTTGACGGTGTTGATAAAGGTCGTGTTGTTTCTCACCATGGCGGAATGACTATGGATGAAGAAGAAATGATGGGTGATAAGATCACAAATACAAGAACAAATAGATCTGGAATTATCACTGGTATAAGCGACCAAGGTACTATGGAAGTTCAACGTCCAAACGGTAAAGTACTTCGTTACCAATACGTAACTTTCAAAGTTAAACCTGCAAAATAAAGTATTAAAGGGCTAACTGTTACCCTTTAATATTGTTCTTAAAAAAAGAGTAATGCCCAATGTGTCTTTAATTGGTTATTACTCTTTTTTTATATTAAGAAACCTTGATCTGCATTAATGACACAAAAGTATAATATCTTCTAACAAGCTACTTCTCTACTTCCATATCCACTAATTTAACTCTATCTACAGGTCTCGTCATAATTTGCTTAAGAACGCTCTGTCTTTTTGAGCGAATAGGAGCACGGTGAGCAAGAGTAATTGCGGCAATTATTGCTGCCAACAAGATTACCGCTGCGAGTTCAAATGCTAATAAATAATCTGTGTATAACACCATACCTAATTTTTCAGTGTTCGAAGGCTTAGATACGACTTTGTCACTCCCAATAAGAACCGTAGTTGTAGCCGTATTATTCAATGCCAAAGTTTCAACAGAAGAATTTAGAAAATCTTTTGGCAGCGCAGAATATAGAAGGCAAACCAGC
The DNA here is from genome assembly GCA_029213075.1 of Legionellaceae bacterium. Taxonomy (GTDB): domain Bacteria; phylum Pseudomonadota; class Gammaproteobacteria; order Legionellales; family Legionellaceae; genus 2-12-FULL-35-11. Next base: position 131,937 of record JARGPO010000006.1, on the reverse strand, counting down.
AACGCAACAAATAGGAGGCCAAACGGTGCTCGTTTAAACATTTCTTTTTTGACTGACTCTACATCAATATTTAACATCATAACCACAAACAAAAAGAGGGTCATAACGGCGCCAACGTAGACTAACACTAAAATCAAAGCCAAAAACTCCGCATAAGCTAAAAGCCATAGTACTGAGCTAGAAATAAATGCTAGTACTAAAAATAAAACACAACGAACGGGGTTATTTTGAGTAATAACTAGTAGTCCAGAAATTGCAGTTATTCCTGCAAAAATGTAGAAAAGAACTTGTTGTAAACTATGCATAAACTGCCCTTAATAATTTATCGATATTTAGCGTCATCTTCACGATCTGAAGCCAGTTTCTTCTCCATAAGATCGCCAACAGCCAGAAGCTTTTCCTTGGTCATAATATTTTGACCGCGCTCACTTATATGATAATGATGAATTGGAGTAACAACAATTGAATCAACTGGACATGACTCCTCACAAAGACCACAGTTAATGCACTTGAATGCATCAATGTCGTACCTGGTTGTACGTCTAGAACCATCATCTCTGGGTTCAGACTCTATCGTAATCGCAAGAGCGGGGCATACAGCTTCACAGAGCTTGCACGCAATACAACGCTCCTCACCATTTGGATATCTGCGCAAGGCTAACATTCCTCGAAATCTAGGCGAGATTGGCGTTTTTTCTTCAGGAAACTGAACAGTAGTTTTTTTCTTAAAAAAATACTTCAGGGTAAGAGACAAACCCTTCAACAACTCCCAAAGCAAAAAACTACGTAAGTAATGCTTAATATATCTATATGTTTTTTTCATCGATTCACTCATGCAGTTAAAACCATGGTTTTAATTTAGCCAACACCATCACAGCTGTTACAACCAGCCAAACAATGGTTACCGGAATAAGAACTTTCCAACCAAGCCGCATCAATTGATCATAACGATAACGCGGAAATGTTGCTCTAATCCATATATATACAAATAAGAAGAATGCCGTTTTTAAAAGTAACCACACAATACTAGGTACAAAGAAAAAAATATCGTTTAGAACCGGAATTCCCTCAAATGGTGATAACCAGCCCCCTAAAAATAATAGAGCTATGAAAATAGAAATTAACACCATACTGGCATATTCGGCCATAAAGAATAAAGCAAAACCAATTGCAGAGTATTCAACATGAAATCCGGCAACAATTTCTGACTCACCTTCTGCTAAATCAAATGGCGCCCGATTAGTTTCAGCAATACCTGCGATCCAAAAAACAAGAAACAACGGCATTAGTGGTATAAACCACCAGTGCAATACACCACCATGCTGAGATAACACAATATCAGATATATTCATGCTGCCAGCAGCCAGTAAAACACCGACTAATGCAAATCCCATAGCAATTTCATAGGAAATGGTTTGGGCCGCGCTACGGAGTGCGCCAAGCATTGCATACTTTGAATTAGAGGCCCAACCGGCAATTAAAACACCGTAAACACCAAGTGAACTAACTGCAAACACAAATAAGATTCCGGCGTTTATATCAGACAAAACTAATCCATCATCAAAAGGAATAACCGCCCACGCAGCAAAAGCCGCCGCTAGAGAAAACATCGGAGCCGCTATAAACAAGTAACGGTTAGCCTCTGATGGCCTAATTATCTCTTTGTTAACAAGCTTAATCAAGTCTGCAAAGGGCTGCAGTAATCCTCTAAATCCAACCCTATTTGGACCAACTCGGCATTGCATATAACCAATAACCTTACGTTCAGCAAAGGTTAAGTAGGCAACACAAATCAACAAAGGAAAGACAATGACTAATATTTTAATTATGATCCAAAGCAATATGCCAGTATTTTGCAGCATTTTATTAACCTATTTAATCGTTATAGAAGCGTATGCATGACCAAGATCTACTGTCTCAAGCATAGCATTAGCGACCCAGACAGTATCTAGTGCTATACGGTCATCTATTTGTAATGGCAATGTTATCTCAATATCACCTTGAGATACAGTGGCACTATCACCCAAATTAAATTTCTTAGCAGTGGCTGTATTAATTCTTATCACAGCTTTCTCGGAAGAACCACAAGATTGCAACTCCTCAGCATTACGAACAATTGCATCAACTCGATAAATAGGCCACTCACCAACTCGAACCAACTCATCTCTAAGAGCAGGTAATGATTCCGGATAAAAAAGTTCTTTTTTTACATCTTTCATCATCGACACGTTGGTCTTAAGCTCCTCAAGAACCTCTTCGCTTGATGAATACTCAAACCCATCGCAATGCAAGACGTTAGCTATAACGCGAAGTACTTTCCAAGCAGGGCGAGACTCTTCAAGTGGCACAACCGCGCCTTTTGTTGTCTGCCATGTTCCATCAATATTTATATAGGTTCCAGAAGTTTCTGAATAAGGAGATATTGGTAAAATAACATTTGCGTATTCTTTAATACTCTCTGTCTGATATGCTGATAAAGAAACTACAAACTCTGCCGCCAACATTGACTGCCTTGCCCCATGCGGATTAGCAAAATCAAATCCAGGCTCAGCTCCCATTAATAAATATCCTTTCAATCTATTATTTAATGCTTCTTGAACATTTAAACCATTTTGTGCGATCGCTTTTCCAGCAACGCCGCGATGAGGCAACATTCCTGCAATTGAACCGCCAGCACTATTTGCTCCAGTTGTGAATCTTAAAATTTTAGCTCCGCTATACTCGGCTATTAATTCAACTAACGTTCTCAAAACTGCAGCTTCTGGATGATTTTCACAGACCTCACCAGTTACAATGACAGCATCTGGCTTAGATAGAGATACTGCAATTTCCTTAATCTTGTCATCAGGCTCCAAGCCAACAGTTAATCTTAATGCCTGCTCTGATAGGTTCTTTTTGCCATCAGCAACAGCTGCAAGCAATGTTGCAAGTTGTATTGGTAGTTCTTGTGGAGAAACAACCACTTTATTTTCAACATCAAAGTGATAAGCATAATCAACGACATTTATTGATGAAATTTTTGCACCATTTACAAAAGCCTTTCGAACTCTAACTCCAGCCAGTGGAACTTCTCTATCAATATTACAGCCAACTATAAATACTTCCGCCTGTTGCTCAAGAGCAGCGTAAGATATGCCATTTTTCATCTCAACCGGTAACATATCTTGGTCACGAAAATCAGTCTGTCGTAATCTATGATCGATGTTCTCAACACCAAGATTACGCATTAATTTTTGTAGCAGGTACATTTCTTCAACAGTTGCAGACGATGTTGAAAATGCAGCTAATTGCTCAGGGCCATGTGTTTTGATAACTTGCGCAAGACCGCTTGCCGCAAAAGTAATTGCTGTCTGCCAATCAACCACTTCCCACTGACCATTTTTCTTAATCATTGGCTCACCGAGCCTATTGGAGCTATTTAAGCCTAAGTAACTATATCTGTCTCGATCTGATAACCATGTTTCGTTAATCTCTTCTTTTTCTCTCGGCACAACCCGCATCAACTCATTTCTTCTGGTATGCAAATAAACATTAGAACCAAGGCAGTCATGTGGAGCAATACTTGGAGACTGATTCATTTCCCAAGCTCTGGCCGTGAACCGATATGGTTTTGAGGTTAAAGCACCAACTGGACAAAGATCAATAACGTTTCCAGAAACCTCTGATTGCATGCTGTGCTGAATATAGGTACCAATTTGCAGTTTCTCACCACGGCCAATTCCACCTAACTCAGGGAAACCAGCTATTTCACTACCAAAACGAACGCATCGCGTGCACTGAATACAACGAGTCATTTCCGTAGAAATTAGCTCACCTAAATTATCATCAACCACTGAGCGCTTGCTTTCAGCATATTCAGAAGAGTCTTGACCAAAACCAACAGAAATATCTTGCAATTCGCACTCTCCGCCCTGATCGCATATAGGGCAATCAAGCGGGTGATTAATTAACAGAAATTCCATAACTGCTTCTTGTGAACGCAAAGCGGCTTCGGATTTGGTAAAAACTTTCATACCGTTGCTGACTGGTGTGGCGCAAGCTGGAACAGTCTTTCTTCCATTTTCAACTTCAACCAAACACATCCGACAATTTGCCGCAACTGATAGTTTTTTATGATAACAGAATCTAGGAATATATATTCCTTCATCATCTGCAACTTCAATTATCATTTTTCCGTTTTCTACTTCGATAGTTTTTCCATCGATTTCAATGGTAGCCATTGTTAACCTTCTCTATAATTTAATTACCTAAGACCATAGTCAAATAGCAACTTATCATCACTTGACTGTTGAACGTTTTTTAGCAATAAAGTGCTCAAATTCAGATCGAAAATTTTTAACGAAACTCTGTACCGGCCATGCTGCAGCCTCTCCAAGAGCGCAAATTGTTCTACCCTCAATACCATTCGCGACATTAACAAGCCTCTCAATATCACCGGGCTCACCGTGACCTGACTTAATTCTATGCAAAAGTCTAACTAACCAACCTGTACCCTCTCGACAAGGTGTACATTGGCCACAAGACTCATCCATATAAAACTCGGATAATCGATATAAAACATCTACCATACAGGTAGTTTCATCCATAATAATAACTGCACCTGAACCAAGACCAGAACCTGCTTTTTGTACGCTGTCATAGTCCATATCAAGTTCCATCATAACCTCACCAGTTAAGACAGGCATTGAAGAGCCACCAGGGATTACGGCTTTAATCTTGTGTCCATTACGAACTCCACCTGCCAACTCAAGTAGAGTTTTAAAGGGTGTTCCTAATGGTATTTCATAGTTTCCTGGTTTATTAACATGGCCACTAACACTAAAACATTTGCTGCCGCCATTATTTGGCTTACCTAAATCCAAAAACCACTGACCACCTTTTTCAAGGATAACCGGAACGGAAGCAAAGGTTTCAGTATTGTTAATTGTTGTCGGCTTACCATATAAACCAAAGTTAGCAGGAAAAGGGGGCTTAAATCTAGGCTGACCTTTTTTACCCTCTAGAGAATTTAATAGAGCTGTTTCTTCACCACAAATATATGCACCTGCTCCTAGATGATTATATAAATCGAAATCTATTTTTGTGCCTTGAATATCAGTTCCTAGTAATCCCGCTTCATACGCCTCTTTCAGCGCACTTTCCATGCGCTCATACGGCTCCCAAAATTCACCGCGAATATAATTGTAACCAACCGACGCACCCATGGTATAACCAGCGATAGCCATTCCTTCTATCAGTTGATGAGGGTTGTAACGCAGTATGTCACGATCTTTACATGTTCCGGGCTCGCCTTCATCAGAGTTACAGACAACATATTTTTGGCCAGGAGTATTACGATTAATAAAACTCCACTTCAAGCCAGTTGGAAAGCCAGCGCCACCGCGACCACGCAGGCATGATAATTTTAATTGATCAATGATTTCTTGAGGAGGTATATTTTCTTTTAAAATTTTCCGCCACGAGCTATATCCACCTACACTCTCATAGGCGGATAAGCTCCATGGAGATTCTAGGTGCATTGTACGATAACAAACCTGATTTAATTCAACCATTAATTAGACCTCTGTACATTTTTAAAACCCATGCCTCTTATTTGTGAGGTGAAGTAAGACTCCGTAAAAATAGCTAGATGAGCCATCTCACACATACTCTTCTAAAACTTTGTCTATCTTTTCAGGGTTAAGATTTTCATGATAATCTTTATTTATCTGCATCATCGGCGCATTTACACACGCACCTAAACACTCAACTTCACGTAGAGTAAAGCGCTTATCTTTTGTTGTTTCACCTACTTTGATTGCCAGCTTTTTTTCAATATGCTTAACGACACCAGCACTATCACAAAGCTTGCAAGAAATATTGGTGCAAACATTAATCAAGTTTTTGCCAATTGGCTCGCATTCATACATAGAATAGAAATTTGCCACTTCATAAACTGATATCGATGGCATCGATAAATATTGTGCTAAAGCATCCATTAACTCTGATGTTAAATAACCATGCTCTTCTTGAATGACCATAAGAGAGCTCATCACAGCAGACTGCCGCTCATTTTCTGGATATTTAGCAATCCACTTATCTATTTCTTTCAAACCCAAAGGGCTTACAAATTGATTTTTTAATTGTGACACGTTATCCGACATTATTATCGACCTTTTATCTATCAACTTCACCAAAGACTATATCTTGACTTGCCAAAATCGCTACAGCATCAGCAAGCATATGTCCTTTAACCATTTCATCAAAACTTGATAAATGCGCAAACCCAGGCGCACGAATCTTCATCCGGTAGGGCTTGTTTGCACCATCTGATACTAAATATATTCCAAACTCACCTTTAGGTGCTTCAACTGCACTATATACTTCACCCGGTGGCACACTAAATCCTTCTGAGAATAATTTAAAATGATGAATCAATGCTTCCATATCATGTTTCATTTTAACTCTAGAAGGAGGAGTGATTTTATGTGACTCATGCCTAACTGGGCCAGGGTTAGCTCTTAGCCATTTTACACATTGGCGAATAATAGAATTAGATTGTCTCATCTCAGCTATTCGAACTAAATATCTATCGTAGCAATCCCCGGTTTTACCTACAGGAACAGAAAAGTCAACCTTATCATATGCAGCATATGTTTGTTTCTTACGAAGGTCCCACTCAACTCCTGAAGCACGTAACATTGGACCTGAGAACCCCCATTGTAGGGCCTCATCTGCACTAACAACACCAATATCTACGGTCCGTTGCTTCCAAATTCTATTATCGGTTAAAAGAGTTTCATATTCATCAACACACTTTGGAAATTTATCGGTAAAGGCTGAAATAAAATCTAACAAGCTACCTTGTCGATTTTCATTCATTTTTTCAACTTCTCGATCATTATGCCACTTTGAAGCCTCATATTGAGGCATTGAATCAGGAAGATCTCTAGCAACCCCACCTGGACGATAATATTTAGCATGCATACGAGCACCAGAAACAGCTTCGTAACAATCAAATAAATCTTCGCGCTCTCTAAAACAGTATAAAAAAACCGTCATCGCGCCAATATCTAGAGCAATAGCACCAAGCCATAAAAGATGATTTAGTAGGCGGGTTATCTCATCAAACATAGTCCGAATATACTGAGCACGTATTGGTGCTTCAACATCCAACATTTTCTCAATGGCGCGAACATAAGCATGCTCATTACACATCATCGAAACATAATCAAGCCTATCCATATAGCCTATGCTTTGTAGGTATGGTTTTGTTTCTACAAGCTTTTCAGTTGCTCTATGCAATAGGCCAATATGAGGATCTGCCCGCACAATAGTTTCACCTTCCAACTCAAGAACAAGACGCAATACCCCATGTGCGGCTGGATGCTGCGGACCAAAATTTAGGGTATAGCTTTGTAGATCTATGCTCACTTAGATATTCCTTCTTGATGTAGATATCGATTATCGCTACGTATTACACGTGGCTCTAAAGTTCTTGGCTCTAAATCTACTGGTTCATATATTACTTTTTGAGATTTAGCATCATAACGCATTTCCACATGACCACTAACAGGAAAATCTTTACAAAATGGATGACCAATAAAACCATAGTCTGTCAAAATACGTCGTAAGTCTGGGTGACCAGTAAATAACACACCATACAAATCATACGCCTCTCTTTCAAACCAATTTGCAGATTTCCAGATTTCGTGTACTGACGGTATTGATTTTGTATCATCGTGACAAAACACTTTCACTCGCAGCCTCTGATTGTTTACAGTAGACAGTAAATGATAAATCACTGCGAACCGTCGATTACTTGCGACAGACTTTTGTGGCTCTGGCTGTTCAACCGCGCGCGAAAAACCATGATCCGTCGCAGCTTCCGTCTCCCAGTCAGACTCACCATATAATAAGTAATCAACCGCACATAAGTCCATTAGCTGATCAAAACCAAAATCACTGTTGTTTTTTAATTCCCGTAAAAGATGGGTAATAGTGTCTAAGTCACACTCGACTGTCACTTCATCATAGGCAGCTTCAATAGATAATAAATTAAATTGCGTTGATTTAAGTGCCTCAATTAATTTTTCTTGTTTTGTCATCTGCAAATATACCTAAAGTTAACGTTTGGTTTTCTGATAAATACTTTTTGGCTCAATAATATTTTTATGCTTTATTTTATTTTGTAGCTGAATTATTCCATACAATAACGCCTCAGCCGTAGGAGGGCATCCTGGTACATAAATATCTACCGGGACTATTCTATCGCATCCACGAACCACTGAGTATGAATAGTGATAATAACCACCACCGTTAGCACAAGATCCCATAGATATAACCCATCTTGGCTCAGCCATTTGATCATAGACCTTACGCAAGGCTGGAGCCATTTTATTACATAACGTTCCAGCTACAATCATAACATCTGACTGACGTGGACTAGGACGAAATATGATTCCAAATCTATCTAAGTCATAACGAGCAGCCCCAACATGCATCATTTCAACAGCGCAACATGCCAAACCAAACGTCATAGGCCACATAGAACCGCTCTGTGCCCAACTAAATATTTTATCAACTGATGTAGTTAAAAAGCCTTGTGTTTTCAGTTGCTCTATAGGTTTTTCTATTCCCATTCCAACGCACCTCTTTTCCACTCATATATAAAACCAATCACTAGTAGGCTCAAAAAGATCATCATAGCAGCAAACCCACCCCAACCAATCTTACGAAGCACTAAAGCCCAAGGAAAGAAAAACGCAGTTTCCAGGTCGAAGATTATAAATAAAATAGCCACTAAATAAAACCTGACATCAAATGGTATATGAGCATTTTCAAATGCAGGAAACCCACACTCATATGGTGAGTTTTTCTCAGAATCTGGATTTTTGGGAGACAATAAATTGCCTGCGCCTGTTATACCCAAACCAAGGCCAAATCCAACAAATATAAAAACAAGAATAGGTAAGTATTGTGACAGCATTATTCCACCCTAAGTTATTGCAACGATCATGATAACCGATATCCATGACTACGAAAAGATACAAGAGCAAGAAATTTGCAATCCTTCGCTATAAATCATCATCAACTAGCAATAATTTGGTCTAAAAGTGTATATTTTGGTTTTGTTTGCTGTTATACTGTCGAGCATAAATAATATTGAGCGAATAGCAGAGGTTTAATAATGAAGACAGTATTAGAATCCTACAGAGATGGTTTATTCCAAAAAAAACACTGGTTACCAAATATAGTCTCAGGAATTATAGTCGGGGTTGTAGCATTACCACTGGCGATGGCTTTTGCGATTGCATCTGGCGCACAGCCTGAACAAGGTATATACACAGCCATTATTGCTGGAATATTTGTTTCTTTATTTGGTGGCTCCCGACTACAAATTGCCGGGCCAACTGGGGCTTTTGTTGTCGTCCTATCTGGTATTACTGCAAAGTATGGCATTGTTGGATTACAAATTTCAACAATGATGGCGGGGTGCATGCTCTATTTAATGGGGGTATTCCGTCTTGGGGCTATCATAAAATTCATACCATATCCCGTTATTATAGGATTCACTGCTGGAATAGCTGTTGTTATATGGGTTGGTCAATGGCAATACTTTTTTGGCCTACCGGCTCCTTCAGGCACACATTTTCATGAAAAATTATGGAGCTTAATTTTATCGTTCCCACAAATTAGCTGGAGTGCTACGGCAATTGCAGCATCATCTCTGATTGTGGTTTTATTTGGTAATAAAATTCGTTTTCTAAAGCGCGTACCAGGACCACTAATGGCATTGGTTTTTGCAACAGCTATGATTGCTATTCTAGGTATTTCAGACATTGCAACTATTGGCAGCGCCTTTGGAGGTATCCCGAAGGGACTACCATCATTTAAAATCCCAACCATTAACTTTGATACAATCATTGAACTTATGGGGCCTGCATTTGCTATTGCAATGCTTGGTGCAATTGAATCACTCTTGTCAGCGGTTATTGCCGATGGCATGACTGGCACAAAACATAATTCCAACCGTGAGCTAATTGGCCAAGGTCTTGCCAACATTGTTGCGCCATTATTTGGTGGTTTTGCGGCAACTGGTGCAATAGCCAGAACAGCTACAAACATTCGAAATGGTGGAAACAGCCCTATTTCAGGAGTTATTCACTCGATAACCTTAATTTTAGTTATTATGTTCTTTGCTCCTTTCGCGGCCAACGTTCCATTATCTGCTCTTGCGGCTATATTATTTGTTGTTGCTTGGAATATGAGTGATGCAAAGCATGCCATTGAACTTCTTAAGCGTGCTCCTAAAGCTGATATTTTAATTCTAGCTGTCACCTTTTTTCTAACTGTATTTGTTGATTTAATTATTGCCGTTAATATTGGTGTTCTAATAGCTATTGGCCACTTTCTAATGGGGATGTCCTCTAGTACTGAAATAAAAGAACAAAGCAATGAGCAGTTGCTAGCCGAGCTTCCAGAAGAGGAAGCAAAGTCACTATCATCTGACGTGTTAGTATATTCTATAGATGGGCCAGTATTCTTTGGAGCTGTTAAGAACTTTGAAAATGCTCTTGCCTGCACACACAGCGACCCTAAAGTTTTAATAATTAGATTGCGCTGGGTACCAGTAGTCGACTTCACAGGCTTGCAAGCATTAGAAGAATCAATCGTTGACCTACAAAATCGTGGCGTGCACGTTATATTATGTGGAGCGAAACCACGAGTCGCAAGTAAGCTTCGTAAGGCGGGGATTGTCGACTTAATTGGTCAGAGTAATGTTTTAGAAGAGTTATCTAATGCGTTATCAGTTGGGAACAGCTTTCTTGCTAAAGATGGTCAAACTAGCTAATTAAATCCTAGAAAGCCCTTCTATTATAGAAGGTCTTTCTCAGAAATCTAATCTCTAAAATTCTCAAACTGTAATGGCAGCTCTATGTCAGATTTTTTAAGCAAAGCAATGCTATCTTGTAAGTCATCACGCTTTTTGCCAGAAACTCTAATTTTATCACCTTGAATCGACGCTTGAACCTTAGCTTTGGATTCTTTAAGCTCTTTTACAATAAGCTTGGCTGTTGGCTGATCTATTCCTTGCTTAAATGTCATCGTCAAAGAAAAAGTTCGGCCACTATGCACTGGTTTATCTTCAATATCCACCCCCGCAGTGTTCAAGCCGCGCTTGGTGCAATGATTTCTGAATAACTCTTCTAGCTGTCGAACTTGAAAATCTGATTCGGACTTAAGAGTTACTGTTAGATCATCTAACTCGATGCTAGCCTCAACGGATCTAAAATCAAATCTAGTACCAACTTCTCTACTAGCGTTATCAACAGCATGTCTTAATTCAACTTCAGAAACTTCTGAGACTATATCAAATGTTGGCATATTTTTATCCTCTATAAAAACTAAAAAATAGTCTCATAATTATGAAATTATGTAAATGAAAGTTTTATGCTATTCTAAAATTCAAATATCTCAATCGAAAAACAATAAATAGGAGCTCATGTGCAAATATTAATATCAACTCTAGCAATAATTATCTGCCTCATCTGCGTAGTTGGTATTCATGAACTTGGTCATGTAATAGCAGCAAAATTATTCGGTGTAAAAATAAACAGTGTATCGTTAGGTTTTGGTAAGGCCATTTATAGTTGGAAACATCGTTCTGGTTGTAAAATAAACATAGGGGTCTGGCCTGTTGGCGGATGTGTTCATTTATTAAATAACCGCGTGTCGCAAGCTCCAGATGAATTACAAGAATATTGCTTTGATAAAAAACCTATTTGGGTTAGAACGATAATTTTATTATCTGGTTCTCTTGCAAATATCATTATGGCATTTATCGCATTAGTATTTATGCTAATGCTCGGGTTTAAGCAGCTTCCATCCATAGTAGAAACGGTTACACCAGAAAGTCATGCTGCTATTTCTGGCATTAAACCTCTAGATAGAATAAGTTCAGTTGCCGGACACAAAACTGCTTACTGGCGAGATGTTAGTATGCAGCTAATTATGCATGTAGGACAAAAAAAGGTGCCTATAACCACATGCTCAAATACAAACAACTGTAAAAACACCACCATTGACCTAAATATTTGGAATAACAAAACTGAAAAAGACTTTTCCATGTACAGGGCCCTAGGAATGATGCCTATGGTTGGTGAACAGCATTCTAAACAAATTGCTGGATCATCATTTGTTGAATCCATAGTGCAAGGCTTCTCGCAATTAATAGGGCTTATCTGCTTTTTCTTTGTAATGCTAAAACAAATACTTACCGGTAGTATTCCTTTTGCAGCTCTACTTGGCCCATTTAAATTTTTTGAGGCAGTGATTGATTCATTTTCTCAAGGAATAGCAACATTCTTATACTTTATCGGTAATTTTAGTCTGGCCATGGGTATTGCAAACTTGCTACCTATTCCAAGCTTAGATGGGGGCTCGATTTTATATGGATTTATCGAAAAAGTTCGTGGAAAACCAATGTCGGTTCCTCTAGAGCTATTAATTTACAGACTCATATCCATAGCTTTTGCGATATTTATAGTAAAACTAATTGTTAATGATTTGAATCATTATTTTTGATGACAGGACATCTTTCGGCCTAATAACCACGACATGTCCAAACTGAGCTTAAGATGAACCCTAGAATTTTAAATTTAAATCGGTATAATCAAAATCTCTAACCTATCGCATAACGGAGAAAAAAATGGCACGAGGAGTAAACAAAGTTATCTTAATTGGTCATGTAGGCGGCGATCCTGAAGTACGATACATGCCAAATGGTAATGCTGTTGCAACAATATCAATAGCAACGACAGAAGCTTGGAAAGACAAACAATCCGGAGAAAAACAAGAACGCACAGAGTGGCACCGCGTTGTTTGCTTTAATCGTCTAGGTGAGATTGTCGGTGAATACGTTCGTAAAGGATCAAAAATTTATATAGAAGGTAGCCTCCGAACAAGAAAATGGCAAGATCAACAAGGACAAGACCGCTACACTACAGAAATTGTTGGTAGTGACATGCAAATGCTAGATGGCAAAGGTGGGGCCAGTGATATGCCTGCTCAACAATATCAAGGTACAACCAGCCATAAGCCACAACAAGCAAAACAGCAATCAGCACCACAAGAATCATTTGAAGAACTTGACGATGACGTCCCATTCTAAATAGCAAAAAACAGAGCCCTTGCATCTATAATGTGAGGGCTCAAGCTTTCATAATTTCTTTATCAAGATTTATAACGAGACAAGTCCATATTTTCTAAAATAGGTACGGCTTGACGATATCCAGATTCAATAATTTCCTTTATAGGCAAAAAATTTATCATGCCAAAATTACTAAGATCCATTGTGACATTATAATCTGCACGCAAAAGCATTTCATGCTGATGATTTTCACTTGCAACAATCATAGATTTTTGAATAATAGAGGATATATTTATTAAACTAATTCTTTTTTTTGGATGATGCCGACTAAGCTTTGGTAATATAAAATACTTAAACAATAAGTACCATCCTGACGAAGTATATTCTCTATAACTTAAACTAGAAGGAGACTCTTGCGTAGGCTTTATTGATCCAGTTAATATTTTACCTTCATTTATGCGACTAGACATCACATCTACTGGTAGATTATTTAGGATTCCTCCATCAACATACATCTGCCTCTCATCCCCAAGTACGGCCGGCAAAATACCTGGTAATGAAAGGCTCGCCCGTATTCCCTTCCACAACAATCCTTCCTCATGTACACACAATTTATTTGTGCTTATATTCGTGGAGACACAAAAAAATTTGTGCCATAAGTTTTCAATTTCAGTTTTTCTGCCAAAAGAAGAACGTAATAATCTATCTAATGTTTTTGCGCGAACCATAGCAATTAGTGGTAGAGTATAATCAAGATTTTTTTGAAAAGCTGTCAGCTGATGAGTTAGGATTTCCTCTATACTTTGAGAGTCATGCTCCAATGCAAATAAACCTGCGATCAAACTACCCATGCTCGTACCGCCAATATAATCAATGCTAATATTTTCTTCTTCAAGAGCACGAATCACACCTACATTTGCAAGAGCTGGAGGACCTCCTCCTGACAAGACAAGGCCCAAGGCATTGCCTGTTATCAAACGCACCAAACGCTCAATATCACTATGGCTAGACAAACGAATATTATAGTGTTGAGAAAGATTTCTTGGCTTTAACCACTTTTTAACATTAACCAGTTTTTTATGCTTGTCATCAGCTAATAAAACTAATTCAATAGTGGGGCTAATTTGACTTGTTCCATCAAATAAAGTTGCCTCAAGTTCAGAAATATCAGGGTTATTTCCATATTTACCAACTAACAAGATTTTATCAGCCTGGCGAATACACCTTTTTGCCCAAACATCGTTTTCTTTTGCTAGGTAGACAATAAATCTATATTTAGACTCAATCTCTTGAAAAAAAGATAGCATCTCCGTACTATCAATTGGTATCTTTTTTTCCCCATCACTGAGCATTCGTTTAAATTTAGAATATGTTAATAATAACGTATCACCATACTTAGCTAATTTTTCCGTAAAAATTTGTACTACCTTCTCAACACCCAGATAATTGCCAGCTGGCATCACGGTAAAACAGGAAGTATCTCTTTTCGGGCTGTATTTATTAGGATTAACCAAGCGTTTAATACTCTGGGTTGCAATTCCCATCATCACTGCGGGATGCCTGCCAACTAGGTCATCAAATGCCTCCGGAGTTAATTTTAATAAGATACTATCTCTAATTGCATATATAGATGCGGTGCGTGGCTCATCACACAAACATCCAATCTCCCCAACAACATTACCCGCACTAATTTCTCCTATAACTCTCTCTTGGCCTGACGCATCTTTTTTTAATGCCCGTAGAAAACCATACATTAAAATATATAAACTATCAGCAGGGTCATTTTGTTGAAATAAAACTGTGTTGCCAGCTAAGGAGGTAACTGTAAACCCTTTTCCAATCTCAGCAAGATCATGTCTTGAGAGGTGAGAAAATAAATCTATAGTAGACAAAAAACTTACTATTTGTTTTTTAGTTATTTTCGGAGGAGTATTAAACATACAAACCTTTATAATTTTTTGTACTTAAAGTAAGATATTATTAATATAAATATATTTATAAATTGTAGTATCTAAATTTGCTAAGTCAATCAAAGAGTCTACAATTTAAAATAAGAATAAAAAGTTAGGAATAAACAAATGAAGCTAGTGTTTCTTGGCGTATCATCTGCTTTAACTACAGGTTATAAAAATTTTCAATCCAACATGCTTATAACAAGTTCATCTGGTCGCAGCCTACTTATTGACTGTGGCACAGATATCAAACATTCGCTATATGATCAAAAGGTTAGCCATAGCGATATTGATGCCGTATATATAAGCCATCTACATGCAGATCATGTTGGCGGACTTGAATGGCTTGGCTTTTCCAAGTTATTTATAGATCAATCTAGACCCAGTTTATACATTAGCAGAGACCAACAACAAGCTCTCTGGGAAAATGTTCTCAAAGGAGGCATGTCTTCACTTGAAGACCGCTCAGCCACTTTAGAATCATATTTTAACCCCCAAACTATTCAAGATAACGCCTTTATTTGGGAAGGACACCATTTCCAATTAGTTAAAGTCTTCCACAGTATAAATAATAATAAACGTATTCCATGTTATGGATTAATGATTACAGGCGATCATATGCAAGTTTTTCTATCAACTGACACACGCTTTTCTCCTGAAGATCTTATGCCATTTTATACAAAAGCTGATATTATTTTTCATGACTGTGAAATAAGTAAGATACCTAGCAATCAACATGCTTTGTATCATGATTTAAAAACTCTAGATAATAGTATTAAAGAAAAAATGTGGCTTTATGACTATGCCAACGGACGTAAACCTAACGCAAAAAAAGATGGGTTTAAAGGGTATGTAGTTCGTGGTCAATCATTTGATATATAAATTTTTATACCTCCCCATTTAACGTCATCTACAAGATGCGATTGTCTTAACAATCAAGCCATAAGCAAAGGAGATTCACCAAAAGTGAATACTTTATTTAGGTGTATTAGGGGCTGTTAACAATTTATTTTTCCGTAAATACATAAGTACAATCCCAATCATCAGGGGGGGGGCTGCCTATAAAACCACCAATACGCGCTACAAATACTTTGTACATTAATGTATTTGGATAAGACTTAAATAAATCTTTAAACAATTGCTCTGCCAAGACCCAGTCTTTAGCAAAATATGCATCCAAAGCTTTTTCATGCAACTTTAACTCTCTTGCTAATGCAGGTTTTGCTTCTGATTTTCTACAAATAACCTCATACACATCCACTGCCTCATTTTTACCCTTAAATTTAACTCGATCAACTTGGCGGTATACAAAATTCGTTTGGTTCTCAATTGTCTTTGGGCCAACTAGTAGTTTTACATGATAATATGATGTGGCTGCTTGTAATCTTGAACCTAAATTCACTGCATCCCCAATAACAGTATATGAGCGGCGATATTCTGATCCCATGTCACCAACATTCATTAACCCAGTATTCATACCAATCCCAATATCAACAGCAGGCAAACGTTGAGCACGAAACTTTTTCTTTAAAGAGGACGTTTCAGATAGCATATCCAGTGCTGTGCCCAATGCTTCCTCTACATGTTGTTGATTTTCAATCGGAGCCCCCCAAAATGCCATAACCATATCACCAACATACTTATCAATCGTGCCATTATTTTTTAAAATGATTTTTGTCATAGGAGTAAGAAACTGATTTAATAGTTTCTTTACCCCAGAGGCGTCTAGGCTTTCAGAAATAGTCGTAAAATGACGAATATCTGCAAATAAAACGGTAAGCTCTTCTGACTTACCTTCAAGACCATAAGTGCTTGGATCTTTTAAGAGTAAATCCAAATAAGCAGGTGGAACATATTGAGCAAAATATTTTCTTATAAAGGTTTTTTTACGACTTTCAAATAAAAATCCACACAAAGAGTTAATTAGAACAAGCGCCGCGCCAAGCGCTAAAGAAGTAGAAAGAGCCAAAACTATATTAAATTTAAAAAATAATAGCATATTAATGGACATTATGGACAACTGCATTGCTAAAGCAATTAAAATATATAGTCCGGTGCTAAATGAAGCTACTATAATAGTTAAAAGAATACCAACGAACATTACCATTCCGGTAGAAATGTATATCCCCCAATATGGGGTATACATATACATATCTTGTGAAATAGCATCAAAAGCCGTGGCTTGCACCTCAACATTCGATAATTTTCTGTTATATGTAATTAACTCGGACATACTCTGTTCATTCGTACCAATAAAAACCACGGCCCCTTTTAAGTCTGCAACATCTTTAGAAGATAACCTATCATTCACAATATCAAATGCCGAAACCGTTTTAAATCTCGATTTTCGCTTATTATATGGGATCCATATCTGACCATCCGAATCAGTAAATATTTTCTTATTTCCAACTTGTACTGATTTTAAATGACTAGCATTCTTAGTCATATTTAACCGCATGTTATTTTGTCTGGTGAATGCTTCTAGAGTAGAAAGAGCGAGAGATGGATAAACTTTATTGCCGTATCTTAATACTAAAGGGTAATTTCGAATAGTTCCATCAAGATCTATAAGTATACTATTATATCCATTATACTTAGATACAAGATCAAGCTCTTTAAAATTAGTTACATACCCAGACATGTTCTCTATAGGTAGCTTGGTGTTATCGTTATTATCTAGAACAAGTATAGGCTCAGGTAAAATCCCAACATGATCTTCTGAGCGATTTAAGACATATGACAAAACAATATCGTCTTGATCTTTTATCTGCTTAATCAAGTTTTCTGTATATGAAAAGTCAGGCTTTACTTTTAAAAGTGCTGACTCTAAATCTGAACTATACTCTAATTGTTTAATTCTCTCGCCAATAATATCTACAATATTGCTTTTTGAACGCGTAAATAGCAAATCAGAAGCAATAACAGATACCTTGTATTCGCGCAGCTTTTTAATTAATTGGCTAATTAGGTGATAACTCCAGGTCAAGTCATCATTTTGATCCAAGTCTTGGCTGTTGATATCTACAATAAACACCTGGCTATTAGGTTTCTGATTATATCCTAACCATCTATTTATTTTAACATCGTAGCGCATCATATTAACTTTCTTTAACATAGTCTGCACATTACCCATAACAGTACCGGGGTGAAATGGTAACAAAATAGTCAAAAGAAACATAATGATCAATATGACTGATAAAATATAAGGTATAGTTTTTACTGTAGCTGAGTATCTACTCATGGTCCCCTGCGCAGAAATACATAGATATAGTAAAGTATAGAAGATAGAAGTAAATTATGCTGTAAACATGAAGAACTATTTTAATTCAAGAATAATGTTAATCGCTGTTAGAATTAAAATTACCGATAATAATCTTTTGAGACTACTCGGTTTGAAATGTAATGATAGTCTTGTACCTATTGGGGCAAACACCATACTGCTACTCGCGACAACAACTACAGCCGGCCAATATATAAACCCAAGAGTACCAACTTTCATTGCCTGCTCTTCATTTAATCCAACAATAGTCAAAAGTATTGTGCCAAGCATCGCAATAGGAACACCACAAATAGCAGAGCAACCAGAGGCCTCTCGAATATTAAAACCAATAAACATAAAGAAGGGGACCATAAGAATCCCCCCACCAATACCAAAAATTGTAGATAATATCCCAACACAAATTGAAACAACTACTAACGATATCTGTCTAGTTAAACTAAAGATTAAATCATACTCATGAAGAGTTATCTTATCTTCTGTTACAGATTTTATATTTTGCTTATAAAAAAATAAATATCCCGCCAAACAACATAAAAAGATAGAAAATATAATTAACAGACTATCACTAGAAATTTTACTGATAATAACAGATCCAAAAACCATGCCGGCACACAAGCCCGGTAGAAAACGTAAAACCAAAGGCCAAGATATTAATCCTCTTTTATAATATGCATGTGCCGAAGAAGATGCAGTAAAGATCATAATAGCTAGAGATGTGCCAACTGCAACCGGCATAATAACGTCATTTACAAATAAATGCTTAGTTTTAAATAGCCAAACTAGGGTGGGCACAACAACAAGCCCTCCGCCTATGCCAAGCAGCCCTGATAGCGTTCCTGCAAACATTCCAGCAACTAAATATAATGCTATTAACATCTAGTTAGCGATTATAGCGAGTAGGGGATTTTAAAAAAGGGCGCTCCCATTCCCGCATATCTAGTACTGAACCTTCCTCTGCCATAAAGTCAGTCTTGGCTTCTGGTAAATAGTAGTAATAAACGTTACTTTTATCTTTGGCTAGAACATGCTGGTTTCTAGTAACAGAAATATCCGCCTCCGACATACCATGCGTTTTCACAAAGCTATTAGCGGTCATCAAGTAACGACCATTGAATCTTGAGCTACCCCATAACTCAAGATGAAGTGTTTCAGTCACACCAGCCATTTGGGCGTGAGCTTTATCTTTTAATTTAACGTTCAAGGTCTTACTCTTAGTCCAAAACAAACTTAACTTGCTTGAATCTTCCATTACCAGTGAAGCTATGTTCGCATAACCAACGAGCTTAACTGACGCATTTTCTTTTAAGAGCATTTGAGTAGCACAACCGCGCATACCACGAATTTTTGTTCGTCCAGAACTCATAAATTGTGCCCTGCGAATATTAAATCTACCATTAAATAAAGCATTTAATTTATTATCAATTAGCAAATCAAGACATCGATCATTTTGCCCTTTGGCTAAAATACTGCCTGCCCCATGAAAAGTGAATGAAGTATAGTAACTAGCATAAACGTCTATTTTCATCCGACCACTTTTTGGGTATCCCTTGCCAACATTAACAATTAATTCATTATCTTTAACTACTCGGGTAGTATTCTCAATATCAAGAGAGTCACCTTTTATAATTATTTTATTATTTTTAGAGCGAGAGTGTAAGACTACATCAATATTCCCAGTGATATTCACTTTTGAGAACTCACTCGTAGTATGTTGCACCGTAATTCTAGAGTGTTTTTTTTGCACGGGCTTGCTGTCATGATGACGCCAAGTACAACCTATTAAGAGTGATGTTATAAGAGTCAGAATTAAAAGCCGCTTTATCATAAAATATTATTCCGTAATTACATACGATCCACATTAGACCAAATAGCTGGTTGAATCAACTATACCCGCATCTTTAAAGCCTTTTTTTCTCAAATAGCAACTATCACAGGTGCCACAGGCAAGACCTGTGCTTGTTGCACGATAGCAAGTGACTGTCTTAGAGTAATCAACACCAAGAGAGTTACCAAGTAAAATTGTCTCTGCTTTACTTAAATGAATTAAAGGCGTTTCTATCACAATATTGTGACCTTCAACACCTCTTTTTGTTGCTAAATCAGCAAGAGATTGAAAGGCTTGAAAGTATTCTGGCCGACAATCTGGATAACCAGAATAATCAACTGAGCTTACTCCTGTATATAAATATTTAGCATCTAAGACTTCTGCTAGACCAAGAGCAATAGAAAGCATAATAGTATTTCTTGCAGGTACGTAAGTTACTGGTATTTCACCCGACCCAGAATAATCCGGAATACTAACTTCCTCATCAACTAATGCCGTTTTACTAAAACTTGTAATAGCTTTTAGTTCGACAATCTCATGCTTAATTACTTGATAATGCTTGGCAATATTTATAGCAGCATTTAATTCGGAGCGTTGTTTTTGCCCATAATCAAAGCTAAGGGCATAACAATCTAGATCTTGAGATTTGGCGTACGCAAGACATGTTGTTGAATCTAGTCCACCAGATAATAATATAATTGCTTTTTCTTTCATTTATCTCACATTCTCATTTTAGACATTACTTTAATATTCTAAGTAGTAGGCGTGCTGGCAATTTACCCCAAAACCATACATGCCGATGCCTGTCCAATCCATCGCGTTTTGGACTCAACTTCAAGCATAGCATTTTAGTCGTTCTATTTACATAGGAAGACAAATATATAATCAAGTTGCCTCATAGACAACTTGATTATATCTCAATATGAGATATTACTTGATATCTAGGTGCATATCATTTCCAAAAAAATAATAAAAGAAGCTATAGATAAATTTCCTGATTGCGCTAGCGCACTTAAAGGCTGGTCTAAAATTGCAGAGCACAGCATTTTTACCTGTTTTGATGACTTAAGGAAAACATTTAATAGTGTCGATATCGTTGACGATAAATTTGTATTTGACATAGGTGGTAATAAATTAAGGTTGATCGCATCGATACATTTTAACCGTAAAAAAATATATATCCGTCATATTTTAACTCACAAAGAATATTACAAAAACAAGTGGAGGAGTTAGATATGGCTATTACACTAACCGATAAAGATTATATGAGCACAATAAAGTATTGGCAAAAAATCACCCCTCTTGTTCATGTTCCTAAAAATGATACAGAGTATAATAAATTAAATGCGTTACTTGGTCGCTTACTTGATGAAATAGAAGGTGATGAATCTCACTATCTAATTAGTCTTGTCGACACTATTGATACTATGATTCAAACCTATGATAACGACCAACATAGCTCTGATATAAAAGGAAGTGCTATTGATGCATTAGAATTTTTAATGGAGCAACATAATCTAAAGCAAAGAGATCTATCTGATATTGCAAGTCAAGGTGTCATATCTGAAATATTAAATGGAAGACGAGATTTAAATGTTAAACAGATAAAAAAATTAGCTGATAAGTTCCATGTTTCACCGGATGTGTTTATCGACTAAGATACTGGTGATTATCCAGGTAATCACCAGTATTGGCCTTTTTGCGTAGGTGGACTCACGTACCTATAGGGGCAGGACTTGCTTTTTGCGTTTTGAGACTTAACAATCCGACTAATACCTGAGTAATGCAATCCAAAATATACTCTTATTTTCTTCAATATATATGCTCATCTTTTAAATCCCAGATTCGGCAGTAAAGTCTGCAATAAAATCTAAGGGTTCAAAGACAACATGAGTCGTGCCTTTTATATAAGGATTTTTTAACTCTTACTGTCAGGTAAGCGGGCAAAAATCCATGAATCCTAACTATTGCTGAGACCATCCTTTGGACTAGTTGTTACATCTTCTATCTTAGGACTTGTAGGGCTTGCTACAGAAATTGGAGGGTTGCTATCAGTGTTTTTACAAACTAAAAAATTATCATAAAAAGAATTACTATTACTGCTAAACGTTCTTACAAAAGGTTTGCGTGGATTTCTAGATGGTGAGAAAAGTCGATCATCACTCCTATCGGAGTTACTATCCGCTATTTGGCCTGATTCTTTAGAATAATATAATTCAACATGAGTTTTTAACTCATTGAATAAAAGTGTATATTCTGTTTCTAAATCAGTAATAGAGTATTTCTCTGCAGCCTCATGAATTGAGGCTTCTTGATCTGTGCGCCAAGTTTTTTTCTTAAGACCAATGCTTAATTTATCAGAGGGTAGATCCTCTGGCTTGTTACTTACCACGGTTCTTAGAGCTATTGGTTGTTCTAAAATATCAATCTCTAATTTTAAATATGTAAAATAAGCACTTAATATTTGATTAGTGAAATCTATTTTGTATGTTACTAATTTTTGAATTTTTATATCTATATGCTCTAATTTTTTTGCAACTATTTGGCCTAGTCTATTTAGCCTTGTTTTAATATCTAATAATTTCTTATCCATTTTTCTAGTATTTGTTGGTGGTTGTAGACGATATATTTCATCGTAACTATTTTTAATATTTGTTTTTAGTATAGTTAAAGAACCTTGTTTGGTTTGTAAATATTCAATGCCAGCCTTAATATATCTTATTAGCAGCGGATTAATTATAAACGTTTCCCTTTTTAGTTTTTGCTGATCTTCTAGGCGTTGCTTACGTAAACTTTCTTGTTTTTCATCAAGATATTTAAGCTCACTAAAAGTTGGTCTAGATGCCCATACTAAAGTTCCAGTAACTAATATATTTTCAGAAATGCAATGACTACAATCTGCTATAGTCAGCTGTGACTTCTGTTGTGTAGCTAAATAAATGTATTTGTAACCATGTTTAATTTTTTTCATGGCTAGAGCTCGTGATTTTGTTAATTCAGGTGGCTCGGAATCAGCTACTTCTTTTATAGAGTTTAGAGCTATTTGAGCAAGCATGAGTTTATTAGTGAGGCCATGTGGTCCATGTGTTATATGTTTAATAGTAACACGAAGAAGCTTTGCAATAATCCAAACTCCCCACTCCTTAAAAGATTCGTCTATTTCCTGTCTGTCTTCTTGGATACTAAAGATCTTATTAGTTGTTGCTAGGGGCTGTTTTATTGGTAATCGAAGATTATCGACATCACTACCGCTTCTTTCAAGTAACTCATCTATTAACAAAATAGTTGTGGTTAATAAGCTATTATTTCTTGTGTCGTCTGCTTTTGATGATGAGCTGGTATGCTGATCTAAGTCATAAGCTTGCAAATCATTACTTTTAAATATCTGCTTGATTATTTTTAAAATTATTGATGTATAGGGTAGTAGATCTATTTTCATAGAATCATCGCCTACCAATAAGGAGCGTAGTTCTTTAATTTGTGTGACGTCACTCTCTTGTAAAGACACACTGGAATCTATAAATAATTCTTCTTCACATGTATCAATTATTGCAAGAATACTATTATCTGCTGCTTTTATTTCTTGAATTAGTGTTTGTAATTCACCTATTCCAGTTTGGGATTTTTGTTTGGCTCTTGATAAAATATCTACATCATTATAACCAGACAATTCCATATTTTCTTTAATTAATTTGAGTTTTCTTGCGTGTGCTGAGTATTTTGTAATAGAGACATTTTGTGGTAATCTTACGCTGATTATTTCTTCGCAAGTTAGTAGATTTGCTTGACTTGTTTCCTCGCTTGCACGATATAGACTAATGATAGTTTTATTTAAACATTGAACAGCTTGTTTTAACTCATCGGTTTGTTCTTGTTTAGATGCTAAAAACAATATTTTTCCATACTCATTATATACTTTTGTTCGTGCGAGAAACTTTCTTGTTTCTTCATCAATATCACTATCATTAAGTGCCAATTTGATATTTGTTAAGAGTGATTTGCATAGATCACGTAGCCCCTCAACGGTAGAAAGTATCTGTCTTAATGATCGTTTAGAAGCTCCTTTGTTTCTCCAATTTATGTTAGCAATTATAGTTTCAGTCTCGATTAAAAAAGCATTTATATTTGCTAGGGCCTCGTTCGTATTATTTAGGAGTTGCTGGTGATTATCTGGACGTGTTTCAGCATCATCGACAATGTGGATGATTTCATAATGGATTAATTTTGTTTCAATGGCATATATCTCGATTTTTAGACGAATTTCGTTGACACTGTGTGGGTTTGGGGGGTAAATATACCTAAGAACATTTGTTGCAGCATTTTGAAAATCTTCAATTACTTCACTCTCATTTCTGGATCGCTGACCTCCTGGTAAGGGGTTCTTATGACTTAACGCCTTAATAAAAAGTACTATTTTGCTTAGCTCATGATTAGCATCATTAATACTTTGGGAAAGGAGTTTTATCTTCCAAGCTAATAAACGTTGTTGATTAAGGTAAATATCAGTATTAGTAAGTTCGCGTTGTAGGTTTTGCAGAAAAAACTGTAAGTTTTGATAATATCCAAGTTGAATAGACTCACCATCACTTACTTGTTGAGCTATAAATTTGACGGCTGTTTTAGCACGATGGACGCGAGCGCTTTCTATAAGTGGAATTTCTCTGGAAATGTTTAGAGTTGTTCTTGCCACATCAAGTAGATTTCTAGCTATTTGTAAGTCTTCTGGGTCAAAAGATTCGCACTTTATTATACAATTAACATAATGACTAGTTGCAATAGCTAGAAATCTACTATATTTACTAGACTCTAAGCACCGTCTTTTTCGATCAATGTCATTTAATGTTTCAAATAATGCAGCTTGTGATTTTTCAGACTCTGAAGCACCATACTGAGCATCGATTTTTGTGTAGTTTAAATCAAATTTCTCCCCTGCATCACGCATGACTTTTAGTCTTGGGTAATTTATTGAAGAAACTATTTCTTCTTCTATTATAGGATCTTTGCAAGCAGATAAGACTGTTGCCATTCGCTCTTTTTGTCCTATTGTTCTTTTCATGCTCCAAGGTACAGAGTTTCGTTCACTACGATATTGATAATTAGAATAATCTGGCAAAATCACTTTTCTTTGAAGGAGCTCTTGTTCCGAAACTCTTGTAGCCTCAGGATCAGCAAAGTTCGGGACCAATCGGTGTAGAAGATCAATATGTGGTTTTTCAAGGCGTATACCGGTTTGTTTAGGTACAAAACTAACTCCAATCGTACCAAGGGTATTTTCTTCTGCAAGTAGAATTAATGGGTATTTTAACTTGCCAATTTTAAATTCTTCACTACGTTTATAGTTTTCTGCCCCAGTATGTAATTCGTAGTTTTGAGATAAAAATGTTGCGTGGTTTAAAGCTCCTAAAATCGTAAAATTATTTATATCAATGCTGCCAAAAAACATTTCAGCATCCATACCAGCCAACCGCAACAGATTGATTGCTACTTCATCAACTTCTAATCTAATATGTTCGCCAAGATTTATTTTTAATTTCTTATAATCAAAGCCAAAAAAGTCACGATAAAATCTATCATCTACAATTGGAGGTATCATTGCATCATATAAAGCATTTACTACTTCATCTACTTCGTTTGTCGAGTGATATTCTGGTAGTCTGTCTACAGCATATCTTTTCATACTGACAGATGAAAACTTAATAAGTTTCTCAATAGCTGTTGTCGATAAAACAAACAATAATAGTTGATGTGCAAAGCTTGATTTGCGAGCAACTGTTTTTGCTATAGCGTTATAAGTATCACTTCCGGAGGTATAAGTTTCAAATTCTGCTAATGCAAGATTTTCTTTTGCCTTCTCTTCCGCAATTCTTTGTTCAACTTCGTCAAAAACTACTTCACCAGCTTTACCTACTGTGCTTAACGCAATATTTCCAACACTACCAATTCCCATTGGCGCATGAGCAGTTGATTGCTTTACTGATTCAGTTGCACTTAAAAAGATTGCCTTGTTACGTTTTCGACGGGTCGTTGTTAGTTTATCTACTAAGCTTTGCTTTTCTTGAAGTTTTAGTTTGGTGTTGTTTGAGTTTAGTAATGACTTAATAGATCTTATCAGCATTTCTTCGTATACGGTGCGTTTATCGTTTATTTTGGAGTTGATTTTTGATCTGAGTGCGGCGTCTGTTCTATTTATTTCTATTAAGTTTTCAAGTAAAGCATCCGTCATATAATATCCTTATAAAATTTGAATCCTTAAATTTAAACAAACCTAGTCTATACTTAAATATTAATTATTGCGATATAAGATACCCTTCATTTACAAGAAACAACTAATTTAGATTGAGTCTTGATACAACCCTAAATCTAGAGGATAAATACGAGAGTTATATCATTTTAGCCATTTGCAAAATTGGGTAATAACTCAAATTAGTTGTTAATGTAAACTTATCACTTTAAAAATCTCAAAGGAATGAAATAAGTGGCAATGATTTTCGTGAAATTCCCGGCATGCAAAGAAGATCATGTAATTAAATTCGGTGAAAACTCATCAGAAACACCACGATACACATTATCCCTAAAATCGCAGCCTAATTTGCAATCAGGCTGAGATATTATAAGAAGTAATTTGTTCGCTTATGATTAATAAAGAAGGAATATCTCTGTTAGTTGACATTGAGATTACTGCTGCCTAACTAACAGTTAAATTAACTGCTTCAGTTTTACCATGCTTGATAACATTTCTAACTTTGCAGGCGACACAAATAACTTCCACGCAACAATATTTATTCTTGCGAATTTTATGTATTTTACATATAATAAGATTATTGGTTATTATTTTTGAGGTAAGCACATGAAAAACAATACTGCTTTTGATGTTCATGAAACCATTTCTGCAACCGAGGTGGTTAGAAATTTTTCTGCCGCCATTGATAAAGTCCGATATACAGGCAAGAATCTATACATCACGAAAGGTTCAAAAACCATTGCTGCGTTAAGTCCCCCTCCAAAATCAGGCCTTCCTGTTGCATGCCTAGAAGAACTATTAACCTCCGCACCTAAGCTTAGAGACGATGCCGCAGCATTTGCAAAAGGCATTAAACAGCTACATGACAGTGCCACAACGCCAGATGACTCATGGGAATCATAATAGATACAAATTTTTTTATTGATGTTGAGCGCAAAAACATTGACCTATCACATCTCAGAAAATTTAAAAAACATGGTGACACATACCTTGCAGCAATTTCTGTTTCTGAACTACTAGCCGGTGTTCATAAAGCCCCTAACCTTGAAACGAAACTCACGAGGTCCGCTTTTGTCGAGCACATCATATCCAATGTACCTTCTATTGCATTCGATGAGCAAGTTGCAAGAACTTACGCCGAACTTTTTGCATCCTCCCTCAAACCCAAGGGTGGCAACGTGCACGATTTACAAATTGCGGCTACAGCCATCACCCATGGATACTATATTCTTACAAGCAATCATAAAGACTTTGCAAAAATTCCTGGCATTAATCTGCTATATCCCAGTTAACAAACACCTGGGGTTAAAGCTCGGTTTAGCTATTTTATGAAATTCACAAATATCACCACCTTCATCCAAGGCATAAGCTTAATCTAAAAAAGCATATGAAAGTTAATATTTAAATTAAGCGCACTGCCAAATCGTTGGATTAATGTTACTGCACCTGTTTTAACAGTTAGTCCTACTTTTTTAATTAAATAACTGGTCAAGTCGCGTAGCGTTGATTTGAATTTTAGTTTATATCTTAAAATTCATAAACACTTGATTTATCATAACTAGTTACCTCTTTGCGATATTTACTATTGGGCGCAATGATAGGCTCTAAAAACTGTATATCCTAGAGGGGGGAAATATTTCACTTGGATCTGTGTCTTGATCTAATCTTAATTTCTGAAGAATCTTTCTAACTTTTTCTGGTTCAGGTAGACGATGTAAAGATTGATTTAACTCTGCCATTGCTGGCGACATTTCAGGTTGGGTCGCCTATAAGCAACCATCCATTATTGTAAGTAAATAGAGGGGAGATCTTTTTTTGAGGACTTACGTAGCGTTTTTTTAAACTTTAGTTTAGAAAATATACGCCACAATACATCGCCATTCCAATTAGTATCAGCTTTTTCAGCATAAAGAGCTAAAGACAATAGCCGTAATTGCTCTTTAAAATCCTCGTTTTGAATAGGAATATCATTTAAATTTAAAATAGTTACATCTGGCCACTGCTTTCTTGCAAAATCTATCAAGGCAATCCTAGCACGAATAGGATCATTTATTTTACATGCTTTTTGTAACGATTTTTGACTAGAATTATTTATCTTTTCTTTTTGAAGACCAGAAAATTTTCGTCTAAAAAGATAAAAACCAATTAATATCAAAAAACTTACCAACAAAAAGTAAATTATTCTATTGGATCCTTGTACTGTCGTTTTTTTGATGGCATGAACGTTAGCAAGATCTTGCTTGGGTTTAATTTTTTTTATCTTTGTAGATGGTTTTAATTTTACGAGTATTTCTTTAGCTGGCAACAGTGCGACTTCATTTTTCTTAGTAACTATATTGTACCAAGGCACTTTTATCGCGGGTAGTGAAATCGTACCTGATTTTGAGAGTAAATATGTAATCTTATATGTTGCACTAGCAAAAAGATCTTCATATCTAAATTCATTTTGAATGGTTGGTTTATCAACGTACACATTATATTGGTTACTATTCACAAAATTTAGAGTTGGCAGAAGTTGTGCGACTAAACCATAAGCTTGTAAATTAATAGTCCTAACTATCGTATCTCCTTCTTCAATAGGCTTATCAGACTGACTATATGACTCTTCTAAAGTGATATTTTTTGCAGCCAACCAATTGTTTACATTTACCCCCTCCGGTAACGGTTTTATATTCAAAACCACCTTTTCAGCTTCAATTCGTAGCCTGGTTGGTGAGAAACCATCATATAAATCTGCCGTAAAAGTGGGAGGAGAAATGATAAACTCACCTTTCTTTTGAGGAAAAATTGCATATGATTGCTCCTCTACCTCAAATGTTTCTCCTTTATACTTGGTTTGAGAATGATGACCATCTCCTAGGGGAATTACCAAGGCATTCTCAACTTCTGGCGGAGTATACTGAGCGTCATATAATCTTTGTCTGTTTAGTAACTTTACAGTATAAATAACTTCTTGATTTATATAAGGGTTAGATTCATTTACACTTGCCTGCAATATTGTATAACTTGAATTAGATTTTTTCTCATCCACTACAACCTGAGAATTATCCGTCACCACAACTTTAGTTGGAAGGCTACTTTCACGGCCGATTGTAATTGGTGGAATAGTTAAAGTACCCACACGTTTTGGTCTTAAAACTAAGCTCCATTGACCAGAAGAGCTAACCTTGCCATTTATATTCGAATAGGAAACACTTCTCTCGGTGCTTAAGATATCAAAGTCTTTTAATAGAGGAACTAAATCTGGAGCATCATTACTTAACTCATGATCAAAAGTTAAGATAACTCGAAACGTATCATTTAACTGAAGATCCGTTTTTCCAATGCTTAGATCAACAGTTGCAAAACTTGTAACACTGCATAACAAGATACATAGCGCGAATAATATTTTTTTCATAATTCCTACTCACTCTTCCTACGTAAATAATCTCGTCTAAATTTTTCTCTTAAAAGTCCACCCGGGTCATCAGGAATCAATCGTAGCCATTGATCTTTCATTTGCTGCTTATCATGCTCGGATAAATCTTTTTCCTGTTCTGGTTTGGGGGAGTCTTGTTTCTCAGGCTGAGGTTTTTCTGGCTTTTTCTGACCGGCCTGATTTTTATCTTCTTCTTTTTTATTATCATTATTTTGTGATTTTTTATCATCATTTTTATTTTCTTTATCCTGCTTAGTACCTTGGTTATCTTGATTACTATTTTTATCTTGATCCTCAGATGGATCTTTTTGATCTTTGTTTTTTTGTTGCTCTTCCTTTTTTTGTTTTTTTAACATTTCTTCAACAATTTTCCGATTATAAGCGGCGTCTTTATCCTCTGGATTTTCTACAAGAGCCTTATTATATGCAGCTATTGCTTGTTCTAATTTTCCTGAAAAAGCCAAGGCATTTCCATAATTATAAGATGAGTGTTTAGACTTAGATTTAGCGTAAATAGATGCGGCTGCACTATAATCTTTAGAACGGAACAGAGCTGTGGCTTGCCAATCTTTGTTTGTGAAAGTTTTTTTCGCACCTTCATAATCACCAGCTTGCATCATTAACTGGGCCTGATGGTTTTGAGTTTGCCATAAATCTCGCCACGAAAAAGCATAACTATTCGTAGTACCAATAAACAAAAGTAAACAAACTAACTTTTTATACCTTGTCATGTGTTAACCCTCTGCAACCACCCTCGCCAAAATACCGGCATAAGCTGCAATAGCGCCAATAAAATAAACCAACGCCCTTCATCTCGCCAGAGAGGGATATTCGTCATATCATTTGCCTGGTATGAGCTCTTAACATCGGTTAATTTTAACCATTTGATTATATCACTTTCATCATTAGTCAAAGAAATTACTTTACCGCCACCAGCTTTTGTAAGTGGTGAAAAAAATGGGTTCACACTTTTATTTTTCAAAATTGGAATAACAGAAACTCGCAATCCTTCCCTAGATATTTTCAACGCAGCATCAACAGCCTGGCTAGAAGGAATTTGCGAAGTTAGAATTAAAATATCTCCAGATTTAGAGCCACCAGAACTAAATAAGGTTTTTGAAAGCTTAAGAGCGCTCTCTAGATTATTTCCACCAATGGGCATAACGTTAAGATTTAATGAAGGTAGTAGGGCATCAATAGTTTTGCCATCTTCGGTGAGAGGTGATACAACAAATGCTTCACTAGTATAAGCTATTAAACCAAACTGTCCGGCATTTTGATGCATTAATAAATCGTGTAATTTAAATTTGGCTCTATCAAGCCGACTAGGCGACAAATCGTCTTGCAACATATCTTCTGATAAATCCAACAAGATAACTCTAGGTTGTATTTGCTGATAAGTTGGCACATCTAATTTAGACCAAGTAGGTCCGGCCAGAGCTAAAATCATGCAACTGCCACTACTTATTAATAATAACAGCGGGAACAGACGCATACTTTTTTTATGTGACTTCAATAAATAAGGTAGCAGATGTGGGTCGCAAACTTTATGCCAAGTTTTAGCTGCTGATTTATGCTTAAAAAGACTAAAAGCAATCATCAAAAGTGGTACAAACGCAAACAACCAAAATGGCCTTAAAAAATGGGCATCAGCTAGCATTTATTTCCTCTCTTGGGCTATTTGGCGAGATAACTCGAGTTTAATACCACTTTGTTTAGCAAGTACGTATAAAAATAAAAGAAAGCCTAAAGATAAAAACCACGGGTAAAATTCACGTTGTGGTCTAATCGTTTGCTGTTCTTGAGATGTTTTTTCAATACTATCAATTGAGTGATAAATATTTTGCAAGGACTGTTGATTAGTTGCCCGAAAATATTGACCACCTGTCATTTTAGCAACCGACTTTAAAGTATCTTCATCTAAATCAGCGCCACTACTAGCACTTAAAAACATCCCGCTAAATGATGAGGGATCAACTTCAGAGTTAAGCCCAATAGTATAAATTTTAATACCATCATTTTTTGCAAGTTCCGCCGCTCGAATTGGTGGTATTATCCCTGAATTGCTTGCGCCATCAGTCAATAACACAATCATTCGCCCACGAGCGGGCACATTTTGGAGTCTTTTAATTGCTAGACCAAGCGCATCTCCTGTAGAAGTCGATTTACCTGCTAATCCAACAGATGCATCATCTAGACGCTGTATAACATTTTGCCTATCAAAGGTAAGAGGTGTAAACAAGTATGCTTGCTCTCCAAACAAAATCAAACCTATTTTATCGCCACTTCTATCAAGCACAAATTGATGAGCAGCCTTTTTTACAGCAGCCAAACGTGTCACGGCACGCCCATTCATTTTCATATCATTTATCCCCATACTCGGAGATATATCCAAAGCTAACATAATATTATAACTTTCATTAGAAAGAGCTCTAGGCTCACCAACAAAACGCGGTCCAGATAGGGCGATTATTAGAAATATCCAACTAAAAAACAGCACCATAAAATATTTATGTTTACTAATATTACTTTTCTCACCCTCGACTAACTGCAAAATATCCTGAAAAAATGGCACTCTTAAAGCTGAGCTAAATTTATTGGGCGCTTTGGGAATTAAAAACCAAATAATCAACGGTATAAATATCCCAACCAAGGCCCAAGGAGTAGCTAGTTCAAACATAACCGCTCCTTAGTTGTGCTTTTCAATTTTTTTTGTCTTTTGATCCAAGACTCAGATAAATTAAAAAGAGCGTCTAAATTAACCTTACGGGACTCTTGATATGGATACTCTAATAATTCTTTTTGCAAAGAATCAAAGGTTGGATTTTTCTTCTTTTTACATAATATTTTATTAAAAACTCTTTTCTTTTGAGAGTCATATTGATAAGTTTTATTTAAAAAAGATATCCAGGCCCTGCCTTGTAAACCAGCTACCAATTGCCGAGGATAGTAGGCAATCGCAACTTTTTTTAATAATTCATTAACCGTTGCACAAGCCCTCTGACTATTTGAGTCTGCCAAATATTCTGCGCGGTGCATTGCCAAAATAGCTAGAGCCCGACGCTTAACTTGCCATAAAGAATAATGCCGAAGAATTACAAAATAAGCAATAATCCCAAGCAAAACTACCAATAATATTAATAAATACCAACCAGGAGCTAATGGCCAGAAACTAATAGGATCAGGTAAGCGAATATCATGTAACTTCGCCAACTCCTTAGTTTGACTCATGGTTTGAAGATTATCCACCAATCCTCCTTGGGAAAGTTTGTCTTACCAAAAAAGATAAATCTGTCTCTGATGATAACTGAACAT
This sequence comes from Legionellaceae bacterium, assembly GCA_029213075.1. Lineage (GTDB taxonomy): Bacteria > Pseudomonadota > Gammaproteobacteria > Legionellales > Legionellaceae > 2-12-FULL-35-11. The sequence goes on along the minus strand of JARGPO010000006.1, from coordinate 98,774 downwards.
ATTGAACCTGCATCCTCTTTAATTGCGCTTTTAAAGAACTAATCCGCTCTTCAAAATGAAATTGATAACCAAAACGAACTGAATCGATGCTTGTATCAAGCAAAACATCGGTTCTACCATCAGTCATAGCATACTGATGCGGTGGCGGGGGAGATAGTTCTAATGGGTCGGTAACATGATAGGCAACAATATCGTTATGCCTTTGCAAATTACTCAAGTGTCGCTCAATATCCTCATCAACATTATAAAAATCGCTAATGATGACAATAATACTACCTGGCTTGGCAACCCTCCTTGCCCGTAACAAAGCATGACTCAACTCTCTTGAATCAGGATGTGTTGCCTGCTCATAGTTTTCGGAGTATTTACAAAGTTTACTTAAAATTGGTAATACACCAGCTTGCCTAGCTCGAGGTGTAAACTCATGATGATGCGTTGCTGAAAATAGAAAGCCACCGACTCTATCACCTTGTTTTGCCGCAGTCCAAGCAATAATTGCCGCCAAACGTGACGCAAGAACAGATTTAAAGGCGAGATGTGTACCAAAGTACATAGATGGATTAAAATCAACTAATAAAACAACCGGACGCTCTCGCTCTTCGTGATAAACTTTAACGTGAGGACGGCCAGTTCTAGCTGTAACTCGCCATTCCATATGCTTTATTTCATCACCAGCTTGATAATTACGCGCCTCGGAGAAGTCGATTCCTCTACCACGTAACTTAGAGCGATGCTGACCAGGACGCAAAGCGTGTCCATCTGGAGGATAGCGAACATCTTGTGCATATCTCTGTAGAGAAATTAATTCGGATAATGTAACAAAGACCCCATCCATAATTTTCCTCTAAGGTATTGTCACCAAACGCAAAAGCTCATCAACAAAGTCATCTCGACTAACGCCATCAGCTTCGGCTTCAAAAGTTAAAATAATCCTATGTCTAAGAACTTCATGAGCAATGATATGAATATCTTCTGGGGTAACATAATCACGACCAGAAAGCCATGCATAAGCTTTAGAACATCTATCAAGTGCAATAGTTGCCCGAGGACTCGCTCCAAAACGTAGCCAACGTGCTAATTTATCGCTATAAGGAGCTGGTTTTCTAGTTGCCACAACCAACTGCACAATATATTGCTCTAATGCCTCGCTAGTGTAGACATCTAAAACTTCTTGCCGAGCCTTAAATAGCGTTTGCTGGCTAATTGCCGGGGGCTCTGATGACTCTTTAGTGCTCGCCCCATCTTTAGCCTCAGCTCGTGCTAGGGCTAAAATATCACTTTCAACCTCAGCATTAGGATATGCAATTGTTACATACATTAGAAAACGATCAAGCTGAGCTTCAGGTAGCGGATACGTGCCTTCTTGCTCAATTGGATTTTGGGTTGCCATTACCAAAAAAAGCTCTGGTAGCGGGTATGTTTTGCCACCAATTGTAACTTGGCGCTCAGCCATTGCTTCAAGCAAAGCAGATTGAACTTTTGCAGGAGCACGATTTATTTCATCTGCCAAAAGCAAATTATGGAAAATTGGCCCTGGTGAAAAAACAAACGACCCATCTTCTGGATGATAAACGTCCGTACCAGTTAAATCGCCTGGTAATAAATCAGGAGTAAATTGAATACGATGAAAACTTCCTTCAACTCCGGCAGAAAGCTCTTTCACTGCCCGAGTTTTGGCAAGCCCCGGGGCGCCCTCAACCAACAAATGGCCATCAGCTAACAAAGCTATCATAAGCCTTGATACCAAGCTTGACTGACCAAGAATACGAGAGTTGAGATATGTGCTAAATTGCAACATATGCTCCTGCACTGTTAAATCCTTTTTACTCATAAGTGCTACCTTACTATTTCAATTTTATCCGCTTGTGGTCCTTTTTTACCTTCTACAACAACAAAAGTTACAGATCTGCCATCTTGTAATGCTTTAAAATCACCAGGATTGGTTGCTGCTGCATGGAAAAAGTATTCCTTACTACCTGCAATAATAAATCCAAAGCGTTTTTTTCTGTCAAAAAACTTAATGGTGCCAGACAATCTTTCACCACTTGCTCCCTTACAAAAAAAACTCATTAACTGTTGGATGATGCTTTTTATACTCATTTAAATAATTCCTAATCAATTGTGGAATAGTTTCACCGTGATAAGATTACCATTATATGTGGTTTTTCTCAATAAATAGGAGGTATACTAAGCCATTATTGTCAAAAAATTAGGTATAACATGCGTCAATATACATTCCTAGACCGGTTAGTATCTGGAGTAGACACGGCACTACGTGCCGTATGCATACCCAATGACCGACCGTGCAATCGGCCAAACCCTAGTGAAAAAATTAGTGAGGGTTCACTTAGTAAACAAGAAAAGCGCCATGTTACTGGCCTTATGCGAATAAATCATGCCGGTGAAGTTTGCGCTCAAGCTCTCTATCAAGGACAAGCAGCAACAGCAAAGCTTGAAAAAGTTAAAATACAAATGCAAAACTCAGCTGATGAAGAAATAGACCATCTTGCTTGGTGTGAAAAGCGTATCAAAGAACTAAACGGTAACACCAGCATTCTCAATCCATTTTGGTACCTTGGTTCATTTATAATTGGCGCAACTGCAGGGCTTGCAGGTGATAAATTAAGTTTAGGATTTGTTGCTGAAACCGAAAAACAAGTTGTCTCTCATATTCAAAAACATATAAAAAAAATACCTCCAGAAGATTTAAAAACAAAAGCCATTCTTGAGCAAATGGAAATAGATGAGGCGCAACATGCCCAAATAGCTATTGATGCTGGTGCAATGAAACTACCATTCCCAATTAAACAAATAATGAGTCTGACATCAAAACTATTAACTTTCACAAGCTATCACATTTAAGGTTAGGATATGGAACAGGGAAGTATCTTTATACTTTTTATAATATTTTCAGCATACACATTTGATTTTATTAATGGCTTTCATGATGCTGCTAATTCGATCGCAACTATTGTTACAACTGGCGTCTTAACTCCACGTCAAGCAGTAATATGGGCTGCTTTTTTTAACTTTATTCCATTTTTATTTTTTAATATGACAGTCGCTGAAACTATTGGAAAGGGGTTAGTTGATGGCGATATGATGGGGCCAACTTTAATCTTTTCAGCACTAATTGCTGCAATTTTTTGGGGAATAGCTACCTGGTATTATGGGCTACCAACTAGCCTATCTCAGGCGCTAATTGGCGCACTTGTCGGCGGGGCCATTATCCATGGAGGACTTGAAAGTATCAAGTGGCAAGGAGCTTCTAAAATAGTTATAGGTGTCTTTGTCGCCCCAATTGCTGGGCTACTTGCGAGTATGGCCTTAACTTGGATATTAACCTATTTTTTAAAAGACAAAGATACTAAGTCTGTAAATAAATTTTTCAAGGGTATGCAGCTTGCCTCATCGGCTTGCTTAAGCATGGCCCATGGTTCAAATGATGCCCAAAAAACCATGGGCATTATTACTATCTTACTTTTTTCTGTGTCATGGTTAGAAGGTCCTTTTGTAATTCCACTTTGGGTTATAATTAGCTGCCACCTTGTAATTAGTCTCGGTACGTTATCTGGTGGTTGGAGAATTGTAAAAACGGTCGGCACCAAAATAACAGAGTTAAACCCAATGCGCGGTTGCAGTGCCGAGACAGGAGCAACTATGGCTATTTTCGCTGCCACTGATTATGGTATACCAGTTTCAACAACCCAAACTGTAACCGGCGCAATTGCTGGGGTTGGCCTAGTCAACGGCCTATCTGGTACATGTTGGCCAATGCTTAGATTAATATTTTTTTCATGGTTTATCACCATGCCAGTCACAGGAGCCTTAGCCGCGCTAATAATGTGGTTTATTGATTAAAATGAAACATATAATTAAATCTACTTTACTGTCATTAATCCTACTAAATTCTGCTTTTGCCAAAGAAAACCCTCAAGCAAAAGCAGACGAGCAAGAGAAGTCGCAACCTGCAACCACAAGTAAAAAACCTATATTTAAATCCCCACTCAATCTTTTGCGTACAATCTTAAAAGATGGAAAAAATGAGCTCTATCTTCCAACTTACGCTTGGCATAATCGCTACTTATATTCAAAAGATAGAATTAAACGCTACAACGAAAATCCATGGGGTGGAGGACTTGGCAAAAGTTTTTATGACGATGATGGTGATTGGCACGGACTATATGCCTTCGCATTCCTTGATTCACATAAAAATGTCGAGCCAATTCTTGGTTATGCTTTTTTGAAAGTACTACAAATTAATGAAGATACAAATGTAGGGGGAGGATTTGCCCTGCTTGTTACAGCGAGGCCTGATATTAATAAAGGTATTCCATTTCCAGGAGCACTGCCATGGGTTGCGGTTAGTTACCAAAGACTCAGTTTTGTCGCAACCTACATCCCCGGCAACAAGAATGTAGGTAACGTTTTGTTCTTAATCACAAAAATATTATTGTAATAAGGCTAAGATCTATAACCACCAACTATCTGAGAAGCTCTCTCATCAATCATAAGTTTAGTGTAGGATCTGTCTTCTTTTTTAAATCTAGGAGGTGTAAATAAACCATGATTATCTGACAAATAATCACGAACATTAGAATCGACGCAATCAACCTCACGATCAACCTCATCATTTCTTCGATCTTTCATCGCTGTTGTCCAAAATCCTCTTTTATGATGAGCTTCTTTAATTACAGCAAGATCTTCTCTTGTCAAAACTTTATTAGCTCTTTTTGCCTCTAGATGTCCGTAGATCACATCTTCTTCAATAGTATTTATATCCAAACTAGATGCCTTTCTAACGAAATCTCCCAACCCTTTACTACCATTAGCACCTTTTGGGATTTCTTTTCCACTAAATTTACCATTTTCTAATCCTGAAACTAAATTTTGATATTTTTGATCGTCTGGATTATTTTTGAAGCGAGGATTAAATAAAATCCTAATTGCTTTTATTGGAGAAACGATAATTAAAGAAAAAGTACCTACGGCAATTGCAAACGCAACATTCATTATGGCTCGACCAGCCGGAATAATACCAACTGTACCAATAGCTAAGATATAACCAGGAATACCTACCAATTTGTTGAGAATACTTCTTTGATCTGCTCCCAATCCTCCCTTGATATAGAAGTCTTCCATCCCAGTTCGAAATAATGACACTCCCATATGCTTGGCAGACTTGAAGTTATTAGCAACAAAGTTTTTAGCGCCAATAGGTATAATATACGCGCATGCAGCAAGAACACCACCAATTACAAGTCCTGGCAAACCGACAAGATATTTAAGACCTAATAAATTACTCTTCGGAATTTCTAAAAATTCATCCTCGCTATATTGAATTTTATTAACTGAATTATCAATTGGCCTATCTCTAAACTTCTCAATAGGCTTACCAAAAAGTGTGGTTGGCAATGCTAAGTTTGCGACTTTCATAAATCCTTTAGAAAAAATAGTCACACCATTTAAATAAAGTACTCTAGCCGTAACAATTACTGAACCAATCGCCATACCAACTGCAACAGCTGCATAACCAAAGCCCCCAAAAATATTTTTTTCAAATGATGAACGATTGTCTGCAAGAAGTCTTCTATAGTATTCATTATCAAAACCTAAAATAAACTTTTTATTTTTATCTCCCGCAAACCATAAACTCATCTTTGCCGTAACAAGTAAGCCTGTTATTACAGAATTGTATACTACATTAATTGCCACACGGAAAGTCCAAACAGCAGCGCCTGTTGCAAGGCCTATTATATCCCCCAAAAATCCTAATTTTTTATCTGTAGCACCATCAACCTCATCCTTATCTCGAGGATCGTCAATAGGATTAGAATAATTAACGGGCCATGCATTTGCAATCTTTGCCGTTCTCAGACCCATTGAGATAAAAGTATTAACAACAACACGACCAACACCTGCAAAAACAAAACCTATCGAACCAAAAACCACCCCGAAAACAGCTCCAAGAGGCATACCAAGATAATTAGGAATAGGTTTTTGTTCTATAGTATATTTATTCAAACTAAGACGCGTAGGTAATGCCAAGCTTATAGAATACAAAGAATAATTATAAGTTCTAACGGCTGAACTTGTAATTATTCGACCAGAGCCAACTAGCAATGCACCAACACTACCAATAACTCCTCCAAGAGGAATCCCTAAGATACCTAATCTAAATGGTGTTTTCAAACGAAGATCACGTCTGGATTTTTTATCCAATTCAGCCTCATAGTCTGATAAATATTCTGATGAGTCATCGGATAGATCCAAGCCCAGAGATACTTCTTGATACTCTTCCCCATGTGCTATATTACGAAACGTACCAGACCGCATGCGATCTAACAAAACCATATCACCAGATTTCACTTCATCCGATCTTACAAACCTAATCATATCTAAGGTCACATGGCGCATTGTTTGAGCCGTGTTAGACAATACTCGTCCAAACCCAATTATAAGGAAACTTAAGCTACCAAACACCGAACCCAAAATTATCCCTGGAATCGCTCGATATCGATTTCTTTGCATTGTACGATTGACAGTCTCTTCATCTTGGCTAACGAGGTCTTGGTATTTTATTGGTGTCTCAAACAACGCTCCTTTAGCGGCTCTTTTGACTATTAACTCAAAAAAGGCCATCGATTCAAGAGTAACTGCGCCCGTCTCACCAAAAATAAATCCAATTACAGAACCAATTGTTCCAACAGCTTTAAAAACCCTGCTTCTATTATCAGGAGATAGTTGGATAAGGTCTTCTTCCTCTTGTGCAGTCTTATTAATACTTGCTACAAAAGATCTTTTTGCTGAGTCAGCATTTGTTATCATTATACGAGTTATGACAACTCCAAGACCAACAACAGCACCTATACTACCAAGAGCATAACCTAAAAATCCCCATGCCCTGTCTTCTGATTTACGATTTGTTCTATAAGTATTTAACCAGGATTTGTCCTTTAGAGGTGACTGAGCTAGGGAGGCTTTTAAAAAGGCTCTAAAAGTATTAATAGCACTATAACTACTTTCATAACCAGAACGAACAATTCCACCAATAACACCACCAATAACTACACCAGGAATACTAAGTATTCGTCTAACAACAAAGTGGCGTGTATCTTTTTTAGAAGGTCTAGCAGATTCATTTAAAACAGGGTCTGTGACTTTCTTGAAAATTCTATTTCCTGAAGTAATATTCGTAGCTGCGAAACGCCCTATACCAATTAGGGCTGAGAAAGGAGTCATTATTGCAACCCCTATAATAGCACCCAAAAACCCTATTCTAGGTTCGTAAGAATGCTGGCGTTGCTTATATGGCCTACTTTTATATTTTTCAAATTTATACAAAGAAGCATTCAACATCTTAGTACAAGCATTATAAAAGCTTATAGCAGATTCAATTATTACCCGCTGGGTGGCTCCAATAGCAAAACCAGAGAAGCCTGCTACAGGTGATAATAACAAACCGGGTAATCCTAAGATGTGCTCAGAATACTTAAAGTTATTTGAAGTAAGAGGATAATCAGGAATTCTATTTTCTAATTTGGTATGAGTTAACGGCTTTTTGTATCCTTTTAAAAATGCCTTACCTAAAATTAACAAAGAATTATAAGCAGAACGAAATGCCGTTATAAAACTTAAAGAAAGTGCTGCGGTTCCTAGCCCTATTAAAAATCCTGGAAATCCTAAAACATGCTTATAGAAACCACGCTTAGGAGACTCAGGATCTGTCAGTGGAATCTGATTTCTTTTCTCCCAATCAAAGATTGCAATATTTATGCCACGAACAGTATTTCGAGAAAGTGCAATAAAACCATTAATTATCATTCTACCTACGGTCATACCAATTGCAGCAATAGAAAAAGTTAGAGCGCCAACAATCATACCAAATGGAATAGTTCCTAATATTTTTTTGAATAAACCTCTATTATCTGTTGAGGAATATTTATCTCTACTGTCATCCAATGTTGCTGCTCTTAATCCATAATTAAAAGCATAATAAGCAGTATTATAAAAACCTTCATATATAGAACGTGCAACAAGCGTTGGTATTGCAAGAAAAACTGATCCCAAAACAAAACCTAATGGAGCTCCTATAATCCCAAATAGGCCACCGGCATATTTAGGTTTTGGATATTTAGGATATAAATCACTAATTGCTAAATCAACTGGCAGTCGTCCAAATCTTATAAAATTTAGTCCTGTGTAATATATAGAAGGAACTAATATCAATCCGGCAATAAATCCTGGCAGGGCTGTAAAAGGAGATAACAAAACTCTAGCAACGGTAATGTGCGCTCCTACTTTAGGAGCAGGACGGACTGAATCGGCATGCTCTTCATCAAAATTATCCATAGTCCATTTTGCAGAAGATGAGTATCCATCAACGATAAGACTAACACTTACGTCAGCTATAGTTCCAACTACGTTTTTAAGTCCTCTATAAGCACTACTAGCAACAGCAGAAACACCATCAAAAATCGCACTACCAGCTCGACTGGCCGCATTAATAATCTGCGTAATCATCTACATTACCTCATTTTACAAAAAGCTTGATCAAAAATTTTGCAAAATAATAACCTATTTAGATCTTGGTTGTCAATTTTTCTACAGCACTAAAATTAGTATAGCGAGGTAAATCTTACGCAAATATTTTTATAGAGACAGATACCTTTAAAAATCACATCGTTAACACATGAATTATCATACAATATTTTATAAAAAATCTTCTTCGATAATTGCTGAAAAATCTTTCTCAGCCCGGCCATTATCAATAGCCTGCTGATATATTCTAGTGGCCAAACTAGCAAGCTCTGTTTTAATATCAATCGATGCCGCTGATTTCTGACTTAAATTTAAGTCTTTCAACATCATCGCGGCAGTAAAACCAGGCTCATAATTATTATTTGCCGGAACACCTTCCAACACATTAGGAACTGGCACATATTTATCCATAACCCAACTCTGGCCCGATGCGTTACTGACAACTTCATGAAGCTTTTCAGCCGTTAACCCCAATGCTTCTCCTAACTTAAAAGCCTCAGATGCAGCAATCATTGATATTCCCAAAATCATGTTATTACATATTTTAGCTGCCTGTCCGCTGCCTTGGCCTCCCGTATGAATTACTTTTGATCCCATGGCATTCAAAATAGGTTGTGCTAGATTAAAAGCCGTAAGCACTCCGCCAACCATAAAAGTAAGTGCTGCAGATGTAGCACCAGCAACTCCACCAGAGACTGGGGCGTCAACGACAGGGATATCTAGGATATCAGCTTGATGATGAATATTACGAGAGCTTTCAACGTCAATTGTAGAGCAATCGATATATAACGTGCTCGCACTCGCATTTAAGAGCAAACCATCTTCACCCATACAAACACTCGCAACCTGATCGCCTGTTTGAAGCATAGTAATAAGCACATCTTTTTTAGTAGCAAGTTCTCTTATAGATTTAGCCTCTCTTCCACCTTTCTCCATCAGTGAACGAACGGCTTTTTTTTGTAAATCAAACCCGGTAACTTCATGACCGGCTTGAATTAAGTTTATAGCCATTGGCAAGCCCATATGCCCCAAACCAACAAATCCTATTTTTGCCATAATCTGATTTCCTTAACCATTAAGAGGCATTACAAAAGCATTCTCATCCATACTATGTCTTGGCCATTTACTTGTGATGGTTTTAGCTTTTGTATAAAAATTTATACTTTCCATGCCATGCATTTTATAATCACCAAAAGCAGAGTTTTTCCAACCTCCAAAAGGGTGGTTGGTAATTGGCACAGGGATTGGGATATTAATACCAACCATACCAACACTAACATTTTGACTATAATGACGTGCGCTATATCCATCATTTGTAAAAATAGCAGTTCCATTTCCAAATTGATTTTCAGAAACCAAAGCGATTGCATCATCAAGAGTTGCTACTCGTAAGACCACTAACACTGGTCCAAAAATCTCTTGCTGATAAATAGACATATCCTTAGTCACATTATCAAATAAACACGGACCAAGAAAATAACCTTCTTTATGTTGTGGATGAACAAATGAGCGTCCATCTACTAATAATTCAGCACCTTCAGCAACTCCGGAATTTACAGCAGACAATACTCTTTCACGATGAACTGCACTAACAAGTGGACCCATTTCAGCTGTAGGTACGTCACCTGCATCAATCTTAATTTTTTTGGTTGCAGGAATTAGCTTGTCCAACAATCTATCTGCTGTTTTATCACCAACCGCGACAACTACAGATATAGCCATGCATCTCTCACCAGCAGAACCAAAAGCAGCACCAACAATCGCATTGCTTGCTTGTTCAAAATCAGCATCAGGCATTATAACGCAATGATTTTTGGCCCCACCAAAAGTATGGGAGCGCTTCCCATTAGCTATTGCTGTTTTATATATAGACTCAGCAACTGGAGTCGAGGCAATTGCTGTAAATGCAGATATATCAGGATGTGCAAGCAGGCAATCAACCGTTCGTTTATCACCATTAACAATGTTTGCAACTCCATCAGGAAGACCAGCTTCATGCAATAGTTCTAATAACCTAAGTGGCGCTGACGGTGCTTGCTCTGATGGTTTTAAAATAAAAGTATTCCCTGTCGCAATTGCGGGTATCATCATCCAAATCGGTACCATGACCGGAAAATTAAATGGCGAAACACCAGCACAAACACCAAGTGGCTGCCGAATGGTGTGACAATCTATTTGTGAGGAAATATTAGATGAAAAATGTCCTTCCATTTGCATCGTTAAGCCACAATGATGCTCAACCAATTCAATGCCGCGAGCAATTGAACCCTTAGCATCATCTATAGTTTTTCCATGCTCTCTCGTAACTATTTTTGCTATGTCCTCAATATTATTTTCAAGCAGGGTTCGAAACTTAAAAAGAATTTGCGCCCGCTTAATTGGGGTTGTCAAAGCCCATTTTTCAAAAGCGTCATGAGCAAGACTAACGGCTCTATTACAAGTTGCATCACTTGCAAAATCAACCTTACCAATTACCTCACCAGTTGCTGGATTATAGAGGGTTTTATTATTCTCTTGCGGCTCGAGACAAAGCTCTCCACCAATAAAATGAGGGACATCATAAGGCATAGTCTATCTCCGTTAGTCAATTAGATTATCTAATCCGTAATAAAGAGTATCAAGGTTTGGTACTGATTGACAGGCAAGGAGAAGACCTGGCATAAATGAACTTCTATCTATGCTGTTATGAGAAATAGTAAGAGTCTCACCTGTATTACCAAAAATTACTTGTTGGCTTGCTAGGAAACCTGGTAGACGAAGAGCATGAATATTTATATCTAAATATTTAGCGCCACGAGCATCTTTAATAATTTCTTTAACAGCCAATTCATTTTTTGCACTTTTCCGAGATTTAGCGATCATTTCTGCGGTTTTAATTGCGGTTCCAGAAGGGGCATCAAGTTTTTGTTGGTGATGTGCCTCAATAATTTCAACTTCCGGTAAAAATTTAGCAGCACTTGCTGCGAATTGCATCATCAAAATTGCACCAATTGAAAAATTAGGCACAATAATCCCACCTAATTTTTTTTCAAGAGACTTTTCGGTTAAAAACGTAATTTGCTCCTCCATTAACCCAGAAGTGCCAATTACCGGATGAGCATTATTGTTAATAATAGTTAATGCGTTATCATATACACAATCGGCTCGGGTTAGATCTATTACGATAGAGGCCTTCGTGTTAACAATTGCCTCACCTAAGTTATCATCTCGACCAAGTTTAGCAACCAGCTCAAAATCAGGGCTCTTTTCAATCGTAGTGCAAGCCATAACACCCATTTTTCCATTGGCACCATTTACAATTACTGATGTTTTCATTGATTTTCCTTCGGTGGAACAGCAGGCTTTGCCGTTTTTATTTTTTCTTGTGGAGCCTCTTTAGATGAAGCATCCTCTTGGACTGATTCTTTCTTCTCAGGTATAGATTGCGATTTATCTTCCGAGGAATGTATTGATTTTGTATCAATAACCTCAGGATTTTCTTCTACAGGAGGAGTTGCAACATCTTCTTCTTGAGTTTTGTCTAAATTTTCGCTACTATTAAGTTCTTTTTCTGGTAAGCATAATCTGTTTACCGCTTTAAAGCCCCAAATAGTGGCGGGTATCCAACCAATAAAGGTCAGCTGAAGTGCAAGGTTTAAAAAGGCCCCGACTGGTTTGCCATCCATTAAAACCACAATCCAGGGGAAGAATATTGCAAGTAGCGAGAGAAAAAACCTTTTCATTTTGTTAAGATACTCCGTAAAGTTATAAACTATATTTGTAAATATAAATAATTTACTATAATTAAACAAGGACCCCCGCATGAGAAAACAAACTCTGCACCCACGTACCGCAGCAATAAATCAAAAACAAAAAAACCAATCTAAAAAATCTCGTCTTGATGCGTTACATTGGCTTGCAAAAAAGTTTCCTGAAGCCTTTGATAATACACAACACATTAGACCGCTAAACCTTGGAATAATGAACCAAATTCTTACCTATGCGGATGAAGCGGCAAAAGATAATATTTCTAAAAGCAAATTAAGAGAAGCCGTAGTTTTGTATACAAGGAGACTAGACTACCTTGCATGCTTAAAAGCAAAAGAACCTCGAATAGACCTATTTGGTAATCCCGGCGAAAAAGTAAGCGCAGAAGATGCTGAAAGTGCTGCAAATAAAATCAGACAAAGAGTCGAAAAAAGCATAAAAAATGCTCGTAGATTAGCGACTGCAGCCACTGAAATCCCAAAGCAACCCAAAGCACCTACTCAGGAAACACCATCCCAACCGGTATCCTACTCATCACGTGTGCCTGAACGTCCTCAATCTTATAATATGGACAGTAATTTTGCACCAGCAGCAAGATCCCAATCTGTTTTGATAACTCACAAACAAACAAGACAGTATGATCCAGACGCCGTTGCTAGGTTAAAAGCAAAATTAGGCCTATCACGCAAAAAAGAAGAAAGCAAATGACTATTGAAATCTGGTTAATGCAGCCATATACTCAGAACTGGAGTTTAATATGAAAGCAATGCACACCGCATATTGGCCAATGATTTTAAAAAACATACCGAACGCATTAACTATTGCTCGTCTTGTTTTAATAGCACCCTTTATAGTGCTTTTATATCATCACGAGTATACCAATGCCTTTTACCTATTTATCTTAGCAGGATTTACTGATTGCTTAGATGGATGGCTTGCTCGTGGCTTTAACTGGCAAAGCCCTTTTGGGACTTTCATAGATCCAGTCGCAGATAAGCTTTTAATTACCACAAGCTTTATAGGATTAGCTCTAATTGGTAAACTACCGTGGTGGTTGGTTACACTGGTTTTCTTGCGTGACATCACTATATCAGTCGGGGTAATAGCCTGGTTTGCCTTTATTATAAAAAAACCCGATCTAAAGTCTACATTTATCAGTAAAATAAACACAGTTCTTCAATTGCTTTTAGTAACTTTAAGTCTATTTGAATTAGCTTTTTCAATTGTTCAACCACGACTTGATATAACACTTATTATTTTGACTATGACCACTACATCTATTAGTTTTTTTGACTACGTCTGGACTTGGGGAAAGAAGGCTAACTTATGTTTGAAGCTGGAAAAGTAACCACGCAATTACCACTTGCTATTAATCTAAACGATGAAGCAACTTTTACTGGTTTTTGTTGGAATGGCAATGAAAATCTACAAAAACAATTGCTAACAACTCTATCAGGAACTAGTCACAAACTATTTTATCTATGGGGTGAAAACGGTTGCGGAAAATCCCATCTTCTGCAAGCTTGTTGCCAATATACAAGCTCCCAAAATCAATCTGCAATATATTTTCCTCTAAAGCTACTAAAAGAGTACGGACACCAAATACTAGATGGCATTGATAGCCACGATTTAATCTGTTTAGATGATCTAGACTCTATTGCTGGTGATAAGCAATGGGAAGAGGCTATTTTCCATTTATATAACCGCATTCGAGACCAAGGAGAGGCAACTCTTATCATGGCAAGCCAAGTCTCACCAAGTCAAACGCCAGTTAAATTACCTGACTTAAAATCCAGGTTAATTTGGGGACTCGTCTGGCAAGTTCAAGAACTAAATGACAATGACAAAGTTTGTGCCCTACAACTTTTAGCAACCAAACGCGGCTTCGCAATCCCAGAGTCTGTTTGCCATTACTTAATCAACCGCTGTGCTAGAAACATGCACGATCTACATGATTTATTAAATAAACTAGATGAAGCATCACTAATCGCGCAAAGAAAAATAACCATTCCTTTTGTTAAAAGTATATTGAAAATATGATATCCATTAGGAGACATATTAAATAATTATATGAGATGATAATTTACGTCATGATTATTAGATGCACTCCTTCCAGACCTGAAAATATTAAAATATTTTAATGTAGTCAAGTACTAACTTTTATCCACCCGTCTTTATTTTATTTGTTTGATTATGTTTATTAAACATGATAAGTTTGCCTTAATATTTATAAAGGACTAAGAATAAGTGAGTGGTTTAATTAAACATGGAAATTGGACGGATCATATTGCAGCCGATACCTATTGGCGCTCAGAAGAGTTTGAAAAATTAGAAAACTATAAAAACACAGTCAAACCTCTTTTAAACAAAGAAATAGCTAAAAAAAACTTACTTGATTTTTCTAACTTACTAGATAAATATAAAGTTAAACACCTTCTTTTCTACGGCACTCTATTAGGCGCATATCGCGACCATGATTTTATAGATCATGATTTAGATACCGATCTTGTATATTTTAACCTACCAGAACTTGTAACAGTTTTAACCTCCAGTGAATTTGAAGAACTTGGATTTAAAGTCGGACGTTGTCAAAGTGCTGAACTAATTTCAATTAGTCGCGGTGACGAATTTATCGACTTATATTTATATAGCAAACTAGACGACGAGCATTATGGAATGAAGGGCTGGCAAAATGTCAGAATATCTAACCATCTTTTATTTCCTCATTCCATTATAGATTTTCATGGTAAAAGATTTCGTACTGTTGGCAAAATAGTTGAATATTTTGAAGTTACATATGGGGCTAACTGGACCACTCCTATAAAAGAAAAACACGCTGAAATGGTATAAAAATCATGGGGTAACGATGGATGTTTGACATATTACCCTCCGTAATAAACTAACTTAATTTAGCTGAATAACAATGAATGAAATTCTAGAATCCGAACAAATGACAAGAGATGAAAGACACGAGCACTGGCTATCCTTTTATCAAACACAACACATACTAAATCCTAGTCAGTTTTCACAATGGCTAATTCATAATTATAATGATTTTTTCCCAGAAGATCTATTTAAAAATAGATTAACACTCCTAGACTGGTGCTGCGGAAATGGCCGTGATTCCTACTACCTTGCAAAAGAGTTTAATGTTAGCGGTATTGATTTTGCTGCAAAACCAAAAGAAATGCCAAATACACGCTTTATTAACATGGATGTAGTGGATTTTATGCAAAAAGCTCCATGCGCCTTTGATATAGTATATTCGAGATTCTCCCTACACACAGTAGAAGAAAAGGTTGAGGATCTTCTTCTACATTGGTGTAGCAATTTTTTATTTATTGAGGTTAGATCAGATCAAGGCTTCGCAGAATTAACTCATGATCACTACCGAAGATTATGCAATTACAACCGCATACTGGAAAAACTAGCTAAACATGGCTTTCATATTCTTTATAAAGTAGAATCTAGAGGTTTAGCCACATTTTGTGACGAAGATCCTATTATCATAAGAATAGCGGCTATATCATCTAAAAACCCATTATCGACAACTATGTCCTTTTCAAACCCATAGTTACGGTACTGCAAAAAATAGATTGTTTATTTATTTATTTATTTATTTATTTAATTAGACTTGATAGACAATCCTATTTTTGAACGTATTTTACGCTTTATTCGAAATGATAAATCCAAGATCTTTTCAATAATCTTGTTTTTATATAAGTGTATTTTTTTTACAATCTTAGTGGTTAGTTTATCATTATACCAGTTAAGCCTTTTCCTATAAGTTTCCCAGTGATAACCGTATAATTGAATATCTTTAATACCACTATCTGTCTCAACTTTATAATTTGGGATCGAACATTCCGTATATAAGATCCTTAACATATACTTCTCTTTATCAGTTAAGTTAATTTTGTTTTGGATAAGATTTAATGGAATGGGAGTTGTCTCATCATTATAAAAGGTTAAGTTTTTTCTAAGGCCATATCTAACCCAACATACTAGTCTAGGGTCTTTAGTTGGAGAAACACCTTTATGAAAAGCATAAGTATCAGCTAAAAAAACTGACCCAGCAACTCCTGTTATATCCTTTATCTGATTTTTAAAGTGCTTCTCATATACATCCGCCTGGTTATATCCATTTTGCTGTAGCTTTGGAATAAATAGCTCGCTTGCCAGCTCCTCATTGCCCTCTAATATTTCAACAACTTGATCCTCATTATGAGTACAGGTAATAAACTGATGCTGTCCTCCGGACACTCCACCTTTAACATCAGTCAAATATATAAATAATGTTAAACTTTTAAAATCATCAACATCTCTATGAAAATCCTGTGCCACACCTGGCTCAAATCCAGGAAAAGACCACCAAACATTCATTGAATAAATAGTTGGTGTACATCCTAAATAACCTTCAACATATGAGAGTATCTCGGGAGATAATGCTAAATCTAGCAAGTATGGGGCTAATAAAGTATCTTCTATTTCATAAGAACCAAAAGAGAAGTTTTTAGCATTAGCATTATAAAATCTTCGAACCCTATCACTTTGTGCCGGAACATGCCCTGAAAAAACTGGTATACCTTTAAAGTACTTAACAACTTCCTTAACTTTCCTTTTATTCAAAGATAAATTTTCTAGTTTTACAATTCCGTTTAATTTAAGTTCGCTAAACTTTACCTTATCATAGTTAAGATTGGAGCATGGCATATAATCATTAACAATGCTTGCAATATGAGTTGATACCTTGAGACGCTTTGCAGAATCACTGTTCATCTCAGTGGTGTCTTGGAGGAAATCCTGTAATTTTATATCCAACTCTGAGTACGTCTCATCCATGCTTACTATCCTTAAATTATATTATATGTATGACTGAGTAAATTTGATACATTTTAACTCAACCATAATTTATTTCCATCAACCTATATTTTTTGGCAAATATTAAAACACTATACTAAAGCCTTAGCAATCTCTGTTTTATAGAAATCTATTCCTTCTTCAGTAGTACCACAAAACTTAATTTCTCCTTTTTCGAGAACCACAGTTTTATTACAAAACTGTCTGATAATATCATTCGAATGACTCGTGATTACAAGAATATGACTGCTATCAACCATATTAATCATGCGATTAGTAGCCTTTTTCATAAAGTGAGCGTCACCAGCACCAATAACCTCATCAATTAACATAATCTCTGGCGGAATAGCGGTTGCTACCGCAAAAGCTAGTTTCATCATCATACCAGCAGAGTACGTCCTAACAGGGACATTTAGAAAGTTACCAAGCTCGGTAAATTCTTCAATATCAGAGATAATATCATGAGCTGTTTTTTTACTTAAACCCCGCATTATCGATAATTGAAAAATGTTTTCATATCCTGTTGACTCAGCATCCATTCCTAAACAAACATCAAATAAACTAGATATTTCACCATCTATCATAATGGAGCCGGAGCTTGGTTTGTAGACTTTAGCCAAGACTCGCAATAAAGAGCTTTTACCAGCACCATTTCTTCCTAAAAGCCCAACTCTGTCATTTTTATTTATAGTTAAATTTATATTGTTTAGAGCTCTAAATGATGAGTTGTTAACAGATTTAAGGTTCTTTTTATTCTTACTTAAGACCGCATTACACAAAATAATTGCTGTTTTTTTTATAGAGTCAGAGCCGGTTTTGATAATATAATCAAGACAAACGTTATCAAGTTTAATAGATGACATACTAATTCCTATAACCAAAATACAATTCTGTGTTTATATTTTTTCAATAATAAACAATATAAGGCAAAGCCTATAACAGTTGATACTGAAACCATCATTAATCCAATTGCAGACATGCTCTCATTTAATAGAGGAGCTCTAATTAAATTAAGAAACTGATTAAATGGATTATATTGTACAATCCATTGATTTTTAGCAGACAGGGCACTAGGCATCCACATTACTGGCGTTAAAAAAAACACTACCTGCACAAGACTCTTTACAATTTGTGAGAAATCACGGTATCTGGTACTTATAATTGCGAGCACAGTTCCCAAAAAGAATACATTTAAGCTGATAATAAAGAGACCTGGAAAAATTAACAGCGTTTTTAAGCCAATGGTTGGTTTGAAAATTAAAATCATTGGAATAAAAGTTAGTAAATTATGAGCAAAAACCAATAAGTTTCTAAAAATCATCCTCATAATAAAAAGAGAGACAAAAATCTCTTGGTTCCTAATATAAGCTTCGGAGTGTATAAAAATTTCGCCACTTTCTATTATCAGTACTGAAATAAAAGTCCAACAAATTAAACCAGAAGCAAGATATGGAAAGTACTTAGCTAAATCTACGTTAAACAAATTACCATATAAAAACCCCATGGTATAAATTGTTATACCCATGCTAAGAGTTATCCAAAGTGGCCCAAGCATGGATCTCTTATAACGAAGTTTAATATCTTGTGAGGCGAGCGTAAACCAAATCACCCAATGCGTGTAAATTGCTTCTATTTCAGGAAAAATCCTTGCGTTCATCATAAACTCTAAATAATTATATTAAAACTTGAAAAAGATCATGCCTGATAGACATCAAGACTACAACTTTTTTAAATCATTTTAACAAAGACACATTAACTTAAATAACAATAAGGGCTAATCAAAGCCCTTATCAATTTATATAACAAAGACATCTTTCTTTTTTACTGAGTCTTTAAAATACGTTAAATACTCAATATATGCCTGTCTACCCAAGAGAATTGGCGCTTTTTCATTAGCATCCTCAGATAAAGTCCCCATAATATTTTCCACTTCAAGCTGATTTCTAACTTGAATAATTTGTATTTTAGGAACTAACTTTAGCTTTACAGCAATATATAATATCGTTTTTTCATAAGAAGAGTTCGACATTATAATTGTCATTGGCTCATGGTCCATCTTACAGTACTCTTGGATGCTAACAAACAAAGACTTAACGTTTCTCCATAAGTAAGCGCTCTCTTCTTTGGGAAGTCTAAGTCTAGATATTAGCTTTCGAAAAGTTGAGAAACGAATAGGGCTCTCTTTACTTTCAACAACTTTACCCTTTTCATTTTTATTTGATAGCTCACGGTTTTGTCTACGGTTAGCCGACAGTCTCTGTACTTTTTTAATACCATACCAAATTCTAGCGCACAAAACATAAAACATTACTACTTGCGGAACTATTTTAACTTTTATAGAAAAATAATTATCTATTTTAGCTTTAACTTTAGATAGTGATGCGTATTTATATGAGGATATTTGATCTAAATCCCCATCCTTATTTTTTGTATAAAAAAGTTTAGGTACCGCATAATAGTAGTCATCTTTATGCACAATATAAAAACCATTATAAATAACATCTTTATAGGTTTGATTTGCCCATTTACGACTTTCCTTACTTTCTAGAAAAGATCTTGCTGTTATTTTTTCATATACGGGCAAGATAAGTTTTTCATCAAGGATTTGATCGGTTATTTCAAAGCCTTGTCTCTCCATCTCAATTACAGGGTTTATAACATGTGGTTCGCTGCGAATGTCATATAGCGCATCTAAGGCTGTAGTTGATACATGTCTACCATCATGAGGACCTAGATAGTTGTCATCTCCTGCTTGGCCTGGGTGCCAAGTATGATACAAAAACTCCGATTCATGCCAAACTTCTTTCCGATCCAAATTCAATAAACGAAAAGTAAGATCATATGGCCCACAAATATGACCAATAAAATCTATATGCTCATCAGCTCCACCAATCGTTATCAGATCCTCACGCTTAGCACAAAAACAAGCACCATAGTTTCGATTATGAATTAAATCATTTTTAACAGCCAAACCAGTTGTCAAACCATTATCGTAATTTCCGCAACCTCTACCAGTCACCTCATCAAAAGTTGGGTAATTAAAAGGGTATAGCTCTTGTCGATTGTTTCTGAACTGGTCAATATGTAAAACAATATTTGGATCTTGCTTAAAAGAATCTACTACGCTTTGCAAAAATGTGGGTTTCGCCATTGCATCAGAATCACAAATGATTATAAGCTCGCCTTTACTTAAAGCTAGACCAGCGTTATACATTAAATGTTTATGGTAATAAGCTTCTTCCGGCATTTCTAATAAAGCCCATGTGTCGACTTGATCTTCAAACTTTTTAATAGCAGGGGATACTGTGGAATAGTATTCAACTATTATAACTTCAAACTGGTCTTGTGGTAGAGTTTGCTTACTTAAATAGTAAAGCAGATGAAAGCTTTCCCGAACACTCCAGTCTAATAAAATCAAGCTTATTTTAGGTTTTTGTAATTGAGATTTCTTTAATATTTTCATTTAAGTTCCATTTAAGTTCCATTTAACTCAACAGTTTAAAACAGGTTAAATTATGCAGGCAGATGTGGCCGAAAGATTTTGCATAAACAACCTAATGTCGTAATTCAATAATTTGATTCTCTTCAAACAATCACAGCCTACCATTTTAGATGAAAATATCAAGATATTAGTAAGTAACCTGTATATATTTATCTGTTTTTACAAAAAGATAGATGCTTGCTACAATCTTTTAAATTTTTATATAAGGACAATCCATGCCTTGCCCAAATCCATATTTTCATCTCCTACAAGCATTAGACTCTAATATTGATACAAATGACTCAGAGGTGGTTCTCTCTATAGACAGAATGTCTCTTCCTAAAATAAAAACAAGCCTAGCTAAGTTTGAAATTTCGGAGCTGCAAATTGTAATTCCAGCAATAATTGAAGACTTATCAGAATCATCTAACTACTTATTTAGAGCAAGTCTTAGTAACCCTTCCATGCAACCGTATACACTTGAAGTACAGTTAAACATGAAAGAAAAATCTCTAAGCAGAGTAACTGTCACAAACCAAGTAACTAAAGAGGCACTTGCTCTTAGTCAACTTGAAACAGACATTTTTATAAACTACGCTTTTGTCTGTGGTATACCAACAATGAAAAAACTATACCAAGAAGTAAATCCATATTTAGAACATAATCGAAGTATCTTTGAAGAACAAATCACAAGTTTTTTTGAACAAGAAGATCCAAACTCATTATCTTCATTAGATGAACTAATATCAAGAAGTGAAATAATTGAAAACCTAAGTGGACCACATCGCCTTGCGATACTTAAGAAATATAGATTAGTAATAGAAAAAAATATAGCTACCCAAAAAGAACTGGAAAGTGAGTTAGATGGCGACTACGATCTTTTAGATGATAATGACATATATGAGTTTCCTATCTCAAACGGCACAATAGCTACAGAAAGAAAAGAGCAAGAAAAACAAGATGAGATTAAACAAAGTAACAGGCGGTTTAAAGCATTAATAAAAGAACTTGAGGACAAAACGCTTCACTTGAAGCAACACGCAAGAGATGCAGGTACTAAAACTGTTATTAAATACTATAAACAAACTATGCAAGCTCTAGAAATGGCCGAGCAACCAGATATAGCTATCTCTATTACTGACATTAATACTATTCACACTGCCAATAGAAAAGGTCTTATTTTAGGGAAAAATTTACTTATTAAAGCATTAAGTCCAGCAACAGACTTTGTTGGAATAGATGAAGAGCTTTCAATATTTATACCAGAAATCAACGACATGTTACTATCTTCTTTCCTTCATAAAAATAAAACGGACCCATTCTGCTGGTTACTAACACATGCCTCCTATCCTATTGACCTTATAGAAACTGACTTAGCAGGACAACCAAACCCTGTGTCTTTATTAGAAGCTGCATGCGCCCTTCAAAACACTGATGCATTTCGACTCCTAATCCAGTTAAACGCATCACCACTATTTATAACTAAAGACGCTCGGGTTTTTGCGCATGATATAATGCAAGCGTACCCTAATTTTTCTAAAATACTTGAAGACTATCAAATAAGATCCAAACAAGAATCTTTCTTTCAAAATTTAATAGTCTTAATTGAAATATGGTCATTAAATGTTAAGTTAAATAGCATGGAAGCAACAAGACTTACTGACATCATCAGTAACTACGAGTACAATAAAACATCTGAGGACATAACGCACAACTCATCTGAACTTGTATCAATTGATAAAATTAATCCGGAAATAATTATTCTTACCGGACTAGGAAATTATGATATAAGACGACTCCGGCCTCTTCCAGAATTCCAAAATGCATTTGTTAATTATAATTTAGCTTATGATAGCTATAAAGACGCTATTTCAAACTTGAGTGCCGCTGCAATCACAACAAAGGAAAATGAATATCTGTACACTCTTCTTGGAAAATTACAACAAAAACCTCTTAAACTAAGTGGAATGCCACCTAATCAAATAATTCAGCAATTAAATACCGATGCAAAATTGTTGAATTTAGCATGTGATATTATTAGTTTACAAGACAGGTATACGCAAGAATCGACAAAATATCGCAATTCAAACCGTAAGAAAACTACTAACTTATCTAAAAAAACCAAAAATGAGCTAAGAACAAAAACAACTGATTTTGAAGAGCAAATAGAAGTTCGTTTTACATCCAATACTACTTTTATGAGAACAGCCTTGCAATTTTTAAGTTTCATGACAACAGGATCTCCTGATACTGATTTGTTATGTGAAACACAAATGAGTACCTCTTTTGTTGCTCCTAAACTACATGTAACAAACTTAAAATCGACTAAAGAGAATGTAGATGTTGATGGGCTAGAGACAAAGATGTCTTCATAGATAGATGAAGATTTTATAAGAGATGTTTTAATTATTATTAATTTAAGTTATCCTTGGGCAATAAATGAAGGATACAAAAAGAAATCGTTATAAATAGGTTAATATCGCCAGATTATTTAGCTAGTTTGCTATTGATTTAACTAATTTATAAAAGATATAACAAGGATAAAATATGGATAATACAGCAAAAAATATAGATGTTCTCTTGGTTAACCCTGGAAACAGCAAAGCAATATATCAAGAATTAAGCAGCTCACTTACCGCAATTGAACCTCCTTCATTGGCGGGCCTATTTGCAAACTATCTTCGAGCCAAAGACTTAAGCGTTGCAATTGTTGACGCGCCTGCTCACAACATGAGTCCAGAACACGTTGCCAAACATATTAAAGAAAATTATCATCCTACTTTGATTGTTGTTGTTGTATATGGATTTCAGCCATCAGCATCAACTCAAAATATGCCTG
The DNA here is from genome assembly GCA_029213075.1 of Legionellaceae bacterium. Taxonomy (GTDB): domain Bacteria; phylum Pseudomonadota; class Gammaproteobacteria; order Legionellales; family Legionellaceae; genus 2-12-FULL-35-11. Next base: position 75,306 of record JARGPO010000006.1, on the reverse strand, counting down.
CTGCCGGTGAAACTTCTGAAGCACTTAAAAAAATAATGCCTGGTTGCCCAATTATGATGACAGGTACTCATCCAGCAGCTCTTCCAGAGCGAACTCTTCGTGAAGAAGCTATCGATTTTGTCTGTGATAGAGAAGGACCGGAAACAATTCTTCAAACATTTAAAGCATTACAAACCAAAGAACCATTTTTTGGAGATATTCCAAGCCTTTGGTACTACGACGATCAAAATGAAATCAAATCTAATGCACCCGGCCCTCTAATGAAAAATTTAGATGAAGAAATGCCCGGTGTTGCCTGGGATATGCTACCTATGGATAAGTACCGTGCTCATAATTGGCACTGCTTTGATCATATTTTTGACAGACAACCATATGTATCCATGCATACTACCTTAGGATGCCCATATAAATGCACTTTTTGCTGCATAAACGCCCCATTCGGCCAGTCTTCATATAGAATGTGGTCTCCTGAATCAGTTATCAGTGAAATAGATATCCTCGTCAATGAGTATGGCGTTAAGAATATTAAATTTGTCGATGAAATGTTTGTCTTAAAACCTAAACATGTTCTTGGTATTTGCGATCATATTATCGAACGAGGTTATGACTTAAACATTTGGGCATATGCTCGAGTCGATACAGTCAGAGACGAATTCCTTGAAAAACTAAGCAAAGCTGGGTTTAGATGGCTTGCCCTAGGAATTGAGTCTGGCAGTAAGCATGTTCGAGACGGCGTTGAAAAAGGTAGATTTGGCTCAATTGATATCATTGAAACCGTTCGAAAAATTCAAGACGCTGGTATTAATGTTATTGGTAACTATATCTTTGGCTTGCCAGACGATACCCATGAGTCAATGAATGAAACCTTAGAACTAGCACTTGAAGCTAACTGTGAATTTGCTAACTTCTATTGCGCAATGGCATATCCAGGATCTAAGTTATACGATATGGCGCTAGAAAATAACTGGGATCTTCCTGAGTCATGGATAGGATATTCGCAACATAGCTATGAATGCTTACCTCTTCGAACAGATGTTCTAACTAGCGCTGAAGTTCTGAAGTTTAGAGATGAAGCTTTCATGAAATACTTCACGAGTAATAATTATTTAGATTTCGTAGGAAATAAATTTGGCTCACATGTCGTTGATCATCTAAATGATATGACGAAAATCAAATTAAAAAGAAAAATTCTAGGCGATTAAATTTATATGATTATTATACGGACACCTTTTCGCATATCTTTTTTAGGTGGAGGAACGGACTATCCCACATGGTACGAAGAACATGGTGGGGCCGTTCTTGCAACTACAATTGATAAATATTGCTATCTAACTTGTCGTCAACTACCGCCATTTTTTGAGCATCGTTATCGACTAGTATATTCAAACATTGAAACAGTTAACGAAATAAACCAAATAGAACACCCAGCTATAAAAGCCGTTCTAAACTGGTCAAATGAAGACTATGGACTGGAGATTCATCATGATGGTGATCTCCCAGCCCGTTCAGGGCTTGGCTCAAGCTCATCATTTACAGTTAGCTTAGTACATGCAATGCAGGCCTTAAAAGGGCAGTACGCAACTAAAGAATCTCTTGCAAGAGACGCAATTCACATCGAGCAAAACCTTATAAAAGAGAATGTTGGTTCACAAGATCAAATATCTGCTGCTTATGGAGGATTTAATCGTATTGAGTTTGGCCCAGGTGAAAATAATTTCAATGTAAAACCAATAATGATTAACAAAAAACGTCGTCAAGAATTACAAGATCATTTAATGTTGTGTTTTACAGGTTTTTCACGTATTGCCTCAGAAATTGCATCTTCTAAAATTGAAAACATGAAAAACAAAGTTTTTGAACTTAACAAGATGAAAGATATGGTCGACGAATCTATTCAAATCTTGCATGACTCTAATGTACCTATTGAAAAATTTGGCGAACTTCTCCATGAAAGCTGGCAATATAAGCGTGGTCTTTCTAATAAAGTATCAACAACTGAGATTGATGAGCTATATGAGACTGCTCGTAATGCCGGGGCAATTGGTGGAAAAATATTAGGTGCTGGAGGAGGAGGATTTCTTTTACTATTCGTAAAACCTGAGCTCCAAGAAAAAGTTAAAGCAAGCCTAAACAAACTAATCCACGTTCCATTTCAATTTGAAGACACCGGCAGTAGGGTCGTCTTATATCAACCAGATGGATTATCTTAAGGTAGATTATGAACAGCAGTACTGATTTAAATGAAAAATCCCAATGGGTTTGGCGTGAAACGCTTAAAATACATAGAAGTGCTCCTGAAACAAGGCTTGCATCTTCTCTTTCAGCTGTTGATATTTATGTAGCTCTCTACTATGGCGGGGTTCTATCAATCTACCCAGAAAATCCTCGGCACGAAAATAGAGACCGCTGTATCATTAGCAAAGGTCACGGTTCTATCTCAATGTACCCAATTCTAGCCGACTTAGGATTTTATCCCATGAGCGAGCTTAATAATGTGTGCAAATCAGGTGGGTTTCTTGGCGGTATTCCTGACCCAGTTATTCCTGGATATGAGACTGTGAATGGCTCTCTAGGACATGGTCTAGGTGTGGGAACTGGTATTGCCTTAGGATTAAAAACAAAAAAAAGTGACCGTAGTGTTTTTGTTATAACAGGTGATGGCGAGCTGCATGAGGGAGCGAACTGGGAGGCTCTAATGTTTGCATCACACCATAAGCTCGCAAACTTAAACCTTATTGTTGATAACAATAAAATTAGCATGCTAGATCATACAGATAAAATTATTTCTCACGATCCTCTAATGGGGCGACTAGAGTCTTTTGGCTGGGATTGTCTAGAGGTAAATGGTCATGACGTAATAGCAGTTCAACAAGCATTATTAGAAATGAAGCAAAAAACCACTGGAAAACCAAAAGCATTAATTGCTCATACAAAGAAAGGTCACGGAGTTCCTAAACTAGAGGATGCGCCACTGTGTCACATTATGAATCCTAAGCCAGATTTATTAGACCAATTGCTTAAGGAGACACTATGAGTACTAAACCACTGGCAATGCGCGACGCCTTCCTAGATAAAATATGTAAGGCAATGGCATTTGATGATAAAATTTTTTTTGTAAGCGCAGATTTTGGATCACCAGTATTAGATAGAATACGCAGCGAGTTTCCAGATAGGTTCATAAATGTAGGTATTGCCGAACAAAATTTAATTAATGTTTGTGCAGGACTTGCAACAGAGGGATTTAAAGTATTTGCATACGCAATAGCGCCATTCATTACCATGCGTTGCTATGAACAAATACGAGTTAACTTGGTTTTATTATCTGTTGTTAGAAAAATGAATGTTACTTTAATCGGTGTTGGCGCAGGATATAGTTATGTGGTTTCCGGTCCCACACACCAATGCTATGAAGATTTAAGCATAATGCGTGCACTACCAACAATGTCTGTGTACTCACCATCCGATCATATAACAGCAGCGGCATTATTTGAAACATGTCTTGAAAATAATGGCCCTAAATATTTACGCCTAGATGCCCAAGTTCTCCCAGTTATTCACGAACCAACAACTCTCAATATTGTCGATGGTTTTACAAAAATAAAATCAGGACAAGACCTTTGTTTAATTGCGACTGGATATATGGTGCACACATCCTTGAAAATTATTGAGGAATTAGCTGTTCGAGGTATAAAAGCTAGTCTCATAGACATATACGACATATCTCATTTTAATTCACAATCTTTAAAAAATGAATTAAGAAAATTCTCCAAGATAGTCTCACTTGAAGAGGGATTTAGTGGCCGAGGCGGGCTAGACTCTATGCTTTTTGACTGGCTAACAACCAACAGCTTAGATATTAAATTACTCAATATTGGAGTAGAAGGTAGTTATAAATTTGAGCTTGGCAATCGAACAGAGCTACATGAGCAAGTGGGTATAGGTGTAAGTGTAGTTACTAAAAAAATTATTAATTTTATGCAAACCGAGGAAATACATGAAATATCCTTTGATGAGAAATAACATCCTTCGTGAAGACCTAGACGCGGTAATCGAACACTTAAAACAAGATGACCCTATATTAACAAATGGTGCGCGCGTTCGAGAATTTGAAGCCCAATGGTCAAAGTGGCTAGGCATGAAATATAGCGTATTCGTTAACTCTGGTGCTTCATCAAACTTATTGTCTATGGCAATATTAAAGATTCGTCATCCAGACGGAGGAGAAGTAATTGTTCCACCACTAGCCTGGATATCTGATGTATCTTCAGTATTACAAAATGGTTTTACGCCGGTATTTGCGGACATTGACCCAAGAACACTGTCGATGGATCCACAACAAATACTAGCTAAAATTACCGATAAAACACGGGCCGTATTTCTAACCCACGTTCAAGGTTTTGATGGTCTTACTGATGAATTGTTAGCGGAACTTGAAACTAGAAATATACCCCTAATTGAAGATGTATGCGAATCGCATGGTGCGACTCATAATGAGAAACGGCTAGGTAGTTTAGGATGGATATCTAATTTCTCTTTTTATTACGCTCATCATATGAGTACTATAGAAGGTGGCATGATTTGCACCAATGATCCTGAAGTGTATCAACAAGCTCGCATGCTTAGATCTCACGGAATGGTGCGTGAGTCCAATGATCCTAATTTAAAAGCTCAGTATCTTCAAGAAAACCCAGAATTGAATCCTGATTTTATCTTCGCATATCCATCTTATAATGTACGTAATACCGAGTTAGGAGCAATCTTAGGATTATCACAATTAAAGCGTCTTGACAAAAATATTACTAAGCGCTCTGAGAATTTACTCAGGTTTTTAGGTAAAATAGATAAAGATATCTATCAAACTGACTTTAAAGTAGAAGGTGCTAGTAACTACGCCTTTAATTTAATCTTAAAAAAACCTGATAATGAATTAGTAAAAAGATTAATGAAAGCGATGAGTGATGCAGGGATTGAGTTTCGTAGAGGTAGCGCGGGCGGTGGCAATCAAGTTAGACAGCCTTATTTAAAAAATATTGTTCCTAAAGATCATCATCTTGACTTCCCTAAAACTGAGCATGTTCATTTTTACGGTTTTTACTTAGGCAATTTCCCTGATTTAAAAAATCATGAAATTGATGAAATTTGTGAAGTTTTAAACTCTGTTAACCTAGTATGTGAGAAAGCCTAATGGAGAAAACTGCAATAATTCTTGCAGGAGGACTTGGTACAAGATTAAGGACTGTGGTTCAAGATAGACCTAAACCAATGGCCTTAATTAATGATCGTCCTTTTTTAGCCCACCAGTTAGATTATTGGATTGCAGAAGGTGTTGAAAAATTCATTCTTTCTGTGGGCTACAAACATGAGATGATTATTGATTATTTTCAAGATAAATATAATGGCGCAAAAATCGATTACGCCATTGAGCACACCCCTATGGGAACTGGTGGTGGTTTAGTCCTAGCTCTTCAGAAAATAAATGACGAAAGACCATTTCTACTCTTAAATGGCGATACGTATTTTACAGTTAACCTAAATAATTTAGAGGATTTTTCTAAAAAAAATGATTCTGACTTAACTTTTTCTTTATTTCATACTAATGATGCAAAACGTTATATGGGAATAGATATTAATAATCTATCTGAAGTTATAGCACTACAATCAACCCTTAAAAACCAACCAGAGATACTCGCAAGTGGCGGAGTCTATTGGGTAAGCAATACCATTGCACTAAAAAATGCCGCTAAAATATTTAACGGCCCATCATCTTTTGAAAATGACATATTGCCGCAAATGTTAAACAATGGAAGTAAACTATTTGGATTTGCGTGTGATGGTGATTTTATAGATATTGGATTACCTGATGATTATTATCGATCATCATCAATCCTAGAGAAGCAAAAAGAATTGATTTAATGAAAATATAAGGATGTTATGATGGACCCCGTAGATCAGCTTAAAAAAAACATAGCGTATTCTATTGCAGCAGCTCAAAATCTAATACAAAACGAAGGGGTATTAGCTGAATATAAACAAGCAGTCCAGGCTGTTGTAACCAGATATAAACAAGGAGGAAGACTATATATTGCTGGCAATGGTGGTTCTGCTGCTGATGCGCAACACTTAGCCGCAGAATTTGTAAGCAAGCTTGCAAAAGATCGAGCTCCACTCCCAGCGGAAGCCTTAACAGTCGACAGCTCTATTATTACTGCAATTGGCAATGACTACGGCTATGATAATATATTTTCACGCCAACTTTCTGGAAAGGCAACAATTAAGGATATATTTCTAGGAATTACAACCTCTGGAGAGTCCCAAAATATACTAAATGCACTTAATACTTGTCGGGACATAGGAATACCAAGTATTGTTTTTTGTGGAAAAGATGGCGGTCAAGCAAAAAATCTAGCTGACTTTTGTATTATTGTACCAGGTATAGAAACCAGCACTATTCAAGAGTTACATATTATATTAGCACATACCCTTTGTGGATGTGTTGAGTCGACAATTTTTGAAGAAAAATCGACCGAGAAACTCCAAACTGCCGAAAAAATATTAGGTAGTTAGCAAACAAAAACATTTTTATAATTATTTAAGAGGCTATATATTATGAGTTATAACATCCTAGTTACTGGTGGTGCTGGATACCTTGGTTCAACACTAGTTCCAACCCTCCTACAAGCAGGACATAAAGTTACAGTATTAGATAACTTTATGTTTAAACAAACAAGCTTACATCATGTATGTCATCATCCAAACTTCAGCGTGGTTAAAGGAGATATTCGTGTTGAAAGCACAATTGCACCTCTATTAAAGAAAGCGGATATAGTTATACCACTAGCCGCTTTAGTTGGCGCACCTCTATGTAACATGGATCCAGTTGGCGCTAACACAATTAACCATGACGCTATTCTTTTAATGTTAAAATTAATGTCTAAAGATCAATACGTATTAATGCCAACAACTAATAGTGCATATGGTACAGGTGATGAGAATAACTTCTGTACTGAAGAATCACCACTTAGACCTATTTCTTTATATGCTAAAGAAAAAGTAAAGGTCGAGAAAATTCTTATGGAAAGAGAAAACGCAATTAGCTTTCGACTAGCCACCGTATTTGGTATGTCACCAAGAATGAGACTAGATCTTCTTGTTAATGACTTCACCTACCGCGCAGTTTACGATAAATTTATTGTTTTATTTGAAAGCTCATTTAAGCGTAACTATGTTCATGTTCGTGATATAGCTCGCGTATTTATGCACGGAATAGAAAACTTTTCTAGCATGAAAGGTGAGATTTTTAACGTCGGTTTATCAGATGCAAATGTATCTAAAAAACAACTTTGTGACCACATTAAAAAACAATGTCCTGAGTTTGTAATTATTGATGCGCCTGTTGGTGTTGATCCTGATCAAAGAAACTATATAGTCTCTAACAAAAAACTTGAAGCCACCGGTTTTAAAACCAGCATGTCTCTAGACGATGGTATTGCTGAGTTAGTGAAGGGCTATACAATGATGAAAAACACTCAATATAGTAACGTATAGTATAATATCAAATATGAATTATTTTACTGTACTTATTGAATTGTGGTGTTTAATCCTTATCTGCATGGTAGTCGGTCGCCGCATGGTTGACCTTCTACCATCAGTAATAGGTAGAGCTATTGGTTTTTACATAGCTCCTGTGCTAGGTTTTAGCTTTTTAATATTAATATCCACCTTATATGGCTGGATTTTGCCATATAATTGGAAATACTCAATACCCCTGACCTTATCATTGGTAATATTATCGGTATTATTTGAAAAAAGAAAAAAGATCTTAGTGAAAGATGGTATATATACTTGTTTATTCACAACAATATGCTCTTTGCCTGTTCTAATATCCATATTACGATATCAAGGGTATAATCCATTCACAGACATTTTCACATACTTAGTCCAAGCTCAATGGCTACAAGAAAACCTTTTCGCTGAGACAATAACTACATCTGGTAATTATCCCGCTCTAACTCAAGTATCTTTGTATCAAGCCACCGGTTCAAGAATGGGGGGGAGTTTTTTTCTAGGATTCGTTCAATCACTTTTTAACCTAAAATGGTCATACTACGCATATACGGCAAGTGTTTCATTAGGGCTAGTCACTGGCTGTATGGCTTTAGGTGGAGTTGTTAGACAGGTTATCCCTGCTAAAAAATTAGTTATTCTTGCCATCTCATTATTGCCGGCCATCATGACAAATGGCTTTATTTATGGAGCACAGTGGGGTTTTTACCCTCAAACACTTGGTCTAACTTTTGCTCTTGGGATTTGTGCTATATTTCCATGTTTAACAAAGCATGTTTTAAATAATAAAACTAAGTTTTGGAAACTATTTACCTCTTTATTGCCTTTATCAGTTTGTTTAAGCGCATTATTATATGCGTATAACGAACCATTTCCAATTTTTGCAATTGGGCTACTCTTATATGTATTCATAATTGGCTGCTTAAATATTAATAAAATTAAAAATATATTTTTGTATCTTATTTCTCTATTTAGCCAAGTTTTAATTTTAATGAATTTTGAAGCTATCAGAATATTTCAAAATCTCTATCAAACACTAACTATATCCTCTGGAAATGCTGAAATAGGCTGGCCAGTTCTTTGGTCACCAATACAGTTTCTCGCATTTTCACTTGGAATGAAATCCCCTTTTAATGCGAAGATCTTATATCTTGATGCTTTTTTAAGCACCTTTTGTGCTTTTATAGTGGTTTTACTTATGGTAGTTACATTAGCTAAATTCCTTATAAAGCATCCTAAAAGAAAAGAAAATATTATTTTTTTAGTTTGTATAAACTTTGTCCTGCTATTAGTTTTCTTAAAATTTAGATATTTATCGATAGACAAATCATCATTGGAAATAGGTCATACATTCTTGCAGTTTAAAATAGCTAAATATGCAACCCCATTCTCTATGTCCTTACTAGGAATTTTTACAGCTATTTGGTGGATACACTTCAAAAAACATCAAAAAACATTTATCTACATGTACTTATCTCTACTGATAGTTGGTCTGGTAGTTCATTGCATGCTTTTTACCAAACACTATACAAATCACTTTTTACACTCTGTAAATGTAGAAAGAAGCCCTTTTGATGTTTTACTGAAGTTACGTGAAACCGTTGCTGATACTCCTAAAGACAAAGTAATATATGTTGATCTTGGATATGAAAACGCTAAATTGCGTCAAATGGTCGCCTATATCTTATATGATAGAAAAATAGCTGGTGATTATCGAGATGATGGTTATATTCTCGGGCGTCTCCCAGCAGATGATGCAAATATGTCTAAAGATGGATCAGATAAGATTATTACCATGAAAAAACCAACTGACTCTCATGATAAAGATGATATATTTGTTGGTCCATTTGTAATAAAGAAATTTGCTAGGGAAAAAGATAGCAAGTAGACAAGTATTTTTTCAAATCATTATACTGACTAAACATACAGTAGGCTTAGTCAGTATAAGATTTAGTTCTTACAAACGATACTGGTTATAAAGCAATAGGCATACTAGAGTCTGCAGATGCATATATAGCATCAATGACCCTCATCAAGCACAACGCTTGCTGAGGTGTGCTAAGTGGCTTCTCTTCCCCAAGAATAGTGTTTATAAAATTACTGGCACACCGTACTCTTCCCATGTCCTGGCAAGAATCAACCTTCAGCTTAGTATCAATTAACTCTCCATTTTTATGAACATACATTTCGCATGTATCAATAGCTGTTTCATCATATCCATCAGTTCCAAATAAGCGTTGTATTTTTCCTCCTCCACTACTACCTTGAAAGACAACTGATATTTCTTCTCTTTTCACCATCTCAGCCCATGAAGTGTGTATAGATACAACTTGACCGGTATTAAATGTTACAAATCCATGCGCCGATGACTCAACATCACTGATGCAATCTACATTTCCAGACTCACCCCAAGCTCCTTGAAAATTTTTATCATGAATAAAGTCATCAAATGTTTGTCCAAGTGCAAACTTAGGATCTGGATAACCCATAAAGTACATCGCTAAATCGACTATATGCAATAGGTCAATCAAAGCTCCACCACCTGAAAGAGATTTAGTTGTAAACCATCCACCAAACCCTGGGATACCTCTTTTACGAATCCACTTTACTTGAGTAGAGTTTATAGTTCCAAAAGTTCCTTTTCTAATCTCATTCATCATCAAATCAACTTTAGACCAGGCTCTATTATTAAAGTTGAACATTAATTTTTTTCGAGACTTTATTGCAGATGCAATCATTAGCTCAACTTCTTTAGCATTTAAGGCTGGTGGCTTTTCGCAAAATACATGTTTCCCTGCTTCTAAGCACTGAATAGCCATAGGAGAATGAAATTTATTCGGTGACGTTATACTTACAGCATCCACATCTGTGCCATCAAGCATCGATTCAACGTCTGTATATATATTAGGGATGTCATATTTTTGTGCGGCAATTTCTGCTGCACTTTCGTCTAAATCAACCAAAGCAACAATTATTGCCCCTGCGCTCCTAAATCCAGTCACGTGGTATGGAAGAACTCCACCAGCTCCAATAATTGCAATTTTAATTGTCATAATCAAATTTATTGTTAAGGTATAAGATATATTTATAGAAATAAAAGCTAACTGTCAAGATTTTGCTGCTTTGCAGGTAAGAACATCTATCTAAAGATAGACGTAACTAAATATTACGGCCACCATCTACTCGCAATTCCTGGCCAGTAACAAATTCATTATCAATTAAAGAAAAAACGGCCTTAGCAATAAACAAGCTATCACCATGCCTCTTAAGAGGAGTTTGAGCAATAATAGACTGCTGTTGGGCGCTATTTAGGGCATTATCACCAGTAGGCCACAAAATAGCTCCTGGAGCCACTGCATTAACTCTAACGCTTGGTGAAAACTCAATAGCTAAAGATTTTGTCTGCATTAACAAAGCTGATTTTGTTTGACAATAAATAGCATAGCCTTTCAAAGGAGTATTGGCGTGTGTATCGGTAATATTAATAATACTTCCTTTTGTTTTGGCAAGATGACTATAAGCGTTGGTACTTAATAAGAAAGGTACTTTAACGTTTATTAAAAACATCTCCTCCCAGTTATCCAAAACACGAGAAAAAACAGATGCGTTATTAACTAGAACATCCAGTTGATTAGCCCAGGTAATGGTCTCATCAATAATACTTTCAATAGATTGCTCTATATGCAAATCAGCGACTACTAATTTTGCACTATCAGACCTAATTGCATTAAAATAATCAACTAATTTTTGGCCTTCACTAGTAGATTTATAACAGTGAATAACCACACGAAAACCAAGCCCATGTAAATAAACGGCAATATCTGCGCCTATTCTCTTTGCACTGCCTGTTATTAATACGGTTTTATTCAAGCTTACCCCCCAATTAAAACTTATAAATCACTTGCTCCATGCAAGGGGCCTGATTGAGGTGCATAACTTATATTAATTACTTTATTTTGTTTGGATTTATTTATTTCTGGTTCACAGTCTGGCAATATATCGCGATCAATAGTTGAACTCTTACTTGTATCTTTCATAAAGATATACACTAGAAGTGAACAAGAAATACATCCCGTCACATACCAGAAAAACCCACTTTCCATGCCCTTATCTTTAAACCACAAGGCCACATATTCAGCTGTTCCACCAAATAAAGATACTGTTATAGCATATGGAAGACCAACACCTAAGGTTCTTATCTCAACAGGAAATAATTCTGCTTTAACAACGGCATTAATAGAGGTATAACCACTCACAATTATCAACGCCCCCATTATAAGGAAAAAAGCTCCCCAGTAAGATTGAACATGGCTCAATGCTGTTAATATTGGAACGGTACAAATAGTTCCCAATACACCAAATGATATTAAGATAGGGCGACGACCAATTTTATCAGATAGAGTTCCAACCAAAGGTTGAATAAGCATAAAGAAAAACAATGTCCCAGCAGAGATTAAAGTCGCGCCACTTTTACTTAAACCAACTGAATTAACCAAAAACTTTTGCATATAGGTGCTATAAGTATAAAAAGCAACTGTCCCACCCATGGTCAGACCAACAACCACGGCTATTTCTTTAGGATAACGTAGTAGAATTTTAATTAAACTTTCGTCTTGCTTAGTTTCTTTCTTTTCTAGAAAAGACTCTGTTTCTTGCATTCCATATCGTAAATATAAAGCTACAACTGAAAGAAGGGCGCCAACAACGAAAGGTATACGCCATCCCCAGCTTTCTAATTGTTCCGTAGTTAGAAAAAACTGCTGTAAAAAAATCAATAACGTCAATGCAACTAGTTGACCTGCAATTAATGTAACGTATTGAAAGCTTGAAAAGAAACCTCTATGGTTCTTCGTTGCCATTTCACTTAAATATGTGGCAGATGATGCATATTCACCACCAACAGATAACCCTTGCAATAAGCGCGCAAAAACCAATAAAACAGGGGCCGCTACACCAATAGTGGCGTAACTAGGAGTTAAAGCAATAACTAAAGATCCAGCACACATTAACATAACTGATGCTATTAGTGCTTTTTTTCTGCCTTTTCTATCTGCATAACTACCCATCAACCATCCACCTAGTGGACGCATAAAAAAACCAACTGCAAAAATAGCTGATGTATTTAGTAGCTGGGCTGTGGGACTACTATTAGGGAAAAATGACTTTGCAAAATATATAGAAAAAGCTGCATATGCATACCAATCATACCATTCAATTAAATTACCAATAGAACCTCTAACAATTGACTTGAGTCTATCAACCATTGAAAGACTATGGTGTTCACCTTTATCCATAATTTGGTTGTCATTCATTTTGTAACTCCACTTCAAATTAGCAACACACTTTATTCTATCAACAAAACAATTTCAACTAAATATAAATGAAAGTGTGTAATCATAAGGCAAAAATACTGTTTGTGAAGTTTTATCAATCTTTTTTCGCATAAAAAACGTCTGCTACTTGCGCCTTTTTTAGGTTCTCTTGTAGTTTTTGTAATTCAACTTCATCTTGAATAATTTTGTGCGAGGAGCTCATAATTTTATGTTTATAAAATTCATATTTAGCAAATAGCCTACCAATTTTAGAAATTAACTCTGGTAATTTTTTTGGGCTAAAAACCAATAAAAATACCACCATAACTACCATCAATTTACTCATAGAGATTAACCTAATTAAAACTTATTTTGCTTATCCGTATTAGTAGAGTTATCGTCTGAATTTATCGCTTGTCGAAAATTACGCAAAGCATGACCAAGATCACTACCCATGTTTTTTAATTTATTAGTACCAAATAATAAAATTATTATTAATAAAATCAGCAATAAAGATAAAGGGCTAACACCACTTAATCCCATAATTCAACTCCTATTTTTAAGGGTAATAATAGCAAAGATACCACTTACTAGAGATGCTCCGAGCGTAACCTTGGTTAGTTCTCCATAATCTAACCAGCTAAAATAACTAAAACTTGCAAGTATTGCTGTTGAAATAAAAATTCCTGCACTTAAGCCTGCAAACCAAAAACTAGTTCTTTTTACTGTGTTTTTACTCTTGATGGTATTTTTTGAACAGACTGACTGACCATCTTTTAATTGTAATAATACATCATTTATCAACCTAGGCATATAGGGTAGCTGTTGAGCAATAAATGGTACGTTATCATATAGGTGTTTAGCCATTGCTTTCACCCCCATTTGTTCTTTCACCCAGTCTTCTAAAAATGGCTTAGCTGTATTCCAAAGATTAAGATCTGGATAAATTTGGCGTCCTAATCCTTCTACAGCTAAAAGAGTTTTTTGCAACAAAGCTAATTGCGGTTGAACATGCATTTCAAATTCTTTTGCTACTTGAAACAAGCGTAAAATAACCAGACCAAAAGAAATTTCTTTTAATGGTTTCTCAAAAATTGGCTCACTAACCGTGCGAATAGCATTTTCAAATTCATCTTCACGAGTATTCTTAGCTACCCAACCAGATTCAATATGTAGTTTTGCTATTTTTTTATAGTCACGATTAAAAAATGCTAGCAAGTTCTCGGCAAGATATCGCTTGTCATTGTCATTCAATGTTCCAATTATACCGAAATCCACACAAATATATTGCGGGTCGTTTGGCTTATCAAAGGCTACAAAGATATTTCCTGGATGCATATCAGCATGAAAAAAACAATCTCGAAAGACTTGCAAGAAGAAAATTTCCAACCCTCTCTCGGCAAGTTTTTTTAAATCTATATTATGTTGTTTGAGCTTTGGTATATCCCCAACTGCTATACCATCAATTCTCTCCATCACTAAAATATTATCAAAAACATAGTCCCAATAAATAATTGGCACATAAAGTAGGGGGGAGTTTTTAAAATTACGTCTTAGTTGTGAACCATTTGCTGCTTCTCTATGTAAATCAAGCTCATTTAGAATCGTTTTTTCGAATTCACGAACAATTTCTCTGGGCTTTAATCTCCTTCCAAAGGCCCAATACTTATCTGCAAACTTAGCAATGGTTTTCAATATTTTTATATCTTTAGCTATAACTTTTTTAATATTAGGACGAAGTATTTTGACAACAACTTCCTCACCTGTTTTTAGGGTTGCAGCATGAACCTGGGCAATTGATGCTGACGCCAGTGGCTTTTCATCAAAGTGAGCAAACACCTCATGAGCTGAAACTCCAAAAGATTTTTCCAAAATAGACATTACTTGCTCACTTGGAAAGGATGGAACATTATCTTGAAGAGCACATAACTCGCTAGCAATATCTTTTGGTAGAATATCAGGCCTTGTTGATAGAGCTTGTCCAAACTTTACAAAAATAGGCCCTAATTCCTCTAATGACTTTCTTAAAGCCTGACCTCTGGGTAGCTTTTCACCTCTAAACCAATTCCATGGATTTAAATAAATAATAAAGCGAAACATTGAAAATAGCCGCAAAGACACAACAACCTGATCAAGCCCATTTTTAGCCAAGATATAGTTTATTTGAAGTAACCTTAAAAGTTGCTTAACTGAGCTCATGTCTCTACCAACAATTTTTTAATATGTGCAGATAAACGTTCTGTACGTAATGCTAAATCATCCACATCATCAAAAAAATCTTCAACTTCTTCTGGATTTGGGAATTCTCGTTGTTCCTCTTGCAGATATTCGGTTACATTTCTTTGTACTGAATTTACTATTTTCTGTTTAAAAGCTTGTCCTTCACGAAATAAGGACCCAATCTGACTAGCAACAACATCACCTGTAAACTGAGCCAGATGTCCTTCCCAATCAATATCAAGCTCATCAAACAATTTCTTTACATCTTGTCCTAAGATAATATCTCCTGTTAATTTTACTTTATCATTAAACAAAGAGCGCACTTTAGATGCCGGAAGTATGCTTAATCTAATTAATCCGATTGGATTGCTCTGAATAATTGCATCTGCTCGTCCAGAGTATTTTTCTAACAATTGAACCTTCTCATTTTCAAAAGTAATAAAAAAGCAAACTTGTAGAGGGGTTATAATTATTTCTAGAACCTTTCCATGAAGTTTACATAACTTGTCTGGCATAGACTCATCTAGGGAAAAAGCGTGATTAATAGCTTTTTCTAAAGCCATTAACGAGTATTTTTTAATCATTTTAATCTCAGTATTTATAAGCTGTGTGCAGAGCCACAATTCCGCCACTTAAATTATAATATTTACAATCTTCAAATGAAGCCTCTTCTATCATTGCTTTTAAATCATCTTGTGATGGATGCATACGAATAGATTCAGCTAAGTATTGGTAACTTTCTTCATCATTAACAATTAAACCACCAATTTTAGGTAATACATTAAACGAGTACCAGTCATACAGTGGTTTCAAACCAGGAAGAACCGGTGTTGAAAACTCTAAAATCATTAGTTTTCCACCTGGTTTAAGAACTTTATACATTGAGCGAATTGCTTTTAATTTATCTGTCACATTACGTAGACCAAAAGCGATAGTGATACAATGAAAAAAATTATCAGCAAATGGTAGTTGTTCCGCATTAGCCTGAATAAAATTTATATTTTTATAATAACCGCTATCAATTAACCTATCCCTACCAACTGATAACATACTAGAATTAATATCAGCTAAGACAACTTTTCCTTCCTCGCCAACTTTCTTACAAATTAATTTAGTTAAATCACCACTTCCACCAGCCAAATCTAATACATTATTACCCAAACGAACTTGGCTTAGCTCAATGGTAAAGTATTTCCACAGTCTGTGAATACCAAAAGACATAAGATCGTTCATTATATCGTAATTTTTTGCAACAGAATGAAAAACCTCTTTTACTTTTTCTTCTTTTTCATCCCACAAAACAGATTGAAAACCAAAATGAGTGTTTTGTTTTTTTTCAGCCATAAGAATCCTATAAACATAGGCAAAACCATAGAACCTAATAATATATTGATGATTTTAAATTAATCTAATCTTTTATGCAAAGAAGAAATAGATACATATGAAAATACCATCATGTTTTTTAAGAACATTACATTATAATAATAAAATAAATATATTAAGTAACTTATTGCTTATTATAAGCATTTACATTTCTGTATATAACTATTTAAAACTTATATTTATCTAGGTGCTTACGAACTTTTTTTCCTGTAATAAATCCATGTATAAAAAATGTATTAGATCTTGATAACAAGCATATGAGGTTTTAACCCTATTTTATTAACAAGATAATTCAGTGTTTATCCTGTAGTTATTAACAGTTAATTATTTAAAATAAAATTTGTTTTAACCCAAATCTAATACTTAAATACAAAAAAATTGAAAGTTCCCCTTTTAATAAATATAAATAGGAAGCACATTGATAAATCAAAGTTCATGTGTTATTTTCTTGGACAAAACATGAATTTGAATTTGTTGTAAGGATTTTTACGCCTGGTTATAAGAAAGTCTAATAAACTCCAAATGAAGATTAGATAAGTTTTAAATAGGATTTGTAATATATTAACTAAATGTTTAAGAAGTTAAATTACGAGGTTTGAAGAAAGCTTTATAATAATAAAATAAATTAAATATATTACTTATTATTACTATAAGGATTTGTTTTTCTGTTCGTAAGTTTTAAAAACCTATATTAATCCATGTGGTTACTTTGATTTTTAACTGTATTTATATTCGGTATAAAATAGGTATTAAACGTTAATAAAGTAGTTATACTTCTTGTAGTCATATTTATAAACAGGATAATACATTCTTTTTACGCTAGTTATTAACAACATATACATTTAAATTTTAGGAATATAGGCTGTGAGTTTAATTAATTTAGTTAAAACAGAGATAAAAAATAAAGGCCCAATAACATTTGCAGATTTTATGCAAATAGCTCTTTATAATCCAGAGAGTGGTTATTATAGTTCAGGTATGGAAAATATAGGTGCAAGCGGTGATTTTACAACTGCCCCAGAAATAAGTTATTTATTTGGATATGCCCTTGCTAATCAATGTCGAGATGTTTTAAAACACTGTGATAATGGTGTTATTTTTGAATTTGGGGCCGGATCAGGTAAGTTATGCGTGGATATTTTAACAAAGTTAGAAAATTTACAATCATTACCGGATAGATATTATATATTGGAAGTCAGTGGAAATTTAAAGCGAAGACAACAACAATTCATTGAAAAATCCATTCCTCATTTATCAGGTAAAGTAGTATGGCTTGAAAAGTGGCCAGAAGAACCATTTCAAGGGGTTATTTTAGCTAATGAAATTTTAGATGCAATGCCTGTAAATCGTTTTATTAAAAACGAAGAAAGTTTATATGAAATACATATTAGTTTAAATGACAATGATGAATTAGTTGAAACGGCTGAGCCTTGTATTAATAACCGCCTTAAAAAACATGTTGCAACTTATGTAGCAGATGAGTTATCCCCATATAAGTCCGAAGTTAATTTATTTATGGATGATTGGATTGCTGAAATTTATGGTATGCTTGAAGTTGGAGCGGTTTTTATTTTAGATTATGGTTTTCCAACCCACGAGTATTATCATCCAGATAGAAGTGAGGGCACAATTATGTGTCATTATCAGCATAAAGCACATCCTAATCCATTACTACATATAGGCGAACAAGATATAAGTGCCCATGTTAATTTCACACATTTAGCCGAAGCTGCTTTTAATGTAGGATTTAGAGTAGCAGGATATACTAATCAAGCATCTTTTTTATTAGGAAATGATATTTTAGAGTTATTACAAAATAGCGAAGATGAGAGTGTTAATACAAAACAAAATTTAAAAACATTGCTTCTACCAAGCGAGATGGGAGAGCTATTCAAAGTTATTGGTTTAACCAAGCAGCTTGATATAGATCTGAGTGGTTTTAAATTAAATGATAAACGAGCGAGCTTATAAAAATGTCCAAATATGTTACTACTGTAGAATTGCAAAAAGAATCGATGAAATTTTCAGCAGGTCATACTACTATTTTCTCTGAAACTGAGCGAGAACCATTACATGGCCATCTGTATACAGTATATTTATCTTTGAGTACTTTAGTTGAAAAAAATGGAATGACTTTTGATTATCGATATTATATTAAAAAAATTAATGGACTGTGTAAATATTTAAATCAAACATTCCTTATGCCAAAGAACTCGCCGTTTTTAACTTTTTCTGAAGATGAAGATTATTATTACTTTACGTTTAATAATAAAAAAATTCCTTTTTTGAAAGAAGATGTAACAATTCTACCAGTTACTAATATTACGATAGAAGAGTTATCTCGTTGGTTTATTCAAGAATTAATTGCTGATGAAAAAGAGCTTAACAATCACAGAGTTGATAAAATAGTTGTTAAAGTTTTTTCAGCTCCAGGTCAATCAGCTAGTCACTCATGGCTGAGATAAATGCAGGTTTATAAGGTAGCCGTTTTAAATACAATTCATGACTCTTTTGATTACAGGGTAGAAAATCTCAGCCCTGTGATAGGGGCTAGAGTCTGGGTTATGTTTAGAAACACCAAAAGACTAGGAGTTGTTGTTGGTATTGGAGAGCCGGAAAGATTAGATATTGAATTTAAGCCAATTATAAGTGTAATAGATGAACAGCAATTAATCCCGGATGAAATTTTATCGTTATCTAGATGGGTAAGCACTTATTATCAAGCCGCACTTCCAGCTGTTCTATCATTAGTTCTACCCAAAAAATATCGACTAGGTGGGGAAGCGCTATTACCGACAACTGAATATTATAGTTTAGCGTTGTCTGCAGAAAAATCGCTTGAATCCATATCAAAAAAAGCAAAAAAACAATTAGAAATAATAGATTATCTTTTAAAGAAAAGTAACCCTGTTTCTAAACAAGAGTTAATGCAAGAGAGTTTTACCTCCGCACAACTGCAAGCATTACTTGATAAGAAAATATTAAAAAAACAGATATCAACAGCTAAACCTGTAATTAATTTTGATAAAACAAGTTATCCACTGCCTTTGAATAATGAGCAAAAAAATGCTTGTGATATTATTTCTAGATCTCTTAGTTCTTATCATTGTTTTTTACTAAAGGGGGTGACAGGAAGTGGTAAAACGGAAGTCTACTTACAAGTTATTGCTAAAGTTTTAGAGAAAAAGCAGCAAGTTTTGATATTAGTTCCTGAAATTGGTTTAACCCCACAGCTTCTTGAAAGATTTAGTTCCAGATTTAAAGAACATATGCTCGTTATTCACTCTAATTTAAATGATAC
This sequence comes from Legionellaceae bacterium, assembly GCA_029213075.1. Classification (GTDB taxonomy): domain Bacteria; phylum Pseudomonadota; class Gammaproteobacteria; order Legionellales; family Legionellaceae; genus 2-12-FULL-35-11. Next base: position 55,527 of record JARGPO010000006.1, on the reverse strand, counting down.
TGAGCGCCAGCAAGCTTGGCAATTAGCTCATGCAAACGAGGTACAACTGATAATTGGTACACGTTCTGCCATTTTTACACCAATGCCAAATTTAGGTTTAATTGTAATTGATGAAGAGCATGATTTATCATTAAAACAGATGGATGGAGTTAGATATTTTGCTAGAGATACGGCGCTAATGCGCGCTTTTTCGGCAAATATACCAGTAATACTTGGTTCTGCTACTCCAAGTCTTGAAAGTATTTATAATTGTCGACTTAAAAAGTATACTCTATTAGAATTAAATGAAAAAGCGATTGATAGTCCACCACTCCATTATCAAATATTAGATATCCGTAATCAAAAGCTACAAAATGGCCTAGCTAAAGATACAATAGAGCTTATTAGTGAGCATCTAAGTCAAGATAATCAAGTGTTAGTTTTTATAAATCGACGAGGCTTTTCACCGGTTTTGTTTTGTCATGATTGTGGGTTTGTTGCTGATTGCCCGTATTGTGATACTCATCTAACTTTTCACAGAAAAATTAATAAACTAATGTGTCACCACTGTGGATTAGTAAAACCAAAAACAAACCGATGTGGTGGCTGTCATGGGCATAATCTTGTACCAATAGGGGTTGGTACCCAACGAGTTTATGAGTATTTAAGCGAAATTTTTCCTACAACTAGGGTTTTAAGAATAGATAGAGATGAAACCAGTAGAAAAAACGCCATCAATGAATATTTAGAGAGCATTCGCTCGGGGGATGCACAATTAATTATTGGAACTCAGATGCTTGCTAAAGGTCATCATTTTCCAAACTTAAATTTAGTAGTTATTTTAGATGCTGATTCTGGTTTTTATAATCAAGATTTTCGGGCGCTAGAAAGATTAGGTCAGTTATTGGTTCAAGTGTCTGGTCGTTCTGGTCGGGCAGAGACACCCGGACAAGTATTAATTCAAACAGCACTTCCAAAAGATCCTCTATTAAATATTTTAATTCAAGAAGGGTATGAGTCTTTTGCTGATCTTCTCTTAGATGGAAGAAAACAAGCAATGTTGCCACCATACACTAATTTGGCAATGTTTCGTGCACAATGTAGTAGTCAGCAAGAGTTGTTGGAGTTTATGCATATGGTAAAAAAACAATTGCTAATTCATGATATAACTGTTCTTGGTCCAGCCCTGGCTCCTCTTGCTAAAAAATCAGGTCAGTATCGTATGCAACTTATGCTTAAATCACCATCTAGAAAAAAACTAAGCCAATCTTTATCAGTAATGAGAGATGAGTTATCAACAAAAAAAATATCCTCACGATTACGCTGGAATATTGATGTTGATCCTATGGATTTAGCTTAAATAAGGTAATTAGCGTCTGCAGGAAAATCAGACCCTAGCATAAATTATTTCAATTGCGATGAGCTTATTGAAATGGAGTATTTACAAACCAACTCTCCTTCTATAGCCCACTTTGATCTTTTTATTTTCATATGTTATTATGCTTTTTAATTATATTTGGGAGTTGTAATTTGTGAAATATCGCTTTGAATATCCAAATAAAGTTCTCTTTGTTGGTAGTGAAAAATCCGGAAAGACTCAACTAATAACAGCTCTTAATGGCAATGTGTTTAATGATGATTATACACCTACTATAGGTGTTGATTTTTTAGTATCTAGAACTACTAAAGTTAATCGTATAAATATTAAGAATATGTTTTTTGATACATCAGGAAAAGAGCGTTTCCATTTCGTTGGCAAATCTTATGTTAAAAAATCCCAAACCATTTGTATAGTTGTTGATTTATCTGATGTGAAATTTAATTTAATTACACACGTTCAAAAATACGAACAATATTTAATAGAGGGTCATGCTACTTCAAACGTTAATGTAGTTATTATAGCAAACAAACAGGATGTTTTTTCCCCTGAAGATGCAGAGAAAAGAGCTGAATTAGAGCAATATGCTTGTGATAAAAATATTAAATATTTTGAGGTATCTGCTAAAACAGGTGCGGGAATTGATGCTCTAAAGACCCACATTACTGATACTCTTGTTTCGACAAACCTAGAGAGTGAAAAATTACTATCATTGATAGAAACACCAATGGATACATTTCAATTTATAGAAGACAGAGCAAAAGAAGCAATAGATAAAATTGATTGTATAATAGTAAGTAAGTTTTTATCAAATAAAGAAAAACAGTGTTTACAGTTTATTGCAAAAAAACTTAGAGATACATTGAGTGATTCTACAGGACCTAACTCTGAAGAGTTTGATAAATTCTGGAGTGAAGGTGATGGGGGAAGTTGTTTAGAAATATTACAGTTTGGCTCAATTGATTCATTAGTAAACACAGTTTTAAATGCTATTGCTTGTGTATTGTTATGTTTGAATAAATCACGGCATAATTACAATGAGCAACAAACTGGAAATCCAAACTTGTTTTTTACCTTTGGTGCTAAACAACGAGCAGAAATAGCTATTAATTTAGTTAAAAAAGAACTCGTATACTCTGACGCAGTAATGAGCGTTTAAAAAAACATTGTTTTGTTAATACTATATTATCTCTAAACAACCTATCTACTGTTTGTTTTAAGATCATAAAGATGTTATAATTTTCATCTTGCTGTTTATCTATATATGGTGGATGGATTTTTATTTATGGGAATTTATGAAGAAAGAGTAATTAAAAATCTGATTCATAAAGAAAGGACCACGGTTCGTTTGAGCTACGAAGGTTGTGATTTTGTAAAACTACCTTCAATGCAAGAAAAAACCAATCTTTTGCAAAATCCTCTTTTTAATTTTCTACCTACATCAAATCAAGTTATTGTTCAGTGTGAAATAGCGGGTGACCCTAAACTTTTTTATATTAATCGTTCTGAGCGAACTATTCGTGAAATAAAGAGTAAAAATATCACAGAACTTGATGCATATAATAATGTGGAAGAGTTAAAAGTAGAATCCATTCCTCTTGATAATATAAAAAAGTTAGCTAAAAAAATTCATTTTCAACCGTTATATGTTAGAGCTAAAAAAATAAAAGATATTCAGTTGCTTTTAACCAAAGAACAACGTCGTCAAGCTTTGATGGTTTTGGATGATGAAAGTATTAATTTTAAAAACACCTCTTATACATATGCATTTCAAGGTTTTTTAGCAAAGTACATGGGGCATAGTCAACTTGAGAAGTCATCTCTTGAGTTAAAAAAAGCAGATATTGAAAAACAAAAACAGCCTCGAACAATCTGGAGTCGTATTAAGTCAAAAATATTTACAAATCCACAAGATGAAATAGATAAAATAGATGAAATGCAAGATTGGGCTCGAGAAATACATAAATTATCGGCCGAATTTAAAAGGCTAGAAGAATATATTAATAACTTTTATGGTGATCATAACCAACAGATACTTGATTTTAAAGAATCATTCGATACTTATACACAAAATATTCAAGATAAGATTCAACAAATAATAGATTCTTTTCCAGAAAACTCTCCAAAAGCAAAAATATTAAAAAAATTACAAGTTGATCTAACTAAAAATGCTGATATATTTGAAAAAAATATTAATGGAATTTTATTAGATCCTAAAAAATCGGACATGGAATGCTTGTTTAGTATTGCAGATCGCTCATTAAGGATTAAATCTCTTGGTAGTTTTATGAGAGAGCAAATGTCTTTAATTTTAGATGCCGGTATAGACGTTACTTATAAAATTAGTAACCAGCGCTTAAAGGATGTTATTCAAGTTCCAAGATTGGTAGCATCTTTATCAGATGCTCAGCACTTGATGTTGATTAAAGGTCAATCTGTTGTTGAGGGTCCAAAAGATAACGATACCTATTCAGCTATTTCGCAAAGCATGCTTGAATCTATTACTAGTGATGAGGTTATTGTCGAAGATAATAATGATTGGTTTTCTATTAAACCTTATATTCACAAATGGCACCCAGCAGTTGTTGATAAGGTTTTATGTTTGTTAACCGGAAACAATTATTATGAAAATACATTGTATGGCAATTGGCGTTATAATTTTGGTGTTCAACCACTTAAGCTTTTTGCGAGTATTATTGAGATAGCGTTTTCAATTCCTAGAATTATCATTGTGTTATCTTTAGGTATTATCGAAACAGGGTTTTCTATCTTTCCTTTTTCGAAAAAACTTAATGAGGAAAAAATAACATATAAATTAAATCAGTTTGTTTGTAATTTTTATGAGGATTTTGCATATATAGTTGCGCCTCTAACCCATATTAAAAACTCATCATGGAATAAATATGCAAGAAATCAGCCTGATGATGAGACTAATAATCACCAAGAGATTCTTGAAAGTTGTACTGACTACTCAGGATATTGTTATTCTTTGTTTATATATTTTACCCCACAGCTAATATCTGAGTCTGTATATGACTTTTTTAAATCAATATTAACTACAGTTGTTAAGTTTTCAGAGGATATTTCATATCTGTCATCATCTTCTAAAGATGCAGAACAAGTTTATAATGATGTAAAAATGCGCCATGAATATATGGAGACATTTACAGATTCATTTAAGAAAAAATTTAATTTAGAGGAAGCTAATAAGTTATCTGCTGGTTATGAGAAAATTAAGTATTGTTATAGCAATGATATATCTTCACCGCTTGATGTGTTTTATGAAATTATGGTTGTTCTTTCTAATGATGTTGTTAATCCAATGTTTCGTAAGTCGCCGGGGATTGCCACTTTTTATTTTGCGGCATCGTTATTAACATTTGGAACTTTCGTTTTGCCTGCCTCGACTTTTGCATGGATGAAGCCAATACCAGCATGGCTGCAATATTTGGCTAATCAAATTAGTATCAATTTTACTGGAAAATCAACATCGTTGGGTGTTACCGAGCAATTAATCGCATGCTTTTTAGGCTGGAAGATAGGTTTTTTCTCAACAGAGTTTATTGTTGAAATGATGCATGGTCATTTTGAAATTCTTGAAAAGTTATTTGAAGAGCCAGAGCAAATAGTCTTAGGGTTAATTGTATTGGTTGGCCTAGGTATGGCTCTCCAATATATCCCAGAATTACCATCTACAATTAAAATTCCAGGATTACCACCAATTCCTAATTTTTATATAGTAATTTTAAATTTATTTTCAGAAGAGTCTAGGGAAGTATGGCATGGTACGGCTGGGTTAACGAGTATTGAATATGCGTTTTTAGGACTGAAATTTGCGATGTTATTTCATTCAATGCTTTTTGGCTCAGAAAAATCTGCAGAAAACTTAACAGATGTAGAAAAAATAGCCGTAGCAGTAGGGAATAAAAAGTTTTTTAAAAAGCTAATTGATGAGTGTAAATCTCATGGGGTAATAGAGTCAGTTAAAGGAAATAAAGCCTTAGATGCGAATCTTAAATCTAGAATAAATGATATTGTGACTAATGAACTATCTGCTAAACACCTATCTTTTTCTGTTGAGAGCATTGATGTATTTAATGGGTTGTTATTAGAACAAATAAAAAGACGTGAAAATTCTTCTCAAACCAAGAGAGTTGACACTTCCATTGAGCATGCACATAAGGAGTTGTCCGATGCAATTAAAATGACAGCTGATGATAAAAGACTTTGCTTCTCAGAGGGAACTTTTGGATTAAATAAAGAATCACATCAGTTTTATGACCATCTAGATAAATTATTTGAGAATTATAATTTTGCTGTTAGGAGTAAGTATGCGGGCAATAAGGTTAAACTTGAAGAGTTAACTATTGATAAACGACCATATTTAGACGTATTTTATAATAAATATTGCTACAAAAGCAGTAATAATTTTGTTAGATCAATGACTCTTATTTTTTACCCATTATCAGTTGTATCAAGGGGGGTGAAATTTGGTTGGGCAATGTTGATGAACAAGCCATCAATGAAACATCAAATTGTTAAGAACTTCTGTAAAGATGTCGTTATATTATCTCAATTTGTAACACCATTAGCTAGATTGACTGCAGATTTAAATTTATATCTATCTGGAGTTGTAAGAGGGGTAGCTTTTCTAACTTTATTACCTCTTGCAGGCTTAATTGCCTATCCTCTAGCGGAGACATCGGCTTTTGTTATCAGTAAATTTAAGAGCAAACCATATGTTAGAACGCCTTTTAGTAATTGGTTTGCTGTTTTGGATTATTATATTTGTAAATATATTGCTTTTCATAAGACGCCAGCATTACAACCTGTTCGTCAAATGATTGTTCGTGCAGCAAGGGTTGCGGGTATTAATTCTGATTTAGAAGGTGCGTCTAAAAAGATTCAGTCGCAGTTGGATGTTACGGCTAAAACATTTGCTGATTCTAATGGTTCATATAATGGATTAGTAGCATCTTTAGGTGTAACAACAGATGCAGATATCAGCCGAGAATTTAAAACCACAAGTTCAAGTGATTGGCGCAATAGTTCTGCAAGTATTTATTGTGATTCTGATGATGATGATGATGATGATAATCATTCCCTAGGATCTGTGGCCACACTTTAATACTTATTATAAAAATCTATCGATAAACATATGGGGTTTCTTCATGATAGTGTATAATGTTGAAAGTTTTTTTATCAATCTTTGGTTGGCTTGTATTATGAGTCGGCAATTTATACAAGTGTGCTTATGAATATAGATTCTATTTTTGATGTTATAGTTATTGGTGGTGGTCATGCGGGCACTGAGGCGTCATTGGCCGCGGCCCGAATGGGAGCTAATACGTTATTATTAACCCATAATCTTGATCTGCTTGGCCAAATGTCTTGCAACCCGGCAATAGGTGGGATTGGAAAAGGTCATTTGGTTAAAGAAATAGATGCATTAGATGGCGCCATGGCCCGCGCTGCTGATGAAGCTGGCATTCAATTTAGGACTCTTAATGCGTCAAAAGGACCAGCTGTTAGGGCAACGAGAGCTCAAACAGATAGAGTTCTATATAGAAAATCGATACGTAACCAATTACAAAATCAAAAAAATCTTACCTTATTTCAACAAGCTGTGGATGACTTAGTAATCACAGATGGTAGAGTTACCGGTGTTGTAACCCAACTTGGCCTAACGTTAAAAGCAAAAACAGTTATTTTGACTGTTGGCACTTTTTTAGGTGGCAAAATTCATGTGGGAATGAACCAATCATCTGGTGGCAGGGCTGGCGATCCGCCGGCTATTAAGCTTGCTAGTCGCCTGCGGGATTTAGATTTGCCTGTTGGTAGGTTAAAAACAGGCACACCTCCACGAGTAGATGGTAGTACTTTAGATTATAGTCAAATGACAGTTCAACCTGGTGATATACCTGTCCCTGTGTTTTCTTATTTAGGGAATGAATCAACACATCCTCGTCAAATCCCGTGTTTTATTACGCATACAACTGAAAGAACACATGAGATTATTTTAGAAAACTTGCACTCTTCTCCTATGTATTCTGGAACAATTGAAGGTGTTGGACCTAGATATTGTCCGTCAATTGAGGACAAAGTTGTTCGTTTTGCAGATAAGCAATCCCATCAAATATTTGTTGAGCCAGAGGGCTTAACTACCAATGAAATATATCCTAATGGCATTTCAACCGGTCTGCCTTTTGATGTGCAAATTGAATTTGTTAAAACATTACGTGGATTTGAAAATGCTGTTTTAACTAGACCAGGTTACGCTATAGAGTATGATTATTTTGATCCACGTGGCTTGACGCCATTTTTGCAAACAAAACCAATTTCTAATTTATTTTTTGCCGGACAAATTAACGGCACAACTGGTTATGAAGAGGCTGCGGCGCAAGGTATTATTGCTGGGATAAATGCTGGATTACTCATACAAGATAAACCTCTATGGAGTCCGCGTCGTGATGAGGCATATATTGGTGTGTTGATAGATGATTTAATCACACGTGGTACACAAGAGCCGTATCGAATGTTTACATCAAGAGCTGAATATCGCTTATTACTACGAGAAGATAATGCTGACTTGCGATTAACGGCAAAAGGCTTTGAGCTTGGAGTTGTTGGTAATGAACGTATGCAGGCTTTTACTCAAAAAAGAGAGAAAATAGAGCAAGTAAATGCAATGTTAAGCTCATCTTGGGTTCGAGTTGCAAATAATGAAGATTTACAATCAGTTTTGGAAAAACCACTTCAACAAGATTGTCTTGCAACCGATTTATTAAAGCGCCCTGAGATTAAATATGGTCATCTTCAGGCATTATCTAAATTAGAATTGCCGGTTGTAAATAAAGATATTGCGTTGCAAGTTGAAATTCAGGCAAAATATGCGGGTTATATTGAGCGGCAAATATTGGATATTCAGAGAATGCAAAAAAGTGAAAACATTAAAATTCCAGACACCTTTGTATATGATGGAATTTCTGGTCTATCTCTAGAGGCAGTTCAAAAATTAAATGATGTGCGGCCAACAACTATTGCTCAAGCAGGACGAATATCCGGTGTGACCCCAGCAGCATTATCGTTACTGATGGTTCAGCTTAAAAAACAGCGGTTACTCGCATGAGTGATATTAAAAAAGCACTTATAGGTGTTGGCAATTTGCCAGAAGATGATAAGTATCTTGATAATTTAACTGATAAGGTTGATGCTTATTTAACTTTGTTACACAAATGGAATCAAACTTACAATTTAACCGCCATTCGTGATAAGCAAGAAATGATATCTCGCCATATCTCAGATAGCTTGGCAATTCTACCTTGGCTACGTGGTGAAAAAATTCTAGATGTTGGAACAGGCGCGGGACTTCCAGGAATTCCATTGGCACTAGCGAGAGAGGATCTACAAATATATTTGTTAGATAGTAACGGAAAAAAAACTCGTTTCTTGCAAGAAGTAAAAAGAATTATGAATATCAAAAATGTAGAAGTTATTCAGTCTAGAGTTCTTGACTATAATCCACCTTTTAGTTTTGATACAGTAGTTAGCCGAGCATTTAGTAATATTGAAAGTATGACACAACAAACAAATCATTTGCTTGCTGATAATGGTATTTGGTTAGCCATGAAAGGTATAACACCTGAAAGTGAGCTTATTAATATCGAGAATAAATATCATGTTGAGTCGTATCAAGTGTCAGGTGTTGATGGTGAACGGTGTTGTGTAATTATAGAAAAATAAAATTTAGGTGATTTATGTCGCTAAAAAAAGGACTTGGGGCGGAAGAAAATGCTCGAGACTACCTGCTAACGCAAGGATTAGTTTTTAAAAAGAGTAATTATCGCAGCCGTTTGGGTGAAATAGATCTTATCATGCATGATGGGGTATATTTAGTGTTTATTGAAGTGCGTTCACGGAGCTCGATAAAATATGGAAGCGCCCTGGAAAGTGTAACAGTCAGTAAGCAACAAAAAATCAAGAAAACAGCAGCTTTGTATTTATCTGCTAATAAATTACATGACAAATACCCAATTCGCTTTGATGTCATTAGTCTCCAAGGCAATCCTCCAGAAATTCAATGGGTGAAGGGTGCTTTTCAATAACTGATATATAGGAATTAACCATGACAAATCTTGATGATCGAGTTAGACATTTATTTGGTGTAGATATCGAATTCAAAATATCGATGGTTGATTTGATATCTAGTTCAATAGCTAGAGCTGGTCAACGTTTGGTAGATTGTTTGTTAAGTGATGGCAAGATGTTTATTTGTGGGAATGGTGGTTCATCAGCTAATTGTCTACATTTTTCGGCAGCAATGCTAAATCATTTCGATGTTGAGCGCCCACCATTGCCAATTGTAACTTTAACAACTGATACTTCAACTATCACAGCAGTAACTAACGACGGTCATTTTGATCAAATTTTTGCAAGACAAATTCAAGCGTTAGGTCAACCCAAAGATGTACTAATTGCTTTATCAACAACAGGTAATTCTAATACAATTCTTGAAGCTGTTAACGCTGCCCATGACAATGATATGGACGTTATTTCTTTAAATGGCCGGGATGGTGGATTAATTGCTAATCACTTAGGACCAGAGGATATTGAAATTAGAATACAAGGCGATCAATCTGCTAGAATTCGTGAAATGCACCTTTTTATACTGCATTGTTTTTGCGATTTAATCGATCGTTCTTTGTTTAGTCAAGAGTAAGTGTTTCAAGGAGGAATTATGAAGATACGAGCTATTATAGGTTTGCTTGTTGCGAGCTTATTAACTAGTTGTGCTGCATTGGTGTTGATTGGCGCGGCTGGTGGAATGGTTGTATATGACAAGCGAAATATTTCTATGATTGAGAGGGATGGTCGCATCTTTCATCTAATTCATACCCGCATAGTTCGTGATCCTGATTTTTCTGAATCTAGAGTGGTGGTTAGTAGTTTTAATCAAATAGTTTTTCTAGGAGGTCAAACTTCTTCTTCGTCATTACGATTAATCGCTGAAAAAATATCTCAAAAAACTCCAAAAGTTCGCCGTGTTTATAATTATATTACTGTTGGTCCAAAGATTTCATTGTCTATGCAAAGTAAGGATACTTGGATTACAGGTGAGATTCGTAGTCGGATGCTTACTAAAAAAGATCTTGAGTCTGGATCAATTCGGGTTATAACAGAAAATGGGGTAGTATATTTATTAGGTATCGTCACACCAGAACAAGCCGATTTGGCATCAATGGTGGCGCGACAAATAAAAGGCGTGCATAAAGTTGTTAAAATATTCCAATATATTCGCTAATACGGGTAAGTTATTCGCTCTTATTTTAGCTACATTGTTATTAAACGGCTGCTGGTCAAGCGCCTTTACTGGTGCAAGTTTAATATATGATCGTCATAACATTTATATAAAATTAAATGATTACCATTTGGCTGGAAAAATAAATCAAGAAATATATAAAGATAAACTATTCAAATGTAAGAAGTGCTCAATTGATGTTGCGGTGTTTAATCGAGATGTTTTGATGGTTGGCGCTGTTCCAAACAGAAAAATGCGAGCAGAAGCGGTCGATAGAGTAAAATCTATTTCTGGAAGCAGGCGTATTTTTAATCAAATAAGACTCTATCGTGGTCGCGATGATCCTTTGTTAGATAGCTGGATAACCGGTAATATTCGCAGCAAAATTATTGCTGATTCAACTATTGATCCTCATAAATTTAAAGTCGTAACATCTGATAGAATAGTGTATCTCATGGGAGATGTACGTCCTTCTCAAGCAGAAAAAGTAATTTTATTTGCCAGGAGATGTAAGGGTGTTAAGCGAGTTGTGAAGCTGATGCGCTATTACAAGTATACGGATAAAGTTTGAGGTAAAAAAAAGCCTGGGTAATGTTACCCAGGCCCGATAATGCTTCCCAATCAGGAAGTGGCAAAACCTGATATGGATACCTACACTTTAGCAGTGGTTTTACACTATATCTACCTTTTTAAAAACTATTTTTACTTTAATCGTAAATTTTGTACCCCACCCTATCAAGGGTTGCTTTTTTTATTCTACCTGGATTTATTGAATCAAATAGATATATTTTCGTTAATTAAGATGTGTTTATAAGTAGATTTTAATCCTTAGTTTATGCATAATTATTTGCCCGGAGTATTTAACCAGCATTGGAGTATTCGGTAGTGATCGGTGAGAAAAAAGGAGTCGTGTTAGCAGGCACATTTGGAAATGCTTTAGAGTGGTATGATTTTACTATATATGCTTTTTTTGTACCAGTAATAGCCCCGCTATTTTTCCCAAGTGAAAACTCATTGCTGTCGATTGTTGCGGCTTTTGGTATTTTTGCGATTGGTTTTTTAGTTAGGCCGTTAGGAGGCATATTATTTGGTTATATTGGCGATCATAAAGGTCGAAAAAATGCTTTGATTTTATCGATGGTAGCTATGTCGTGTCCGACATTTTTAATAGGATTACTGCCGGTTTATAGTAGCATCGGTATTTGGGCACCAATATTATTAACTTTACTAAGAATAATACAAGGATTGGCTGTTAGTGGAGAATTAACTACAGCGACGGTATTTTTAATTGAACATGCAGATAAAGAACGGCGTGGAATAGCTGGTAGTCTTGCTATGGCTGGCGCCTTTATTGGTATTGTTTTTAGTTCGGTTGCAGCATCTCTTGTGACGGAGATTGTTTCTGGGGCTAGTCTTTTGGCGTGGGGATGGAGAATTCCATTTATCTGCGGTGGCTTGGTTGGGATATTTGGTTTAGTTATTCGTCTTAAATCAGCTGATCCAGAAATATATGAAAGTGCACAAGAGGGTGTAAATACTGAACCTCAAAAAATATCAGTTATTGAGCACCTTAAAGGTCTTGAATATAAAGTAGTCGTTAAAGGTATTTTGTTAACTTCCATTATGGCAGTTGCTAATTATTTTATTATTGGTTATTTCAACACCTTTTTGGTGGAGACTGAAAAACTGCCGATGAAATCAGTTATGGTTATTGGATCTATAGCTATGACCGTGCAAATGCTTTTATCTTTAGTTATGGGGCGTTTATCTGATTTTGTTGGTAGAAAAGTTGTACTTGGAGGAGGAATAATTAGCCTGATAATTTTGGCCCTGCCTATATTTTGGCTTTTAACTCAGCATAATTTAATTAAAGCATTTTGTGGAGAGATACTATTTGCGGTGTCAGCCTCAGCTATAAGTGGACTTATTCCTACAACTCTTGCGGAAATGTTTGATACTTATAATCGGAATACGGGGATATCTGTTAGTTATAATATGGCTTTAGCTTTTTTTGGAGGAACGGCGCCATTAGTTGCAATGAGCTTAGCTATGAGTACAAACAGCTCTTATGCACCAGCTATTTACTTGATGGTTTGCGCTATAATCGCTTTATTTGTTTTATTGCCGCTCCCAGAAACATATAAAAAGAACTTAACATAAAATTTATTGTAGAAAAATTCCACCATATCAAAGTTCGTGGTATGATACTGCCTCAGTTTGTATTCATATAAGTGATTTTTGGAAAAAATATAATGTATCAATTAATTTTAGTACTACATGTTTTGATAGCCATTAGCGTTATCGGTCTTGTGTTATTGCAGCACGGCAAGGGTGCAGATATTGGCGCAGGTTTTGGTTCTGGAGCTTCTAACACTGTTTTTGGTAGCCAGGGAACGGGTGGGTTTTTATTTAAATTAACCGGTGGTTTGGTTATGGCTTTTTTTATTACAAGCCTACTATTGTCATCTATGGTTGCTAATCAATATAAAAAATCCTCTGGTGATCTTATTGAGCAGTCAGTGCCAAGCCAAGAGTCAAGTCAAATACCTATTCCAGATAGTAAAAAATAGTCTAACATGCCGAAGTGGTGGAATTGGTAGACACGCCGTCTTGAGGGGGCGGTGGCGTAAAGCTGTGCCGGTTCGAGTCCGGCCTTCGGCACCATTTTTTGTGTTTCTAATATTAGGGTCTGTTGGACAATTGGTGCCACGGCCAAAAACCATGCTAATTTGCCCAAATTTCAGATTGAGTTCGTTAAATAGAGCTGGCTATTCGCCTCGCGCACCCAATTGTCAACAGACCCTATTAATTCATAGTTATTTCTTTGCCTTTTAATTTATTTTTTTGCATAATGGTGCACTTAATAAATTAATTAAAAGTGAGTAGATACAATGAGCTTATTGAACGTAGCCACTGGCAAAAATGTTCCAGAAGAAGTAAATATAATTGTTGAAATCCCCATGGGCGCGCCACCCGTAAAATATGAGCTAGATAAAGATACTGGTGCATTATTTGTGGATAGATTTCTATCTACCTCTATGATTTATCCAACAAACTATGGATATATTCCACAAACTCTTTCAGATGATGGCGACCCAGTTGATGCTTTTGTATTGACTCCTGCTCCAGTAACGTATGGTTCAGTTGTTCGTGCGCGAGTGGTTGGTATGTTAAAAATGACTGATGAATCTGGTGAGGATGCAAAACTAATAGCAGTGCCGGTTGGTAAGCTTAGCAAAATGTATAGCGATATCAAAACGTATGAAGATCTACCTAAAGCTTTATTGCAATCTATTGAACATTTCTTCGCTCATTATAAAGATTTAGAAGAAGGAAAGTGGGTTAAAGTTGAAGGATGGGCCGGTATTGATGCTGCTCATAAAGAAATAATGGATAGTGTGGAACGATATAAAGATTAATCGTTTTATAACGATACTAGGGTCTGTGGACAATTGGGTGCGCGAGTCAAAAATCAAGCTGAAATTTGGGAAAATTAGCATGGTTTTTGACCGTGGCACCAATTGTCAACAGACCCTATTGTTGATAATTACTATTTTCCTTTGAAAACATAGTAATTATCAACAGACGCCAGCAACGTATCTGATTCTCTTGGTAGATATTGTGTTTAATCTAGTTTTGATGGAGATAATAAAATAATGCAAAGAAGATATGAGATATTTGCTTTGGCTTTTTTAGTAAAAAAAAATATTGACTCATTTAATGGAAGGTCGCAAAATTCTAAAGCCTATTGTGATGGTTTTGCCCTAGCTCATACATTGGGTTTATATACAAGGTATAGTACATCGTACCCAGGGTCTTTTGCAAAAAATATATCTATGCCCCAAGGTTTAAAGAAAGTCGCAGCATCTATTTCTATTGATTCAAATATTAATTTATTAGAGGTATTATCAAGAAATATTGTTATGCAAGTGGCTTTTTTAAGGTTGTTGGGGGTGTATCAAGTATCTCTTACCGCATTGAAGCAAGATAATGGCATTGCCACTTGTTATCTAAAAGCTAGGGCTGGTAGTGCACTACCATGCCCTCCAAGGCTTACTTTGTCACCGGAAGTAGTTATAAAGTCTATTATTGAAATGAAAGAAGCTAGCATTGCTTTAACTCCTTTTATGTTAAAAAAGGTTAATAATGATATATCTGGTGATTTTAATGTTATTCAAAATTTTTTTGCTGAGAATGAGTTAGAAATAAACGATCTATACAAAGCCATAAGTATTCTTTCTGACGAAGAGATTGAGCTTGTTGGTAGTTATTTTCTTGGTTCTAAGGATACTAAGGTTACGAGCCAATTTATTGTAAGTCTTAAATTAGCAAGAGAAGAAAGCCTTGTTTTTTTAGAGGAGGAGAAGGAGAGGGAGCTAGACTACATATCACGTAAATAGATCTGCAGGAATTATTTTAAATTTCTGCGTATAGCGAATGCTAGAAATATGTAGCTCCAACCGCTTATCATAAGCTCGACCGTAATTAGAATTCCCAATACCCAAAGGGAGCTTAGTGGCCAGTAAGCAAGGATAAAACCTCCTAGTAAGGTGGATACTACGCTATTTATTATTAAGAAAAACCATCCAGCATTATGGGTTTTAAGAGAAATAGCCATTATAAATCGTGTGATTCCGATAATTATAAAAGATAATGCTATAAAAATAGTGATAATTGAAGATGCGAGTATAGGATCATAAATAATAAGGCCACCTATAGCTATGTAAAACACAGCAGATATAGAGTGACCAATAGAAACATTCCATTCTTTACTTTTAAACACATCAATTAGCTGAGCGCCGCCGGCAATCATAAATATTATACCAACAAAAAATATACTAACGAGAGTAACACCTATAGCTTGACTTAAACAAATGAAGCTTAAAGTTACAAATAAAACCCCAAGACCAAGCAACCAAGCCCAGCTTCGATTAGACCTCCCCTCGTTACTTAACATGAAAATATCCTACAAATATAATTTAAGTATTAATTTGCACTATTCTCTATGATTTGTCCAGTATCGGCAGATATTAGTCGGGGTAATACCTAATGGCGCTGCATTAAGAGGCGTCATTAGGGCAGAGGGTATCCTCTAACAAGAATTTCAGTGAATAAGTGTTCAAAATTAAGATGCGTTTGCGATGTTAGTTTTGGGAATTTTTCCTTACGGACTTAAAGTCATGTTAAGCAAAACTAGTTTCTGCATCAGTATTTTTTCTAGATTTTAGCCTTGCTGTTATTTTTCCACCAAATATATTAATAGCTAGTCCCATTATAATGAATAGAGCAGCGAACATAGTCATTTTGCTTAATGGCTCGTTAAATACAACCATCGAACCAAATAGTCCAAATATCGGGATTAGCAAAGTGAATGGTATAACCGAAGAAACTGGATATATGCTAAGTAATTTATTCCAAAGAACATAACCTACACCAGTAGAAATATAGGTTGTATATGCAACAGACATAACTCCAATCCATGATACATGCTTTAGGCTTGTGAAAATTAAGGTTGGACCATCTATAATAAATGATAATAGCAATAGTGGAGGGGTGGAAACTAGGCAACCCCAGGCAACTAGACTGTATGAGTTTACCCTACCTATTTTCTTAGAAAAAGCATTTCCAACAGCCCATGATGCAGCAGCTATTATTTCCAAAATTAACCCTATCATAGTTGAGGATTCACCAATGTCAGACCATACGCACCCTATGCCAATAAAGGCAACTAGGCCACCAAAAAGTTGTGGTCGAGTAGGCATTTCTTTGAAAGCGAAGGCCGCAACAAATAAGCTGAAAAATATTTGGGTTTGAAAAATTAAAGAGGAGGCGCCCGCTGGCATACCTAACTTTAATCCAAGAAATAGTAATGAGAACTGTATGGCGAATGTGAATAATCCATAACACAAGATCTGTCGAAATGGGACTTTTGGTCTTTTAACCACAAATACTATAGGGATGCTAACTAATAGAAATCTAATGGCACACAATAAGAGTGGTGGTAACTCGTTTAAGCCTAATTTTACAAAAATAAAATTAAAGCCCCAGGATGCTGCAACTATTACAGCTAAAAGAACATGAAATAAGCTCATTAAAAGTCCCGCCCGAGAAATATTTATAAAGCAGTTATTATACACAAGTTTTGAACAGAATGATACTGTTTTTTACTAAAATACCAGGTAGCAATAGAAGATATATTTTTTTAGAACATGATACTATCCGCTTTAAGTTATCTAGATAACCATTATAATCATTTTAAGCTCTAAATTTATTTGTCAAAATGAACTGCTATTTCTAGTTTCTTGCTTAAAGTGTTTCACAGAAAATAGTGCTAGATCTATTATTTTCTTTGATTGCTCACTATTTGCTTCAATTTGACTAACGTGATTTGTTAGTTCAAGCAGGAATGTAGGTAGCACATCTTTTTTGTTATTCTTTTCATCATATAAAGAGTTTGCATGAGTAAAAATATAGTGTAATAAATCTTTGTTAATAGTAATTTTATTTTCTTCATTTGCGTTATTAGTGTGACTATCACCAAATAATAACCATCCAGGTGAAACCTTTAGTTTCTGAGCTATTTCAGCAAGCTTACTTGGTTCAGGAATGGCTTCACCGCGCAAATATTTACGGCATATTTGAGCAGAGTATCCAGTCATTTGGGCAAATTTAGAGATATTGACACCTGATGATGATTTGCTAGAGCCATACTCAGCATTAATTAGTGCTAATCGCAATCTTTTTGCAAACTGGTCAACCAAATTAACTTTTTCCATTAGACAGGTCTAAGCTTTAGATATAATTGATTAAATTGTAGCAAATGCATATTAGTGTTACAAGGATGAACATGAAAAACATATTATTTTATTAATCTGTATACTGAAAAGACACAGAAGTTCTTTGTTGGATCATATCAATAGATTAGTAAACGGGCTTTTGTTTTAAAAAATCGCGTATAGGTGTTTTTATAATAGTCATTTACGCAACCAATGGTTTCATTTAGAAACTAATGATTGACGGCAGTGGTTTTAATGATTAAAATTAGCACGAGAGCCAAATATTATTAATGATAAATCTATTTTCTTTAGTTTATGAGGCTCTTTTTAAGTCCAATTTATGGAATGATCCGGTAAAAGATGGAGCAACTACTGGGTCAATTGCAGGAAAGCAGTGGTTAGACCATAGCTGTTCATGCCTCGCAAAACATATGGCTGGAATTGCTTTTGCAATACCAGCCTATCTTCATTAATTAAATTTTAAATTACATTCGAGGGACAGTGCTCGGAACATGACTATTATCATCACTTGGTGGGTCTGGTAGTTTATGCAGGTAGACGTTTGGTTTTTTGCCTTTAAAGTCAGTTTCCCCAGGTGCGTCAACAGGACCAACATTGTGGTTTAGCCTTAGTCCTTCGCCTTTAGTATCTACTGGGCCAGGGTTTTTGTTATGTCGTTCTATTTCACCTTTAGAGTCAATAGGGCCGGCATTGTTATTTATACGCAGTCCTTCGCCAATTGAGTCAATAGGTCCTGCGTTTTTAGTATGAAGCAGCCCTTCGCCTTTAGTATCCACTGGACCAGGATTGCGGTTATGGAATTCTATCTCATCTTTTGAGTCGATAGGACCTTCATTGTTTCGAAGATAATCCATTTCACCCACAGTATCTACAGGACCTTGGTTCACATTGTGATATAGATATTTACCATAAGTATCCGCAGGGCCATTACAGTAGGAGTTGATATGATGCCAATATTGCTTAGCACGGGCGTCATTCATGAAGAATCTAGGGCTGTATGACGCTGATTTTCCTGAGCTAGGTAGGTGTCTTGTATTTGTTGAGACAGGAGATAGCACAATGTTTGGGCTGCGAACGACTCTTGATGCTGGGTCTGCACCTCGTCCATGACTCAGTTTTGGCTCATGTCTTGTTCTAGAGGAAGATCGATCTGATCTAGCCGCGTCTCGTTGTTCATAATTCCTTTTCTTAAAAGAAGCAGTCATAGCTATAGCCTATCTAACCAACTTGACTAATTATACCTCGAAAAAGTGTTGTTTGTCAATAAATAGAAGGCAGTTCGAGTTTTATCAGAAAAAATATTACGGCAAGATGAGGTTTAAGAATGGGAAAAAAGAAAGGCTGACTTACTAACTTACTCTCATGCGAAGACCCCTATATCTGAAAAGATTATTTTGGATGTCAACGGTTTATTGTGTTAGAATTTAAACATTTTGGATATAGGAAAGTATAATATGGCGATTAAAACCGTTGTAAAAATGGGTGATACGCAACTCGCGACACCCTCTATCCCTATTACAGACATTTTTGATGATAGTGTCGCTAGTATCGTTAAAGACATGCAAGACACAATGATTGCAGAAGATGGCGTAGGGATTGCGGCTCCACAAATAGGCTATAATGTGCGGATTATTATTTTTGGTTTTGAAGATAGTAGCCGTTATCCAGATGAATATGATATTCCCTATACAGTTCTAATTAATCCATCTTTTGAGCCTATTTCAGATGAAATGGAAGACGGTTGGGAAGGGTGCTTAAGTGTTCCAGGTATGCGAGGATTGGTTCCTCGTTACACTGCCATTAAATATAGTGGATACAATTTGGATGGAGAACTTATTAGTCGTGAAGTTGATGGATTTCATGCGCGCGTAGTGCAACATGAGTATGATCATATTGAAGGTATTTTATACCCCATCCGGATAAAAGATTTGCGATTCTTTGGGTTTGAGGATTCGCTTGATTTAGCTTGATACGCTAATACGTTGCTTGTCTTGTAAGCGCAAAGCGGTCATTGAGCCACCCCAAATAAAGCCTGTGTCTATGGCGTGAATATTTGGGTTTGGAGATATACCGTTGAGCGCAGCCCAATGACCAAACACTATGTCTGGCTGTATTTCTATTCTGTTTGGTAGAGCATACCACGGAGATAAGTTAGGCGGGATTTTGTCAACACCACCTTTTTGTTTTAGCACTAGCCCACCATCTATCGTTCGACAAAACCTCATTCTAGTAAAATAATTGCAAATTAGCCGGAGTCTTGAGTTCCCGACTAAGTTGTCAGACCATACATCAGGCGAATCTCCCATCATTTCATCTAAAAAACTGCGAAAATCAATACCAGAGAGTGCTTGTTCAAGCTCTGAGCCAAGATTTAACGCTTTATCCAAACTCCAGATTGGTGGAATTCCAGCATGAGACATAACGACATTTAATCTTTCATCAAAATGAATGATTTTTTGTTTGCGAAGCCAGTCACCAAGTTCTTCACAATCATCTGCTTTTAGTATTTTTCCTAGAGTATCTTTTTTAGAGGGAGCTTTTTCTGGCGCAAAGATTAGACTAATTAAATATAAGTCATGGTTGCCTAAAGTAATAACTGGTTTGACAGGTAGGTTTTTTATAAAGCGAAGCACATCCAGTGATTCTGGGCCACGATTAACAAGGTCGCCTACAAACCAGAGCCTATCGTCATGTTCATTAAAATCTATTTTCTCAAGAAGGCTCTGTAAGCCTGCATAACACCCTTGAACATCGCCAATTGCGTAGTCAAACCCTTTGTGTTGCTTGATTGCGTAGGTCAGCGACATTATCTTCTCCTGATATCCATTTTCCTGCAGTTGATAATTTACTCATTGTTTGGTTGTGTCCGTAACTTTGTAAGTTTAGCACTAAATTCAATGATGACATTGATGATATTTTATCGGTTTTTGGATTATATATTTTCACTTTTTCAGGCAAGATGGCTGTATCAAGATGAATACCTGAAAGAGCTTGTTTTTCTGTTTGCCCAAATGCATCCACGGCTGCGTCAGTTAGTAGATGTAATTTCCAAGCGAGAAAAGACTTTTGGATGGCAACCCTGTTTTTAAGTTTATGGTGTTCTTGCATATAAATATCTAGCACGCTTGGATGTAATATTACACTTGCCTCTGTTACTTGTACCATTAATGGTGATTGGTTAAGAATTATTTTACCGCTTTCTATACTTGCTGTTAGCCAAGCGATGAACTCTGCACCCATTACCATTTCTCTTTCAAGGTTATGATCATTTTTGGTGTCAACAAAAGTTCCAAGTCGATTGCCCATACCATGTGCTGAGCCATGTTTTAATAAAAAGCTGTGTAAATATCGCTGTATGGCGATAGCATTAGCTCTATCTAATATTGCAACCAATTGTCTAGCAGAGTCTTTGTCTTCTCGGAGTAGAGCAAGCCAATCTGAAAAAACCTCCTTATTGGACATTATTTTTTCAAATCCAGGCTTAGGCATTATGCGACGGGCCATTAGCGGGGTAATGCTATTTCTAAGATCAACATCATCACCTTTTAGCAGCTCATAATAATAGTACTCACCAACCCCAGCAAGGCTTTCTAGTAATGGCTGCCAGCACTTTACATGCTGGCCGTTTTTATCATAAACCTCGACCGTATAGTCTGTATATAATTTTCCTAACCCTTGAAGCATTGCCGCTGAAAATAGGGCATACAACCATAATTTTTGCTCCTCAGATGGCTTATCTTTTTCTTCCATAACAAGAAATTGGCGCATAAGATGAATTGCAGCCTCAGCTCGGTTAAGTGCTAAATCAAATAGACCTCCTAAGTGAGCGTAGTACATTGAAGACTCTGGAAGTTTTTGGCAGTATTTTACAGTCTTAAGAATTAATGGCATTGCCAATAACTCAAATTCTGATTCTTTGAATCCAAGCCCATCTTTAATCTGATCTATTAACTTTTGATAACCTTTATTTTGGATAGCGACATTTGGCTCTTCGGTAGCAATTAGATCTTTTAGTGCCTTAACAGCAACAGAGGATTTTACTTTATTTCTTCCTTTACTGAACAATGCAATTCTCCACTCTGAAAATTAATAGGACCAAGTATACACTATCTGGAAATAAATTTCTCTATCTGAATGTATTCAGTGATTGATATTTGTTCTGGTCTTAAGGTCGGGTTAACTCCTATGGATAAGAGTTCTTCTGCCGTTATTAGGGGTTTTAAATTATTGGCGAGGGTTTTTCGACGCATAGAAAATGCTTTCGCAACTAAGCGTTCTAAGCTTTCATGGTTGGCTGCATCTAGCTTCCGGTTTATGATTGGGCTTAATCTGATTATTGATGACTCAACCTTAGGCACAGGGTGAAATGCATGGCGGTCAACATCCAACACATGTGATACTTCATAGTAGCATTGTATCATTACACTTAGGCGGCCATAAGTCTTGCTACCAGGACCTGCGACGATACGATCGGCTACTTCTTTTTGCAGCATAAAATGCATATCTAGAATATAGGGGGTAAAATGCAGTAGTTTTATTAATAGTGGTGTAGATATGTTATAAGGAAGGTTGCCGATGAGTCTTAAGTTTTTGCCAAGACTGCTGAAATCTACCTTTAAGGCATCACCACAGATTAATTTTAATTTATTCTTAAATTCTGCTCTTTCTAGAAGTAACTGCTGAAGGTCTGTATCTATTTCTATCGCAGTTAGTGAATCAAGCTCTTCTAATAGTGGTTTGGTAAGCGCACCAAGCCCAGGCCCGATTTCAACAACATTATCTTTTTTGTCTAGATGTATTGCCTGGATAATAGCATTTATTATTGAGTCATCTTGCAAGAAGTTCTGACTAAAACGTTTACGTGCTCGGTGAGACATAGTTATTACCTATATATTATTTGTAGATAGCCTGCTTTTGGCAGGATTATTTTCAATACTTTTCTTCAGAGAGTTAATTACTAGCGGATCAAATGAAGTTTTACTTAAGAAAAGTGCAAAAAACATGATAAAGAAGTACCCAGGACCGGAGTAAAATAGTAGTGAGTCGCTTAAGTTGCCAGCAGCAAGAATTGCTAAGAGGGCAAATGCTACCGGTCGCAGATTGCCAAGGTTATAAAATCTTATAATCAAGGACGAGTAAAATATAGCTAAAGCAATTAATCCAAGTATTCCAAATTCAGCAGCAACTAGCCAATATAAGCTATGCGGCTCTAGGAGTTTACCTGAGTGTTTTTGATCTGAAGTCCATGATGGTACTGGATTGTCTACTTTAAATGAATGTGTGAAGCTACCTGTTCCATTACCAATAAGTGGATGTTTGTGAAAAAGCTGTTTTGCATATTCATGAAATTGGATTCTATATCCAACCGATGTGTTTTTATTAGATTCAAATGATGACCATTCTTCTTTAACTTGCTTGATTCTAGACCACAGAGGGGTGTTTATATAGCAACAGGCTGTAAATATAATTCCTACTGATAAAGCACCAATAATCGCCTTACGTATATTTAAGTTTTGAATAATAAATAGCCCCGCTAAAATTGCATACATGGCGTAACATGTTCGGCTTTGGCTAATAAATAAAATTTGATAACTAAACAGCAGGCTTGTTATAAGATAGTAGATTCTCGTAGCATTTTTAGCTTTTAAGAATAAAGTACTTGTAAGGTATGTGGCAAATGACATCATAATTCCAGTTATAATGTGATTTCGAAATACCCCGTCAGCAAAGGATTTTGCAAGGATAGGAATTTTAGTGATATGCATGAAGATTGATAGTATGCAGGTGATAAGCATTGCAAATATAAAAGCGTTTAGGGACAGATTGCGTGTTTTAGAGTTTTTTAGTCCAACAATTAAGAATGGTAAGTAAAGTAATTTACTCCACTTCTCAAGGACTAGTGTTCGATTAGCAATCGGAGCATCGCTCCAAAAACATCCTAGAGCGGCGATAAAAAATAATAGCATTATTGATAGACTATATTTATTTAAGAATATTGGCTTTAGTTCTTGTCGATATTTCTTGGTAAAAAGAATAATTGCAACTATTGCTCCTAAGAGAATACTTTTTGCAGAAGAGCTAAGAGGTGTTACAAAAAAAAGCAAAGGAACACATAAATATAAAGCATAATCAATCGTTGACTGCATGCTTTGCTTGCTGGTAATAGACATTAATATGGAACTCCATTTTAGTTGGGGCTTGGCAATGAAAGGCTTTGTATAGTATCAATCCCTTACCTATGTTTTTAAACTGTTACTAGTTGTTAAAAAACATACTACAAAGTCCAATTCCCGGCATTTGTAAAATAAAGTAGGTATTTTGATAAAAAACGGCTATAAAGTCCAGTATGTTTTTCCTATATTCAGCAAATACAACAAGATGAAGGAAGTTCTTCTTCATGAACAGTAATCAGAGCATCATCATCATGATTTGCTGATTTTGTTAACACATCTGCTTTTATATTTTTCACATCTTTCTTATCGTTTGTGAAGTTTATATTCATCACTGCAAGATATACTACGATAGCAGCAATCGCTGTTGGCCAGTGCACAGTAAATAGTCCGATGATAATCATAGGCGCAAATAAATTTATAGCAAATGATTTGGCAAAATCCCATTGTGCTTTTTGTATGGCTTCATTGCGCTCATCTTTATATTTGCCACTTGTATCTAATTCTTTAGTTTTCCTGGCACTGAATATCTCACCAAACTTTCCTCTTGATATAATCATGGCTACAGAAAACACACACACAAAAAAACAAATTGGTAGAACTAGCGGTGAACTCATCGTTATACAACATGCAAGACTAGCGACAAAAAGTACCGTTGCAAAAATACATAACCCAACAATTGCACGTGTTTCGGCAAGGCAAATTTGAGCCTCTTTATCCAGTAAATCAAGCATAAAACTATAGATAGGCTTATTTTTAGCCAATACTTTTTGGGCGTATTCCTCATCATGTGAGAAATCTAATTTTTTACCATTCATTATGGATTTTTGATCTTCTGCCCAGGCTTTTCTTTCTTTGTAATCTGACTCTTCGCCGTATAGTTGATATGAGAGCAGGCCAATATCAAAAAATAAGAAACCAGCTAATATCCAACTTGCAACAGGAATAGCTATGCCAAAGTGCAGTGGGAAGTTCGTTACCGCATTAATAACGGCCCAGACTATATCATTTAAAATCCGCGCATATTTTCTTACCCACTCTATGTATATTCTAGAGCTCCATGAAAAACCTTGTTCCGCGACAGTTGGTTTTATCCAATGTTTTAAGATTGTAGCAGCCTCAACGAGTAGCCTTGCAACGAAAATAAAAACACTAGCTAAATTAAATACGGTGGTTGGGTAATCCATCATGGCAATATTTATAAAATGGCCTCTAAGCTTATCGTTTATATCTAAGAAGTTAAGAGACTTAAAAAATAACCATAAATTCTTCCAGGAGAGTCTTGAAAACACGTAGCTTAAGCGATACAAGTTAAGAGTACCTAAAAAATCAAAAAATTGAGATGGGTGAAATTCTATAAGGTTGTTGAATGACGTATATAGTTTTGCAAAAAACGCAGTCGTTTTTTCCCAGTAATCTTTGTTTTTTTGCTCAGAATAAGCCGCTTCATTGGCCGCAGCCATACCGGAGCTTGCATCGAGGGCGTCTTTATATTTTTTAATGTCCAACCGACGATTTGACGAGGATGTATTCACTATTAGCAAACGAAGCGATTTTTCATACTCTTTTTTTATTAGGGCACGGACTTCATCGCTATGATCTTGGAATGATATATCTTTTATTATTCTATTAAATAGTTTTTCATTTGCTTCTACTGTTTTGAATATAGACTCAGATTCAACGTAGTTTTTTTGATAAGCAGCTATTTGTTCAGGCGTTAAGTTATCTTTGTTGGTTTCATTATAACCAGAACCATCTATGTCATAATCATTATAAAAAAAACTATTATACGAAAAACGTGATTCCATGATACAACTCGAACAAAAAATTAAACAACTAGTGTAAAAAGAACAACATAACATTGTATTTGCATATAGGCAAGCCTCTTTCACAGAAAATTTAAAATAAATCTTTAATTTGATGGAAGTATCTAGTTTTTGTTTAGCGCACTATCAAGCGTTATTTTCCAATGCAAAAACTTGAGAAGATAACACCCAACAGATCATCTGAGGTAAATTCGCCGGTAATCTTTCCTAGAACTTGGTGAGCTAGCCTTAGATCCTCAGCTAGTAACTCCGATGCTCGATGCTCTAAGAGCTCAGTTTGCCCTAAAAGTAATAATTCACTTGCTTCATCTAATGCTTGAATGTGTCTGCGCCTGGCTAAGAATTGTCCCTCAGCTGGTTGGTAACCAACGATTGATTTGATTTTTTTTACTAGCAAATCAATGCCTAAGCCAGTTTTGGCTGATAAATAGATTGAGTTATCATCGTTAATAGATTCATCTGAGTATTTTGAGAATTCTGGTTTAAGTTTGTCAATCTTATTAAATATATGAATCACCGGGGTATTTTTCGGAAGTTTTGCAGAAATCTCCGCGCTAAGCTTGGATATATTCAGAAGAGAGGAGGCATCTGTCATTAATAAAACGCAATCGGCTTGGCCAACGGCATCCCAGGCGCGTTTAATGCCCTCTATTTCAACTACATCATCACTATCTCTAAGTCCGGCGGTATCTATTATGTTTAGAGGGATATCGTCAAGGAGGATATGCTCTTTCATTACATCTCGGGTAGTGCCAGCAATATCTGTGACAATTGCGACGTCTCGTCCGGCTAAATGGTTTATTAATGTCGATTTTCCAGCGTTTGGACAGCCAGCTATAACAACGGATAGGCCCTCACGTAATATGGCGCCACAATTAGCAGCAGATCGTGTTTTATCAAGCTTGTTAATTATATCGGCCAACATATTCGCAACTTTGCCGTCAGCAAAAAAGTCAATTTCTTCTTCTGGAAAATCAATTGCGGCCTCGACATATAACCTGAGGTGAATAATCAGATCAGATATGGTCTGAATTTTCTTTGAAAAATCGCCTTGCAGGGAGCGAACAGCTAATTTTGCAGCTGTCTCTGAGCTTGCGTCAATTAAATCAGCAACTGCCTCTGCCTGGGTTAAATCCATTTTATCATTTAGGAATGCTCGTTCGCTAAATTCACCAGGGTTTGCGATCCGTGCTCCAGCTAAAATAGCCTCTTTGACAAGTCTGTCTAATACGATAGGCGAACCGTGACCTTGAAGCTCAATAACATCTTCACCCGTGAATGAGTTTGGGCCTTGATAGTAGATTATAATGCCTTGGTCGAGAAGTTCATTGGTATTTGAATAAAATGGCAGGTATGTGGCTTGTCTCGGTGTAAGACTTTGAAGATTACTTAATTTCCTACCAATGGCATAAGCTTTGGGGCCAGAGATTCGTACAATGCCAACTCCTCCGCGACCAGGAGGAGTGGCTATCGCAACGATCGTATC
Organism: Legionellaceae bacterium; assembly: GCA_029213075.1. GTDB lineage: Bacteria > Pseudomonadota > Gammaproteobacteria > Legionellales > Legionellaceae > 2-12-FULL-35-11. The sequence continues at coordinate 28,593 of JARGPO010000006.1, read as the reverse complement.
CATCTATTTTACAGCTGCTAGTTTTTTAGTAGTGGGGGCATCACCATATTTACGAGTGATGTACCACTGTTGCAGTATGGATAAGCTGTTATTTACTGTCCAGTATAGTACTAGTCCTGCAGGGAAGTTTAAGAACAGGATCGTGAAGACTACTGGTAAAAACATCATAACTTTAGCCTGCATAGGATCTGGTGGGGCAGGGTTTAGTTTTTGTTGAATAAACATGGTTAAGCCCATGATTATTGGTAATACATGGTATTGATCTGGTGATGCTAAATCATGTATCCAGAAAATGAAGTCCGCTTGTCGAAGTTCGACACTTTCAACTAAAACCCAATACAGAGCAATAAACACAGGGATTTGAATTAAAATAGGTAGACAACCACCAAGAGGATTTACTTTCTCTTGCTTATAGAGTTCCATGGTTGCTTGGCTCATTTTTGCTTTATCATCAGCATAACGTTCACGTAGCGATTGCATTTTTGGTTGCAATTTACGCATGCCAGCCATTGATTTATAACTTTTGGCTGATAGCCGGTAAAAGGCCAGCTTGATTAAGACTGTGACTAGAACAATTGACCATCCCCAGTTTCCAACTAGATTATAGATAGACTTCATTAAGCTAAATAGTATCTGAGAAATAAACCATAACCAGCCATAATCTACAGTTAATTCTAGACCTGGTGAAATGTCTTTTAATACGTCTGTAACTTCAGGGCCAAGGTATAATTCTGATTTTACAGATTTAGATGTACCCGGAGCCACACTAATTTCAGAGCTCACATTACCAATTGTATAGTCGCTGCCATAGTTTCTGGTATAAAAACGATTTTTGTCATTAGCGTTTGGAACCCAGGCTGTTAGGAAGTAATGCTGCTGCATTGCAATCCAACCTCCTTCAGATTCAACATCTAAGCTGTTTTTACTCATATCTTTAAAAGATAGCTTCTTATAACGGCTTTGACCAGGCACAGAATATGATGCACCAGTATATGAGCCCATATGGAACATGCTAGTTTTATCTTCTTTTGGTGAGCTGCGTAGTAATTGCGTGTTCATATATCCATTCCAAGCGCTGTCGCCTTGGTTTTGGATATCAAAATTCACCCCGATAAGATAACTTCCTCTTTTGAAGGTAAAATGCTTGTTAACGGTCAGGCCATTAACATCTTGACCAGTAAGAGTAACTGTTAATGTGTCTTGGCCAGGGCTTAGTTCATAGTTTTGTTTGCTGCTAGTATAAGGCTCATCAATGCTTGCAACTTTTTGATTCTCAACTGTGAATAGGCTGCTATTAGCAACATACTGAAAACCTTTATTATCTTGGAGAAGTGTGAAAGGTTTGTTTTTATCAGTACTACTTTCTGGATAAGATAGTAATTTTGTACTAACGACATTACCTTGGTTATCAATAGCTAAATCAAGTACATCGGTTTTAACATATATTTTTTTATTATATGAGTCACTAGATGTTGTGGCTGGCACACTGTCGGTAGCTGCAAGTTCTGCAGTTGGTGAAGATGCAGATGCCATATTGGGTAGCATTTTCTCGTTTAGGGTTTGAGTGTTGCTAGCTATTACTTGTTCTGGTTTTACTTGTGGATAGTCTTTTTGCCAATCAGTCCACAGGGAAAAAACAACGAAAGCTAGCGCTCCGAATAAAACTACACGTTTAATATCCATCAATGGTTCTCTTTGTTAGGTACAGGATCATAGCCACTATTTGCCCAAGGGTGACAGCGCAATAGACGACATAAGGTTAAGCGCAAGCCTTTAAAAAAGCCATATTGGCTGAAAGCTTGCAAGGCATATTCTGAGCAGCTTGGGTGGAATCTACAAGATGATGGAAGATATGGACTAACTATAAGTTTGTACATTTTAATTGAATACTTAATTAGCAGACGCATAAAACTCCAGTTAAAGTTTGCTCCACGCTTGTTCCAAGTTCTCAGTTAACACCGAATTTTCTATTTTTTTTAAACCAGGTCTCGCTAAAAAAACAATATCAACGGCTTTTATATCGCTTTTAATTCGAAAAGACTCACGCAAGATTCTTTTAACCCGATTTCTATCATGTGCTTTGGGTATTAGCTTCTTGGTGAGTGCAATTCCAAGTCTTGCATGACCTATAGTGTTATCACGGTATAAAATTAAAAAATGTTTTGAGGCCACTTTTTTCGGTTCATTAAAAACATGGCCAAAATCAATTTTGGTTAATAGTCGACGAGATTTGTTAAAGTCATTCACTTATGCAGATAAACTTTTACGACCTTTGGCACGACGACGTTTAATAATCATACGGCCTGAACGTGTTGCCATACGAGCACGAAAACCGTGATCTCTTTTACGTTTTAGATTACTTGGTTGAAATGTACGTTTCATGATTAACCTATCAATTGATTTTTTAAAGGTGACAATCATAGAAAAAAAATGACTCGATGTCAATAAAAATCAACAGAGTGGTGTGAAACTAATTGAGTATGGTTTATTTGATTGAGATCATAATCCATTATTTAATTTAGAAGACACGCATGGCTGCCTTGATACTAATTAAGCAATAGCGGCAATGGTTGCACATGAAGAGATAATTGGGGGTACAATGGCTTCTTTTTTCAATAGAGGACATGTAATGCTTAACACTGAGATTTTCTATAATAGCCTATCAAGGGGAAATTTTAACGCTAGAACTTTCTTTAAACCTTATGGTGATAGTGATAGTCTTGATATAAAAGGTAAGATTCAAAGTGGCTTGCTTGATATTGGTATGCACTGTGCATCCATTTTTGTAGTTCCCTTCGTTATAGGATTTGAGGCTGGTAAAAAATCTTTTGAAGAACTTTCTCAAAGTAATGCCAATGATTCCAATCGTTTTATTTATTATCCCAGCTGTTATTGCCTATGCCGCAGCCTTAGTATTTTGCGCAGCCACACTTGCAACTAGATTATTAGGTACAGTTGCAAAACCAATTACAGATGCTTTGGATGATAATTGTGGCACACACATTCACCTAGGAATGCAATCTAGCTCCTGTTCATAAACAATTTAGAAGGGGATATAGAGGCCTAATGCACATGAGAGTCGTCATCAAATTTTATTGAGTCGGCGTCCTCACTGCTAAAGTGCTGAAAATCCCCGCGCATTGCTTGCAGGATATTTTTCATCCTACCAAAGTGCTCGCTTAACTCCAAAAACAGATTTGCAGAAGATTTTTTTTGGAGTTCGCTCACGCTTAAGTATGCTGCTTGTCCCATATCGGCGTAGTAATCAACACTAAGGCTGCGTCTTGTCGCGATGCCTGGGAAAAGACCGCATAATAATAAGCTTTTATCACCAACGACTTTAAGTTGTTCTATTTGTTTTGAATTGTTAGCCGCCATTGACTCTAGAAAATCGATAGCGATAATTGATTCTGCTAGTTGTGGATTTTGAGAAAAGCGTTGCAATAGAAATACCAAATAGCTTTCCGTGTCTTCATTCAATGCCAATTGGGTTGAAGCTTGGGCTTCGTTAACCAAGGCATACCACTGGCTAATATCAGTAGGATGTAAAATCAAGCTCTTCATAATAGCTTATCCTTAACAATATATCTTACTATTAGTCTAGCAAACAATTATCATATAGGCCATTATTTGAATACATCCGCATGTGAGCCCTCTTATCTTACTTATTTTTTGATATAAAAATTAAGTGGCGGTTTTAATTATTTCTGCAAATTTTTGAGCGTCTAATGCTGCTCCGCCAATTAGGCCTCCATCTATATCTGGCATAGAGAATAGGGAGCTTGAATTTTTTTCATTAACACTGCCACCATAAACAATTGGTAATAATTTAGCGTAATTTTCACCAAACTCGCGTACTAAATGTCGAATAAACTTATGCACAGATTGTGCCTGTTCGGGAGTTGCTGTTTTTCCTGTTCCTATTGCCCAGACAGGCTCGTATGCCACTATGCAATTTGCAAAAGGATCTGCAAAATCTCCAGCGCTAACAACGGCAAGTAGTTGCTTTGCTAGTACTTGCTCGGTTAAACCCTGCTCATACTCCTCAAGAGTTTCACCAATACATAAAACGGGCACCATTTGAGATGATTTCACATAATGAAACTTTTCAGCTACAAACGCGTTGGTTTCATTTAACAAATGACGTCTTTCAGAATGCCCGACTAATACGTATTTGCATCCAATATCCTCTAACATTGTCCCAGATATCTCACCTGTAAATGCACCACTATCTTTTGGATATACGTTTTGAGAACCAAATTCAAGATATGAGTTTTTGAGTAGTTCTTTTGTTTGTTGTATGTAGAGGGATGGCGGCAAAACTGCGCATTTATATGGCGTTGTTTCGGGAAGTTGGTTAGTCAAACCTTCTAATAAACTGGTAATTGTTTCAGATGTCCCGTTCATTTTCCAATTACCAAGGATGTATTTTTTCCGCATATCTATATTCCCTTATATCTATTTTTTACAAACAATTGTCAACATACCCTAAGAATCTAGTTGTTGCTCTACTCTTTTTATTTCACTTACCAACCCTTCAGCATAAGCTTGGACGGTTTCATGATCTTGTCCTTCGACCATTACACGCAACATAGGTTCTGTGCCAGATGGTCTTAATAGTACTCGTCCATCATTGCATAATCTAGTACCAACATCATCTACGGCGCTTAACACCTGTGGGTCTGCAGCAAGGCGTGTGGCAATATTAGTTTTAAAACTAAGTAGCGACTGCGGAAGAAGAACTAGGCCTTCGGCAAGCTCTTTTAGAGTTTTTTCTTGTTTTACCATAATTGCTAGTACTTGTAATGCAGCTATAATTCCATCACCAGTGGTTGTTTTATCTAAACAAACTATATGGCCAGAAGGTTCCCCACCAATTTTCCAGTTTTGCTCTTTAAGAGCTTCTAATACATATCTGTCGCCGACCCGAGTTCTTATAAATGGAATATCCATAGCTTTTATTGCTTGTTCTAGACCAAAGTTGCTCATTAGAGTGCCTACAACACCACCGTTGAGAGCGCCCCTAGTGTGTCTATCTTTGGCAATGATATAGATGATTTGATCGCCCGTAACTAACTGACCATTCGCGTCGACCATTATTACTCGGTCACCATCACCATCTAGCGCAATTCCTATATCCGCATTATGCTTTAGAACTTGTTTTACTAATGAACCAGGACTTGTTGAGCCACAGTTTTTATTAATATTAAAGCCATCAGGTTTGTTACCAATGGAGATGACATCTGCCCCAAGTTCAGCAAAGACTTTTGGAGCAATGTGATAGGTTGCCCCATTAGCACAGTCAACAACAATTTTAAGAGGGGATAGTCTTGTTAAAGATGGAATGCTTGACTTACAAAATTCAATATATCGACCTGGGGCATCATAGATTCTTGCTGCTTTGCCAAGTTCTGATGATGGAACAACACACATTTTTTTATCAAACTCTTCTTCAATTGCTAGTTCAATTTCATCATCTAATTTACTGCCATCAGCAGAAAAAAACTTAATTCCATTATCTTCAAAGATGTTGTGGGAGGCACTAATAACTATACCAGCATTAGCTCTAAGTGTTTGAGTTAGATATGCAATTGCAGGTGTTGGCATTGGTCCTAGAAGTCGAACATCTACTCCTGCGGCTGATAATCCTGCCTCAAGAGATGATTCAAGCATGTAACCTGAAACGCGAGTATCCTTGCCAATTAGTACTTTTTTACGGTTGCCATTTGCTAGTACTCGGCCAACAGCCCAACCTAGCTTAAGAATGAACTCAGGATTCATTATTTCAGAGCCAACACGCCCACGAATGCCATCTGTACCAAAATATTTTCTATTACTCATTAATACCACTCCCCAAGGCAATCATATTAAGTGTCGTTAGCACTTCTTTTGTTGCCGCTATATCATGTGCTCTAATTATGGATGTTCCTTGCATTATTGCAAATGCTGTCATTGCGAGACTACCAGCTAACCTACCTTCCGGTGGCTTATTTAAAATCTTGCCAATAGTGCTTTTTCTTGAAACACCTAATAAAATAGGCAGTTGATGTTTTTGAAATTTTTCTAATCCTTTTAGTATTGCTAGGTTATGAGAGACTGTTTTACCAAAGCCAAAACCAGGATCAACTATTATGTTATGTTTTTTTATGCCAGCCTTTAGGCATGCTGATATTCTTTCTGCAAAAAATAGGTTTATTTCATTGGCTATATCCATGGAATAGCTTGGATTTATCTGCATTGACTGCGGATCACCTTGCATATGCATTAAAATCACAGGGACCGCTAGATCTTTTGCTACGTCTATTGCACCATCGCTTGTTAGAGCCCGAATATCATTAATTATTGTCGCCCCACATTCCACCGCAGCGCGCATGACATCTGGTTTGTAGGTGTCAATTGATATGCATATATCACTTATTGAGCGTATTTTAGTAATTAGGGGGATTACTCGGCTAATTTCTTCTTTTATAGAAACTGGTACGGCGCCAGGCTTTGCGGACTCGCCACCGATATCAATTATATCGGCACCTTCTTCAATCATTGCTAATGCTCTTTGGTATGCGAGCTCTTCAGTTGTGTACTTACCCCCATCATAGAATGAATCCGGGGTTGTATTTAGAATACCCATTACCAGGGGGTTACGTTTTGCTGTTGGTTGTAGCCAATTTTGTAGTTGCTCTTTATTCACACCTAAAACCTTCTTACTGCAATATAGCTGATTTATTTTCTTGGTATTTTAAAGAGTCGTAATATTACGACTCTTCAGCTGGAGAATCCTCAACCGGCTTTTTTTTCGTGCTGGTTGCTTTCTTTGGCTTGTCAGCAGTGTTTTTTTCAGGTTTTTGGTTGTCGTCTAAAGAAACTGTTTCCCAATCATCTGGTGGAGAAGGCTCATTTCCAGACATGATTTGCTTTATTTGCTCGGCATCAATTGTTTCATACTTAATTAATGCTTCGGCCATTAGATGTAAGATACTTATGTGTTCATTTAATATTTTTTGAGCGTTAACAAAGTTACGATCAATGATTTTTCTTACTTCATCATCTATTTTTTGAGCAGTGTTATCTGATATTTCTTTATTTTGATTGACAGATCTTCCTAAGAACACTTCCCCTTCCTCTTGTCCGAAGGTCAGTGGACCTAGGTCAGAAAGACCCCAATTTGTAACCATTTTTCTAGCAATATCAGTTGCCCGGGTAATATCATTAGATGCCCCAGTTGTAACGCTATCTAAGCCAAAAATCATCTCTTCTGCTATTCTGCCGCCAAATAGGCTTGCAAGCTGGCTTTCAAGACGTCTTTTAGTATAGCTATAACGGTCTTGCTCAGGTAAGAACATGGTTACTCCAAGAGCGTTGCCACGAGGGATGATTGATACTTTGTATACAGGGTCATGCTCTGGCACGATCAAGCCGACAATCGCATGCCCTGCTTCGTGATAGGCTGTTAATTTTTTCTCGTCCTCGGTCATCACCATTGAACGCCGTTCTGAACCCATCATTATTTTATCTTTAGCCTTGTCTAACTCGATCATGCCAACTTTTTGTTTGTTAGCTCGAGCAGCAAAAAGGGCCGCTTCATTAACTAAGTTTGCTAAATCAGCACCAGAAAAACCAGGCGTTCCTTGCGCTACAGGCATGATTTTTACAGTGTTATCAACTTGAACTTTAGTTAAATGTACTTTTAAAATTTGCTCACGACCACGGATATCAGGGAGTGGAACAACAACTTGTCGGTCAAACCTACCTGGGCGCAACAAGGCTGGGTCGAGAACATCTGGTCTGTTAGTTGCAGCAATAACAATTACGCCTTCACTACCTTCAAAGCCATCCATTTCTACAAGTAATTGGTTTAGTGTTTGTTCTCTTTCATCATGACCACCACCAAGCCCAGCACCACGATGACGACCAACTGCATCGATTTCATCAATAAAGATAATGCATGGAGATTGTTTTTTTGCTTGCTCAAACATGTCTCTAACTCTAGACGCACCAACACCAACAAACATCTCAACGAAATCAGAACCTGAAATTGTGAAAAATGGAACCTTAGCTTCACCAGCAACAGCTTTGGCTAGGAGGGTTTTACCTGTACCAGGTGAGCCGACTAATAATACGCCCCTTGGGATGCGACCGCCTAAGTTTTGAAACTTAGTTGGATCTCTTAAAAAATCAACCAACTCTTTTACTTCTTCTTTGGCCTCATCAACGCCTGCAACGTCAGCAAAAGTTATTTTGACTTGGTCCTCACCGAGGAGTCTGGCTCGAGAGCGCCCAAAAGACATTGCTCCACGACCGCCACCACCTTGCATTTGGCGCATAAAGAATACCCATACGCCGATTAACAGGAGCATTGGGAACCAATTTATAAAGAGATGTAGTAAAAAGCTTTCTTGTTGTTTTTCTTGACCGCTAATATTCACATTGTTTTTTAGAAGCTGACCAAGAAGAGCGTTATCGTGAACGGGAATATATGTTATGAAGCGGTTGTTGTTTTTAGTGACACCGCGAATAACTTTGTCATCCTCAATGCTAACCGAGCCAATTTGTCCTTGGGATACTTCATTTAAGAATTGACTATATGAGATTTTATTTGTGGATGCATTACTAGGACCAAAATTGCTAAACACAGACACCAACACAACAGCTATAATTAGCCATAAAAATAAATTCTTTACCATGTCGTTCAAAATAATATCCTCAGTTGTATTTGAAGTTGACGTTGTTAACGTTACTACAATTTATAGCCAATCGCTAGTAAATAGGTTTCTCTTGAGCGCGGTCGTGATGCTTTTGGTTTGCGAATAACCACCCGCTTAAACTGCTGGCGGAATTGCTTAACCAAATCATCAAAGCCTGCCCCATGAAAAACTTTCATTAACAAAGTGCCACCTGGTTTTAACATGCTTTGCCCAAAATCTAAAGTAATTTCAGCCAAATACATGGCTTTTAAAATATCAACTTCTTTATTGCCGCTCATATTAGGTGCCATATCTGATAATAGCACATCGACACTATGTTCGGGGATAGTTGTCATTAATTTTTCTAAAACGCTGTCATCACTAAAGTCACCTTGGATAAAATCAACCCCATCTATCGGATCCATCTCTAAAATATCCAATGCAATAATTTTACTTTGGGGATTATTTTTTTTAGAAGACAGTTTCATAGCCACATATTCAGTCCAGCTTCCTGGAGCTGAGCCGAGATCAACTACTGTCATTCCTGGTTTAAATAGGTTTTCTTTTAGATCAATTTCTTCTAGTTTGTAAATAGCTCTACTTCTTTTACCTTCAGCTTGAGCCTTCTTTACATACACGTCATTAAAATGTTCTTGTAACCATCTGGTGCTGCTATTTGTACGTTTCATCATTTGCTCTTTTGGCAAAAGAGCTATCATACTAAAAATTTCTGTATTTTCACAGCAAAACGTGCAATAATTCGCCATTCTTTCTAGATTAGACTTTTGTGACAATACTCGCAAACCAAATAGTGGTGGATAAATTATTATGAACAAATCTGAAATACAAAACTTAAAAGCGCAAGCTCATCATTTAAGTCCGGTGGTTATGATAGGCTCTAAAGGCTTAACTACAGCGGTTATAGACGAAACTAACATTGCATTGCAAGCACACGAACTAATCAAAGTTAAGATAAATGGTGCTGAAAAAAGTGAGCGTAAGGATATGGCAATTTCTTTATGTACATCATCTCAAGCTGAGTTTATTCAATTGATTGGCAACATAGCAATTATATATCGAAAAAACGAAGAATCTTGATTTTCATAATATCGGATATTTTTTGCGTAACATCTTGCGCGTAAATTTGGTTTTGCAAAACTCTAATCTGAATCTTATTCAAGATAAGAACCTATACATTTCACAAGGTCTTTTTTTCGGGCTCGTAATTAAAGATGATACTTTATTGCGTATGGCGGAGCTCTCCATTCTCGTTTGACGAGCCTTTTCAAGTGTTTGTTCAGATTTATCTTGGTGGTTATTTTGTATGGCTGCTGAGGTTTCTAGAATTAGTTGTTTAGTTGTTGTAATTAGTTCATCTGATTGAGATAGCATATCAGATATGTCTGTATCTGAATGTTGGCTAGATGATACTTTATCGAGCATTGTTGGTGAAACTTTGTTTTGGATAACAGCAAGCAACGCCGTCATTTTTTTCGCTGTTGCAGATATTTGCAACGTTGCCCTGTGATATTTATCCACAAGTGCGTTAATAGATTGTGTATCTTGTTCTAACCTTGGAGTTGCTATTTTTTTGTGATCATTTAGTTTGCAAATGCTATCGGCTCCATCCGCAAGCATTTGTTGGCACTCATGATAATGGTTGGATGATATCAAAAGTTCCTGTGATACTTTTGATGTCGCGTTAATTAAGGAGTCTTTAGCCTCATATAACTGGGCAACTATTTGTTTATAAATATTAATTTTAGAAGATAGATCGCTTATGTTTGTTTCAAGTAGCTGAATATTTTCAAGCATTTTTTTATTCATTTCGTAGAGCTCTTTAAATATATCTTTTAAGCTGTTACTTAGTTCATTAAAGTGATTAATCGTAACCCCTAGAGATTTTTCAAGCTCGATAATATCTTCACATAATGAGTTTGTTTGCTTTTGCGTAACTTGATAGTGATTAATAAAGAAAAAAGCAAAAAAAATATAAACCAGACCCGCACAGACAGCTAGTATTATTGGTATATGGCAGATCATGCCGATACATGCTCCAATAGAGGCCGTTAGTAAGAACAACAGTATTTTTGCCCACCAAGGACGCGCCCCATACCAATGGGTTATTTGTCCTATATAGCTTTTTTCAATATTATATCTTTTGATAAGCAAATCTAGGTTTGAATGAACAGACTCCATGTTATGCTTTTGCTTGTTAAGTCTTTCTAGCTCTTGCTGAGTTAGAACTTTTAATTTTTCAATAGGGTTTATTAAACTTTGGGACTGCATATCTGCTTCCTTTCTAGATAATTAATTTTTAAATAGCCGTAATTGATTTGTTGCGCTAGATACTATTGTGGATTTTTGTTTATTTTGTTCTTCCATAGAGTTGGCAAGGGCCTCAATTGTTTGGGTGAGATGCTTGTTTTCTGTGATTAAACTTTGGATTTCATTGATTTGAGCTTGGTCTTTTTCATCTTGTGTATAGATATTTTGCTTTAAATGGGCAACTGTGTTTTTTAAGGTTTCTATTGTTTTGCTAAGATGAGTATTTTTTTCTTTTAGATCAGATAACTCATCTTTTTTTGCGCTACTATTCATTTCATAGTTTGCAATCATTGCATAAGAGTCGGTAAGATTAGAATGAAAATCAGCGCTATTATCTATATTTAGGGCAAAATCATCGCTCATTTGTGTGCTGCTACTAGTTAGTTTTTCAATCATGCCGTGTAACTCAATTTCTTTCATAGCTAATGATTGCTCGGTTTGCTTTAATTTATTATGAACAAAAGCTAGCTCAGTTTTAATTTTTTCTAATTCAGTGTATAGCTCTTGGTTTTTTTCTGATGCACTATTTGCGGCCGTTTGTATTGAGCTTGCAACCTGATTGAGACTTTTGGTTGCTAGATCACTTTCTTCGATATTATGGATAAACTCAACTATTGCGGCTTTTAATTCTTGCTGTTGTTCTTTAGAGAGATTTAAAAGAAACTGAACATCAAGCCCTGTTTCCTCGGCTATTTTAGATACTTCTTCACGAATCTTATTATCTCGAATATCTTGCTCGCGTTTCAAATCTTGTCTCTCATTATCTTGAGTATTTTTCTTTTTATACACATGCCTTGTTGACACAAATGTAATAATAACTGCTATCCCAGCTGCGACCCCAGTAATTATTAATGGAACTAAATAACTAGTTGCAGCAACTGCTGCCGCCAAGCCAAGACCTAGTAGAATAACCATAGATATTTCCTTATATTAAATTAAACAACGACTGCTAATTCAGCCCGACTATCATTTTCTGCATATATTTCTTTGCATTTTTTCACGGCAAAAAATCCGCCTGCTAATAGACCTATAGAACCAGCGCTCGCAGCACTACTTGCACAAATTAGAGGAATAAATGGCAGGGGAGTGAGGTGAAAGCAAGCTAGTAAAATACCGGTGATGCTCGCAAGTAAAACTATAGCGAGCAAAGCTCTACATATAATCGTGCTGAGTAGTTTTAAGATAAAGCCTGGGTTAATCTGGTCAAAAGTAAGATCTTTTTTTAATCTTTTGGTAATTGTTTTTCGAAATAATTCTGCTTGATTATGACCACCATGATAATTTGCTACAAATAGCGCCTGAATATAAGCTGCCCGTGCAATAGCGTATGTGTTTATATATACATATAAAGCCGCTCTTTTTGCCTTATTCTTGGCAACCACATCTAAGACACTAGTGTTATCATAGGTGGGAGTTACTGTTTCTAGAAAAGCCTTACTAATTTTATCCGGAGCCTCGGCTAGAGAATGGAAGTAATTATCGGTTACATGCGTTGGTATTATTGTTGTTGAATATTTTTCCCATTCCGCTTGGTATTGATTATTGGCATCTACACGATTGACCGCTTTATCTGTTACTTTAGATGAAAAGACAATCGCCTTGGTTACTTCAATATAAAATATTGAAGCGGCAGCGAGGGTTGCAAAGTCTGCCAGATCTTGGCTGTGTTGACTCGCGGCGTCTAAGGCCGCTTTATGAGCTGCTGCTCTTGCAAACTCACCTGGTTTTGATTTTTTGTTATTTGCGGCAATAGCTAATGCAATTATTTCATTGATAGTTTCTATTTTCATATGCGCTCTCCATGGCAATAAATTACAATCAGAACTTTTCTTTGATTGATGAATTTATGAAGATAATAAAAATAGATGGTTGGAAGTTTTTTGTAGTAAATATAAATTTTTCATGATTATCCCTTAACGATTGGTTGGATGAGTTAAGTGGCCATATCCGTTAGGCCATTTCCTTAACAACGTTGCAGATAATATCTAATAAATTTTCTAAAGTCACCGGTTTTTACAATTTATTTTTAAATTGCGATCGGTGCCTTAATTGTTGGGTGTGACTGGTAGTTAGTTATTTCAAAATCTGAATATTGATACTCAAATAATGAATCCGGCTTACGATTAATTATTAGTTGCGGTAATGCTAATGGCTCTCTTTGTAATTGTAACTTTGCTTGCTCTAGGTGATTGAGATACAAATGGCAATCACCACCGGTCCAAATAAACTCTCCTGGCTCGAGATTACACTGTTGGGCTACCATGCAGGTTAACAATGCATATGATGCGATATTAAACGGTACCCCTAAAAAAACATCAGCAGATCTTTGATATAGTTGACAAGATAGACGGTTGTTTGCAACATAAAATTGAAACATAGTATGGCAGGGAGCTAGTGCCATTTTGTCTAGTTCACCAACATTCCATGCGTTAACTATTAGTCTTCTAGAGTCAGGATTAGTTTTAATTTGTTGAATGATATCAGCTAATTGATCAATGTTTTTATTGTCAGCCGTGGACCAACTACGCCACTGTTTACCATATACTGGACCTAGATTGCCATCATCATCAGCCCATTCGTCCCAAATTCGGACTTTATTTTCATTTAAATATTTTATATTTGTATCGCCGCTAATAAACCACAACAATTCATGAATAATACTACGAGTGTGAAGTTTTTTTGTTGTGACAAGAGGGAATGAGTCAGTTAAATTAAATCGCATTTGATGAGCAAACACGGATAGGGTACCAGTACCTGTTCGGTCTTGCTTTTCAACACCGTTTTCGAGGATATGGGAGATTAATTGAAGATATGTTTTCATGGTTTTTTCCGCGTATAAATAAAAAGTATTAGTCCAGATAAGAACATTATTATAGATAATAATTGTCCCATAGTCAGCCAGTTAAATGCAATAAATCCAAGATGGCGGTCTGGCTCTCGAAATAGTTCAACTATACATCTACATATGGCATAACTCATGAGAAATATCGATATTGTTGCTCCTTCTGCTCGAGGTTTGTTTGCGTACCACCAGATAATAATAAATAAAACTATTCCCTCAAGTCCAAACTCATATAATTGCGAGGGGTGTCTTGGTTCGGGTCCGGCCTCTTTAAAAACCATTGCCCATGGAAGAGTTGTCACTCTTCCCCATAATTCACCGTTGATGAAGTTACCAATTCTCCCAGCCGCGAGTCCCAGAGGAACTAATGGGGCGATAAAATCCGCTATACTTAAAAAAGTTCGCTTACTTTTTCTAGCAAATAGTATTGCTGCGACCCCAACGCCTAAAATACCCCCGTGAAATGACATTCCTCCCTGCCATATCTTAAAAACTGCTATAGGGTCATGCCATAATTGTAGAAAATCATAAAAAAACATGTAACCTAATCTGCCACCAATAATCACGCCAACGGCTGCATAAAAAATTAAGTCACTTACTTGTTCTTTTGTCCATGCTAAATGATATTTTCGTATCCGAAAAATAGCGAGTAGATATGCTGACGAGAAGGCTAGGAGATACATTAGGCCATACCAATGCACTTTGAGTGGCCCAATTGTAAAAGCAATCGGGTTTATTTCTGGATAGCTTAACATAGCTTACGTTTTCCTAGATCTGATTAAGTCTCCTAAGCCTTGTTCTTCAATGGCTTTTTGTAAATACAGGCGAACTTCTATCGGGTGTTCTAAGTCTAGAATATCGGCTAGAATTTTCCGAGCGAATGCTAGAGAAAAACTGCGAATGACCCATTTTATTCGAGGAAGACCTGCTGAATTCATGCTTAAAGTGTCAAATCCCATAGCTAATAATAAGACTGCAGCAAGAGGGTCACTGGCCATCTCCCCACAAATACTAACTTTTAGCCCAGCCGCGTGCCCACCTTCAACAATTTTCATTAACATTCTTATCATGGCTGGATGAAGTGAGTCATAGAGCCCTGCAACACGGGCATTACTTCTATCAACGGCTAACAAATACTGGGTTAAGTCGTTGGTTCCGACAGAAAGAAAATCTACTCGTTTTGCAATTTCTCGAGCTTGAAGGGCAGCAGCAGGAACTTCAATCATGACACCTAGCTTTGGTTTTTCAATATCACAATCTTCTTCGAGTAATTCATTGTAGGCCTGGTTAATTAAATAAGCAGCCTCATCTATTTCACTTAAGTTTGTGACCATTGGTAACATGATCCTGAGGTTATTTAACTTTTCGTTAGCGCGCATCATGGCTCTAATTTGCAAAAGGAATAAGTCTGGATGATCAAGGGTGACTCTTATTCCACGCCACCCTAAATATGGATTTTCTTCTTCAAATGGGAAGTATGGGAGAATTTTATCGCCACCAATATCTAGAGTTCTCATCGTTACAGGGCTTGGTGCATAAGCTTTTAATGTTTGTTTATAAATAATGTACTGCTCATCTTCTGATGGAAATCTATCCCTACTCATAAATGGTATTTCTGAGCGATATAAACCAACACCTTCAGCCCCAACCGTCATTGACATTCCGGAGTCAATGGCAAGTCCTGTGTTTACTTGCAGGGATATACGATGTTCATCTGTAGTTTCAGCCGGTTTATCTCGGAGACTGATTAAGCTTTGATTTAAATCATCTTCTTTTTGAATAAGTTCTTTATATTCAGAAAGAAGAATTTTTGAAGGTGAAACAAATACATGTCCGTAGAAACCATCAACAATCATCGCGCGCCTTGGCAGCTGATCTAGTTTTAGGCCGCGCACCGCCATGATAGTTGGTACGCCCATGGCTCGAGCGAGTATAGCTACATGTGAGCTATTTGAGCCTTTAGCTGAAATAACTCCAGCTAATTGCCCCTCTGGCACTTCAGCAAGGGCTGAGGCGGTTATTTCATCACCAACTAAGATGGTTCGTTTAGGGTAGTCTATTTCAACGTGCTGAGATGACTGCAACTCCGCCAATACTCTTCTGCCTATATCTCGAAAGTCACTAGCTCTCTCTCGCAGATAATCATCATTCATTTTTTCAAATTGCGATACATGTCGTTTGATTACGGCGGCCAGTGCTGATTGTGCGCCTAGTTTTTCAGTTTTAATTTCATTAACAACTTCAGCGCCGAGGCTTTCTTGATCAAGTATTTTGATATATACATCAAACAAGGCATGCTCTTCGCTTGCAATGCTAGATTTCATTCTTTTGCTTAATCTATGCATGTTTTCGCGCGTTGTTTGTAGAGCACTATAAAAAATATCTTCTTCAGCAGCTATATCATCGACTATGAGTCTTGGAACGGCGTCTATGTCTGCTGGTGGATAAATAACGACAGCGGTGCCAACAGCGATGCCTGGCGAGCTGCCAATCCCACTTAATGAAATTTGTGATGGTTCGGATTTATTTTTGCCAACAATATGTGGTTCGGTTAATTGGGAGAGCTCACCTGTTGCCTCAGCGTGGGCAATCATCCCTCCTAGTTGCGCGGCTAGAGTTATTAAAAAGGCCTCTTCTGCATCATCAAAACAGCGTATAGTTGATTGTTGAGCAGCTAAGACGCCGTATAATCGACGATGTTGAATAATTGGCACACCTAAAAAACCATTTAGATGGTCTTCGTTTAGGAGTGGATTATAATGAAAGTCTGGATGTTTAGAGGCGTTTTCAACGCTGATTGGTTCTTCTCTTCGGCCAATTAAGCCTATTATTCCTTGAGTTAGAGGAACCCTGACATTTGATACAGCCTCTTTGTTTAGTCCTTCAGTTGCAATTAATACATATTCAGCATGTTTGTTATCTATCAGGTACACGGTCACGGCTTCCGCGTAAATAGCTGTGCGTACACAATGCACGAGAGTATTTAAGGCTTCTGTTAAATCCGGGGATGTTGTAACATCTTGTACAATTTGCTTTAATATTTTTAACATCTAAGAACCATGGTTACCTCTTTTTTGCTTTAACCCAAACGGCGTGCGCTTTTTTTTCAATAGATACTCTAATTCTTTTAGAGCTTGAATGTATACTTGTTTTTTGAAAAAAATAACAAGCTTAGATGGTTCTTTATAATCGATCCAGCGCCAACTGTCGAATTCTGGTGAAGAACTTAGGTCAAGACGAATTTTTTGTTCACTGGTAACAAGCTTTAATAAAAACCACTTTTGTTTTTGGCCGATTACCAATGGTTTTGCTCCATGTCTAAGGTATTGTTTAGGAAGTCGATATTTAAGCCAACGCTTGGTAACACCTAACACATCAACATCTTCTTTATCTAATCCTACTTCTTCTTGTAGTTCTCTATAGAGTGCTTCGAGGGGTGTTTCATTTGGAGCTAGGCCACCTTGAGGAAACTGCCAGGCATCTTGCCCTTGTCTCTTTCCCCAAAAAACCCGACCCGACTCATTTATCAGAATGATACCAACATTTAGTCGATAACCGGCACGATCAATTAGCATAATTTAATATTTCTTCTTTAAAAGATAGTTATCTGATTTTTTCATAAAACGTAAGAGTTTGGCAATAAGAAATTGTTTGGGTATAATGTTATGCTGTATTCTGTCTGGAGTAATTTTGTGTCTGCGACTATCTGGCAGAAATGTTTGAGTCTGCTACAAGAAGAGTATCCTGTTCAACAATTTAATACCTGGTTGCGTCCCCTACAGGCTGAGACCGTTGGTGATACTCTTGTTTTGTTGGCGCCAAATCGTTTTGTAGTAGATTGGGTTAAGAAAAATTTTTATACTCGAATTAACGAGATTATTAAGCAAATAAGTCCGGATACTATTAAATCTGTAAGTATTGAAATAGGTAGTACGGTTTCACCTAAAGATAAGCAACCTGAGTCTGCAGAAAAAATAGTTACACCGACTAAGACTGTTGTTAGGAAAAATGCTGACCATTATAAAAATAGTTATTTAAACAAAAAATTTGTATTTGAAAGTTTTGTTGAGGGTAATTCAAATCAGTTGGCTCGTGCGGCCTCATTACAAGTAGCCGATAAGCCAGGGGATGCTTATAATCCACTGTTTATTTATGGCGGTGTTGGTTTGGGTAAAACCCATTTAATGCATGCTATTGGTAACTCTATTTTAAAACAAAACCCTGATGCCAAAGTTTTATATTTGCATTCAGAGCGATTTGTTGCTGATATGGTAAAAGCCCTACAAACAAATTCTATTAATGAATTTAAAAGATTTTATCGGTCTTTAAATGCGTTGTTGATTGATGATATTCAATTTTTTGCGGGTAAAGATCGTTCACAAGAAGAGTTTTTTCATACATTTAATGCTCTTTTGGAAGGTCAACAACAAATAATTTTAACAAGTGACAGGTATCCTAAGGAAATTGAAGGTGTTGAAGAGCGCTTAAAATCTCGTTTTGGTTGGGGATTAACTGTTGCGGTTGAGCCTCCAGAGCTTGAAACTAGAGTTGCAATTTTGGTGAGTAAGGCTTTGCAGTCTAATATCGACCTTCCTTATGAAGTTGCATTTTTTATTGCAAAACGTATTCGTTCTAATGTTCGTGAGCTTGAAGGGGCATTGCGTCGAGTAATCGCAAACGCGCATTTTACTGGCAAGTCAATCACCATTGAATTTGTTAATGATGCCTTGCGTGACTTATTGGCATTGCAAGATAAGCTTGTAACAATTGATAATATTCAAAAAACAGTCGCTGATTATTATAAAGTTAAAGTTGCGGACCTGCTGTCTAAAAGACGAAGTAGATCGATTGCAAGACCGAGACAAATGGCGATGGCATTGGCCAAGGAATTAACTAACCATAGTTTACCAGAAATTGGTGATAATTTTGGTGGCAGAGATCATACAACGGTTATCCATGCTTGTCGTAAAGTTAAGGATTTGATATTAGAAGGTGGCGATTTCGCAGAAGATCATAAAAATTTAATGCGCATATTGTCATCCTAGGAGACGACGATGTTTCAATTAACTATTAGTAAACAAGAATTATTACAACCACTTATTATTGTGGCTGGAGCTGTTGATAAAAAACAATCAATGCCAATTTTGGCCAATATTTTGTTAAAATTATCAAAAGATACCTTAAGTTTAACAGCCACAGATCTTGAAATAGAAATAACAGCTCATATACCATGTAAGTCTTCAGAAGAAGAGGGTGTTATAACTGTTCCAGCTAAGAAAATTATAGATATCGTCAAGTCTTTGGAAGATGACGCTACTTTAATTTTATCGTATAAAGATGGTGTAATAACAATTAAGTCTGGTCGTTCTAAATTTAAAATCACAACCCTCTCAGCAGAAAATTATCCTTCAGTTGAGTATGATAGTAGTGAGGTTGAATTTAACCTAGATACGGCATCGTTAACAAGATTGTTACAAGCAACATCGTTTGCAATGGCCTTGCAGGATGTTCGTGTGTATTTAAATGGCCTGTTTTTGGAAATAGACTCAAAGCACATTACCGCCGTGACCGCAGATGGCCACAGAATGGCAATTTGCCGTGTTCCATGTCAACTAACAGATCAACATCACCGTTTGCTTATACCTAAAAAAGGTATTCAAGAGATTTTAAGATTGTTTGGTAGTGTTTCATCGGAAAGTGTTTTGATTTCAGCCAGTCAAAATCATTTTAGGCTCGTAACATCGCAATATGTTTTTTCTTCTAAATTAATAGAAGCGCGTTTTCCACCATATATGAAAGCTATTCCTAAGTCTCAAGACAAACATGTGGTTATTGATAGAGATATTTTAAAAAGAGCTCTTAGTCGCATAATCATCATGGCAAATGAAAAGTTGCGAGCTATTTTATTACAAATTCAGCCTAATCAACTAACTCTAATCGCAAC
Source organism: Legionellaceae bacterium (assembly GCA_029213075.1). Classification (GTDB taxonomy): domain Bacteria; phylum Pseudomonadota; class Gammaproteobacteria; order Legionellales; family Legionellaceae; genus 2-12-FULL-35-11. The sequence goes on along the minus strand of JARGPO010000006.1, from coordinate 8,798 downwards.
CAATCAAGATCACGAGGAAGGAATAGAGACATTAGTTGCAGAAACTGAAGGAGAAAACCTTGATATTGGTTTGAATGCTACTTATTTGTTAGAAGTTTTAAATCATATGGGTGAAGGCTTATTGCAATTATCATTCGCAAGTTCAGATAGTAGTATTTTGGTTGAGTCTCTACAAGATGAGAATTATCAATATATCATTATGCCTATGAAAATATGACTTTAACCCAGGTTAATATACATAATGTCAGAAATATTAATCAGGCCAAAATAGCCCTTCATCCTAAGTTTAATATTTTCCATGGTGTCAATGGTAGTGGTAAAACCTCAGTTCTTGAAGCAGTTTATTTGCTAGGGAGTGGCAGATCATTTCGAACCAGAGAAACAGCAGCACTGTTACGTCATAATGAAACTGCCCTAACGGTTTTTGCAAAGCTTGGTGAACAAGATTCTATTAGCATTCAAAAATCTAATACCGGTTCAACCCATGTAAAGTTAAATCAGCAGCCATGTATGCGCAGCAGTGAACTCGCTCATTATCTACCATGCCAAGTTGTTTACCAGGATATTTTTCAAATTATTGATGCAGGACCTGCAATTCGACGTAGCGTATTAGATTGGGGTTTGTTTCATACGCAGAGTTCATATAATGTTTTATTGAAAGAATATAAGCATGTTCTAAAGCAACGTAATGCTTTATTAAGGCAGAAATCAGATATTAAAAACTTTCTGCCCTGGGATAAATTACTGGTATCTCAAGCACTAGAAATAGATAAATTAAGACGAGCTTATTTTCAAGATTTCTCCAAGGCTTTTCAAATGTTTCTAGCGCAATTAACAGATGTAGAGTGCACTATTAGTTATTATAAAGGTTGGGATAAGCGCGAAAGTGGTAAGGACTTGCAAGCTATTCTCAACGAGCAATTTGATAGAGATAGGCAACGTCAGTATACAAGTTCTGGTCCGCATCAGGCTGATATTATGTTTGATTCAATGGAGATAAGAGCAAAGCAGACTTTATCTCGAGGTCAGCAAAAAATAATTTTAATAGCACTTAAAATGGCCCAGTCGCACTTGTTATCTAGACCTTGTATATATTTGTTTGATGATATAATTTCAGAGTTAGATGCAACGCATGTTGGTCGTTTTTTAAAAAGTCTAACTAATATTGACGGCCAGTTTTTTTTCACAGCCATTGATAGAAGCCAATTAGTTGATAACCCTGACTTCTGTGATGCGGCTTGGTTTTCACTAAGAGGCGGAGTTGTTTCAACTGACCCTAGATAAACCCCTTAGATTTTTCATATTTACGCTCAAATTTATTTAATCTTTTTTCAAGCTCCCATTGTATCCGCGCCTTTTCGTTTTTTTTGATAAAGCTCAAACATTTTTTTGAGTCCAGGTTTTTACAGTTGGGTATAATGATATCTTTTTCAGGATCTAACCAAATACTTCTACCTGATAGAAAACTATAGGTGAGAGCGTTGCGATTGATATTTTTAATAGTTGAGTAACTTAAATTATAGGTTTTGGCGGCATCTACATATTGCTGGGTTAAATTTGTTCGTAATATTCCTTCATCATCAGTTGATAAAACAATTGGGACATTGTTTTCTAAATAATAGGTAATTGGGTGCTCAGGGCCTCTAATCGACAAAATAAGATTATTACTAGATAAATTTATTTCAACGGCGATTTGATTATCCTTCATATGCTTTAGTAATTTTTTATTATTCGTTTCATATTTTATATCGGTGCCATGGCCAATTCTTTCAGCATATGCGGTATGGATCGATTCATTTATATGACAAGATAAGTTTGATAATTTATTGGTTTTAGGATCAAGCTCACCGGCGTGTAGAGCAATATGTACTTTTGGATATTCTTTATGGAGAAAGTTGAAAATAGCCATGTGCTTATGAAAATTACCCATGGCATTAGTACCATTTTCAGGCTGAACTAGATTTACGCCAAGAATGTTATTTTCTTTAGATGCCGCAGCAAAGGAAAGCAAGGATTGTGCAAAAACTTCATCATTTGATGTTTCTCGTAATACCGCTTCTTGAAATTTAATTACCATTTTGCAAGCGGGAATATCGGGATTTATGCTACAACCTAATTTATCTCTGGATGCACGCAAATATGAGTTACTGCGTTTAATTTCTTGTTGAATACTGTGTTGAAAATTAACATCACTCATTAATATCTCTTTTTTCTTGGCCAAATCATCGGTGTGAGATATTAGGCGTGCATATTTGTTTGGGTTAGTGTGGTTTGTTAACATAATCTCCATGTATAACTCATTTTGATTGGCGGCTCGAAGAATCATATTGCTTAGTAGGGTTGCGTAATAATCATCATATAGAGGGTTTATTTTTTCAAAGACATTGAAAAAGTGATCATGTCTATCTTTGTAGCTTGCTTTTAAATTTTTCATCGACCAACATTGGACTACTTTTTCATAGTTATCTTTGGTATTTAGAAATTCATTTACAAATACGCCATTACATTTATTTTTTAAAGGCATTATTTTTAATGTATTAGGATTAAGACAGTAATTACGTTTAACCGCAATTTTAATTAGATCTTCAGGGTATGCACTACCAGTAAAATGATAATGAAGCTCTCCACCTTTTGGCATTTGCTTAAAAAAAGAATATAACTCTTGAGGGTTATTGCGAATTGAGTTGAGGTGCTCATCTAATCCAGCACTAGCATCTAGTATAAAAAAACTTAAGATTATTAGAGAAAGTGCTTTAATAAATTTGGGGAACATATGGTCTTTTTTCCTGTTAAAAATTAAATTTTGATAATATTTTTCTTTCAGACTCGTATTTAAGCACAAAAAGGACTATAATTATACATCAAATGGTTTTATTTATGGAGAAGGTTGTTATGAGTGATAGCAGTAATGAAACAACACCTAGTGCAGAAGGAGGCTCTTCTTCTCCTAGTAGTAGTGAGGGTAGCAGTTCTACTGCTCCTAGTAGTAATGAGGGTAGCAGTTCTACTGCTCAGACAACAAGCCCTGTTCCCGAAGCACCAGCTCCTAGCGGAGGAACCGCTGGCAAAGACAAAGAAGCCGACGAGAAAAAATCTTCATCGGCGGTAAATAGAATCGCTGCTAGTATTAAAGAACAACAGAAGAAAAAACGAGAAGAAGAAAAAAAACCACCTCCTGGTGGAAACGCGGATGTTCAAGCTTTATATGAAGGAATGGAAAACTTTAAGAAGTTTGGGAATACGATGAGGGATAATCTTCCTGGAGCTATGGAAAATATAGGAAAATTATTCAAGCAATGGGCAAAGGAAAATGATATTGACTGGTTTTCTTCAGATAAAGTTGATCCTAAGGATAATCCTTATGGTGGCCATGCAGCAAGGGAAAGAATGTTGGCGGAACAAGAGATCGCTAGAGACGAGCAGGCAGGATCGGAAGAAGAAAGTGTAGGGAAAGTCTCCAAGGAAGATACAAGTTCTAACAAAGAAGAGAGAGGTTTTGAAATGACCACTTTCAGATCCAGCTCACCAACATCTGTTGATAAGTTACATTCAAAAATAGATGAAGATAAAAGAGCATCTTCGGATAAAGACGGGGATAAAGGTGGGCCTGGTATAGACTCTGATTCATCAGAAGAAATAGACTCACCTGATGTAACTGGACCAACTTAATAGTTAAATGCAGTTGTTTTATAAATAAGAATGTAGTCATAAAAAGGAGATTAAAATGACCGTTCCAAATAGAAGTAAAGCAAGCAACAAAAGCACTCATACCAACGGATTTGTTAATGGGTATTTAGATGAAGGCAAGAAATTTGCTAATGATGTTTATATAAGTGGTTTAGAAAAAGTAAATCTTGATGAGAAAGATGTGCAGAGATATTCTAAAGAATTTTCTAAGACAATTAAAACCAACCCAATAAAGTCAGTTCTAATTGCGGGTGGTGTTGGTTTTTTCTTAGCGAAGCTATTTAGCCGACATTGATACCCAAGCCTGGCACTTTGGCTTTCGTTATTTATATTGTAGCTCTTTTATCTTGGTTAAAAATTTGAGCGTTTCCTTTTTGGGGTGAGGCGCTTTAGTTATTGCTGAGATAAGAGAGATGCCGTCTACATTGGCATCAACAATATCAGGTAGTCGCTGTAAATTTATGCCACCAATTGCAACAATAGGATAACTAAGAGTGCGGCGCCAAGTTTTAAGCCTAGTTATTCCTTGTGGCTGAAAGGGCATTATTTTACTGGTAGTTGGATAAATTGGACCACAAGCTATATAACTAGGGTTTAGCGCGTGTGCTCTTGCCACTTCATAATAACAATGAGTACTCACCCCCAAATATAATCCTGCCTGCCGAATTTTGGTTATATCGGCAGTTTCTAGATCTTCTTGGCCTAAATGCGCACCATCAGCGCCATAACGAATGGCAAGTTCCCAATAATCGTTAACAAACAAGGTTGCATGGTATTTTTTAGCGAGCAAAACACAGCGTTTTATTTCTTCTTCTACAATAGAAATGGGCGCGTTTTTTATTCGCAATTGTATGCAAAGTACACCTTGAGGCAATAATTTTTCTAACCAATGACTACCATCTATGACAGGATATAAGCCTGTTTTAAAGCGAGGGAATGGTTTTGGTGATTTTGTTAATGGTGCTTTAGAAAGATAAGGCATATCAATCTCATCTTCTGGGAATCCCAAGTGATATAGCTTTGCTGTTGGTTTAATAATATCACGAGCTCGCCTAATCGCGCGGTTGATATACATTTTTCCGATGACTATAGCATCTTTGCTTGAAAATCCGAGTGCAAGACAAGCTGTGATTGCTGATGAAATAGCGCAGCCCGTTCCACGGTAATTTTTGGGAGTAGAGCGTTGATTGGCAAGCCAAAAGGACTCTTCGCAATTTGCCCAATAATCTTGGCTAAAAAAATTATCATTACTGTGCCCGCCTTTGATTAACACACTTTTTGCACCAAGATGTAATAGCTCTTCGGCTGCGACTTGAATATCTAGTGGTGAGATTATTTGGCGATTTAGAAGTGCCTCTGCCTCGAGTAAATTAGGTGTGAGAATATCCACCATGGGTAATAAGCTAATTATGTTTTGTAGATGATTTTCTAGGCTCGAAGAATATAATTTACTACCAGAAGATGCATTAATAACTGGATCAAGAACCACTAAGCCAGAAAAGTTAGTTAATAAATTAGTTAGAGATTTTAAATCCCCAAGCATGCCAATTTTAATGGCTTTTGGAAGATATTCAGGTAATAGTTTTTCATATTGAGAGCAAATATTAAATCCGGTCTCATTTGGATTAATACTCGTGATAATTGAGCATGGGAACACATCAAAGCTTTTAAACGTTTCCATATCAACACTATTACCGGCCATTCCCAAAGGGTCAAATCCAGCAATTGACCATACAATTGGTTGTTTCATATATTTATATCCTGTTGCCAAAAGGGGGTGTCTATTAGTGATGTGCTTGGGTGGGCAATATTACGCTCTGGCATAATCCCGGCAATATAAGCATCGCGCCCTGCAGAGAGAGCATTTGCAAAGGCTTTGGCCATTGTTATAGGTTTATTCGCAAGAGCAACGGCAGTATTTAGTAGCATACCATCAAACCCCATTTCCATAGCCAAGGTTGCATGGGATGGTTTGCCTATTCCGGCATCAATAATTAAGGTAATATTGGGAAGGCGGTCTCGAAGTGTTTGCAGGGCATAAGGATTAACCAATCCCATACCAGATCCAATTGGTGACGCCCAAGGCATAAGTATTTGACAACCAACGTCGACAAGTTTTTGACACAAAACTAAATCATCAGTGCAATACGGAAATACTTGAAACCCTTTTTTTATTAACTCTTTCGCAGCGGCTACTAATTCAAATGGATCTGGTTGAAGATTATAATCATCGCCAATAACTTCTAATTTTATCCACGAAGTTGCAAATAATTCACGAGCAATTTCAGCAGTTTGAATTGCCGATCGGGCATCTCTACATCCAGCGGTATTTGGTAGGATATGGCAATTAAGACTCTTGATTGCCCGCCAGAATGACTCACCACCCTTGCCTTCAGGTGCTTGGCGCTTGATTGATAACGTTATTATCTCAGTTTTAGATGCAAGTATAGATTGTTTTAATACCTCTAAAGATGGATACTGCGCTGTTCCGAGTATCAAACGACTACTCAATTTGGTTCCTGCTAATGCCCACATTTTTAACCTCCTTGCATAGGAATAAGAATATCCACTCGATCGTTTGTTTGCATTAGAGTTAAGTTATAATCAACTTTATGAATAATTTTATTATTAATAGCTACCGCAAAATGGCTCTCATTGTGATTATTTTGCATTAACAAATCTTGAATGCTCATACCTTGGCTTACTTGTTGTTCTTGATTGTTAAAATAAATTTTTATCATGATAGTTATCCCATTTTTTCTGATATTTGATTGTTTTTAAGGTGGCACATAACTTCTTGTGCTAAAGCTGGAGCAATTAAATAACCATGTCGATAAAGACCATTTATGGCAATTACGCCATCACTATATTTGATTTGTGGTAGGCCACTGGCAAGTGTTGGTCGAACTTGCACGGAGGTTTTAATTATTCTTGCATCTGCAAAACCTGCATGCACAAAATATGCGGCTGTTAATAACTCTAATGTAGAGCGTACAGAAATATCATCACAACAATCAGACTCAAGTTCGCTTGCGCCAACTAGATAGATATTGCCAGGTCTTGGTACGATATATAAGCTATATCTTGGGTGTAATAAACGAATGGGTCTTTGCAGTTTAACATCTGGGGCATACAGCCAAATTAATTCACCACGTAGCCCGCGCAAATCCTTAAAAGATGAACAGGCCCCCATGCCTCGGCAATCAAAGACCATATCAAATTTGTATGACTTGCTTTTGGTAATGATTAATCGTGACTTTATTTCTAAAACAGAATTATTAGTATGCCATGCCGTACTTTTGTGGGTGAGATGGCTTTTAAGAGCATTCATCAAAGACTGGCAATCAATATGCGCCTCATTAGGAAAGTAATAAGCTTGAGCGAATTTGGATAATTCAGGCTCAAGTGTACATAACTGCTTGTTAGTAACTTTTTGATAAGCTCTGGTATATTCATCTAATTGTGAGTTTATTCGCTTGCTGAAATGTTCCCACTCACGACTATCTTGTGGGTGGTTTATAACAATACTTCCAGAATTTTTAAAATAAATATTATCAGGCAGTTGTTTGATAATACTTGGCCACAAATTTTGCACTGACTCTTGGCCAAGTTTAAAAACTGCAAACTCTGCTTTATCTAATTCTGAATATGGAGTTAATAAGCCTCCGGCTGCAAAACTGCAGTTTGTATCGCCAGAGTCTTTATCAAAAATTGTGACTTGCCAGCCCGCATTTTGCAATGTTAAGGCTAACAAGCGTCCCATAATTCCCATGCCAACAATACCTGCTTGCATGATTACCCCTCAAGGCAGCAAGAAATTGGCTTTATATCTGAGTGAGGACTTTCGGGAAGATATTGATTATCATAGCATTTCGATACATCAAATTTTTCATCAATAATACCTAGGTGCTTGGTATATCTCCCAACTTTATTCCAATCACGTTCAACATTTAACAAGTTACGCGAAAAAAATGGTAGAGTACGAATAAAAATTTTGTGATACATTTCTGTGCGCAATTGCGGTTTGGCTTGGCAGATTAGCTCATATGCCTCTTCTGGTTTTTCAGTTGTGAATGCAGCTCCACGTTGAGTTGCTCTTAGAAAGCCTTGTAAGAGCTCAGGTTTGGCTAGCATTCTTTCTGGAACAATAAACTGCACAGAGCAAAAACAACAACACCCAAGACCTGCTAATTGATCAATACGCAAGAAGACTGTTTCACCTTTTAGGTGCTCTAATTCAACTTGTTGAAAATTAATAAAGCCAATGCCGGTATCAATAACGTCTCGGCAAATGGCGTCGGTGACATTCATGCCGATACGTATGGTTTCATAACTTCCTGGATCAATACCGGCAAGGCTTGCTAAATCATCGATGATTTTCTTACCAAATTCTCCAATATAGCCAACACGCTTCCCAACAATATCTTGAAAAGAGTTAATACCACTTGATTTTAGCGCTATTAAGCCAGTTGGTGGTTCATCGAGTAGTGTGCCAATTGAGGTTACTGGATAGCCCTTAGCTCTGGCTGCGACCGTATGAATCATGGCCTTTACCCCGAAATCAACTGTCCCTAGACCAACTAATTCGGTAACATCACTTGGATCATTTGGTTCTAGTATTGCAAGCTTGATATCTTCTTCTGCATAAAAACCTAATTGCTTTGCAACGAGAATTGGTGCGTGGTAGGGATTGGTGTACCAATTTAATAATAGACTAACTCGAGACTTGAGGGATAACATTGCCATAACTCCTTATAATTTAGTAAATATCTAATAATTGGAGATGGCAAAAGGCAGCCTTGCTAAATATAAAATAGCAATGCATTTTGTCGGCGTCCTTACGCTGATATTAATCAGTTCAAGTTCGACGGGTTATTCTCAGCCAAAAAATCAGCACCCCGCGCCATCTAACAAACACTTTGTATCCTAGATTTTAATTTCAGGCTTGTCAATAGAGCAGTTTGAAAACCCAGGGCAAGAGCATCAAAGTCTAAATTCATGTCCATTTGATCAATATTAAATAAAGTGGATTGGATAGTAGGGGTATCCTCTAACAAGAATTTTAGTGAATTGTTACCACCAGCTGAAAACACAATATTCCCCTACCTCCG